>DATEJM010000075.1:0-13126 GCA_035277965.1 Steroidobacteraceae bacterium | reverse complement strand
TACGGCTTGTCCGCCGAGCTTGCCCTCGGTGCCTACCTCACGAGCAACGCGGGTGACCTCGGCCGCGAAGCTGTTCAGCTGGTCCACCATCGTATTGATGGTGTTCTTCAGCTCCAGGATCTCGCCCTTCACGTCCACCGTGATCTTGCGCGACAGGTCGCCGCGCGCCACCGCGGTGGTCACCTCGGCGATGTTACGAACCTGTCCTGTCAGGTTCGTCGCCATGGCGTTCACGGAATCCGTCAGGTCTTTCCACGTGCCGGCGACGCCAGGGACGATAGCCTGACCACCGAGCTTGCCCTCGGTACCGACCTCGCGAGCGACGCGCGTCACCTCAGAAGCGAATGAGCGCAGCTGATCGACCATCGTATTGATGGCCTCTTTGAGCTGCAGGATCTCGCCACGCACGTCGACCGTGATCTTGCGCGACAGGTCACCGTTCGCGACGGCAATCGTGACCTCGGAGATGTTGCGTACCTGACCCGTCAGGTTGCTGGCCATCGAGTTCACACTGTCGGTCAGGTCCTTCCATGTACCCGCGACACCGGGCACGGCCGCCTGACCACCGAGCTTGCCCTCGGTACCGACTTCGCGCGCCACGCGGGTCACTTCCGAGGTGAAGGCGCTCATCTGCTCGATCATGGTGTTCACGATCGTCGCGGACCGCAGGAACTCACCCTTTAAAGGCCGTCCGTCCACCTCGAGACTCATCGTCTGCTGCAGGTCGCCCTTCGCGACCGCGGAGATGGTGCGAGTCACTTCCGTCGTTGGCCAAAGGAGGTCGTCGATCAGTGTATTGACCGAAGCCTCCATGGCTCCCCAGGCGCCTGTCCGGCGATCGCTGGACATGCGGTGACGGGTCTTACCGTCCTTGCCGACGATCTGACCCGCTCGCTCGAGCTCACGCGCAAGACGCTGGTTTGAGATGACGATCTCGTTGAACGTGTCCGCCACTTTGCCCGCAAGACCGGTTTGATCACCGGGCAGGCGAACTGAGAAGTCTCCCTCGCGGACCGCCTGCAGGGCTCGAAGCAGCATGCGCAAATCGAGGGTGGTGCCATCGGGGGTCGAAGCGCCCCCGTTCGACTTTGGCTCGGGAGGCTTCAGGGCACGAGGCTTCAGGCCACGGGTCTTGAGAGCGCGGCGGACGCGTTCAGGGGTTTGCATCGACAGGCTCCAATTCGAACAGGCGTGGGAACGCCTCGCGGACGGGCGCGAATGGCTTGTAGGCCGGCGTGCTCACAGGCATGCCGGTCCGGTAGCTCTCTATCACGGGAATGCTCTCCAACCCGTAGTGACGGAGGGTCCCGTGCGACTGCTCAACCCCGCAAACGGCCAACTTTTTCCGTCGGCTCGAAACGCACGGAACATAGCAGAAGTCTGTTGTGGCGCAAGAAGATTCCATCTTGATCTGGGCCTTGCCGCACGGTTCTCCGCAGCGCATAGTGCCTCTCCGTGTGGAACCACTGGTGCCACGGGCACTAGGTCGTGCATGAACGGACCGGGGTCAGTGCCGGCCAGCCCCGAGGCTCCCCCGAAGGAGTCACGGGCGGGCAGGCTGTCTGTCGCAGCTTTGCGACGCGCCCTCCCTCAGCGTATGTGGGGCGGGAAGGGATGTGGCGCGCCGTGCGACTTCTGCCGCGTTCGGGTCACCCTCACGGATGTCGAATATGAGGTCGAGGCGATATTGGACGACGAGGTCGTGACACTCCATTTCCATCCCCGATGCCACGAGGCCTGGCGAAATGGACGCGAGCCGCCGGTGGAGACCTCCGCAGCAGATCCCGGAACCGACCCGGCAGCCGAATCCTCCAACGCCGCGTGACTCTTCTTGCACGCCCCCTGTACGGGCTGGCTCTATTCATTCTGGTGACGGGTCTGGCGAGCGCCGCGGCCTCGCCCCTGCCTTTCGCTCACTCCGCCCAGCTCATCATTGAGGTTACGCCGGCAGACCAGGCTCTGCTTTTACATATTGGTCATGCTCGGGGTGGCGCCCCGGTCGTGTCCGACGACGTGAGGGCCACAATCGACGGCAGGAGCGTAACCGCGACGCGCCAAAGCGACGGGTCCTACCAACTCCCCGTGGACCTCCAGGCCGAGACCGATGTCTCCCTCGACGTCATCGTCGCTCATGACGGCATCCGCGAGATTCTGTCGGGCAAGCTGACCTTGCCCCAGAAGAGCCATCCGAGCGCGTGGGCAGAGCACAAGCAGATCGCCTGGTGGATCCTGAACATCGGGGTCGTGCTGGTAGCGGCGATTGCCTTGCAGCGCCGCGGAGGCTCGTCGGAGCAGAAATGACCTCCCTCCTTCGGGGGCACGTTTCGCATGAGGGAGTGAACTCTGGTAGCGTACAGGCGTTGCCGCGTTCCGGCATCACAGCCGCCCTCGATGCGTAAGATCTGGACCCTCCTCGCGCTCTCCTTCGTTCTGCTGCTCTCGCAGCAGGGCGCGGTACTGCACGAGATCGGGCACCTCGTTCGCATCGGCTCCGAGGGTCTAACCGCTCACACGCAGCCGGATTCGCTGGCCGAGAAGACCTGTCAGCTCTGCCCGGCGTTCTCGCAGCTCACCCACCCTGCCGGCAGCTCGCCTGTTGTCACGTTTGATGAGTTGGCGGGCGTTGCGGTCAGCTCGGATTGCCTGCGTTCCTCAACCCCAGCCGACGCTCCCACCGCGCGCAGTCGCGGTCCTCCCGCAAAGCTGAACTCCTGACTTTGAGTTTCCGACGACGACCGGCGCTCACGGGCGCGGGCCTGTCGACGTTCAGCTTTCGTGGAGCTTTCGCATGTCATTCAACTCCTTGGCCCGCCGTGGCCGCCTCAACCGTCAGGTGAGGCGTGAGCCGGCGGGGAAATGGGTCCCCTTGGGCGCCGGTGTCTGCGCACTCGTGGCCAGCACCGCGGCCCGCGCGCAGGTGGGCGAACAGGCCCCTTCCGGCATGGCCACCATCGTGGTCACGGCACAACATCTGAACGAGGAGCGCTCGCGTATCGATACGGCTACCGGCGCCTCGACCTACCGCTTCGACAGCCAGGCGATCCAGGGGAGTCCGGGCGGGGACAACGTCCAACTCAACCAGGTGTTGTTGCAGGTGCCGGATGCGGCCCAGGACTCCTTCGGTCAGCTCCACATCCGCGGCGACCACAACGGCCTGCAGTTTCGCCTGAACGGCGTGATCCTGCCCGACGGGATCAGCCTCTTCGGTCAGACCCTGCCGCCGCGCCTGATCTCCTCGTTCAAGTTGCTGACGGGCAGCCTGCCCGCGGAATACGGGCTGCGTAGCGCCGGCATCATCGACCTGACCACCAAGAGCGGCGCCTTGCAGCCGGGGGGGTTCGTCTCGCTCTACGGTGGCAGCCATCGCTCCGCCGAGCCGAGCTTCAACTACGGCGGCTCTTCGGGGTCGAATACCTATTTCATCTCAGGTGACTTCGTCCGCAACGACCTCGGCATCGAATCCCCGGACGGGAGCGCCACTCCCCTGCACGACCGTACGACCCAGCACCACGGCATCGGCTATTTCGAGCACCTCATCGACGCGAGCGACCGGATCTCGGCCACCCTGGGAACCTCGGATGCCTGGTTCGAGATCCCGAACCGGGCGGGCGTCTCGGCCGCCGAGATCGGGCCGGGCCTCACGGTCAATGGGCAGAGCGACTTCCTGAGCAACGACCTCGACGAGAATCAGCGCGAGATCACCCACTTCGGCATCGTGAGCTTCCAGCATTCCGCCGGGGCGCTGACCCTGCAGACCTCGCTGATCGCTCGCTACTCGAGTCTCAGCTTCGAGCCCGATCCGCATTTCGGCGACCTGCTCTTCAACGGCATCTCCCAGAATGCCTACAAGCGTGACGTCGCCTACGGACTGCAGTCGGATGGGGCCTGCAAGCTCAGCGATGCCCACACCGTCCGCGCGGGTGTGTACTTCCAAACCGACCGGCTCACGAGCAACTCGCTGTCGCAAGTCCTGCCGACCGATGTGGCGGGCCTGCAAACCACGGACATTCCCGTCTCGATCGTGGACGACACGCACCAGACCCAGTGGATCGAGAGCGGCTATCTACAGGACGAGTGGGCCATCGCGCGAACGCTCACGGTCAACTACGGCCTGCGTTTCGACCACTACACGGCATTCAGCAGCGGCAGCCAGCTCAGCCCTCGGGTGAACTTCGTCTGGCAGGCGAGCCCGGACACCACGATCCACGCCGGCTATTCGCGGTTTTTCTCACCGCCACCGTTCGAGCTGGTCGGCAATCAGTCGCTCGCCCGCTTCGTGAATACCACGGCCGCACCCGAGATCGCGACGGGTGACATCGTGAAGGCCGAGCGCTCCCACTACTACGATCTGGGCATCGAGCGGCAGCTCGGGCCGCGCCTGACGGTCGGACTCGACAGCTACTACAAGCAGGCCTCGTACCTCGTGGACGAGGGGCAGTTCGGCGCGCCGATCATCCTCACGCCCTTCAACTATCGCTACGGACAGGTCTATGGAGTCGAGCTGACCGGCAGCTACGCCGTAGGACACTTCCAGTCCTATGCCAACATCGCCACCCAGCGCGCAATCGCCAAGGACATCGTGACAGGCCAATTCAACTTCTCGGCCGGCGACCTCGCCTACATCGCCGACCACTACATCCATCTCGACCACGAGCAGCAGCTCACGGTGTCCGCGGGCGCCTCCTACGAGCGGCTGGGAACTCGTCTGAGCGCCGACCTGCTGGTCGGCTCGGGCCTGCGCTCCGACCTGGTGCTTCCCAACGGCACGTCCATCCCGAACGGATCGCATCTCCCGTACTACAACCAGGTCAACCTCGGCATCGCCCATGATTTCGACCGCCAGGGTCTGCCGGGGCTCACGGCGAGATTGGATGTGATCAATGCCCTCGATCGGAAGTATGAGATCCGCGACGGCACCGGAATCGGGGTGGGAGCGCCCCAATACGGCGCCCGCCGGGGCTTCTTTGCAGGGGTGTCGCAGACGTTCGGGCAGTAAGTGCAGCCCGCTCCACGGGGCGGATTGTCGTGGCATGACAGGCGGCGAATTTCTGGTATCCTCGCACCCCTTTCGAGGCAGGTAACGCAAGACGCGTCAGGCGCTTGCGGGACCCGCCCCTCCCCCGCGGGGGGCAGACGTCAGTCAGGGTCTGGGGCCATAGCTCAGCTGGGAGAGCGCTTGCATGGCATGCAAGAGGTCGGCGGTTCGATCCCGCCTGGCTCCACCACTACTGACGTGAGAGCCCGACCTAGTAAGTACGCGGCATCTCCAGAACGTGCTCTCCCACATAGGCGAGAATCAGATTCGTCGAGATGGGGGCGATCTGAAACAGACGCGTCTCGCGCCACTTGCGCTCCACGTCATATTCGGACGCGTACCCGAAGCCGCCGTGAGTCTGCAGACAGGCCTCGGCTGCTGCCCAGGAAGCCTCGGAGTTCAGCAGCTTCGCCATGTTGGCCTCCGGACCGCACGGCTTGCCGGCATCGAACAGAGAGCACGCCTTACGCAGCATCAGCTCCGCCGCGCACAACTGTGTGTGCGCACGTGCAATCGGAAATTGAATCCCCTGATTCTGCCCAATCGGGCGTCCGAACACGTGACGCTCACGCGCATAGTTGACGGCTTTCCGGACACACCAGCGCCCGTCCCCGAAGCACTCCGCGGCGATCAGGATGCGCTCGGCGTTCATGCCATCCAGAATGTGCCTGAAGCCTTCATCGGCCTGCCCGATGAGGTTCTCAGCGGGCACCCGCATGTTGTGAAAGAACACCTCGGTCGTGTTGTGATTGATCATCGCGCGCAGGGGTCGGATCTCGAGGCCGCTCCCCAGCGCGGCGCGCATGTCGACCAGAAACACGGACAGGCCGTCGGTCTTGCTCTTGACCTGGTCCACCGGCGTCGTGCGCGCCAGCAACAACATCAGGTCGGAATGTAGAGCCCGCGAGGTCCAGACCTTCTGACCGTTCACGACGTAGTCATCACCGTCGCGCACGGCTGTCGTGCGCAGCTTCGTGGTGTCTGAGCCCGTCGTAGGCTCCGTTATACCGAACGCCTGCAGCCGCAACTCACCAGAGGCAATCTGGGGAAGATACTTCTGACGCTGCGCGGCACTGCCATGGCGCAGGAGCGTGCCCATCGTATACATCTGAGCGTGACAAGCACCGGCGTTGGCGCCTGAGGCATGGATCTCTTCCAGGATCACCGCAGCGGCACGCAGCGGCAAACCGGCACCGCCGTACTCCTCCGGAATCAGCACCGCGAGATAGCCATGCTCCGTCAGAGCCTCGACAAATTCAGTCGGATACGCCGAGCGCGCATCCAGCTCGCGCCAGTACGCCCCCGGAAACTGCTCGCAGATCGTTCTGATCGCCTCGCGCAGCTCGGGGTAATCCTGGTCAGTCAAATCGTCCACTCGAAGACCTCTCGACCTCGATGCGCAGGCCTGTCAGGAGCCCGTAAACTTCGGTGGACGCCGCTCGAGAGCGGCCCGAATGCCCTCGCGCCTGTCGGCGGTGGGCACGGTCTGGTTGTATGCGGCGATCTCGATCATGAGACCCGTGCGCCGATCCACTTCGAGACCGTTGGTAATGGCTACCTTGGCCTGTCGCACAGCGACGGGCGCGTTGGCCGCGATCGCCCGCGCGGTCGCGAGCGTTTCCGCCGCCAGCTCCTGGTCCGGCACGACCTTGTTGACCATTCCCCAGGCAAAGGCCTGATGGGCATCGAATGCGATCGCACTGTAGATCAACTCTTTTGCGCGAGCGGCACCGACCGCCCGTGGCAGATTCTGAGTGCCGCCGGCGCCCGGAGTGATTCCGAGCCGCGTCTCGGTTTGGGCGAAGCGCGCAGACTCCCCGGCGTAAATGAAGTCGCACGCGAGCGCGAGCTCGCAGCCACCGCCGTAGGCCGCGCCATTGACTGCGGCAATGACCGGCACTGGACACTCCATGACAGCGCGAAACGCCTGCTCGAACACGACATGCTGCTCGAGCCACGCCTGATCGCTCATGCCGTCGCGCTCTTTGAGATCGCCGCCCGCGCAGAACGCGCGCTGGCCAACGCCTGTCAGCACGACGCAGCGGATAGCGCCGGGCTGCAGTAAAATCGCTGCAAACAGCGCAAGCACGTCGCGACTCATCTGCGTATTGAGGGCATTCGCGCAGTCCGGCCGGTTGAGCTTGACGACCAGCACGCCGGGCTCGGGACGCTCACACAGGAGTGTCGCGAATTCGAGCGGATGACTGTCTGGCTGCTTCACGGGGTCCTCGCGCTCTGACGAGCGCCTCTGAGTAGCCTACCTTCCGCGGCCCTGGGTAGCGATCGTTTCACACGATGTCACAGCTGGCGCGCTCGCCCTCTCAGGGCACGCGCCCGAGGGCCGCCTCGATCCTGCCCAGCGCACGCTCGCGCCCCAACAGGGCAAGCGTAGCATCGATAGGCGGGGATACGGCGGTACCCGTCACGGCCACACGGACGGGCTGCGCGATCTTCCCAAGACCGGTCTGCAAGTTGTTCGCCAGTTCGTTGAGCGCCGCGTGAATAGCGGCAGCCGTCCACTCGGGAAGCCCCATCAAGGTAACATGCACCTTCGCCAGCACCTGAGCCGCGTCGGCCGTCAGGTGCTTGGCCGCGGCCTTCGGATCCAACTCGATCCGATCCACGAAGAAGAACCGGCTGTTGAGCGCCATCTCCTTCATCGTCTTGGCACGCTCGCGCTGCGAGACGATGACGCCCTCCAGCAGCGGCTGATCGTCACTGTCCAGTCCGAGACGCCGTAGTTGCGCGCGCAGGTGCGGCACCAACGTCGCCGGCTCCGCCCGCATCATGTGCTGCTGATTGAGCCATAGCAGCTTCTCGGGGTTGAACGCAGAGGCAGCCTTGTTGACATCGTGTATATCGAACGCAGCGATCATCTCCTCGCGGGTGAATACCTCCTGGTCGCCGTGCGACCAACCGAGCCGCACGAGATAGTTGAGGAGCGCATCGGGCAAATAGCCCTCTTCCTCGTATTGCAGAACGCTCACGGCGCCGTGGCGCTTCGAGAGTTTCGCTCCGTCAGGCCCGAGAATCATGGGCACGTGAGCGTAGACCGGCGGTTGCGCTCCGAGGGCGAGGAGCATGTTCATCTGGCGCGGTGTGTTGTTGAGGTGATCGTCGCCACGGATCACATGAGTCACTCCCATGTCCCAGTCATCGACGACGACGCAGAAGTTATATGTGGGGGTGCCGTCCGAGCGCGCGATGATGAGGTCATCGAGCTCGGTATTCTGGAACGTCACGGCCCCGTGGACCAGGTCGTTGACCACCACCGCTCCGTCGGCAGGGTTACGGAACCGAACCACCGGGTCGACGCCCGGACGAGGCTCGGCGCGGTCGCGGCAAATCCCCGTGTAGCGCGGCTTCTCCTTGCGGGCCATCTGTTGCTCGCGCATCTGATCGAGCTCTTGCTTGGTGCAGTAGCAGTGATAGGCCGTTCCGGCAGTGAGCATCTGCTTGATCACGTCTTTGTAGCGATCGAAGCGGTGTGTCTGGTAGTAGGGGCCGGCGTCGGCATCGAGCGCCAGCCATTTCATGCCCTCGAGGATGACCCGGACAGCCTCGTCCGTGGATCGCTCCCGGTCGGTGTCTTCGACGCGCAGGATGAATTTCCCGGCCATACGTCGGGCGTAGAGCCAGCTGAAGAGTGCCGTGCGGACGCCCCCCACGTGGAGCATGCCAGTGGGGCTGGGCGCGAAGCGGGTAACGACCGTCATGGTATCCATATGGGGCGGTTTGGGGCGCGAATGGTAGCAAGCGACGGGTGGGCCTGCTCATCCTGGTGCTGCGCCCACCTCATGCCGCCGCTGCGCCATGCCCGATCCCGGCGACGCCTGCCGGCAGACTCTCAGTCCCGGTCAACCATCCACTTTCCGCCTACGTTGACCACAGCGTAGGAGTCCTTCCCGCAGGTGACCCTCCAGCCATCGTAGTCGGCGCTCTTGCGGGCCTTGCTCACTGATTCGCAGTGATAGCCCGCCTCGGTGATCGCCGAGAGGAAAGAAGCGTTGTCTGCCTTGGGCGTGTCTGCAGGTGGAGCCGCAGACGAAAGCGAGCCGCCGTTCTGAGTGACGACCCCCTGAGGACCAGTAATCGTGCCATTGTTGCTGTTGTACGTGACTGGCGTGCGCTGCGGCCCGTTCAAGCAGGTAATGCGTTCGAGGCCGGACCTGCGCGGACTGTCACGCCATACCGACTGAACGGTGTCACAGGGCAACCCCAGCGCGTTGAGCCAACTGTGCACGCTGCGAACGTCATCGCCGCAAATTCGACCACGCATGCCGTAGTACCCGGAATGCGGCACGTCCGTTCGGGGAAACGCTTCGTAGAAGGGGCCGAAGCACTGGGTTGTTGTATCGGCGAGCATCTCCGGCGGAACCTGTGCGCAGATGCCCGATGCAACGGCCATCAGAACGAGCCCCATCGCCCCGCAGAGCACGTCACGCATCTGCCATGACCCTTTATGGAAGAAATCGCCTGGCCGGGATGGTAACAATTGATGGCCGATCTCGCCGCGTTACCCCTGCTTCAGTCCGACGTCCCGCTGCCTGCGGTCTCGTGGGCGGTGTCGCCGGATTGCCTCGCGACATCCGGACATTTACACTTCGCGGCTCGCTTTCGGCGGGCGGTTAGCTCAGCGGTAGAGCACTGCTTTCACACGGCAGGGGCCACTGGTTCGATCCCAGTACCGCCCACCATCTAAAACTCCTCGTAGAAACAAGCAATTACGGGCTCCCCGCAGCCTGTAATTCCGCTTGGCCACCGTTCCGTTATGGAACTTTTTATGGAACAGTGGCCCGGGATTAGCCCCTTTCGAAGCCCTGACGAGCCAATCGCCACCCTGAGGGCCGAGCTCGTAGTCGCGATTGCCTCCGCGATGGTCCGGCTGAGGAGGCTCGAGAGCCCGCAGCTCACCGATGCCGCTGTGCAGGACCTACGCGCCGCGCTCCGTGCCGCGATCGCTTCCCTCCGCGAGATCGCCCGAAACCGGCCCTAATTCCGTCCCACAACAAGGAGAAACGTCCATGTCCCCGCTCAACTCGCAGCGCCTTGTGAAGCTCGCCGATCGGGAGTTTCGTCAGTTCGCTGGCAAGCCCGTGACGCCAGCACCGTCACGGCGCTTCAAGGCGGTCAATATCAACCCGTCGAAGTACGACGCAGCCTGGGACCGCAAGCGCGGGGCAGCCGTGCGCCTGACCGCGGTGCTGCTGCGTGAGGATGACGCAGGCCTCGAGCGCCGGGTGTGCGAGAGCGATGCGACGGTGAAGACGTACACCGAGGCTGCAGTATGGCTGCAGCGCGAATCGGCCTACCTACGAAAGGTCGCGCGGCTCCTCGACCTGGCGGGCGGCCGTCTGGCTATCACGCTCAGTCGGTACGCGAAGAATTCGGTGCCGCCGGCGTCGTAGTGCTACCAGTCGCAGCTGCCGTCGTCGCTGGACATCCATGGGGCTCTGAGCACGTTCGCGAGCAGTCCCCGCTGGCCGTGCAGTAGTCGATCGCCGCCTGCATGTGGTTCTCGATGAAATCCTCGGCGCGCTCCGCATCCTTGCGGTTCCGGGGCCGATAATTCACGAGCCAGTTGATATCGCCCGGCGCGAGCGCATCACCGATGCTCAAGATCCACGCCGAAATCCCGAGCTGAATCGAGTCCAGCGGCTTCTTCAGCAGGCGTCAGATCGTCGACCGGCTTGCCATCGACATAGAACATCACGTCCCGGATCCGAGCGACCCCGGGGCCGGCGTTCTTCACACCGAAGCCATAGTGGTGAGTGGCGAGCTCAGTGTCGATCTGGAATGCAAGCGCGGCGGCACTCGCCAGCTGACCGCCCCGCCTGGTCTCGTACCACTGCAGGGCTGAGATAACGAGCGCGGCGATCGACAGAACGAGCGCCACCCAATCGATCCTTGGTTTTCCCGTCATCCTACGTCTCCTTGCTGACCTACCGACCGGCCACTACGACAGTCGTTTGGGGGATATCTGCGCAAGAGAGCTGACTTATCTCAGAAGGCAATTGCCGCTCGCTTCACGGGGTAGGCGTGTGGCGACCGAGTTGCCTGTTGGACCGCTCGAGCGGTATGTCCTTTCCGAGGAGCTCGCGGTAGCGCTCCCGGGTCGGTGCGCGATGAACGACACGCCACCGCGCAGGACTGGCACCAGCCATGAACACGCCGAAGGCCTCGCACGCCAGGCGCATGCTCTTACATCGCTGGGCGTGGCAACATCCGTCGCACGGGCACGGCTCGAGGAGCTCGGGATGCTGTCGGGCGCCCTCGAGTACCAGCGTGTCGGCCATGAAGAAATCGACGAGTGCAGGTGTGAAGCGCGAATTCTAGTCCTGAGGCTCGAGCCATGTAAGCCGACCCAGCGCCGACTCCGCGGCCGCGCGTGCCTCGGGCAGCTGTCGAAGCACATTCTGGCATTTGATGATTGTGCGCTGTGTCTCGAGCGGCATCTGCGGTGGGAGAATCGGGGGACTCGGGCCAGTGGCGGCCGAACCGCCCCATGCGTCGTCGAGAGAGTCAGGACTCGCCCGCTCGTAGAGTCGCGTCAGGCTCTCCAAGCAACGGTTCACCTCGCTTACAGACACGTACAGTCCATGAATGGCCGTCACTTCCTCCGGACGCAGCGCCCGCAGCTCCAGGAGTGTTCGCACACCTGACTGCAAAAAGTCGAGCTCGATACGGTATGCCGGCGTCCAAGCCAGGCGGTGCACGGCCTCAGCGAGATAGGCAGACGCGCATGCGTGGGCATGATCCATCTCGACCAGTACACCCCGAAGCAAACCCCGGGCGCGCTGTGTGTTGCCCTGCCATTCTCGGACGTGACCGACAAGGTAGGAAGCCACAGCTCCCACAAGTGCGGGTGCCAGCCAATTCGTTCCTGGATCCATCTCGGATTGCTTACCTATGACGACGCGATTCGGGAATGGGCCGCGGGAACGCCTTCATGGTGTGCCGACCCGGCTCTTCACGAGGCTATCCCACTCGCGAGTCAGCGAGCGGAGCAGTTCGTCGGCCTCTGCGTCTCCGACCCCGAGCAGTCTCGCCTCTGTAGCGTGCAAGAGCGACGCGATCGCCGCCGATAGTGTGTCGGCAACCGCCTCGAGCTCCGGCGAGAAGCGAAACCCCGTGATGGCACCCGCGCTGTCGATCTCAAGGTGCCGCTCGAGCGCCTTGAGGCTCACGTGCGCGGCGTCGGCCGAGGTTTCGCGATAGACGGTCATGTAAAGATCGGTCATGCCCGCAGTGACCGCCGCACCAGCCCAGTTGATTCGCCGTGGCTTCGGCGGTGTGTACTGCGCAGCCAGATCGTTCACGAACTTTTTCAGCTCTGCACGCTGTCCGGTGGATATGTTGGGGTCGCCCTCTGGTAGGCGCAGCAGCTCATTCGCCACCGCGATGCGATGCTTGTCGTAATCCTCGTCGAGCCGATCGAAGAAGCCCTTGTCCCGTCGTACACAGCCGAGCGCGATCGCAGTCTCCGCACATCCTCTGACGAGGGTCCGTGCCTCAGCACCCATGCCCCGCTCCGCAAGGCGCACGAGACCCTGAAACATCGTCACTGCGCGCGCGTAGAGCGTGCTGAGATAGACCTCCTCGTTCACTTTCCGCCGCTCGGTCAGCAGCACACTCACGGAGAACCGACTGAGCTTCTCAACGAACGCGAACCAGGGCGCGTGACGCTGGCGGATACTCGCGATCCGCCCGCTCTCATCGACTTCCAGGAACCCATCGCGTCGGAAGGACATCGTCTACCTTGAATCCTGGATCTACCTGCGCAAACGCCCTATCCCGACCGAGAGCCGCTGGCTCGCGGCGCAGGCCGGCGACGAGCGCCTGCACGTATTCCTCAGCCCACTGTTTCGCATGCTCCGGCTCGAGGTCGAACGCGTGACTCTGCCGCAGCACCAAGTGGGCTAATCTGTGGATTGCCTCAGTGCAGGTATCGATGAAGGCATCCAGTTGCCCATACGTCAGGCCGGTTCCTTCGATGCGCCACAGCTTCCAGTCGGTACCCTCGCGAACGAGGTCATGGTGCGCAACAGCCTTGTTGCGCACTATACGAAGCGTGCCGGCAATCTCTGAGCT
>DATEJM010000074.1:0-2170 GCA_035277965.1 Steroidobacteraceae bacterium | reverse complement strand
ACAGCGGATGGGAAGCCGGCCGTTGTGGGTCGGGCCGACTACGTGCTCATTGGTGTTGCGCTGCCGGATGGCGCGCGGCACATCGCGCTCACGTTCACGAGCGCGGCCTATGAGCGCGGCAAGCTGATCACCATCGTGGCGATCCTCATCGCGCTGGCGATGTGGGCCGCCGGTATTCTCGTCGACAAAAAGCGGCATGCCTGAGCGCGCCATCGTCATCGTCCCGACCTACAACGAACGGGACAACATCACGCGACTCATTCCGGCCGTGCTGGAGAAGGACCCGCGCCTCGAGGTGCTGGTGGTGGACGACGCGTCGCCCGATTGTACGGGGCAGATCGTCGAGTCGATCGCCGGCGAAAATCCTCGCGTGCACGTCCTTCATCGGTCTGGGAAAATGGGACTGGGCACCGCCTACCTGGCCGGGTTTCGCTGGGGGCTCGAGCAGGGATACGACTACCTGTTCGAGATGGACGCGGATTTCTCGCACGACCCGAACCACCTCCCGCAGTTTCTCGAGGCGATCCAGGATGCGGACCTCGTGTTGGGCTCGAGGTACCGCGAGGGCAAAGTCACGGTAGTGAACTGGCCCATGACGCGACTCATCTTGAGCTTCTTCGCCAACGTCTACGCCAGGACCGTAACTGGCCTTCCGCTCGAAGATTCCACGGGCGGGTTCAAGTGCTTTCGCAGGTCCGTGCTGGAAGCCATCGACTTGAGCGCAGTGCGATCGAACGGCTATGCGTTCCAGATCGAGATGAGTTTTCGCGCGTGGAAGAAGGGCTTCAGGATCCGCGAGATTCCCATCGTGTTCGTGGATCGCACCGAAGGACAAAGCAAGATGTCGCGCAAGATCGTGCGCGAGGCGGTGTGGATGGTGTGGCGTCTCAGGTGGCTGGCGATCACCGGTCGCATCAAGGGCGGACAGGACGGGACAAGGCCGGACAAGGCCGGACGCTAAGAATGAGCGAGCGGGAGTTCTTCAAGATGTCCGGCTCGGGGAACGACTTCGTCGTATTCGACGCCCGGGCCGAGCCGGCGGGTCGGCTGGCCACACCTCAAGTGATACGCGAAGTCTGCGCGCGCGGCCCGGGCGTGGGCGCTGATGGAATGGTGTTCATCGAGCCGACCGCCGCTCACGGCGCGCAGTTCCGGATGCGCTACTTCAACAGCGACGGATCCGTCGCCGAGATGTGCGGCAACGCGGCGCTGTGCGTGACGAGTCTGGCGTCGCAGCTGGGGGCGGGGAGCGCCTCTGGAATGCGCTTCGAGACCGACTCGGGGATCGCGTCGGCGCGCATCTCGAACGGCCAGCCCGAAGTCGATCTGTGGCCAGTGACGGACGTGCGGCCAGCGGCCCATATCGCAACAGAGCCGGGCGAGCAGCGCATCGGCTACGCGATCGTCGGCAACCCACACGTGGTGATTCTGCGCGACGAGCTGGAGACGCTCGAGATTGTTCGCCGCGGTCGCGCGATCCGGCTGCACGAGTACGTTCGCCCCGGTGGCGGTGCGAACGCGAACTTCGTGGCGCGCCGTTCTGATGGCGGTTTCGACATACGCACGTACGAGCGAGGCGTGGAAGCCGAGACATTGGCGTGCGGGACGGGTTCGGTATCGACGGCGATTTTGCTGGCTGCTTGGCAGCAGGCGGGCCTTGAGACGACGCTCCGGACCAGGTCCGGCCGAGCGTTGACGATCAAGCTGCGCCGGGAGGGCAGCACGTGGCTGCCGTCGCTGCGCGGAGAGGGCCGAGTGGTCTTCCGGGGGCTACTGCCAGTCGACTGACGCCATGCTGTCGCGAAGGGCCTCTCGCGACAGTTGGGCGACAGTCAAGAGTCTCTATCGCGGTTAGCTGGCCGTACGTTGGCACAAGCATTCTGTTGGCGACCTACCAGGCAGCTCGCGCAGCTCTCCTCGAGAACATGGCGACAGCTGTCCGGCAATGCGTGGGGAAGCCCTCGGCCAACGGATTTCCACAGTTTCCCACGATGCTAGTTTACATAACGTATCTTATACGCATGTACTTCGGTACCTGAAATCGGCTTGCCGTCGCCCGTGCTTTGCCCGATCTGCCCGTGCTTTGTCCGTTCCCTTATGAGCGTAGAGGCTGGCCTTCTTCGCTCCTGTTGAAACGGGCAAAGCACGGGCAAAACCGACAAAGCATGGG
>DATEJM010000073.1:0-31890 GCA_035277965.1 Steroidobacteraceae bacterium | reverse complement strand
GCAGTTCTCGGACACCTCGATGGGGTACGTATCCTACAACCGGGGGTTCAAGAGCGGGGGATTCAACGCCACCTTGTTAACCGATCCCGCCTACAAGCCGGAGTTGATCGATGCCTACGAGCTCGGGCTCAAGTCCGATCTTCTGGAGCGGCGGCTGCGGCTCAACCCTTCCGTGTTCTACTACGACTACTCGAATATCCAGGTGCCGTTCTTCACGAACCAAGGCCAGATCGGCATCGTCAACGGCCCCTCCGCGAAAATCTATGGTTTCGACACGGATCTCGCGGCGGTCGTTGCTGGCGGTCTGCGCCTCTCCGGGGGGCTGACCTATCTGCACGCGCGTTTTGGCACGTTCCACAATGCACTGTACGGCATCCCCCTAGCGTCGGGCGGAAGCATGGTAACGCTCGGTGACGCCAGCGACCACGAGCTCCCGTTTACCTCGAAGGTCACGGCGAGTCTAGGGGCTGACTACACCGTTCCCACCGCCGTTGGCGAGGTCGCGCTGAACGTCAACGTGCTTTATAGCGATGGCTTCTACTCCGAAGTCGACAATTTGCGGCGGCAGGGAAGCTACGAGCTCGTCAATGCGGGAGTCACTTGGACGTCGCCCGGCAAGACCTACCATGTTCGTCTTTGGGGCAAGAACCTGGCAAACGAGGCTGTCGTCACGGAGCTTGCCGCGGCAGCGCTGTCGACGGGGGCGACGTATCAGCCTCCGCGCACCTTTGGAATTACTGTAGGAGCGACATTGTGATTGTCGAGGTTGTGACATGACGCAGAAACGCGCGCTCCTGTACGGTGGCCAAATACTCACGCAGAACGATACGCGTGACACACACGAGGCGCTCGTGTTGCAAGGCGATACCGTGCTCGCAACAGGACAGCTGGAGGATATGAAGTCTCTGGCTGGCCATGCCGCGCGGAAGGTCGATATGCAGGGAGCGTGCGTGCTGCCGGGGCTGATCGACAACCATCCGCACTTCCTACACTACGGAAGCTTCGATACCGGGTGCGTACTGCTATACGACGCGCGTGATCACGCGGACATTCTGGCGCGAATTCGGGAGCGCGCCACAGTGACTCCCCGGGGTGAATGGATCGTCACGACTCCGGTTGGCGAGCCGCATTATTTCATCCGTCGCTCCTGGCGGGACCTACCCGAAGGACGCCTGCCGAACCGGTACGAGCTGGACGCCGCGGCGCCAGATCATCCGGTTTGGATTCAAGCCTATGCACCTCGAGTGCCCAATGTCTGCGCCATGAGCTCAAAGGCGCTGCAGGTGCTCGGATTCACACGCGACCTGCCGAATTACATCGATGACGTATTCGTCGATAAAGATGCGCACGGAGAGCCGACTGGCATCTTCAGCGGCTATGTGACGAACTACTACAACAGCAGCCGCTTTTGGATCACGCGCGTGCTGATGCGAAGGGGGCCCCCGAGCGACGAGCTCTGGTATCAGGGGGGCTTGGCAGGGCAGCTGGCGGCGGCGCGCCGGGGCATCACTGCCGCTTACGAGGGACACGCGATGAACCCGGAGCACATTGCTGCCTATCAACGCGCGAGGAATGAAGGTCAGCTGAAGATGCGGGTACTGGCGACGCTGGAAGCGGCGCCGATCGCGTTCGATTTCGGAATGGGGCTCACCGAGGAGGGCATTCGAGCAAATCTTGCGTTGGCAGCGAAATTGACGCAGACCGTCGATCCGCTGTTTCGTGTCAACGGGGTCACACTAGGTGTGGGTGGGCCGGGCTGGACGGGCCACATGCCGTCGGATCGGTCCTACAGCGACCCGTTTGGGCGGCCCACGTGCGGACACTCGTTCATCTCCGGGGCCATCGAACGCGAGACGATCGACTTCTGCCTGCGCAACGACGTGCGGCTGAATCTCATGCCGACGAGTGGTCACGATCACCGCCGGTTCCTCGAGAGTCTCGAGCCTTTCCTCGCCGACTGGGATGTGAGCGCCAGGGAATGGGTCATGCAGCACAACATCTTCATCGATGACGCCACCATCGAGCGCTACGCCAAGCTGCACTTTCATCTGACCACCACCCTGAGCTTCTGTTTCGGCAAGGGCGATATGTATCGCGAGCGCATGGGCCAGCAGGTGCTGAAGGAGCTGACTCCGGTGGGAAAGATGTTCGCATCCGGCGCCACCGTGGGGTTAGGCAGTGACTGGGGTCCCGACAGTGCATTCGAACACATGGCGCTCGCCGAAACAGGTGAGTTCGCGGGCTCCGGGTACCGAAACGGCGGCCCCGGATACTCCATCAGCAGGCAACAGGCGCTCGATGGATGGACGATCCACAATGCCAGATTGATGCAGTGGGATGGCATCGGTGCGCTGATGCCCGGCTGCAAGGCGGACCTCGCCATCGTCGATCGCAATCCGTTGACCTGTTCGCTCGATGACCTGTCCAAAACCCAGGTGCTGAGGACGGTGCTGGGGGGCAAGGACATCTTCGATACGCGCAGTCTTGCCCGCCTGGACGACGCAGATCTGCCCATCGCACGGGTGCAATGCTAGACCTCGAGCACGGGGACTGGCATATGTAGATGCCTCAGTACCCGGGGGGCGCCTTGAAGCCACCGAGCTCACGTTCGACCAGCTGCGCGAAGCGCAGCGGCGTGCGGTCTTCCAGGTAGGGCCCGATCAATTGCACGCCCATCGGCATCCCGTCAATGAAGCGGCCCGTGGGCACAGCCGTGGCCGGCAGGTCGGCTACCGTGGCGACCGACGGCCATTGCAGGCCGTCCATGTAGGGACGCGGGCGACCATCGACGATCATGCTGCGCGATTCGGTGAGAGTGATCGGATCGGGCGCCCCGTCGCCACGGTGATCGTGCCCGTATGCAACGGTCGGCATGACCGGACAAATCAAGAGATCGTGACTCTTGAAGAAGTCGTGGAAGCGGCGACACAGTTGCTCGCGCTGTCCCATCAGGTGGATGTACTCGAAGTGTCTCATCTCCAGCGCGCGCCCGGTGCGAGCCACATAACTCGCGCTCCCGGGCGGTAGAGCTCGCGCCGCACCGAGAAGCTGCTGCGCCGTTTGCGCAGGCAGGCCACTGCCCATTATGGGCAGCAGCGTGGCGAGATAGATCTCATAGGCCGCGGGCCAGTCGATTGCCGGGCGTGCGCTGGCGTCCACTGTCACTCCCATGCGACGCAGATCCTCCGCGAAACCCGCGATAGCGTCCAGGCAGCGTGCGTCGACGGCGAAGGTGCTGCTGTCAGCCCAGACGGCGACTCGAAAATTCTCCAGTCGCTCGTGGCGACTCGCAGGAACGGCAACACGCACCGCGGGGCGTTGCAGCTCCTCGGGCGCCGTGAGGATATCGAGCGCGAGCTCCAGATCCCGGGCGCTGCGTGCCAACGGTCCGTAGACCCCCAGCTCGTAGCGTGCGATCTGTCCCGGTAGTGGCGGGATGTGGCCCCGTCCCGGCACCAAGCCGTGACTCGGCTTATGAGCATAGATGCCGCAGAAGTGCGCAGGACAGCGGACCGATCCGCCGATGTCGCTGCCCAATTCCAGCGGCGCCAGGCCGGCCGCGACGGCGCCCGCCGATCCGCCGGACGATCCTCCGGGCGTGCGTGTCAGGTCCCAGGGATTGTTCGATGTTCCATAAATGGAGTTATAGGACTGCCAGTCGAAAGCTCCCGGGGGCACATTGGTCTTGCCGTATACGATGGCGCCGGCCGCCTTCAGGCGTGCCACGGCGTCCGCATCCTCCTGCGGCCGGTGCCCGGCCAGGAAGGGCAGACCGCAGGTGGCCGGCATGCCGGCCACTTCGAAGGCGTCCTTGATCGTCATCGGCAGTCCATGCAGCGCCGGAAGGTCGGATGCGTCACAGCGCGTATTGTCCGCGCGCGTAGCGGCGCGGAGCGCGCCGTCGGTGTCCGTTGCGATGACGACATTCAATGCGGAGTTGAATCTTTCGAGCCGCGCCAGATGCAGCTTCAACAGCTCGACCGCGCCGACCTTGCGGGTGCGAAGCAGAGTCAGCAACTCGGTGGCTGATTGGAACTCGAGCGGTCTCGCCGACGGCGGCAGCGGATTGTTTGACATCGGACTTCCTCGTTTCGGCAATGGCTCATCGCCCGCCCGTCGAGTGGGCCCGATCGATGCCGATGTCGCGCCCATGGAGATTCGAGGGCAGGATCGGGCATAGTTGACTCAACGGGCTCACATCGGTGTGGGTTGGAACAACTCGCGACGCAGCACCCATTTCACCCACACCAGCGCGGTCAGTGCCACGCCCAGCAGTACCGCACCGGCATGCATGTAAATCGAGCGGGTCAGCGCCGGTTCGGGCGAGACGTGAAACAGGCAGTAGAGCATCGCGGCGCTGCCCGCGATTTGGGGCCACGGCAGCCAGCGACTACGGTACGGCCGCGGCATGCCGGGATAACGTCGTCGCAGTACCAGCACATCGAGATGCGCGACGATGTAGGCCAGCAACCACGACGATGCGGCGCTCAGTATCAGCACCGTGAATCCCTTCGATTCGCCTTTCAACGTGAGGAGTGCCGCTCCAATTGCGAGCCCCATGAAAGCGATGGCCAGCCACGGCGTCTGAAACCGTGGGTGCAAGCGCCGGAAGACCGGAAATGCCTGCCCGTCGCACGCCATCCCGTACAGCAGCCTGGGAACTGCAGCGAGGATGCCGCTCACGAGACCGAGGCTCGCCGACAACGCGGTTATCGCGACCAGCGTCATGCCCAGGCGGCCGACGACGGTTTCCGCAACTAGCAGGTGCGGAAGCTCGGCGGCGGCCAACCGTTCGCGCGGCACCAGGTGAAGCGCGCCCAGACTGAGGAGCAGGTACAGGGCGCTCGCGAGGACGAGCGTGATCCACATTGCTTTTGGCACGGTGCGCTCGGGCTGGCGCGCCTCCTCGATCATCGGGCAGATATATTCCGCGCCCATCAAGCCCCAGATCGCCGCCGAGACGAGCGGTAACACCAGCGCGAAATCGATCGTCGAGTGCGCCCCTGTCATCCGAGCCGGAGGCGTGGCATGTAATGCCAGCGCGCCCAGACCCAACATGGAACCGATCTTCAATACCGTGATGAAGTTCTGCAGGCGCGCAAAGAGATCGACCCCGATCACGTTCAGCACCGTTGCGATGAACAATACGCTGAAGGCCACTACCTGAACAGGTATGCGGCCGGGAAAGAGCTGCTGTACGACGCCATCGACGAGCAGGAGCTCGGCGGCCACCCCGAAAAACGCGACGATGATGTAGCCGGCGAACGTCGCGACGATGGCGGGGAATGGACCAAGAGCGACCTCGGTGTATCGCCCCAGGCCGGCGGCCTGGGGCAACATCAGCGCCAGTTCCGCGAACGTGTCGGTGTAGCACAATCCTATCAGCAGCGCGATCGCCAACGCGACAAAGAACGCCGGACCGCCGATGGCGGTCGCTTGGAGCAGCGTAACGATCGTGCTCTGACTGAGCACGATGCCGAGCCCGATCGAAATCAAAGCCGACAGTTTGAGACTGCGACGTAAGTGAGTAGCGCCCTCGGGACCGGCAGCGCTGTGCTCGCGATGCGAATCGCTTCGACAGCCCGTTGAGTCAGGACTGGCGGTGCCGGTCATTTGAAGCTATAGCCGAACGACACACCGTATGTCCGCGGTAACCCCGCATCGCGGATGCCGGTATCGATCCCCTCCGTCGCCGTGACCCAGTAGTATTGATTGGTGACGTTGTTTACATAAACGCCTACCCGCCAACGGCCATCGGCATTCTCCACTCCGGCTCGCAGGCCGAGCAGCGTATAGGCGCGGATCCGGAATTCCGGCAGATCGCCGAAGCCGGCGTTGGTTTCGCCCTCGTAGGAGACATTCGCCCCCGCGTACCCGTCGAACATCGAGCTCAGCCCGCGACGATACTCGACATCCACGTTGCCGGACCACTTGGGTGTGTAAGGGAAATTCTCCCCGGTGATCAACACGGGACGGGTCAGCGGATCGAAAGCCGGCCGGGTGGGTTCGCTGTCGAGTCTGGAATTCACCAGCGAAATCGACGGAGCGATCCGCAAACCCTGGATCGGGCGCCAGGTGCCGTCGACTTCGAAGCCGATAACACGCGACTTCGGAATGTTGAGCAGAGCCTCGAGCGGGCCGAAGACCGGATCGACGATGCGACCGCGGATCTGCTTGTCCTTGTAGTCATAGTAAAATACCGAGGCATTCAGCTGCAGCGTTCTGTCGAGCAGCGTCGCCTTGGTGCCCAGCTCGTATGCAAGGAGGCTTTCCTGTGTCACCGGCGCATACTGAGCGAAGCTGACGCCGGACAGCGTTGGAAAGCTTCCGGATTTGTAGCCCTTGCTGATGTTGCCGTAGAGCAGGAGGTCGTTTACGGGCTTGTAATTGAGGCCGACGCGCCAGGACGCGTTCGACTCATCGAGGGTGTCCCTGACCGGGCCCGAGTGCAGATTCCGGTCGAGTGTCTGGCAATCGCCGGGGCCCAGGTTCTGCGGCGGCAGACCGGCGAGGGCCCGGATGGCGTTGAAAAGCGCTACACCGGAGCCGTCGCCGGGGTCGGCGGCGCATCCCGTGAAATCGCGATCGGCCTTCGTGTAGCGAACGCCGGCCAGCGCGGTGACCTCCGGCAGAATGGCGTAGTCGATGTTCCCGTAGACGGCCTTCGTGCGGGTGTCTTGATTGCTCAGGCCGAGCACAGCGTGCGTGGGGACACCCACGATCACTCGATTGCTCGAATCGGCAATGTTCAACAGGGCGTGATCAGTCGTCTGGTCGTGCTGGTAGTTCGCCCCGAGCATCCAATGCCCCCCGGCGCCCCCGAGTTTGCCGCTCAGGCGTAGCTCCTGGAAGAATGTCTTCACGTCTCCGGACATCACGGCAAGAAAGCCTTGATACGCCGTGCCGTCGGCGTCCATCGGCTGATATCGCCGGTACTCTTCGTACGAGCTGATGGAGGTGAGCGTCAGATCGTTGCTCAGCGTGTAATCGGCCCGCACCGACCCTTGATAGAAGTTGTTGTCGCGCCGGAACGAAACACCCGGGTCCCAGTCGGCGGCCCGGGCGTTCTGCGGGGAAAGCGGGTAGCTGGCGAATCCCGGCGGCAGGCCCACCGGGGGGACGCCCGGCGTGATTCCGATGAGCTGTCCCGCAGGCGTGTCGGACTTGTCAAACCAGCCGTTGAAGTTAGCTGCAACGACGAGCGCCTCCACGGGCCGCCAGTCCAGCAGCAAGCGGCCCTCGACCTGCTTGCGCGCGCCCAGCGTGGCCGAACGGGTATAGCTTTGTTGCCAGTCGCCGGAGTATTGGTAGTCCATCGCCACGCGTGCGCGCAGCGTATCCGTGAGCGGCCCGCTCACGAACCCCGATAGATCGAGGCTATTGAAGCGGCCATAGGTCCCGTTGACACCCGCCGCGAGCTTGTCGGTCGGCTTGGCGGCGATGTAATTCACCGCGCCGCCGGTGGAGTTCGTTCCAAAGAGCGTCCCCTGGGGTCCCTTGAGCACCTCCACGCGCTCCAGATCCAGGGCGGCGGCGACTGTCTCGACCGAGAAGGGAATCGGCACTTCATCGACGTAGACGGAGACCGCGGGACTGGCGGCGAGACTGTTCTCCTGGAAGCCGACACCCCGAATGGTGTAGACGGGTGTCCCGTAGAGGGTGGTCGTGTAGTTGAAGCCCGGAACTGCCTTCGTCAGGTCCGCCACATTCGTGATGCCCAGCTCCTGGAGCTGGTCGCCGGACAGGGCGTTGATCGACATGCCTACATTGTTGATCGACTCGCTGCGCTTTTCAGCGGTCACGACGACTTCTTCGATCTGGAGCGAGCCGGCCGCACCCGCGACATTTGCCGCATTGCCAGGACCGGACTGTGCCTGCGGGGGCACCGCCTGCGCACGGGCCACGGCGGTGAAGAGCGCGGCAGCCAAGACGAGCGACCAGGCGGGAATGGGCAGGCTCTCCGGAATACATGGCGACGGTTTTCGCATGGCGGACATAGCTCTCCCTGTGTCGATTCGAGCCCGTTCACTTCGGCGAATCTTGAGCGTAGCCAAGGTGTAATCCGGGGCGTTAGCCGAAATCGGCAGCGCGCACCGCCCCGTCCTCAAACCCGCTCGAGAAGCAACGCGATTCCCTGGCCGACTCCGATACACATCGTGCACAGCGCTCGCCGCCCGCCGCTGGTCTCCAGTTGATTGAGCGCGGTGGCTACGAGCCGGGCGCCGCTCGCCCCTAGCGGGTGCCCGATGGCGATTGCGCCTCCGTTCGGGTTGACGTGCTCGGCGTCATCCGGCAACCCGAGATCGCGCAGCACCGCAAGCGACTGGGCGGCAAAGGCTTCGTTGAGTTCGATTACGTCGAGGCCGGACAGCGTCATGGCCGTGTACTCGAGTAACCTGCGTGTGGCGGGCGCCGGACCAATCCCCATGATGCGCGGCGCAACACCCGCCGTGGCGCTCGCCACTACCCGGGCGCGAGGCGTCAGACCGTAGCGCTTCGCCGCCGCTTCACTCGCCAGCAGCAGCGCCGCTGCCCCATCGTTGATTCCTGAAGCGTTGCCCGCCGTGACTGTTCCGCCCGGTCGCACGACTCCTTGCAGTTTCGCGAGTGTTTCAAGCGTCGTGTCCGGGCGAGGATGGTCGTCGCGCTCGACCAACAACGGCTGTCTCTTCGGCCGCGGTACCGATACAGGCACGATTTCACGCTCGAAGAAACCGCGGGCAAGCGCCGCCGCATATCGCTGCTGGCTGCGTAGCGCAAACGCGTCCTGATCGACGCGGCTGATGGTGTGCTCCGCTACCAGATTTTCGGCCGTTTCCGACATGGAGTCGACACCGAAGCGCGCCTGCATGGCCGGGTTCACGAAGCGCCACCCGATTGTCGTGTCCTCGAGTCGGGCAGTGCGCCCGTAGGCCGTCTCGGCCTTACCCATCACAAACGGCGCGCGCGTCATACTCTCCACTCCGCCGGCTATGACCAGCTCGGCTTCGCCGCTGCGGATAGCTCGCGCCGCAATCGCAGTTGCATCGAGACTCGAGCCACACAAACGATTGACGGTCGACGCGGGTACGCTTTCGGGCAATCCCGCCAGCAGTACGGCCATCCGGGCGACATTGCGGTTATCCTCTCCCGCCTGATTCGCGCAACCGTAGTAAACGTCATCGACGCGGGCCCAATCGACCTTCCGATGGCGTTCCATCAGCGCGCGAATCGGGACAGCAGCCAGATCGTCGGCGCGCACGCCGGCGAGTGCTCCGCCATAGCGGCCGAAAGGTGTTCGCACTGCATCGCAAATGAGCGCATCGGTCAGTTTCATATCAGCCTCTACCGGTCGATGGTTGGATGGGCCGCAACGCTTCGCGGGAACGCTCCAACCGTGGGTGCCGCGACGTGCTCGTCCACGATGCCGTCACTGTTGCTGGCGCCGTCTGTCGATCACACGTTGTGCTTTGCCCATCGAGCGCTCGATGGCGCCGGACTCGCGCACTTGGACGCGAATGCTGATCCCCACCAGGGTTTTCACCTGGTGAGCCACGCTAAGAGCTGCCTGTACGCAGGCCTCCGAGCTCGCGCCCGCGGCCGGCTCGACGTGGAGAGTCACCGAATCGAGCACGCCTTCTCGCGAAACCTCCAGGAGGTAATGCGGCGCGAGCGGGTCGGCTTTCAGGATGATCTCCTCGAGCTGCGACGGAAACACATTCACGCCACGGATGATCAACATGTCGTCCGAGCGGCCGAGAATTCGTTCCATTCTGCGCATCGAGCGGGCCGTTGGCGGCAACAGTCGGGTCAGATCCCGCGTTCGATAGCGGATGACAGGTAATGCCTCCTTCGTGAGCGAGGTGAGCACGAGCTCGCCGAGCTCGCCGTCCGCGAGGACCTTACCCGTGTCCGGGTCGATGATCTCCGGATAGAAGTGGTCCTCCCAGATGACCGGTCCATCCTTGGTTTCGATGCATTCGCTGGCCACACCGGGACCGATGAGCTCCGATATCCCATAGATGTTGGCGGCCTCGAGGTCCAGCGACGATTCGATCTGGGCTCGCATGGCTTCCGTCCAGGGCTCGGCACCGAAAATGCCGATCCGGAGCGAGCACGCCCGTGCATCGAGACCGGCGCGTTGAAACTCCTCCGCGATCGCCAGCATGTAAGAAGGAGTGACCATGATGATGTCGGGCTTCAAGTCCACAATGAGCTGAACCTGCTTCCGGGTCTGCCCGCCTGACATCGGGATCACCGTGCAACCCAGACGCTCGGCGCCGTAATGCGCACCCAGGCCTCCCGTGAAAAGTCCATATCCGTAGGCCACGTGGACGGTATCTCCGGGTCGCCCGCCGGCGGCGCGGATGGAGCGGGCCACGAGCCCTGCCCAGAGGTCGAGGTCCTTTGACGTATACCCCACGATCGTAGGCTTGCCCGTGGTGCCGCTCGAGGCATGAATACGCGCCAGCCGCTCCCGCGGCACGGCAAACATGCCGAGTGGATAGTTGTCCCGCAGATGAGCCTTGGTCGTGAAGGGAAACTTTGCGATATCCTCGAGCGTCCGCAGATCGCCGGGATGCACGCCGGCCGCTTCGAAACTGTTCCGGTAATGCGATACGTGGCGGTAGGCGTGCTCGACCGACCACTTCAGACGTTCCAGCTGCAGCGTCCGCAGCTCGTCAGCGCTGGCCGTCTCAATCGCCTCTAGCCCTGCTTGCATGGATAGTTTTGGCGGCGCGAGTCTAGTTTAGTATGCCCACTGCAGGTCGATGCCGACGGTTCTGGGTCGCGTGGGGATGGGACGGGTCACGGACGGTATCGCCGCCGACTGCCCCGGCTCAAAACCAACGTAAGCGCGCTTGTCGGCCACATTGTCGACGAACAGTGCGCTCGTCAGCTTCCCATGCGCGACTGCGATCCGCGCGTTCATTATCGCGAAGCCCGCGCGCACGGAGAGCGGGTACGGGTTGGCTGTCGGATCGTATTCGGGACCGGTATACTGATTGTTCACGTGCGCCGTCAAATTCCATCCCGGGGCCAACAGCCGGTCGAAGTCCAGCGAGCTGTTCAATGTCCACCTGGGGACGTCCTGGAGCCGCGCGACGGAGCTCGACTGGATCGTCTGACCGGTGATTCGGCCATCGGTGAATCCGACACTCTGCATGAAGGTAAAGCCGCCCCCCAGGCGCGCTGAAACCTCGAGCTCGCCGCCGTCCACCTGCGCCTTGCCTGCATTGGCCGTGAACGCATAGCCGCAGGGCAATGTTACGTTCTGCTGGATATCCTTCCAGTCCAGATGATAGATCGCGACATCGACCTGCAATCGCTTCTCGAGCATGGAGAACTTGCCGCCCAATTCATAATTCCAGACCGAGTCCGGATCGTAGCTGCCCGGCGCCGCCGTAAGACCGATGGCGGCGAGATTATCCCCGCAGGCGAGGACGCCGGGGATATTGCCCGGGACGGGACCGTTGGGAGCGCCGGGACGGAACCCTTTGGCAGCGGTCGCGTACAACAGCGCATCGGCGCCCGGGCTGTATGCCAGAGTCAGCTTCGGATTGAAGCCGCTGTGCGCGGAGTTGCCGAGAACGTGCAGGCTGCCGAGCGGAAGGATAACGCCCACTCCGTCCTGACTGAATCCAAAGTCGTAGTGGAAATAGCGCAATCCCACGGTTGCAGTCAGAGAGCTGAGGATCGAATAGCTCGCCTCCCCGAAAGCGGCATACTGTTTGATGATATCCCGCTCGTGAAAATCGACGACCGTCGAGGTTCCCAGGACGGGCTCGAGCGCGGCGAGCGTCTCGTTGTAGGACAGCTTGTCGGAAAAGTGGTCGTAAAACACTCCGCCGATCCATTGCAGCGGCCCGTCGCCGTTTGAGGTTGCACGCAGCTCTTCGGACAGCTCCTGCGATGCGCGCGTGGTGTAGGTTGGGCCGGGGGTGAAGTACCCGAGACCGAACAGCGTGTAGTAGTTCTCCGTGTCATCCACGGCACTGCTTCCGTGTCGGACCGTCACCGAGGATGAGGACTTCACCGACACCGGCTCGGTGCGGTAATCGACGGTCAAGTTATAGATTGAAAATTCGTCCCGCGACCCCTCGGGTATATCGAATGCTTCGTAGTGTGCGAAGTTTCCGGGTGGCAGGTCCAGTCCGTTCTGCCCTGCCTGCGCGAGGTGCTGGTAGAACACGGAGCCTTTGATACTGAACGAGTCGCTGAGCCTGCCGAGCAGGATGGCGCGTACGCTCTTGGTCTGGTCGTCGTTCACGTTCCTGTAAACCTTCGAAGGCGTCGCGCCCTGTACGTCCCCTCGGGTCAAGAGATCGGCGGAGGGCGGCGGGAAGTTGGGAACGACGATCCGATCGATGAATCCATCGTCGTACTTGTATGTCTCCACGAGGCGCAGCGCGAACCTCTCCCCGAGCGGCAGGTTCAGCATGCCGCTCTCGCCGTAGTTGGCGCCTCCATGTTGCGTACCGGAGCCGCTCGCCTGAGCGCTCGCCGCGAACCGCTCGAGCTGCGGCTCGTTGGTGATCAGCCTGATCGTTCCGCCCATCGATCCGGCGCCATACAGAGTTCCTTGCGGGCCGCGCAGGACCTCGACTCGGGCCAGATCGTAGAGGTCGGGATCGATCTCGCTCTTGCCCGAGGGCGCCAGTGCTTCCGGTGGCGGCGAGATCGGCGTCTCATCGAGGTAGTAGCCAACAGTCGGTGCCGCACCTCCGCTGGGCGACATTCCACGGATCGTGAACACCGTTCGGCCCGGACCCTGGCTCTGGATCGACACGCCAGGCGTTTGCAGTGCCAGGTCGTTGACGTCGCTGATGCCTCGTCGCGACAGGTCATCGCCGGTCACCGCGGAAATGCTCATCGGAGTCGATTGGACGGTCGATTCGCGCTTCGTCGCCGTGACGATGACTTCGGCAAGGGAGTCCTCACGCGGTGCCGCGGACACGGCGGTCTGGGCACCAACAGGCCCTGGAGCGGATGCGAGCGATGCGCCGACCAGCGCGGTGACGACGGCATGACGAGCAATTCTTGTGGTAGACATTCGGCCCTCCCGACGAACAAGAGACATGAGCTTAGAGAGGACGATTCAGCCGACGTTAGCCAAAATCGGCAGTCCTCGAGTGCTCCGGAAGTTGACTCGGAGCTTTCTTCGGATACGCTCGAGAGCGCGGTTCTCCGGCTCGCTGCGCTGCCCGTCGTGCGGCTGCACGATTGCTCATCAGGCCGAGAACGTCTCGGCAACCTGTCGAGATGCCCGCAGAAAGGCTGCGGAGAGTGCCTTCTCGTCAATGTACGTGGACGATCGACCTTCAATGAGGATCCGGCCGTCGACGACCACCGTATCGATGTCGGTGCTGCCTCCCACGATGAGGAAGCTGTTCAGTGGCCGCCGCACACCTTCATACCGCCAATCGTCAATCGGGACGACCACGAAGTCCGCCTTTTTGCCCGCCGTGAGCGAGCCGATTGCGGATGACCAGCCGAGCGACTCCGCGCCCAGCCGGGTCGCCATGGACAGCGCGCGCATCGGCGTCATCACCGAGGGGTCCTCAGCGCAGTCATTGCAGGCGAGCCACCCCATCCGCATGGATTCGGGCATGTAGCCGACCGGCACGGGATCGCCGTCGGAGCTCAAAGTCACCGGCGCGTTAGCCTTGATGAACCGGACAATCTGCCCGGTTCTGGTGATCGACGTCTCACCGGTCGCCCCGTATTTCTGGGGCGAGTAGGTCAGCTGGACACCGGCGTCGATGATCCAGCCGAACTCGTCATCATCGGCATGGGAGGTGTGCGCTGAAATGAGCCGCGGCGATAGGATGCCCAGACGATACAACCGCTCCACCGCTCGCGCACCGAAGTATCTGCGCGTCACGTCAGATTCTTTGGCACTGGCGGCGAGGTGCGAGCCCCAGGGCGTACCATATTTCTCGGCCAGAGCGGCAGTGCCCTCGAGCAGCTCGTCACTGGCGTTGATCTGCCACAGGGCGGTTGGCATGGCCCGCAGACGGCCCGTGGCATCGTCCTTGTATCTCTCCAACACTGCTTGCGTTTGGGCCAGGATCGAATCGGTATCGCGCGTACGGGTGAAGGCGCTTTCGTTCGCACGACATTCGCCGTCTATCGACTGGGTGGAAACCGTCCCCCGGATTCCGGTTGCCAGCACGGCCCGCGCGAGCAGCTCGGGACGGTTTACGGACCCGAAATCGGCGACGCAGGTCGCGCCGGTGCGCAGCTGGATCAGGTAGGAGCGCACCGCGAAGAGGTACGCGATGTCATCGGGCAACGCATTGCCCACATCGAGCAGGTGGTTGAAAGCCGACGACGTGAGAAGGATGTTTGCACCGTCAGTTGTGTCGAGGGCGCGCGTGTCGGAATCATCGGGGTCGAGCTTGGTCGTCCCCGACACCAGCACTGCCGATGCCTCGTGCCAGTGGTTGTTCACGAATCCGGGCAGAACCATTTTGCCCGCCGCATCGATGCGGCGAGTGCGGCCGTTGGCCGGCGCCAGCGAACCCTCGACGGCATCAACCTCGGCGCGGGTGCCGACGGCCGCGATGGCCGACCCACGGATCAGCAAGGATCCGTTCGGTATGACGGGCCGCGCGGGATCGGCCGTGTAGATGAAAGCGCCGTCGAGACGGAGCCGAGCATAAGGGTCCGGTAGCGAGGACACGATCGGATCCAAGTCAAACTGAGCGGTCATGCGTCCATGTTCCAGATGTCAATGAGCCAATACCATGCGCCGTCCACCCTCTTCCAAACCACCACGTACTTGCACACGACCGCTTGTCCGCCCGCCAGCGACAAGGTGGCCTGACCGATCTCGTGTGCCCGGTCGCCATGCACCGCCAACTCCGCTGTCTCGAGCTTGACCCGCTGAATCCGCATCTGCTGAGCAGCGGCGTGCCAATACTCAGCGATGTGCTCCCGCCCGGCGACCATCGGAGCGCCAGGAGGCAGTATCCGCGCGTCCAGGGCGTAAACCTCTCGTGCGGCACGCCGTGGATCGCCTGCGTTGAATGCCTCCTCGAACTTCCGAATTGCCGCCGCCATCCCCTCGTTGCCCGGCTGCTGCGCAGATCTCGTCATGATTGCGCCTGCAGCGCCTCATCGAGCGCGGTCAATAACAGGTCGGCGTGCTCGCGCTCGAACACCATGGGCGGACGCATTTTCAGAACGTTGCCGTGCGGACCGATCGTGCTTATCAGCACTCCTCGGCGCCTCATCTCGTTGACAATTCGACGGGCAGCGGCTGTCGCCGGCGCGCGCGTGTCGCGGTCCGTCACCAGCTCGAGGCCGAAAAACAGGCCCTTGCCGCGAACCGAGCTCACTTTCTCGTGGCGAGCCGCCAACTTGCGTAGCTGGCTCTGTACGTACTCCCCGGTTTCGCGCGCATTGCGCACCAGGCTTTGGCGCTCGATCACATCGAGCACCGCGAGCCCCACGGCAGCGGATACGGGGTTGCCCGCGAAAGTGTTGAAAAACATGCTGCTTTCCAGGAAGGCGTTGGCCAACTCCGGTCGCGTCACCACCGCCCCGATCGGATGTCCGTTGCCCATAGGCTTGCCCAACGTGACCATGTCGGGCACCACGCCGTAGCTTTGATGTTCCCAGAAGTTCTCCCCGGTGCGGCCGAACCCCGGTTGCACTTCATCGGCGATGAATGTGCCGCCGGCGGCGCGCACCCGGGCCACCAGTCGCTCCAAATAGCCGGGGGGCAAGCGTGTCAACCCTTCGTTGCTGAACAACGTATCGAGGAGCAACGCTGCGACAGCGTAGCCTTGGGACTGAAGCGCGGCGATCGCGGCATCGGCTTCTGCGAGAGCACGCTCGGCGAGCTGTTCGGGCGTGTCGCCGGGGGCGAGATCGCGAAGTATGTCGGGCAGGTGCAATGCCCTCGCGTGCTGCGGGAACGGCTCGTTCGTCTGAACTCCCGTCGCGACACTGGCGAGGGTTGCCGAATTGCCGTGATAACTAAAGTCGCTCACGAGGATGCCGCGCGCGCCCGTGTGATGGCGGGCAATGCGTAGCGCGAGCTCGTTGGCCTCGGTCCCGGTGCATACGAACAGCACGGTCGATAGCAATGGATCGAACGTGGCCGTGAGGCGTTCGCCGTAGCACACGATATTCTCGTGCAGATACCGTGTGTGGATATTCAACATCGCCGCCTGACGATGCAGAGCCTCTACGACCTGCGGATGGCAATGGCCCACGTGCGGCACGTTGTTGTAAACGTCCAGATAGCGCTGTCCCTGCCGATCGAAGAGCCAGACGCCCTCCCCGCGCACGATGTGCAGCGGCTCGTCATAAAACAGCGGCGTGGGAGTGCCGAGCGTACGGCGGCGCCGCGCCAAGAGAGATTCTGTTGCAGGATTGACCATGGTTGACTCCATGAATTCAGATCGGCGTCGGCTGCAATACGGCACTCATGGCGTCAGGTCTCATCCGGCAACGGCGACAGCTCGGGCGCAATCGATCGGTAGTCGGGATTAGCCGCGACCACCCGCCGGGCCAGCGCGCTACTGAGCTCCCGGACCCGAGTCGTCATGCGCCGCGCTGTCCGCTGCGTACTGCGGGTCTGCATCCAGCCCATGTAGACAAGGGCGCGCAGCAGCAAAAACTGCGGCAACAGTCGGAGCTCCTCATCGGACATTGAACGGACCTCTCGGTAACCGGCGACGTACCCCTCCAGGGCGGGCAGGTAGTGCGCCCCGCCGAGATACCAGAACACGGCGGTGGCCAACTCAAACAAGTACCAACCATAACCGCTGTCATCGAAGTCGAGTACCACCACGCGTCCGTCGTGCTCGATGAGATTGTCAGGTACGAAGTCGGCGTGGATCAGTCCGTACGCCTCCCGACCCTTGCCGAGCCGCTCAAACGTACCCTCGAGCACTTTCACGGCGGCTTCCAGCAACGTGCGCTCGGCGGGCTCGAGGACACTCAGATCGAACCAAGGGCCCCATAACGCCGCCCGCCCCAGGCAACCCTCCCGGTCCCAGTGCGGTCGGTGGAAACCCGCGGGAGTTTGCCACGTTGCCGAATGGGAATGGATCTGCGCGGCGATGCGCCCCACGGTTCGGTAGGTGTCCGAAATCGTCCCGCTGCGCAGAGAATCAGTGTCTTCAGCCGAGCCCAGCGGCCGCCCCTCAACCCACTCCAGCATGTCGCAAAAATGGGGGACGGGAACCTTGTTGCTGGTCACCTCAACCGCAAGGTGGCCGCCTGGCGTCCGCACGACTGCGGCCGTGGCTACGTTCACGGCTGCCAGGGCGCGCATCCAGATCAGCTCCGACTCCAGGGAGGCGCGACCGTGATACCCGTGCCGGTGTACGCGCAGTGCCAGACGCCGCCCCGCCTGCAACTCCACCGCATAGACTGCGTTCTCGCGGCACGCAATCCGCTTCAGCGTAATGGGCTCCAACTCCCAGGCCTTGACGGCACTTGCGGCAAGGGTATCAAAGGCTGCCAGGCGCTCAGGCTCGGATAGTTCATCGAGCGGGCTGCTCATTATTCGAACAAAAAATGCGAATGAGAGGATCGGGAAGCCTACGGGACGCCATTGGGTAGTCGTTAGCCGAAATCGGCACGTAGGTTGGTGCTCGCTTCGACATAAGGGGATGCACCGGTGGCATGTTGTTTTAAAACGTCGCGCGGATGTCTTCCCCCCTCGTGTCAATCTGCTAGTCTTAGTAGACGATCTCGTCGGGCTTCAGACCGAGAATCGGGGGATATTAAGCACCTTTGAACCCGGGCACGAACCGCCGCACGGTTGCCTGCCTGGCGACTTCCACATGAGCGCCGTACCTTACCGTAGCCAGCCATCGCTGCTCCAGAGGTCCTATGCGCACGGATGCGTTGACACCGACATCCCCGGATGGTCCCTGCATTGCGTGCAAACCACATCCGGAGTGCTCAACGGCGGCGCACGCGAACTGCACGCTAGCGGAGTGCAAGTGCTGGAAGAGCACTATCGCCACGTCGCTACGAATCACTACGGCGTGGCGCTGCCGGATTCTATTGGGTTTGTAATCCCGTTGCAGATGCAGCAGGAGGGTATGTTCAACGGCGATGCATGGCGCGTCGGCAGCATCTGCCTGTGGAATACCAATCGGGAGTTCAACGCGATCACGCCGCCCGCAGACATCCTCTGCGTGATGGTGGATCGCGGGCTGCTCGTAGAGCACATCGCGCAAACCGAACAGATAGATCTCGAGCCCGAGCTGTTGCGTGCGAGCCTGGTCTTCCGTACGCGCGGGGTCCCGGGGTTAGCCGCGCAGCGGCTGAGCGAGCTGGTGGCCGCGGGTTTCGGTCCGGACTGGGACGCTACGACGCCCGCGGCGCGGCAGGCGATTCGCCAGGAGGTGCTGGAAACTCTGGCGCCGATCGTCGTCGAGCAGCTTGACGGCCGACACGAGCACCATTGTCACTTCAAACACATGACCATCGTGCGCCGAGCGCGGGAAGTCGCACTCGCCCATCCCGATACGCCTCTCCAAGTACAGGATCTGTGCCGGGCGCTGGGTCTTTCACGGCGGACCCTGCAGGACGGTTTCCGGGCGGTGCTCGGCATCGGCCCTCTCTGGTACCTGCGTACATTGCGGCTCGACGGCGCGCGCCGCAGCCTGCTCGCGGGCTCGTCGGTGCAGCAGGTCGCGGAGACCTGGGGGTTTTGGCACTGGAGCCGCTTCAGCCGCGACTACCGACGTCTGTTCGGCGAGTTGCCGTCAGTAACGTTGCGACGCGCTACGAGCTCGGGTGGCGGGATCTCGTAGCCGACATTTTTCGTAGACGGCCTTCGCTCGGGTGTCTCGATCGCTCAGACCGCGCACCCACTTCTCCCGTCGTATCTCAATTCTTCAGCGGAGCATTCACGCCCGCCCGGGCGCCGACGGGCCCGATCCTTTCCAAACCGGCATCTCCCGCGGGGCAGCTCCAGTTCTTGGCGTCGCTGACATCTCCGTTGCCGTTGTATTTCGCCATCGCTGGAAACGGACACAGCGGCATGGTGCGCAAAACGCGCTTGCTCTCGTCGTTGCCTTCGTACTTGGTCGCGATGAGATGATCCGGCTGCTCTGCGTGTTCCACCCAGCGTTCGAGCGCGGTCAGCACATCGTGCTGCGGATCGACCGGCTGATGGGGATTCAAGCCCGTCTGACCGAACAGGTTTGGGCCTGAGCCGCCATAGCAGTGCGACATATTGGGTACCATGTAGAGCCGCGCATTGCGTTGCAGTTGCGCGTAGCCGCCCTGAAGTCCGGCGAGAGCCCGGTAGTATTGAATCGTCCTGTAGGGCGTGATCAGCCCATCGCTGTAGCCGTGGTACAGGATGAGTTTGCGCCCCTGTCGCAGGTATTCAGCCGCTGCGCCGGGTATCGATCCGCTGCTGCCCTCGCGAGTGCTACGGGTGATATCGCTCACGGTGCGCGGCGGGATCACCGCGTGAATGCCCAGGGCCTCATCCCGGTTGAAAGTGATCCCGGGGGTTTTGAGCGGATTGAAATCGGCTGCACCGTTGTATACGAAATACTTGATGGCCGCGCTCGCGAGGTACCATCCGATCGGCTGCTGCAGCGGGTTGTCGCTCCAAGGATCCGGGCCGACCCGGTTGTTCGCAGGGCCCTGAAAACCCAGCCAGAAGGCCAGGTTGTCCTGCGGATCGCTGAAAGAGTAGCCGGGGTAGACAACCTCTCCGGAAGGACTCCTGATGGCGGAAAAGATGATGCTCAGCGAATCGATCTGATCCTGAGCGAAACATTCCGCAGTTTTTCCTCGGCTTTCGCAACGCGGCAGATCCTTCTGCGGATCGAAGGCGCACCGCGACGGATTCTGAATCAACCCGTCCTCGGTTCCGTCCGCCGCATCGCAACGAGCTGTCACGATGCGATTCAACACGTCGTACAGCGGTAACGGTATTGCAGCTTCACGCGTACGAAGCTGCGCAAGCACTCCCACCAGAGTCGTATACAGCTCGTTGCTCATGTCAAAATACGGGGCGCCTGCAACCATTCCGTCGTAGTCGGCCGGATAGGTGCTCAGCTCGACCATGCCCTCTCGTCCCCCATCCGAACATCCCAGGAGATAAGCGCGGTCGAGCTTGTCGGCTGCATAGAACCTCCGCGTAAATCCTTTACCCAACTCCGTCACTGTATGGACGGCGCGATGCATGAAGTCCGTGACGGCATCGTCGTCCTTTTTGCCCGGTGTTGCGATCGCCCAGCTCGTGTCGATGGCAGATTCCAGTCTGTCGCTCAAGCCCGGCTTGGCTACATGACCATCATCGGTAGACCAGACCGGGTAGCCCTTCTTCACCTCCGCGAGAGCCGGCGGGAATACCGCCCCACAGTGATAACCACACGCCTGGAAAAGGAACTTCTTGTTCCACGAGGCTACCGGGGGCAGCCCCACGGCGAAATTGAGCGTCTTGTGGGTATTCGCATTCGTCACCATGGTCCCCGTGACCAGACAGAACTCCGGACTTCCCTTGGCGACTGCATCCGCGGCCACGTGCGCGACCCCGTTGAAGGTTCGGGGAAACTTCATATCGGGCAGCGGCGCGAGATCCGGGATATCCTTGATCGTGACTCCGGCTGGCGCGATCCCCCGGACAGCCTCCGCTGTGCACGAGGCCATTGCCGCGGTTGCCACACGCGGCATGAAACCCATGAAGCATGCAGCGTGCAAGGTGGCAGCCGCGAGCGCGGCACACCAGGCGCGGCTTGGCAACGAGAGAGCCCAACTTACGAGAGCCGCGCGATTCACTTCTAAATGACCTCTTTTATGAACTCACCGAAGACTCGATTGTGCAATTCCGCGTCTTCCTTGGACAAGGCGGGGCAGGTCACCGCCGTATTTCCAAAGGGAGACAGCATGATTCCTCGGTTCAAGGCGTGCAGATTGCGACAGTCTTCGAACTCTGCATCCGCATCCTGCGCATTCATGGATTCCGTGATATTGATGGGGGGTCTTGGCTCGCCAAACAGCTCCACCCGGGCGCCCAACCGGGTGACAGTCCAACGCAACCCATGCTCCTTCAGGATTCTCTCCATGCCATCTTGTAAGGCGTCCGCGCGCAGCAACATGATCTCGTAGTTCTTCTCCGTCATCACGTGCTCGAGCGTCGCACGAATCGCCTTCAGCTGAATGGCGCTCCCGGCCAGCGTGGAGCCCATCCCGGCATCCACGCCGGAGTCCGGCGCGAAAATTTCCTTCGCGACGCGGGCTGCGAGCGGCTGTGTCATCCCCAGGAGCCCGACCGGAATTCCTCCGGCCATGGGTTTTCCCATGGTCATCATGTCCGGCTCGAGCCTGGCCGCCCTGGAGTAGCCCCCCACCGCGGCATCGATGCATTGTGTTTCATCGATGATGAGCAGCGTGCCTGTCCTGCGCGTCACTTCGCGCAGGGACTGGTGAAACCCGTCCTTGGGGTGAACGATGCCTCGGTTTGTAACAGCCGGCTCAGTCAGGACGCAAGCGACCTTCTCGTCCGCCAGCGCCTTCTCCAGCCCGTCCGTGTCATTGAACTCGACCACCCGCGTGGTGTGCGTCAGATCCACCGCGTTCGGACGGATGCCCTGAGCCAACACAACTTTGTCCCCTCGGATCGTTGCAAACGTATCTTCGACCGCTCCGAGATAGCTGCCGTTGAATATCAGGATCTTCTCCCGCCGGGTCAGCATCCTGCTGAGGCGGATTGCGTTCCGATTCGCTTCGCTGGCGGAAATCGTTATCTGCCAGGAAGGCAGCCCAAAAATCCTCTTCATGCCCAGCCCCACGTAATAGGCGTCCTCCGTCGGCAGGAAGGGGCTGGCTCCGTGAGCCATTTGGTCGGTCACTGCCTCGACAACATGCGGATTTGCGTGCCCAAAGAGAGCCGCTGTCCCGCCCAGGCAGAAGTCTATTCGGCGGTTTCCATCCACGTCGGTCACGGCTGCGCCGTGCGCCTCTTTGAAGAATGTGGGATGAGGACGAGCGTAGTAGGAGATCCAGTAGTTCGGGACCCCGTTGGGCATCACTTCCGAACACCGTTTGTGGAGCTCGAGCGATCGCGGATTCTGGTCCCGGTATCTCGCCTCCTCTCGCTCCTTGATTGCTCGAATCTTCCTCGGATCAATGCCTTTCATCGCTCCGACCCTTCTAGACGATGTCCCGCGGATGACCCTCGTTCCGATCGAAGGCCACGAAGCGACGGGTGTTGTTGTAGAGGTTATAGCTCGCGCTTACCCGCCCCGAGTGAATGTCGATCGTCTGCCACCCGGCCGCGTCCCGCTCGCAGAAGTTAGCGGCACGGCTCATTGGTACCGTGAGCTTGGGCAGCAGCAGGTCTCCCGACTGGCAGTAGTAGCTCTGCGGATACGGCCACGTCCATGCCGTAGCCATGACGGAATTGAAGCTGAGGTTGCCAATCCGGTTGTGCTGGATCTGATGCACGTGCCCGTAGAGCACGCAGACGCGCTCGAATGGCAGCAGAAGTGCGTGCACGTCCTCGGCGTCCTCGGTCCAGAAGTTCCAGCCCTTGTGGATCTTCTGCAGCGGTGAATGCGAGAAGACCACGATCGGCGTGGTCGAGGCGAGCCTCGAGAGATCTCTCGCGAGCCACTTGCGTTGCTCAACGCCGACCAGAAATGGCGAGCCGTTGGGGCTATCGAAGGCCGCGATTTCCCGCATCCGCTGCTCGGCGGTGCGCCGGCGGTCGAACGTCCAGTCGTCATAGGTGAGGACACTGTTCAGCACGACGAAGTGCACGCCCTTGTGGTCGAAGCTGTAGTACTTCGGGCCGAAGAGCTTCGACCAGTGCGCGCCGAGATCGAGGTAATAATCGCGCTCCCCCACGACGCAATGGAGTTTCGGGCCGAGCTTTGCGAGCAACTCGGCACCGTGCTCGAGCTCTGGAATCCTGCCGAGATGAGCGAGATCGCCGCCGAACACCACGAAGTCGGGCTTTGGCCTCAACAGGTTGATTTCGGCGACCGCGCGCGTGAGGCCCTGATCCCAGTTGCGCACGAACCTCGAGCCCTCCACGTGCTCAATGTGCGCATCGGAGATATATGCGAACGTGAAATTCTCTGCGCCCCTTGCGAACGCGAGGTCCACCAGCGTGACCGGCAGTGTCGCCAGCGACATGGCGAGTCCCGAGTGCCCGAGGAAGCGGCGCCGATCCATGCGGCTCAAGCTTGCTGGGCGTCCGGCACGGCATGGATGCTGATCATGGTGAGCACGGTATAGGAGGCCACCGTCTCGCCATTTTGATTGGTGATCTGAGTATCCCACCCCACCTCACCCCACCCTTTATCGGCCCGCAGGCTCTTCGTGGCGCAGGTCAGGCGAACCTTGATGTAATCGCCCGGTTTCACCGGTTTCACGAAACGCAGCTGATCCAGCCCGTAGTTGCCCAACACCGGCCCGTAATCCGGATCCACGAACAGGCCGGCTGCCGCGGAAATCAAGAAGTATCCATGGGCCACGCGGCTGCCGAACAGCGGGTTGCGGGCGGCTTGGGTATCGCTCATGTGAGCGTAATAGTGGTCACCAGAGAGATAGGCGAACCGCTCGATGTCCTGCACGGTCACCTCGCGGCTCTGGGAGTTGAAGGTATCGCCCAATCGCAGCTCGCCGAAAGGAATTCGGAACGGATGCGCCTTGGGAGTGAGTTGCGTACCACCCCGCACCCAGCGCCCGCTGATCACGGTGAGGGTATCGGGAGAGCCCTGAACAGCGGTCCGTTGCATGTAGTGTAGAACCCCGCGGATTCCGCCCATCTCCTCGCCACCCCCGGCCCGGCCCGGGCCACCATGGATGAGTTGGGCCAGAGGCGATCCGTGTCCGGTCGATTCTTTGGCGCACGTTCGATTGACGACTAGAATTCTGCCGTGGTACGGGGCAAGGCCCAGCACGATGCGGCTCGCCAGCGCGTTATCGAGTGTGAAGACCGAGGCGACGAGGCTTCCTTGGCCACGCCGCGCCAATGTGATGGCGTCCTCTGTGTCCGTGTACGGAACCACCGTAGCGATCGGACCGAAGGCCTCGACTTCGTGCACCGCGCGAGCGGCTCGTGATTCGCGAGCCAGCAGCAAGATCGGGGGGACAAAAGCACCTCGCTCGCGATCCGCACCGCGCAGCTCGAATTCTTGCGGGTTCCCCGCCACGACGTCCGCTTCCCGTCGCAGCTCCGCCAAGCGCGCGAGCACATCGGCGCGTTGATCGAGGCTCGCCAGTGGGCCCATGCGCACCTCCGAATTGCGCGGATCTCCGACGACGGTCTTGCCCAATGCCGCTTGCAGCGCGGTCACGACATCGGCGACGGACCTCTGGGGGACCAGCACCCTGCGGATGGCCGTGCATTTCTGTCCGGCTTTGACGGTCATCTCGCGTGCGACCTCTTTGACGAAGAGATCGAATTCGGCGGTGCCCGCCACCGCATCCTCGGCCAGGATGCAGGAGTTCAGGGAATCCGTTTCCGCGATGAAGGGGATCGCATGGCGCGCGATGCTGGGTCGTATGCGCAGGCTCGCCGCGGTGCTCGCGGAACCGGTGAACGAGACAATGTCCTGACAGTCCAGCAGATCGATCAGGTTGCCGATCTTTCCGCAGATCAGTTGCAACGCGCCTTCGGGCAGCAGCTTCGACTCGATGATCCGCCGCACGACGAGCTCAGTCAGGTAGGACGTTGCGCTCGCCGGCTTCACGATGGCGGGCACACCCGCCAGCAGCGTCGGCGCTAACTTCTCGAGCATCCCCCAAACTGGAAAATTGAAGGCGTTGATGTGAAGCGCCACGCCCTCGCGAGGCACGCAGATATGTTGACCGACGAAGGTCCCGCCCTTGGAGAGGCCTTCGATATCCCCATCGATGAAGACCTTGCCGTCCGGGAGCTCGCGGGCGCCTTTGCTCGCGAACACCGCCATCGTGCCGGTGCCCCCCTCGATATCGATCCACGAATCGTTGCGGGTCGCGCCCGTTCGATATGAGAGCTCGTAGAACTCCTCTTTGCGCTCCACGAGGTATCTGGTCAGAGATTTCAGCAGCGCCGCTCTCTGGTGAAACGTCATGTCCCGCAGGGCGGGACCGCCGACCTCACGCGCGTGCTTCAACACGGCGCTGAAGTCGATGCCTTCGGCGCTCGCCCGGGCAATCTCCTCCCCCGAAGTCGCATCGTGCATTGCGATGCCCTCGCCCTGGCCGGACTGCCACCGGCCACTCACGTAACTCTGCAACTTCATAGAAGGTCACTCCGCTCAAACGTTAACAGTATTCCAACCAGCGAACATCCAGACGTGTGCGGCCGGCATCGCAAATGGAGGCCTGGTTCACTCCGGCTCCCCTGCGCTACTTGCCGCGGAATTGGGGCGCGCGCTTCTCCATGAAAGCGGCGACGCCCTCCGCGTAGTCCGCCGAGCGACCGAGCTCGCGCTGAAAATCGCGCTCGACATCCAACTGCTCGTGCAGGGACCGTTGCCAGCTGGTGCGAATGGCGGCTTTGGTGCTCGCGAGCCCCCGGGTCGGTGCGACCGCGAGCTCGCCGGCCAGGGCATCCACGGTGGAGGTCAGTGCCTCATCCTCCACACACTGCCAGATCATTCCCCACTGCGCGGCCTGTTCCGCGGAGAGCTTCTGACCCAACAGTGTCAGGCCCAGCGCGCGCGCAGTGCCGATGACTCGTGGCAAGATCCACGTGCCGCCGGAATCCGGCACCAGTCCGAGTCGGCAGAACGGCTGCACGAAGCTGGCCGAGCGCGCGGCAATGACCAGATCGCAGGCGAGCGCAATGTTCGCACCCGCGCCGGCCGCGACCCCGTTCACGGCGGCGATGACCGGTATCGGTAATGCTTGCAGCGCGAGTACCAGAGGCTTGTAGTAGCGCTCGACGGACTCGCCGAGATCCGCCGCCACACCGCCTGGGGAGACGGCCCGATCGGACAAGTCCTGACCGGCACAAAATCCCCGGCCGGATCCCGTGAGGATCAGCACGCGCGCATCGCTCTGACTGAGCGCCGAGAGCGCCTGTTGTAGCTCCTGGTGCATGCGGACGTTGAAGCTGTTGAGCTTGTCCGGCCGGTGGAGCGTCAGTCGCGCGATGCCGCGCTCTACGCCGTAGCGAATGGTTTCGTAGGTCATGCGGGTACTACTCATTGAGGGCTTACTTCTGGTCGTAACTCAATTCCAAATGGGGCGTCAGCGGCCGCGCTTGGCAGGATAGGATGTACCCGAGCTCGGTCTCCCACGATGCCAGAGCGATGTTGTGTGCCATGGCCGCTTGGCCGGATAGGACCTTGACTCGGCAGGTCGCACAGATCCCCGCGCGGCAGGAGAACGGCAGACGAAGGCCCGCCCGCTCGGCCGCATCCAGCACCGAAGGGTCCTGCGGCGACATGGGGAACTCTCGTCTGCGGCCATCCAGGGTAATACCCACCGTGGCGAGCACTGCCAGCGGGGGGGCGACCGTCGTCGGTTGGGAAACCGCCCGGTGGGCACCGGCTCCAGCTGCAAACCGCTCGATCCGGATCGTGGCATGCGGACGGGTCGAGGCCAAGACGCGCCGCACGTCCTCCGTCATGCCTTCGGGTCCGCAGATGAAATACTCGTCGGCCGAGCCGATGTCGGGAAACTGAGCGAGCAGTTGCGTCACTTTCTCCGCCTCGAGTCGACCATTCAGGAGCTGCGCCTGTTGCGGCTCGCGGCTCATCACAAAATGCACGGAGAATCGCTCCACAAAGCGATTCTTGAGCTCCAGGATCTCCTCCGCGAACATGGTCCGGGCGGTGTTGCGATTTCCGTACACCAGCGTAAAACGGCTCTGCGGCTCGTGCTTCAGAATGTCGCCGGCGATGGACAACACGGGCGTGATGCCACTGCCCGCCGCAAAGGCCACATAGCTTCGCCGCCGCGACGCCTCTCGGGGCGTCCAGAACCGGCCCATGGGCTTGGAGACCTCGAGCAGATCCCCCGGACGTAACTGCTTGGCGAGCAGCTGCGATGCGCGCCCTCCAGGTTGTGCGCGCACTCCGAGCCTCAGCCCCTTCTCGCCTGGGGCGGTCACAATGGAGTAGGTGCGGGACTCCATGAGTCCGTGGACGGGGCAGCGGACCGACACATACTGGCCCGCCTTGTGCGCGAGCTCCTGGCGCAGTCCTTCAGCCACATCCAGTCTGATGCTGGTGGCGTCCTGCGCAGCGGGCTCGACCGATAACACGGGCAGCGCGTAGAACTTCACGAGGCGTCCACTAGATACATTTGAACCGCTCAAACGGTTCCCAACAGTTTCGACAGCGATGCAACGCCTTACAAGGCGTCGAGCCGAATTCGCTGAGGCATTCGGTGTCCGTGGATTGACAGCGCGGACACGCGGCGATGAGATGGGTTCCGCGCAGCGGATGTACCGACTCGACCAATCGACTCGGCGGCACGATCCCGTACGTCAGTAGCTTTTCCCGACCCGCCGCACTGATCCAATCGCTGCTCCACGCAGGCGAGAGGGCCAGCGTCACGGCCACCTCGTCGAATCCCGCGCGCCTCAAAGCCGCCGTGACGGATTCCCGGATGACTGCGGTCGCCGGGCAACCGACATAAGTTGGAGTCAGCTCCACGGCAACACGGTTATCCGCCACCTCGAGGGACCGCACGACCCCTAAGTCGACCACACTCAGAACGGGAATCTCAGGGTCGGGTACCTCCGAGAGCACCTGCCAGGCGAGCGCTTCGGTCGAGGGTATGAGACGACGGGCGGGCGCTACCATCGCGCACCCGGATACGCACGCTGCAGGTATTGCAGCTCCGCGAGCAGGTAGCCCAGGTGTTCGCTGTGCTCGCCGCGTTTGCCTAACCACGAATACGGACGGTCCTGTGGGCGCCGTAGCGTTGCTTCATCGAGCAACGCCTCGATTCGGCGCAACCAGGCGCTCTGAAGGGCAGACAGCGGCGGAGCGATATCCGCCTGCACCAGAAGATGCTCGACCTCATCCTCGATGAAGAGCTCCGTCGTGAGCGGCCAGAGTCTCTCGAGAGCGGCTTGAACGCGCTCATGACTCTCCTCGGTGCCATCCCCGAGCCGGATCAGCCAGCCACTGCTGTATCGCCAGTGATAGCGCGTTTCCTTGACCGCCTTGGCGGCGATGCCCGCCAGCCGGATCTCTGCGCAGGTCGCCAGCCGCTCGTACAATTCGAGCTGAAAGGCATCAATCAACACCTGGCGGACCACGGTAGAGCCGAAATCCTGATTGGGCTGCTCGGCCAGCGTGGCATTGCGATAGTCGCTCTGGGTGCGAAGATAGGCCAGGTCATCCTCGGTTCGGCCGCGATCTTCCAGCTCTCCCGCGTAGCTCAGGAGGAGGCGCGCCTGGCCCACGAGATCGAGCCCGATGTTGGCCAGGCCTAGGTCTTCTTCGAGCGCGGGCGCATGCCCAATCCATTCGCCCAGGCGATGCCCGAGGACGAGACTCAAATCGCCCAGCCGCAGCAGATACTCGAATAGCGCGGCCCGGATGGGTTGCAAGCGCGCGGGGAGCGCCTCGACAGCGCCGCCAGCGGTTGCGACGGTGTCCCTCACAAGGTCTTGACCTCGTCCGGTATGTTGTAAAAGGTCGGATGGCGATAGATCTTGTCGCGTGCAGGCTCGAACAGCTCTTCGGATTGGTCAGGGTCCGAGGCCGCGATGTCCACCGATCGCACGACCCAGATGCTCACGCCTTCCTCGCGGCGCGTATAGAGATCCCGCGCGTGCTCCAGCGCCATCCGCGCATCCACCGCGTGAAGGCTACCCACGTGCTTATGATCGAGTCCTCCGCGGGCCCGGATGAAGACTTCGTACAGCGGCCAGCTTTGCTCCACGGTCATGATGGCGTCGTCTTGGAGGCGGCGGACGCGGCCCTGCGCGCCGCTTCCTTCTGCGCATAGGCCAGGGCAGCCTCGCGCACCCATCGTCCGGACTCGTGAGCCTGGCGCCGCGCGGCCAGACGCTCCGCGTTACAGGGTCCGTTGCCCTTCAGGACCTGGTCGAATTCACGCCAGTCGATCGCGCCGAATTCGTAATGACCGCTGGATGCGTTCCAACACAACGCCGGATCCGGAATCTTGAGCCCGAGGTAATCGGCCTGGGGCACGGTGAAGTCCACAAACTTCTGCCGCAGCTCGTCATTACTGAAGCGCTTGATCTTCCAGCGCTGAGACTCGGTGCCGTGCTTGGAATCCGTATCCGGCGGACCGAACATCATGAGGGACGGCCACCACCAGCGATTCAGTGCCTCTTGAGCCATCTGTCGTTGCGCAGGGCTGCCCTGCGCCAGGCGCAGCATGATGTCGTAGCCCTGGCGCTGATGAAAACTCTCCTCGCGGCAGATGCGCACCATGGCTCGCGAGTACGGTCCGTACGAGCAGCGGCACAGGGGAATCTGATTCATGATGGCCGCGCCGTCCACCAACCACCCGATCGCCCCCACATCCGCCCAGGTTGGAGTGGGATAGTTGAAAATGCTGGAGTATTTGGCGGCGCCCGATAACAGCTGAGCCATGAGCTCGTCGCGGGAGACCCCCAGGGTCTCTGCCGCGCTGTAGAGATAGGCCCCGTGCCCGCCTTCGTCCTGGACCTTCGCCATCAGGATAGCCTTGCGCGCGAGCGTGGGCGCCCGTGTGATCCAGTTGCCCTCGGGCAGCATCCCGACGATCTCCGAATGGGCATGTTGGGAGATCTGACGAATCAAGGTGCGCCGATAGCGCTCCGGCATCCAATCCTTGGGTTCGATCTTCTCCTCCGCATCGATGCGCGCCTGGAAGCGACGTTCCAAACCCTGAGCAGATTCTTCGGCTGGGCCCGCGAGCGGCAGGTCGAGTCCTTGGCTGTACATCGCTCCTCCGGGTGGTCCGGATGTGCTCGGCAGTATGACACAAAAATATCTCAATTTGTACTTTTTCTGTGTCACAACCGCCCGGGGTCGCTCCGTACTACAATCCCTGAGGTGAAGAAGAACCTCCAGACCGTGGCCGCCGACCTCGCGCGGTTGCGGAGCCAACAGCCTTTGCGAGGCGGGTCGCTGATCGTGACGCTGTTCGGGGATGCGATTCTGCCGCGCGGGGGTGCGATCTCGCTGCTCAGTCTCATCGCGTTGGCAGCGCCGTTTGGCCTCAACGAGCGCCTCGTGCGCACGGCGACCGCCCGCCTGGTGCACGAGGGATGGCTGCGAAGCCGGCGGCTGCGGAAACGGAGCGAATATCAGCTCTCGGCGCCGGGCCGGGAGCGCTTTGCCGAGGCCACTCAACGCATCTACGGTCGGCCGAACGGAGCCTGGTCGGGACGCTGGACGTTGGTCGCCTTACCCTCGATGCCCAGTGCCCAGCGGCGCAAACTCAAAAAGGACCTCCTGTGGGCAGGATTTGGGGAGATTGCCCCGGGAACGTTTGCGCATCCTGAAGTGGCCCAGCAACACGTCAAGCCCATGCTCGGAGCCGTCCCGGACAAGGCTCGACCCTTGTTCTTCGACGCTCAGTTCAATGACGACGATACGCCGGAGCGACTCATCAAGCTCGGTTGGGATCTGGAGGATCTGGGCCGGGGCTATCAACGGTTCGTGTCGCGATTCGCGCCCGCACAGACGGCACTGCAACAGAGCGGCTTCATTCCCGCCGAGGCCGCTTTCGTGGTGCGCACTCTGCTCATTCACGAATACCGCCGCCTGCACTTGCGGGACCCGATGTTGCCCGCGCGACTGCTGCCCGCCGATTGGCCGGGAACGCTCGCCGCCGAGATGTGCCGTGACATCTACTCGCGGATCTTTGCGAGCTCCGAGAAGCATCTGTCGGCCACCGCCTTCGATCTCGAGGGGCCGCTGCCTCCCCCCGATCGCTCCGTGGAGCAGCGATTCGGCGGTCTGCGGTTGCCCAAGCAGTGAGGGCAAACTGCTGGCCGCCAGCAGTACGAGAGTGAACCTCGATAGCTCAGACCATGAGCGCCGCAGATACCCCACCTGATGATGAGATGCCCGCCGAGATCGACTTCTCCAGCGGCACTCGCCATGCAGCGCAAAGACATCGAGCTCATCGAGACGGCTCCGTAAGCTCTCGCAGCCGCTCAGATCACGCGGCAACGGCGAACAGCAGGTGCTTGACCGGCTTAGGAAAAGCGGTGTCAGGCGCGAGAATTACCGAGAGAAAGTACCGGCACTTTTGGCACAGAAATCAAGGGGACCCCTAGTGGAATGCCAGGCGCATTGAGAGGTCCACGGCGCGGACGTGTTTGGTGATTGCGCCGATGGAGATGTAATCGATGCCGGTTTCCGCGATCTTGCGGACGGTTTCGAGCGTTACGCTGCCCGACGCCTCGAGTGTTACTCGACGGCCTTTTTCGTTGTTCAGTGCTACCGCGGCTCTCATATCATCCAGACTGAATTCGTCCAGCATGATGATGTCAGGGGCTGCTCGCAAAGCTTCCGCAAACTCCTGGAGTGTTTCGACTTCCACGTCGACTTTGCGTGAGCCGGCGACGCGGCGGGCTGCTTCGATTGCGGCGGTGAGCGAGCCGGCGGCAGCGATGTGGTTTTCCTTGATCAGCACCTGATCAAACAGGCCGAGCCGGTAGTTCCGGCCGCCGCCACACAGGACCGCGTATTTCTGCGCGGTTCGCAGTCCGGGGACTGTTTTGCGCGTATCCAGAATCGCAGCGCTCGTACCCGCGATTGCGTCGACATAACCTCGCGTCGCGGTCGCCGTGGCCGAGAGCAACTGGAGAAAATTGAGGGCACTGCGCTCACCCGTGAGGACGGGGCGCGCCAGGCCTGCGATTTCAAAGAGAGTTTGATTCGCAGTGACGCGGTCGCCGTCGTCGGCATGCCATTTCAGTTGCACTGAGGGGTCCAGCTGACGGAATACCTCGACAACCCAGGGGCGGCCGCACAGTGTCGCGTCCTCCCGAGT
>DATEJM010000072.1:0-11563 GCA_035277965.1 Steroidobacteraceae bacterium | reverse complement strand
ACAACCTCCGCGTCTTACCTAGTCGAAGACTTCGGAAAATAGGGCCTTCATTTCCGCCCAAGATCTCGCATCTGCAGCTGGATCGTACTTTGACGCGGCCAATCCCAGTTTGTCGATGTCCGGAACAGTGAAAGAGTGGCGAACCCGTCCATAGAGATGGAGCCGCCAGTCGACACCCGCCTGGCGCATGTCTTCTTCAAACGCGACCCGCATCCCGAGGGGGATGAAGGGATCGTCGGCACCGATGCAAACCAGAATCTTGGCCTTGATCTTCTTTGATTCCTGGTAACGCGGCGGGACGGCGCCGCCGTGAAAGCCCACGGCAGCCGCCAGATCCATGCCCGTGCGAGCCAGCTCGACCGCGACGTTTCCGCCCATACAGTAACCGACCGCGGCAATCTTCTTGCGGTCGACACCCTTTTGCTCACCCAGTGCCTTCATTGCCGCACCGGCGCGTGCGCCGATTTTGTCGGTGTGGCCGACCAACTCGTAGGCAGAGCTCAAAGCCGCGTCGACCGTGTCGAAGAGCTTTCCGTCGCCGTAGAAATCACAGGCCATGGCGGCATAGCCCTGTTCCGCCAGACGCCTGGCACGCTCTCGGGTGAAATCATCGAGCCCACGTGCGTCCGGAAACACCAGAATTCCAGGCAGGGGTTTCGATGCGCTCGTCTCGATGTAGAAATTGCCGATCATCGTCAGACCGTCCCCCTGGTACTTCACCACTTGCTCCGCGATTGTCATGTTTATGACTCCAATCATCATTGATGAGCGATATGGACAGAGTTTACTTCGGCACACGGCTCGGGCGCGTTGCCACCGAGCTCGCGGCCCATGCCGCCCTGTCTGTATCCAGCAAAAGCTCGCGCGCATCGCCGGCGCGGCACTGATTCACCCGGGGCCGTCCGGAATTTCATGGCCGACATGCGCTCGGGCCGACATGCGCCCGTTCAGTCGCTTCTCAAATCGGGTACAGCTGACCCGTGATCTGCTCTGCGTCGTCCGAGACCAGGAAGTGAACAAACTTGGCGATATCCTCCGCGACGTTCGCTCGCCCGGTCAGGCTGCCTTCAGCCATCTCCTGCACCTGTTCCTTCGTGTAGAGCCTCTGCAGGCTGGGCGTCAGCACTACGTTACAGACCAGAGCATTGCAACGTATCTTCTGTTTGCCGTATTGGGCCGCCGTGTAGAGCGTGAGGGTGTTGATCGCGCCCTTGCTGCAACCGTAGGCTGTGAGCATGTCCGGCAGACCCTTGATGCCGGCGCCCGATGACATGTTGATAATGACGCCGCCGCCGTTCGCGATCATGTGCGGGATCGCGAGCTTTGATAGCAACATCGGCGCGCGAACGTTGACTGCGAAAATCCGGTCCCAGTGCTCGACATTGACGTCGGCCAGCTTGCGATCCTGCGGATAGATGATCGGATCGTTGAGCACGGCGTTGTTATGGAGGATATCGATCCGGCCGAAGGCCGCCACGAGATCCGCTACCAGCCGGTGGATCTGCCCGATCTGTTCGAGATCCACCTTGAAGGCAGACGCGGTGCCCCCCTCCTCGCGGATCGCATCTACGGTCGCTTGCGCCGGTCCGCTGAGCAGATCGACCACGGCGACCGACGCGCCCGCGCGAGCCAAGCGCAACGCGGTTGCAGAGCCGATACCCCCGCCGCCGCCGGTGATCACTGCGACTCGTCCTGTCAGATCAGTCTTGACCATCTCGCGTCCTCATTCTGCCCGCGCGTCATGCCCGCGCTCCGGCGTCCAGCGGGATATTCAGCCTCGCCGGCCTGACGGAGGACGCCAGTTGGAAGCCCCCGTAGCGTACTATGACCGGCTCGGCGGCGGCAGGAAACCTTGAACGGAAGCTTCATTCCCGAATATCACATACGTAGAAGATTTGTCCTATCGGCATTGCGGTCCGTACCCCTGCATGAAGCCGGCGCTACACCCCGGCTCGTGCAGGGCGCACCTCTCACGTGAGTGACGGGCAGATTCAGCCGCTATCAGCTCGTCGGCCAACTCCGAGGCGGGTGAGAGATCAGTCGCAGAATCCCCAACAATGCGCTGAACACGATCGTCAGGAGAGCAACGATCAGGCCGGCCTCATAGACATCGGCGATCACAAACATGCGATTCCCAACGCGAGCCGTACCTTCCGGCGCGTTCAGGAAAAGAAAAGGATACTGCACCATGTTGCCGAGCCATACCACGCACGCCGACAACCAATAGCCACCTCCGGCGACGGCGCGGCTCGGCCTAAAATGACGCTCGGTGAATGCGAACAATTGGAAGATGACCCAGCCCGTCAGCAGCCAGCCGAGAAAGTTGCTGAGGGGCACCCCGAATTGCCCGCTCGGGTGGCGATAAATCCACTGGCCGAGCACGGTTGCGCCGATCGGGTCGTAAGCGAGATCGACTCCCGTCATGATGAAGGTCGCGATGATGGGTGTCGTCCATTGATCTGCCCCACGCGACACGCAAGGGTTATCCCTGACGATCAGGCGCGCGACGGACCACGCGGGTGCGCCAATCACGGCATACGCGAGAATGGTCGGGATCGGCACGCCCAGCAATTTCGTCCCCGGCACGTTGTGCGTGTAGTAGCCAAACGGAAAGCCGGTGGCGATGCTCGCCACTTCCATTACGAAACCGACGAGGATGCCAATGAGGAAATAAAGGCCGATGCCCTTCCAGCCATAGGACAACGAGCCGTGCAGGAGCGTGAAGAGCATGAAGAGCAGTCCGGGCACCGGCAACCCGGGCGTTGCGGCCGCGAGCGACGGCCAAGCGGCGATCGCGCTGCTCGCGACGAGCCATGCGATCGCGAGCGCCCAGCAGAATTTCAGGCGTAATGCGCCATTTACCCCGTCAGCAGCGTGAATCATATCCCCCCCGCAGGTTGCATTTTTATGGGTCAGTCGGGCTGGCCGCACTATCTGCCGAACGCCAACATCCCGTCTCCTTTCGTCCGGCAGGTGACGCAGGGGTTGCCTCGCAGGGTCCGGGAGGACCGGGCGCGACGCGAGCCCATCAAATCGGCAGGTTGTACACGCGGGCAGCGTTACCGCCCATGACCTTCTTGATCACTTCGTCGTCCCAAGACGAGAGCGCCTTCAGACCCTGCGCGACCGCGCCGGGATAGAGGCAGGTGGCATGCGGAAAGTCGGTCTCGAACATCACGTTGTCCACGCCGATCACATCGAGCAGCCGCCGCGGCGCGGACTCCTCAAACCAGAAGCAACTGTACACTTGGCGGCGGAACAGCTCGCGCGGGGACGGCTGAGCAAGGCTCTTGCCCTGGTATGGCGTGTCGAGCAGCTGCCATTCCAGACGTTCCAGGATGAACGGGATCCAGCCTACGCCGCTCTCCACGAGCACCCACTTGGTCTTCGGGAAGCGCGGCAACAGGTCGCAAGTCAACAGGTTCGCCAGAATCCGCGCGTTGTAGAGCTCGAGTTGCGAGTTGCCGATCACCAGTCTTCGTTGCGGGTCCATTCCCGGCCAGGTCGCCTTGGCCCAGACATCGAGGCTGAACTCACCCGAGCCGACATGGAAGTTGATCGGCATGTCCAGCTCGGAACAAGCGTGCCACAACGGATCCCAATGGGTGTCGTGCAGCGGAGGCAGGTCCGGGTTTTCGTGCGGCTCCGGGCAGATAGTAATGCCTCGCAGCTTCAGATCGCGCGCGCAACGCTCGGCCTCCCTGACCGCTTCCTCCACGTCCCAGAACGGCACCACCGATTGCGGGAAGAGCCGATTGCCGCTGGCCGCCTGCATCTCGGCCATGGCATCGTTGTAAACCTTGACGGTCATCAGAGCGACTCGTGGATCCAACTTGGCGAGCTGGTGGCCGCCGAACCCGAGAATGTTGCCGTAGACGATTTGCGCCCATATACCCTGCTCGTCCATGAACTTGACGCGCTCTTTACCGTCGTAACATGCGGGAGCCGCCTCTTCGAGACTCAGGCCGCTGCGGATATCCCACTCCCAGAACGACTGCTTGGAGCCGTCCCTGCGTATCACCGCGGAGGCGCCGACCTTCTTCTGCAGGATTTGATCGTCGTTGATGTACCAATGCGGACGGCCCTTCGGCCCCAGCTTCACGTGCGGAACCTTGGTCTTCCACTTGTCGGGCACGCGCCGAGTCCATAGATCATGCGGCTCGGAGTAGTGAGTGTCGGCATCAACGACCTTGAGCCCTTGAATCGTCGTCGCTTGGTCCTGTATTGCGCTTTGCATCTCGTGTCACCTGGGCGGGTGGAGGCGATTTCGCCGGGCTTCATACGGTGATCACCTCGGTCTCGACGGTGACCGCGCTGCGCTCAACGGGCACACCGATGATGTTATAGGCTTCGATGATCTGCGACCGCGGACCTGCGATGCCGGCCGGCCGGTCGAAGTAGACCATGCCCACCTCATTGCAGAATTCCCTGGCGACCTGCCGAGTCCGGCAATGCGCCGCGACGCGATAGCGAAGCTCGTTCAGGCCGGTCGAAACGTGGGTCAGATTGCCGTACAGAGTCGAGATCCCGTAGATCTCGAACTTCATGTCGAGAATGTCATGCCTGTGCGGCTTGATTCTTTCGCGAATGATGTCCTCGACGAGCTTGGCGCGATCGAGGCAGCCGCTGCCTCCGAGCGATCCCTCGGAAATCGCCTTGAAGCCGTTGCGTACCCCGACCAGCGCCCGCAGCTTCTCGGGTCGCGGCTTGCCGACCATGCCGCGCAGCTCAACGACGTCCTTCGCCGGCACGCTGAGATCGATCATGGACATGTCCACGTCAACATCGGGGGTCAGGTATGAACGCGGATCGTGAATCTCGTACCCGACACGGCACTTGACCGTTTCGGCCGTAACCATGCCGCCGGCACCGGGCAGCTTGGTGACCCGGACCGCCTCCTCCGTCAGCGTGACATAGGGAAAGCCGAGCGGCTCCAGGCCCGGCACGATGCGGTAAGGCGGGTCCGCAAAACCGCCCCCTGAGATGCCGGTGCTGCCCTGTAGCATGTGCCCGGCCAACGTACCGAGCGCGGCACGCTGCGGCGTCAGTTCGTCCCAGCCGAGCGCATCGTAGCTGATGGCCACTGCCATCGAGGGATCGGCGATGCGTCCGCCCAACACGAAGGTCGCACCTTGAGCGAGCAACTCGATGAATCCCTCCGCGCCTAAATACGCGTGGGCACAGATCAACCGATCGCCCAGATCACCGATGCGGCATCCCAGTTCGGGAAGCTCGATGTTGTTCATGAGTAGGTGATCGCGCACACAACCGCCGTGCATCGCGCCGATTTTGAGGCCCGTGAGGCCAGCTGAACGCGCGGCATCGGCCGCCTCGGCCAATGCGGCGGGCACATTCGCCTGCCCAAAACTGCCCACCACCACACCCCCCCGCTGCAGAAAGCTGCCCATCGCTTTGAGCACGACAGCGGTGCCGGGATCATAGCCGCGCCGAGGATCCTTCATCTTGCGCAGCGCCGCCTGGGTCATCGTCTGCTCGCCGAGGCGGTCGAACATCATGTAGTCGACCTCGCCGCTATTCGCCAGATCCGCTGCCGGGGCGATTCGGTCGCCGGCAAATGCGGACCCGGCGCCGATGCGCGGGCGACGTTGCTCCTTATTCTTGAAGACCACGGCCAAGTCAGGTTACCTCTTCTCCTTCAATTGTTCGATTGCATCGGCGGGCGGACCCAGCTCGCACTGCAGCGCCGCTTGGCTGCAGATAACACCTCTGACCGCTCGAGCAATGTAGTGCAAGCACGCAAGCGTGCCCACACGGTCCCGCCGATATCAGGTATGTGAAAGCACGGCTTCCGTGACACGGGACGCCGGCCGAAGGTCACCGCTCAGATTCGCTTCGGCTTTGAGAGGTGCTTCCGGAAGAACCGGATCATCGTATCGCAGGCATCGTCGCTCTCAGGCGTGCCCGCGAAATAGTAAAAGCAGTGGCCCAGACCATCGAAGACATGCAGCGAGGCATCGACTCCCGCCTGCGAAAGCGCGCGGTGCGTGCCGATCGCGGGACTGAGGTCGAACGCGCGGGTCCCGGTGACGAGCAACGTCGGGGGAAACTTCGCTCTGAGCTCGAGCGGCGCTCCTCGACTGCCACCTTTGCCAGCGTCGTCGACGTTCTTTCTGTCGGAAACCGCGCGATCGGAATTTCGGAAAACGGCCGCGTGAATCGATCGTCCAGGGAATTACGGAAACTATCGACCGCATTCTTATAGCGTGCCCGGCACGGACTCCAACGCGGTGTGAGGGCCGGTGTTGCGTGGATTTCCGGTAAACGCTACCTGCCGTCCAATTACGGCGCTGGCGGCATCGCGAAAGACCGGCCAGTGGTCCATAATGGCGGTCAACCCGATCAGGAGCTCCCCCATGAGTAAAGGTATGGATCAGAAGAAGTCCGATAAGAAGAAGCCGCAAAAGACGCTGGAGGAAAAGCGCGCCGCAAAGAGGGAAAAAAAGGCGAACAAGCGCTAGGGATCGTTGCAATTACCACGGTACTGGCCGGCGTTGCCTCAGCAACGCCGGCTCAACTGACGCTTTGCCCTTGGGCGGCGCAGAAACCGAGATCACACCTGCATTTACACTTTCTGCCCCTTTGATGGACAGACATTCAACAATAACTCCATCCGGGTATTTTTGGCCGGTAATCAGATAGGCCGCAATGCTCCTCACGGAGCGCAGCAAGGTCAGGATCCGGCACGATATTCGGCGGCATTGGCCGACAGCCATCCACTCAAAGAGGCCGAGCACCTATTGAATCGTGATCACTATCGAGCCATCGCCACCATTCGTAGCCGAAGCGCCGCCATTGGACGCCGGCGCATAGAGACTTCCTGCGGGTCCGGTGCTACCTCCCGCACCACCACCAGTTGCCTGAGTACCGCTGCCTCCGCCGCCATAGCCGCCCCCACCGCCACCCGAGAGACCGTTACCGGCGCTACCGCCCGTGCCGGTGCCGACGCTGGTGCCTCCGGAACCGCCAGGGAGACTTCCACCGTTCGCGCCACCGTGACCACCGGCCCCTCCCGATCCATTGCTCCCATTGACACCATACGATCCATGTCTACCCGGAGTCGCACCCAGTCCCCCGAGACCACCACTGCCACCGTGACCACCGCTAGCCTGAAAGCCTGCTCCCCCGTCACTACCTACGCCACCACTACCGCCGCCGGCGCCGCCCGCCGTCGCGTTGTTGCAGCCGCCACCGCCGCCGCCGCCGCCCGCAAAAATTTCTACACCGCTACCCGCGTCGACATTGCTCGAACCGCCGCCACCACCGCCTGCCCCACAGGTGTATGAGCCGGCGGTGCCTGGTCCATTGGAACCACTTCCGCCTCCACCCCCGACGGTCAGGTTGAGTATCTGCCCGCCCGTTACCGCCAACGTACTGGTCACGAGCGCTCCGGCACCGCCGGGCTGGCTCGGGTTGGTGCCGTACATGCCGCCACCGCCGCCGCCCCCACCTGTGGCGACGATCTGCACCGAGGTCACGCCGATTGGCACCGTCCACGTATAGTTTCCCGCAGCTGAAAACGTCGTCGGATTCGTGGAGCAACTGACCGCGACCGTGTTTACGTCGGCCGCTACCTGCGCCCCAGAGCCACCCAACACGGCACAATACTGCCCGCCAGGTTGCGTGCCCACGGTCACCGTGTACGAACTGTTGTAGGCAACCGGCGTGGTAAACGTGAATGCGCCATTGGCTGCCACGGTCTTTGGATCCGCACCATTGTTGTTGAGAGTTACTTGCGCCCCGTTGGGAAGTCCAGACACGGACCCGCCTATTGTAAAGGTGCGCGTCGAGCAGCCAATAGCGACATCCGATACGTCGTTGGACACGCCGGATCCGGTGCCGTTCGTAACAGTGCAGATTTGGCCGATCGGTTGCGTTCCCACCGTGACGTTATATGAACCCTGTTCCACCACATGCGTCCCAAAGGTGAATACGCCATTGGCGGCGAGGGTAACGGGATCGGAACTATTGTTGTCCAGGGTGACCTGCAAGCCCACTCCCAGGCCCGAGACCATTCCGCCGATGGAATAGGAGTTTGCAGAGCACATAACTGCCACATTCGACACATCTGCCGCGACCCCTGCACCCGTGCCGTTCGAGACTGTGCACGTCTCACCCGCCGGTTGGTTCTCTACGGTCACCGCATAGGAGCCGTTGTATGCGATCTGTGTCCGGAAAGCGAAATTACCGTTGACCGCTACCGTCGTCGCGTCGGCGCCATTGTCGCCCAACACGACCTGCATGCCGCTACCCAGTCCCGAGACGCTGCCGGAGATTATGTAGCTATCAATTGAACAAACTACGGTCACATTGGAGACGTTGGCCGTGACACCACTGCCGCTACCGTTTGAAACGGTGCAGGTCTGACCCGCAGGCTGCCGCTCGACTGTGACGCCGTAGAAGCCATTGGCTACCACCGGCGGGGCGAAAGTGAACGTCCCATTGGCCGAGATCGTGAGGGAACTCGCCTGGTTATTTCTCAACACAAAGGACGCGCCGTTCGCGAGTCCGGAGACAGTACCGCCGATGGTGAATTCCTTCGGCGATGGTTCGGTGCTGGCCGCGCTGGAGAAGTTGTCGTTGCAACCACCGAGGACGGTTAGCGCACCGATCATTGCAAGAACGGCTGTGGCGCAGGGGCCGCCCTTCGCGTTGGACACTTTAATGCACCTCCCCGGCTATAACGGAGCGGCGGTCGGCCCGCCCGACTACACCATGTTTCGCCCCCCCAGGGCATCTGGCCAGTGAATACTGGACCGGGGCTGCGCCGAATGGCAGGTGACAGCCTGTGCACGCGTCACAATTCGCCGCTTCGATGTAACAGAATGCGTTACGCGCGCGAACTGCGTCACACTTGGGACGACTGAGACCTCAGGTAGATTCCAGTGCCCTGAATAGGCCAGGTTTTGCTCTACAGGGCCTCCATTCAGCGGCAGAATGACGGTAGCTGCTGCGGCCTGACCCCTTCGGCACCACTACAAGTCCACGTGATCCGTCCTCGGTCGTCGCGGCTAGGCGTGAACAACAAGTCGTCTCGTTTTGAGTGAACAGTCAGCACCATGCCCTTTGAGTTGAGGAATAACTGCACTCCGTTTGGTAATTGGTCGGTCGCCCGGACGTAACTAGCGGTCCGACTTAACCGCCAACAACCTTGAGTTCGTGGGAGCCTATAGACACGAGCGCCTCTCGAACCTCCGCCATCAACGGCCGTAATGTCTCAAGTCGATTGTCCGGAGCTCGGATTACCAACACCGAAAGGGGCAGAGCATCGATGCGCTGTTGGAACTGTAGATTCCGATCGACGGTGAGAAAACAGTCGAACTCAGTAGCGGCTTTTTGCAGCAGCTCACCGTTCTTGATACCTGACCACCCCATCTCCGCAACAGTACGGACTGCGTGGGCAGGCAATTCTATTCGGAGCCGTTTCGGGACGCACTCGTCAAGCAACACGCGCATGCGCGAGCGCCAAGTCCCCGGCTTGTTGAAGCGCCGCGACAGCAAGCTCGCGGCGTACGCTAGGGAAGTCCTCTAGAAATTCGTCCAACGAATCTCCGCCCTCAAGATAGTCCAGCAATGTCTGAAAGGGCACGCGCGTCCCGGTCAGGCATGGCGTACCTCCCATAATCTCCGCGTTACTCGAGATAGCTGGGTTCATAAATTTAACGATACCGCGACCCCACCTTTGCCGCAACTTTGAGCATGGGTGCTACGTCGCGACCCCGGGGTATGAGTCCTTCCCCGCGGACTTTCCTAGCACCGAACCAACGGTAGAATTCCGGTAGACTTCAGCGCCGCAATCATCGGCCATTTTCCTGCAGAAATCCGCAGGGTCTTCAATCCAACAGCTGGTAACGCTTTGTCTCCCGCATGAAACCGGGTCACTCCGCACCCTACACCTTCTGACGCTCTCGTAACTCCGCAGAATCAAAGCGAACTCCACACCCTCCAATCCCGCAATACCCATCCGGATTCTTCGCCAGATACTGCTGGTAATATTTTTCTATTGGTCGGGGCCCATTCTTTCGAGAATTACCACCAGCAACACCCGGACAATAGACAGACGTTTAACAATAACTTGATCCGGATATTTCGGCCCGGCAATCAGACGGGCTGCAATGCGCCGCTCTCATCATGAGGATGAGGTTGAATACGCGCTGCCTGCTTGGCAACTCGATCCTTGGCCAGCTCGAGATCATAGTGAGATTGCAGATTGATCCAGTACCCGTCCGACGTGCCAAAATACTTCGACAGCAGCACAGCCATCTCTGGCGAAATCGCACGCTTCTCTCGAACGATGTCGTTCACCCGCGGCAGTGGCACATCGAGCGCCTTCGCAAGAGCATAGGCCGACAGTCCCACGGGCTCCATGAACTCCTCCCGTAGAATTTTGCCTGGATGGGCAAGCTTGATCTTCTTTGACGCCATGGTGGATTTCCCGACTCAGTGATAATCCGTAATTTCAACATCCGAGGCATGACCTGCATCCCACTTGAAGCAGATCCGCCATTGGTTGTTGATGCGGATACTGTACTCGCCCTTACGGTCACCCTTCAGGGCTTCGAGTTGATTGGACGCCGGGACCGAGAGATCCCTCAGATCGCCCGCCGCATGCAGTTGCTGCAATTTCATCAGCGCCCGCTCCTGGATGTCATGTGGAAGCTTCTTCGAATACTCACGCTTCCAGACCTTCTTAGTCTCCTTGTCCCGAAAAGACTTGATCACCGGACCCTTACAGTAACGCACTGCGTTAGTAACGTCAATCGTTACTATAGCATCAGACGCCGTAGCGCTCAGCCACGACAGACATAGTTACTGTTGATGCTTCCCGAAGGATTATCTACCGGCTTCCTCGCCGGTAGATTTCCCGTAGACGTGCCGGCGGCTCCAATCACTGCATTTTCCCGCAGCCAAACGATCAGGGTGCTGGAACCTGCGCGCTTCCGCTGATCGGACACGAAACTCCTGTGCCGTTTAGCCCGCAATACCCACCCGTATTCTTCGCAAGATATGTGGCCGCTACGGGATGGGAACCTCGACGTAGCTGCCATGCTTTGCGCCGTTGATCGCATCGACCACTCCGGCGACGCCCTTCTTGATGCGCGGCCAACTCGTGGTGTCGATCACTACGACGCCGATTCGGCGGGCACTTAGATTCTGTTGGTATTTAAGATTCTGGTCGGTTGTGACCAGCACGTCGAAGCCAGCCTTCTCTGCCTCGGACAGCAAGTCGCCATTCTTGAGCTGCCCCCAGTTCAGCTCAAAAGCAGTGCTCACTTGATGCGGAGCGAGGTGGCTACGAAGCGGAGCCGGAGTCCCCTGATCGAACAGAATCCGCACTCACGCGACTTCCAGAGACCTGGCTGCGTGCTCCAGAACGCTCCGAGCCTGCTGCGCCGTGACGCCTGGAAACCACTCCAGGAAGTCCTGCACGGTAGCGCCGTCTTCGATATTTTCAAACATCGCGGTGACAGGCACACGAGTACCGCGAAATACCCATGCGCCGCTAACGCGGTCAGCGGTTCGCTCGACATCAGGACATGAGGAC
>DATEJM010000071.1:0-32564 GCA_035277965.1 Steroidobacteraceae bacterium | reverse complement strand
CTGGAAGCACTGCGGGGGACCTTATTCGAAAACTTTCTCGTCGAGCGCGCGATCTGCGAGCCGGCGGCGCTTCTCCTTGATGTCCAGCTCCCCCACGAGGGTGTCCGTTGTACCGGGCGCGCACTCGCGTCGTTGCACGCCCAGGTGCGAATCGTGCGCGGTTGCGAAGGCACCGAGATTCTACTGCTCCTGGTCGCAGCCATCCTCGCGTATGGAGCTCCGCTGCGGCCCACAGTCGTTGGTCTGCTCATCGGGACCGCCCTGAGCTGCGCGTCCGGTGCAGCGCGCCTGACACTTCTCTTCTGGACACTGCGCTTTTCCCGTGGAAGTTGGGAGGCGGTGCATGGAGTCGTGGCGCCACTTTTGCCGGTGATCTGCGTAGGGCTGTACTTCCTGCATTGGTTGTCAGCAACCGGCGCCTCTTCTGCCAGGGCTCAGGAAGCCGGCAGTGTCGCTTGAGGTCCGCTGGTCCTCGTCGCCGTCGTCGCCGTAGCTCTCGGCACCACTGCGGCGGAGCCCTATGCACGCCTGATGCGACCCTGCTACGAGCTACTGGCGCGTGCCATCGCAGGCACTCATCCGTGGGAAATCCTGGGAATGGAAGTCGGAGCGCTGGGAGTTGCCACGCCGGGGCGGTTTCTGACGATGGATGCGGCGGTGCGCAAGCACCGCGAGGACGTGACACCCGGGGCGATCATCGAGAGCAGCATCCATGTTGGAGCGACGATCCAATCGCCTCTTGTCTTCTGGTCGCTCGTGCTCGGCTGGCCGGCTGCGTCGCTCCGTCAGCGTTGGGGACGGTTCATCGCTGCGGTGCCGGTGTTCCTGTGCCTCGAGGCCGTCACCACGGTCTGTCAGCTTCTCGCTCCTCTCGGCCAGGCTTCCGCGGTGCTCGACGGCGTCGCGGACCCGGTTACGGGGTGGGATCGCTGGGGTCGATTCATGGAAGCGGGCGGGCGGATATTGCTTGCGCTGACAGGCAGCGTCGCTGTCATCGCGCTGACCGGGCGTGCTCCGCGCCACGAGTCCGTCACCGTCACGCCCTTTCACCCGGCCTCATCAGGTGGACACGGCGCCACCGTGTCGCAGGCGCACCGCGGCTAACCCAAACAGTGTGACCGCGAGCGACAGATAGGCCCAGTCCGGCAGCGGCCCATCGCCGCTCGCTTCGTACCCGACTCCCAATGTGCCGTTGGTCGTCTGATATAGCCACGTGGCGAACCGGGGATCGCAGGCCACGATGCCGCCTCCAATCGTTCCGAACTCGTAGGTCACCGTGGTGCCGGTGCCCGGCTGCGGGGCTACGAAGTTGTTGATCCCGAACAACTGCAGGGCGGCACCGTTCTTGACGAACGCGGGACTGCCTGAGTCCCCGACCGCCACCACGCTTTCGATTGCATTGCCGATGGTCGGTCCCCCCAAAGAGCCGCTTCCCGTCGGCCCATCGAAATCGTAGACGAAGAAGCGGCTCGTCTTACCGCTAGTGTCGAGGGTTGTCTGCAGAGAATCCACGACATTCCCGCCGACACGCTTCACCGTTGAAGCCCCATTGACTGTAACGCCCACATCGCCGTTGCCGGACGATCCGTATCCAACGAGGGTCACCGTGAGACCGGTGGTGAGCGCACCACTGTACATCGAGTAGATCGGCACTCCGGCCGGTACCGGGCTCGTCAGCTTGATGATCGCCAGGTCGTCGTAAGGGAAGGCGAAGGTCGGATAGACGGTGATCGACTCCACGCTCGATACCCAAGGAACCGAGCCGGTGTTCAGCACGAATTGCACGTTCGAAGGCGCCTGACCGGCGACTATGTGTCCCGCGGTCAGGACGTACTGCGTGGCGATGACCACTCCGGAGAGTGAGCTGCCCCCCACTACTACCGATCCCACACCCGCATAGGGCGAATTGGTCGTGTTGGGATCAATACGCGCGCTTGGTGAGTCCGGCGCCCTGCCCGCCATGATGGCGGAGGCCGTCGGTGCCACGCCGAGTGCCGCAATCACGGTAGCCAGCAGAGCCGCTCGGGACAGGCGCGTCGCTTTCATGGGTTCGTATGCGGAGGTCGCGTCGCGCCCTGGCGGTTCGATGAGGCCGGGAATCGATTCCATGGGGCTCGTGTGTAGCAGCGCCGCGTGTCGCCGCCGTTACGTTTTCCGGGAACCTGCAACTGACTTCCACATTCCGTAGCCGCCGCGGACTTTCCGCATTCTCTTCGCACACCAGCTGCCGGACTGTCCCCGGACAATAGCTGGGCCAACGTCATCTAATCGACAAAGGACTGAAATACTCCCTGCCTACAGTCTTATGGAAAGCGGAGCAACAATCCGCATACACGGAAAGGGCAGGTCGTGGTGGAAAGTCGCAAGCAGGCTGTGTCGATCCGGATGAATGCCGCGGACGTCCGCAAGGTGAAAAAGCTCGCGGGCCGCCTCGGGGTCCGCGACTCCGACGTCATCCGATTCGCCGTGAAGAGCATGTTGGCCCGGCTGGGGCCGCTCTATGACCCGGAAGTCCACGGCAAGAACCTCGTGCCGGTGTTCGTCGAATCAGGCGCAGAGCTGCTGCGCTTTTTCGACATCGACGCCGTGCGCCTGGAAGCAATCATCAATGGGGGTGTCGATATCGATCGCCGCGTGGAGCGGGATGACATCGCCCTCCTGGCGCTCACCAGCAGCCAAGAGCCGTATGCCGCTCTCAAGCTGAGCGAGCTGGATCAGCGTCCCGAAAGCTGGGGCCGCACCTCCGCTCAGCTTTCGGAGTCCTTACGGCAGTACCTGTACGCCAAGTACGTGTACCGCCCCCCAGTCGAACCTGAAGCCCCGCGGGCACCGATCCGGCTCGCTGTGGCCGCCGATCAATCTGAGATAGCCAAAGGATGAAGTCATGCGTATCCCAAAGATCCTGCATTCATTGATAACCCGAGTGGCGGCGGTTGCTGCGGTCGGCCTCCTGGCCCTCGTGGGGGCACCGCGAGCTGAGGCGGACATGGTGCTCACGCAGCAGACCAATATGGTGATCGGCTCGCTGAGCGAGGACTTTGGGTTCACACCTCAGTCCGCAGGAACCGTGGTCGCGACGCTCACCCCGTTGAATTGGCCCAGCTCCGACGCTCTGTCCTCGTTGAACTTTGTCGCCACCACGACGAGCAGCGTGATTGCGTCGTTCTCCGCTCTGAACACGCCGTCGGTCTCGTTCGATGTAACGCCGGGGGTCAGCTACTTCGCCCACGTGCTGGGAAACGCAAATCCCGACTTGAACACGGGGCTGTTTTCATACACCCTCGCGTTTACCCCGTCAGCCGTGCCGCTGTCGGCGAGTCTCGTGCTGCTGATCCTCGGGATCCTCACGGTCGGCGCAGCCTGTGTATTCGGGCCGTTCTCACGCGAGAGCCATGCTGCCGGCTCGAGCGGTCAGTCGTTGACGGCCTGAGTCTCTTTGCTGAGCTGACGACGGCGCGTCGGTCGAAACGAAAGCGTCATGTACTGCTCTTAGTATGACAAATGTCTGGCATGCGCGATTCGCGGATGCCAGACATTCCGCCACTACAAAGAACGATTATGTGCGCTCTCAGAAACTGTCTCGTAACGGCGTTGTTGGCCGTGTGTCTGTCTCGCGTGGCCGGAGCCGCCGACACAGAGCCGCAGGCGAGCGCGCTCACTGCCAGTTCCGCGACGGTGGTCACTAAGCCGCTGACGAGTCCGGTCAGCGGGGCGCGACCTGCTTACAAAGTGCAGCCTGGCGACGTCCTCACCGTCTCGGTCTGGAAGGAGACGGACCTGCAGCAGCAGGAGATTTTGGTGCGGCCGGACGGCGGCTTCACCTTCCCACTCGCTGGCGAAGTGGACACGGCCGACAAGTCCGTCGAAGAGATTCGCAGCCTGCTGGCTGACCGCCTCAAGCGCTACATCCCCAATCCGGTGGTCACGGTGATGTTGCGACAGATCGGAGCCCGCATCTACGTCGTGGGACGAGTTAACCATCCCGGTGATTTTCCTTACAGCAGTCCCATCGACGTCATGCAGGCCATCAGTCTCGCCGGCGGCACGACCTCGTTCGCGGCTCTCAACGATATCGTCATCCTGCGGCGGCAGAATGGGGCGCAAGAGAGCATTCCGTTCCGCTACTCGGACGTCTCTCGCGGTCGAAATTTGTCGCAGAACATTCAGCTCCAGAGCGGTGACACCGTGGTCGTACCGTGAGTGACGCAACTGCCCCGTCAGCCGATCCCGATATCCGGCCACACGAATCCGAAATGAGATCCCTGGTCTATCCGACGGCTGTGGGTTGCTGGGCGCTGTGCTCGGTGCAGCCGTGCGTGGCGGCGGAGTGGTCGGCGCAACCTTCGATGAACTTCTCGTTGTTCGATGACACCAATCCGCGACTGACCCCGGACCAGGAGAATGCCTCCGGCGGCTCACTCGGGGCCAGCGTGCGTCTCAAGACCGCTATCGAGACGAGCTCACTCGTGCTCGAGCCACGGTTCTTCACCCGCCGCTATGACGACAGCAGGATCGCGGATGTGAGCGACCGCGAGATATTCGGGCAGTTCGATCACCTGGGTGATCGTAGCCAGCTGACCCTGTCGAGCACCTACCAGGTTCAGAGTACGCTGCTGAGCGAGCTGCTGGAGACGGGCGTCACACGCAACGATACCAACCAGCATAGTCTCAATGCGACCGGCAGCTTTTCCTGGATGCACACCGAGCGCCGCAGTTTCGTCAGTCAGTTCTATTACGCGGGCGTCAGCTACCAGGGCCCCGGGCAGGTGGACCTGCCGGGATACCGCTACTATTCGGGCTCGCTCGGCGAGCGCTTCGTGCTCTCCGAGCGCACCAGCCTCACGCTGAATGCCGTTGGCAATAAGCTCGTCAGCGATCGCGCCGGCGGGTCGAGCCACGAGGCCGGGGTGCAGGCCGAGCTTCTCTACACGATTTCCGATCGGGTGATTCTGGACGGGAGCGTTGGAGAGAGCCGCCGATTTCTATACGGAACGAACAGCAACGGCACAAATGCAACAGTGTCTCTCACCCGCTTCATGCCACGGGGCAATTTCGCTCTGACCTACTCGCGCAGTCTGGTCCCCTACGGCACCGGCTTCGCGGTCGAGCGGCAGCAATACGGTGGCTCAGCCTTGTACCATGTGACTCCGTATCTCGATGCCAAGCTCTCCTTGGCGCGGGTTCTCAATAACGAGACCGCGGAACTGCTGGGGATCGACCGCCGCAAGTACGACACCGTGGACCTCGATCTCGATTGGCAGGTCGGCGAGCATTGGACAGTCGGCACGACCATCACGGGATTGCGAGCCTCGGCTTTCCACTCCGATCAGGACGTAAAGGAATGGCGCGGCGGGTTGACGTTGACGTGGACCCCACTCGCGAGTGTGATCTCGCGCTAGGCGGACCATGAATACCGACGTGACCCGCACCAAGAGCTTGCAGGACTATCTCGCGGCGACGAAGTATCGGCGGCTGCAGCTCGCGGCGGCGTTCGCAGCGGGTTTTTCCATGACGCTGCTGCTCGCGTTCCTGCTTCCAGCGCACTACCGCTCCGCGGGTACGATCTTGATCGAGCAGCAGGAAATGCCTCAGGACTTCGTGCGCTCCACCGTCACCTCTTATGCAGACGAGCGCGTGCAGATCATCAGCAAGCGCGTTATGAATACGGAGACCCTGCTGGGCATCATTCGCCACTACGACCTGTATGCACGGCAGCGCGCGACCGACACCCGTGAGGCGCTGCTCGAAAGGATGCGGAAGGATATCGGGCTGAAAATGATCAGCGCCGATGTGATCGATCCGCGCAGCGGCCGGCCGACTTCGGCCACCATTGCGTTTGAGGTGTCCTATTCCAGCACGTCGCCGGACCTGGCGGCCAAAGTTGCCAACGAGCTGACGACGCTGTATCTGAACGAGAATCTCAACAATCGCACCCAGCTCGCCCGCGATGCGACCACCTTCCTCGAGTCGGAGGCCGATCGCTTGAGCCACCAGATCGCCGATCTCGAAGGACAGCTCGCCGAGTTCAAGGACAAGAACCTGCACAAGCTGCCCGACCTCACGCCTCTCAACATGCAGTTGCTCGACCGGACCGAGGAGGATCTACGCAACCAGGAGGCCCGACAGACCTCGCTCGAGCAGCAGAAGGTATTCCTGGAAGCCCAGCTGGCTCAGCTGAGACCGAATTCCGCGGTCTTCTCTGATACCGGCGAGCGGATCATCTCGTCGGCCGATCGCCTGAAGATGGCCCGGTCCCATCTGGATGGGGCACGCGCTCGCTACGGTCCCGATCATCCTGACATCGCCATGTACGAGCGTGAGGTCGCGGGGCTCGAGAAGGAGGCGGGGGGTTCGCATGATGGATCCCCGCCGGGCCAGGAGAGGAACGATCTGCGTCGCCGCTTGGAGCATGCCCGTGCGGAGCTGGCCGATGCGGAGCAACGCTACGGGCCCGACCATCCCGATCGGATCAGTCTGCAGCGCGAAGTCACCACGCTCGAGGGTGAGCTGGCAGCCATGCCAGCGGATGCCGGCGCCAGCTCGACCGCGCCGGTGGAAGCGGACAATCCCGCGTACGTACAGATTCAGGCCCAGTTGTCGGCTACCAAGAACGATCTCGCGGCATTGCAAGAGCAGATGGCCAAGTTACGCGCGCAGATCGAGGAATATCAGCGCAACATCAGTCTCTCGCCGCAAGTGGAGAAGCGTTACCACGAGCTGACACGCGACTATGAGAACGCGCGGCTGAAATATGCCGAAGTGCGCTCCAAGCAACAGGAAGCGAAGGCAGCGCAAAATCTGGAGGCGGATCGCAAGGGAGAACGTTTCACCCTGATTGACCCGCCGCTGCCGCCGGAACGACCCGTCAGTCCCAACCGCGTGCTGATTCTGGCTCTGGGTCTCGTGTTGAGTGTCGGCCTCGCCGTGGGCACTCTGATGATGACAGAGAGATTCGATACGAGCATACGGGGCCGATCCGATCTTCAGGAGCTGCTCGGGACGGCGCCTCTGGCACTGGTGCCGTACATCGTCACGAAGGCTGAGATCCGTGCCGCGTGGCGTCGGATGTGGGCTACCGCCGGATCCGCAGTCGCCGCGGTCTGCGTAGCTGTAGTTCTCGTTCATCTGTTCTACCGCCCGCTCGATGTACTCTGGTTTTCCGTCAGCCGGCGTTTCGGCTTCGGATAACGGAACCAGTCATGGATAGAATTCAGCGAGCGCTCGATCTCGCCAAGCTGCAACGCAGTCAAGATACATTCGAACGCGGTCAAGATACGTTCGCTGAAGAGGATCCGAGGATCGAGCGGGCAGCGTTTACGCGTGAGTTTGCGCTCAGCGTCGTCGAGTCCCGCGGGGTCCTCTCGCTCGATCGAAACAAGCTGGAGCAATACCGGGTCATCTCCGCGGACGAGGATCAGCCCGCGGGGAGGGCGTACCGGATGTTGCGCACGCAGATTCTGCAGACCTCACGTGCGCACAATCTCACGACGCTGGGTATCGTCAGCGCGGTGAACGGCGAAGGGAAGACGCTCACGGCGATCAACCTTGCTCTGGGGTTAGCGGCTGAGCCCAATCAGACCGTCATCCTCGCCGACCTCGATCTGCGCCGACCGGCCATGGCGCACACGCTAGGCCTTCGGCCCGAGCGCGGTCTCGAAGCCTGGTTCAGTGGCGATGAGCCTACGAAAAATGTCTGCTACGGCATTCAGGGCGTGGAGCGCCTGTATGTGCTGCCGACGCTGAGCCCCGTCCCGGGTAGCTCCGAGATCCTCGCGGGGCTTGGCACTCGCAGGCTGCTCAACGACCTCAAGGGCCGCGACCGCGACCCCGGCCGGCTGATACTCGTGGATCTACCTCCCGTGCTGCTGAGTGATGACGCACTGACCATTGCGCCACTGCTGGATGCGGTCGTGCTGGTCGCGTCCGAGCGGCGAACCAGGAGAGAGGATATCGTCCGTGTCATGGAGCTTCTGAAGAATACGCGGGTCCTCGGGACCGTCCTCAATTGCTCGACCGAATCAGAGCAGCGGGCTTACTGAGGCGACATCGTGTACGAGAAATTCTACGGGCTGCGCGAGAAGCCGTTCTCTCTGAGTCCCGATCCCTCCTTTCTATTTCCCTCGGAGCGGCACGGTCACGTGCTCGCAATGCTCGAGTACGTCATCGAGGAAGCTTCCGGTTTTGCGCTCGTCACGGGCGAAGTGGGCTGCGGCAAGACGACGGTGGTACGACGCTTTCTGGAGCAGATCGATCGTAAGCTCAATGTCGCATTCATCACGAACACCCATCCGGGGTTCGGGTCGCTGCTGCCCTGGATCGTGGAGGCCCTGGGTCTCGATCCGGGTCAGGCATCGCCTGGTGAGCTCTATCGCAAGTTCGCGCGGCATGCCAAGAGCGAGTACCACGATGGGCAGCGCATCGTCGTGGTCATCGACGAAGCGCAGAATCTGGGCGTTGGCGGCCTCGAGGACCTGCGCGTCCTCTCGAATCTCAACGCCGGCAAGGAGATGCTGCTGCAGACCATTCTGATCGGGCAGCCGGAGCTGCGCGATCTGCTGCGGCTGCAGGAGCTGCGCCAGTTCGCGCAACGCATCTCGATCGACTATCACCTCGATGCCCTGCAGCCGAACGAGACACTCGGCTACGTCCAGCATCGGCTGCGGGTTGCCGGCAGCCGTACCGACCTCTTTACCACTGACGCCCTGCACATGGTCCACGAATGCGCCGGCGGCGTTCCTCGGCTCGTCAACATGATATGCGACACCGCGCTGGTATACGGCTTCTCCGAACAGCGCACCACGATCGACGCCGACCTGGTCGCCCAGGTGGTCCGTGACCGTCTCGCCGGCGGGCTGTTGCCGCTCAGGGAGCCGCGGTTCGCAGCCAGTACGACTGCTGTTGCGGGCTAGCTACGCCGGAAAGTAGCAAGCGCGCACTCATCCCATCCCTGGCGGTCGGCTGACGGGTCGTCCGATCTCCGGATACGCCGCGCTTCCCTGATCGCTCTTGCCCACCTGTGCCGCGATCCTGGCAGCATTCCAGAGAACGGTGATGACAATCCGCGCGTGCACCCAGTTGCGGTGTCGGAAGTGAAACAGCAGCTCGAACCACAATCCACGCCGTATCGTACCGAGCCGGTCCGGAAAGAAGCGAGCGGCGAATCGAATCCGGTTTCGATAGTACAGGTTCGTGCTGAAAGCGGAGACGACCTTCGAGCTGCTCGCACCTGACTTGTGAAAGATATGGCTGTCGGGTGCGTATCCAAGCCCGAACCGCCGCCGCCCGCGCATCGCCCAGTCAATTTCTTCGTAATACAGGAAGTAGTCTTCCTGCATCAGCCCAATCTCCCGGACGAACTGACGCGAGACGAGCATCGAGGCGCCGAATATATAGAACAATTTGCGCTCCACCTCGGCCGGGTCGATCTTCAGGCTGTCCAGCCGCGCGCCTGTCCCAATGTGCCGAGTGGTGAGAGTGCCGGGCTCCATGATCGAGCCGCCGAGAGCCTGCACGATATCCGGTCTATCGTAATACCGCAGGGTCGAGCCGACCATGCCGAGAGTGGCATCGGCCTGGGCACGTCGGGTAAGCGCCCGCAGGGCGTCCCGGTGTGCCACGGTATCGGTGTTCAGCAGCCAGAAGAATTCGAACGCTGCCAGTCCTGCGGCGCGCATGCCCACATTGCAGCCACCCGCGAACCCCAGGTTGGCACCTGATCGCACGACTGTCACACGGCATTCCGCCGGCGGAGGTGGCAACGGGTGCTCTGGCCGGTCGACTACGCGAAGGACAATAGGCGCAATCAAACTGCGCTGGGTTCCTCGCTCGACACCGGCAGGCGAGCGCCAGCCGGGAGTCGCGCGGGGCGCCGCGCACCACTGCGTGATCTGCTCGACCGATCCGTCATGCGATTCGTTATCGACCACGAACACGTGGAAGTTGGAATGCGATTGAGTGACGAGTGAGTCGAGACACTCGATCACGTTCTCCCAGCTGTTCCAGTTCACGAGGACCACGGCAACTGCGGGAGCGGCCGGGGCGAACGGCATCGGACTCACCGCGCCGATCCTTTGCGCACCTGGGCAGCGCTCAACCCAAGTCGGACGCGGTGCTTCCACACCGTTCCCGCCAGCAGTGAGCATGCGAGCGTCTCGGCGATGGTCAGGCTCACGGCAGCCCCGTTCGCCGCGAAATTTTCAACGAGCATGGGGAGCAACACAAGATTGACCAGTCCGACGGAAAGATAGATCCGGAGCATCTGGCTGGTGAGGCCGGTGTTGATCATGATGATCTGTGCCGGAATGCCCGCTGCGGCGATCAGCACGGGGTTGAGCAACATGATTCTGACGGCGGGCACCGCGCCTTCGTACGCCGAGCCGCCCAGAAAACCCACCACCTGTGGAGCGAACACACCGAGCAGCAAGGAAGCGCCGCCAATGAGCGGCAGGAGCACCTTCGCCACGCGCCAGATCAGGACCCACGCGGCGCCGGGTTGCTCGGCAAAAAGCAGGCTCGCGCGCGGGAACACCGCTTGCGTGGTCGGAGCGGATATTCCCTGCAACATACTGACCAACCGGTTGGCGAGTCCATACTCGGCCACGGCTGTGGCACTGCACATCAGTCCGAGCACGAACGCATTGGTATTTAGATATAACATCGTAGCGACACTGGAGGCGAACATGTGCCAGCTCTTTCCGAGCGCGGCACGGATCTCCGCGCCGTTCGGCACGTGAAGAGAGGCCGGCGCGATCGCCTGACCGAGCAGCATGGCCACCACGACGCCAACGAGCTGCGGTGCGGACGTTAGCAGCGCCGCCAGCGTCACATCGGAGGGCGACCTGACGAGGGCGACCGTAGCGCCGGCGGTCGCCACCTTGGAAATCGCCTGCACGAGAGCGACTTCCTTGAGTCTCTCCAACCCCTGGAAGTACCACTGCGGAAAGGCAAACTCGCCGACGATGAGCACGCTGCACGCCAGGTAGACGCTCCAGTGGGATCGAAAGGCCGGTGTGACCAGGACGATTATCAGGAGCAGGACGAAGCTGAGGAGCAGCAACAGGCCCTTGGCGACCATGGTGGTCCAGTAGACCCGCGCGATCTCCTGCGGGTCGCGCCTGGCGACGGAAATATCACGGGCGGCGGTGAAGTTGAAACCGAAGTTGGTGAGGATGGCTGCATAGCCCAGCAGCGCCTGAGCCAGCACGATGGAGCCGTATCCTTCTGGACCCAGGGCCCGCAGCACGAAGGGCAGCACCAGCAATGGCGTCAGGTAGTTCAGTCCCTGGACGGCATACAGCGATAGCGCATTGCTGACCAGCCGGCGCCGGAAAAGTGCGGACAGCGTGGCCGCGAGCATACGGGGATCCCCTCATGGCTCGAGGATTACTGTCTGTACGAGAGGCAGGTCATTTCGGGGTCAAGTGCAATCGCAGCTGCTCGAGTCGCTTGTGCAGCATCCAGCCCCGGTAGCTCTGGTCCTGCGATCGAGTGCGCGGGTTTCGTGCCTGCATCTGGCCGTCAGGCATCCGGACCGTGCCGTTCGCGAACTTGGTGAAGGTATCCAGAATCCGCGCCGGATATCGATTCGCCTGGGTCTCGTCCTTCACGAAGACACAGACGACGTCGTTCCAACTCTCCATGTACTGGTTGCAGATGTACGACTCGAGCAGCGCGCCGTGCACGCCATTTCTTCGTCCCCAGCGCACGAGCGCCGCTCCGCTGTCCGGGTAGAACCGCCAGCAGTCCACGGGAAAGCGATGATAGGGCCCGTTGGAGGGCACGTTGAGGTAGAACAGACCCGAGGGCTTGAGCACCCGCATGATCTCAAGATAGAGCAGCCAGAACATCTCCGAGTGCTCGAAACACGAGGAGCTGACAACCACGTCGGCGAGCTCCTGCTCGACGGGCAGACTGTAGGGATCCTCGAGCACGATGTCGACGTCCTTGCCGGCGATGAAATCCAGCCCGACGTACTTCGCGTTGTTCGGACACAGGTCCTTCAGCGATCCATTGACATTTTGCGCGCCAATATCGAGAACCGTGACGCTTCCCATGCGGCTGACATAAGTATCGAAAAAGCGTGTTCCGTTCTGGATGGCCGTATCGTGCATGGTGTATATCCTGGTCGATGAGCCATTCTATTGTGGCCCGCGTTGTAAGCCAAACTCTCTGTCTCGTCGCCGGAGCCTCGTCATCAAACTGTCATGTTGGCAGGAGGCTGCATGAGCTGCTGCGGATGTCACAGTGCGGCAACATTGGTATGCAGGGCGCTCAGCGCACCGGACATTCGCACGAGTTGGCTTCCCACGCCGAGCAGATGCGCATCGTACCGGCGCCCGAGTCCTCCAGCAGGTTTTCCACCGCTTCGCAGCGATTCGAGTCTAGAACCGCGTCCCGGATATTTCCCTTACCTTCAAGGCGAATTCCAACGCGGCCGCGCTGGTCCTTGCGACAATTCGCGTGCGGCGGCTGGCCACCGATGTCACGAATCACGTTTCCGTAGATGAGCGGTCCTTGGACCATCGGCCAATCACCCGGATCGGGCCCTGCCTTTCCGGCCGCGGCAAATTCTATGGCTCCGCCCCGTGGTCCATCGGCGTGGGAAATCGTGTTGTGTGCGATTACGACTCCAGAGCCCAATATTGGAGGGGGCGCCTCCGGCGTGGGGGTGGCTACGAAGTAGCCGTGAATACCCGACCAACTGCAGTCGGAAGACCAGTCGTATTCACCATCGATCACATTCCCGAGAATCTCGAGAGACGCCACGAACGACACCGAGCCGACGCAAGTAGGGCATGAAGCGGCACGCGCGCTGTAGCCCACCAGAAACCCGATTCCGTCGGTCTCGGTCTGCTCGTTCCCGTGGATCACGGAATCCGCCACCGGAGCCCAGAACCCGATGAGCCCCCCGCGTGAATCGGTGAGATTCGACTTTCTGCACGGGGGCGCAGCCTGCGTGACCTCGTTTGCGACCACGTAGACCTGCCAGTACAGTGTGCCGATCACGACGCGCCCTTTGTCGGGGACCACATCCCAGTCAGGCGAGACGCGCAACGTGATCGTCCCGTCAGGATTCTCGGAGTAGCTCTCGAGCCGCCGCGCTTGCTCGATGTCGGAGCGGTCGACAGCCAAGATCCAGTGGCCTCGGTAATAATCGGTCGGCACCGGCTGTCCGTAGTGCTCGTGAAGCAGCCGGGCGCGCACTCGGAGCCAGTTCACTCCAGCAGCCTCTACCGCGCCGGCGGCGTCGAAGCCGAACGTGTCACCACTCCAGTCGAAGGCGATAGCCTCTCCATCGCCGGCCTTGTCGCCTGCGCAATCGACCCGGTTCTCGGCGATGAGGATCCCTTCGTGATTGTTATTGAGGTTCCAGAAAAACGCGGCGCGCCAACCCGGTGGATCATCCGGCTGCTGCAGCCCCTCGCGGCTCGTTCCGTCGGCCACATTCGAGCTGAAGTCCAATCGGCTCGATGCGCCAATCTGTGTGGCAATCGACCCTTGCCGTTGCGAAATATTGAGGTAGCTACCGGGAACGAAGCGATTCCACCTGATGATCGCGTCATCGATACGGTACGGCTGGGTGAGCCTCGCACCGGCGCCTGTGAGCAGCAAGCCGTTGTCGTACCCGCCAAACTCATTATGAGTGATGACCAGATGTCGGATCGGGAGGCCGCTATCTGCGATCGCGCGCCCCACGCGATAGAAGGTATTGGCGGAAATGACGACGTTATCCACCGGGGTGGGGTGCGGCCCGGATTCCGAGCGGCTCCCGAGCTGAATGGTGGCCCGCGATTGGTCGAGCGACTCGTATTGCGTATCGTCGGTAAACGAAATACCCGTTACCGAGTTTCCACCCGTGAGCGTGAGCAGCGCGCCGGGCGCCGGGCTCTCTCTGACATCGTGCCGGATCACGTGGGTCAGCTTCGATCCCGCACCCTGCAGATTTACATTGCGTGCCAGGATGAATCCGTTTCGCTGCTCATCACCGTGCAACTGGCGGACGCCGATATCCCACGTGCCGGGAGGCACAACTACGGCACCGGATCCGGCCCGCCGGGCGGCTTCAAATGCATCTCGGAAGCATCCAGTGTCATCCTCTCCGTCATCCGGGCGGCAACTACCGTATTCCGGCTTCGAGACATCGATCCGCGGTGGCTCAATTGGATCGGGACGCACCTCGAGCTGCTGGTCAGGCACTTCCTCCCAGGTTCGGCCATCACCACTGAACGCTACCGAGTAAGCGCCCGGTTCGAGCCGTGTCGGCAGCTTTCCCTCGGACACATATTCCTGGGCTGCATTGTCACGGTCCGCAGTGAGTTGGACGAAGTAGCTCTGCCGTCCTCGCAGGCGGATTCGCGCCGGTGCGGCTGCGCTCGCTCGCAGGTTGCGCCCGACAATGCGCACCGTCCTGCCCAATCCCGCGAAGTCGGCCGTAGAGAAAACGTACGCAGGAGTGAACCACATGGGCCTCGGATCGTTGATCGAGACCGGCTCGCTCCACTCGTTAGCCTCGTTGACGACCCACAGGCGATAAGCCTGCTTCGGGTCGATGCTGCCAGGCAGTCGGACCGTGAGGAAATAGGGTCGATCGCCGAACTTCACGACCGGGGCCACGCCTTCCGAAGCGCTGCTGTGCGCTGGTATGTTCTGAGGTCGATCCCCTGCGGCGTAGGCACGATAAGCGACACGGTCCGTCCGTTGTAATCCGCTTCCGGTGATCGTGAGTAGGTCGTTGGGACCTCCCCGCACGGGAGATTGGTATCCGGGGGTGTGCAATAGCGCCGGCGGCGTGCCCGACGCTGGCGCTACGGCTGCGAGCGCCGCAAACGCCGCAACTATGAGGCACGCCCGCTGACGGGACGCCCACCGTGTAGGAGAGAGCGGCCCCCGCGCCGCCACAAACCAGTCATGATTTCGACACCGAACCGTCATGCTCCATCCCTACCGTGCCACTTCGTTCCTTTAGGGGAAACAGGGAAGGCTACACGCAACTCTGCCATGTTTGCGTGTCGACTGCTGAGTCCTTGCGAGGCGAGCCTCCGTGAGCAGTGCCTTCGACTTCATCAATCCTTTCGACGGAAGGCCGATGTCGAACGTCGTCGCATCGCAGGCCCCGGCTCGTGCACCCGGGGTGTTGCGAGTTCTCCATGTCGTCCCGACGTATTACCCTGCGACTCGTTACGGTGGGCCCATCAGATCTGTTCACGGGCTGACGGCCGCACTCGCGCGACGAGGCCACGACGTTCACGTGTACACCACCAGCGCTGATGGTTCCGACGACCTCGACGTGCCACTGGACCGGCCCGTCGATCTGGACAATGTGTCCATTCACTACTTTCGGATACCGGCTCTGCGGCGGCTCTTCTGGGCGCCGGACCTTGCCCGCAAGGTCCGGCAATCGGCTGGATCGTTCGACGTAGTTCACCTGCACTCGGTCTTTTTGTGCCCAACATGGGCCGCAGCCCGTGCCGCGACTCGAGCCGGCGTTCCCTATGTTCTCACGCCGCGCGGCATGCTCATTCGCGAGCTGATTCGGCGCAAGAGTCGCTTTGCGAAGACGGCCTGGATCGAGTTGGTCGAGCGCCGCACCATTGCGCGCGCTGCGGCGGTCCATGTCACCGCGGAGCTGGAGGCAGATGAGCTGCGCGGTCTCGGATTGAAAGCGGCAAGCATCGCTTGCATACCCAACGGAGTCGAATGGCCGGCCGAATTCGCTCCCCGGTCGGACGGCCCCTTCGCCTCGATACCGGAGCTCTATGCGCTCTTTCTGAGCCGGATCAACTGGAAGAAGGGCCTGGATCGCCTCATCGAGGCCTGGCGATGGGTACCGGATATTCCGCTCGTGATCGCCGGCAATGACGAGGAAAACTATCTGCCACAGATGCAAGCGCTCGCACGCTCGCTCGGGATCGCCGACCGGGTTCTTGCAGTCGGGCCTGTCAGCGATGAGCACAAGTGGGCGCTCTACAAGAATGCGCGGGTCTTTCTGCTTCCTTCCTACTCGGAAAACTTCGGCAACGTCGTCGCCGAAGCGATGGCCATGGGTTGCCCCGTCGTCGTCACTCCAGAGGTTGGAATCTCGACCCTGGTCCGGGCAGAGGGCGCAGGCGTAGTGACCGACGGCGAGCCTCAGGTTCTCGCCAGAGCAGTCCGCGAGCTGCTTGCCGACCCGACTCGCCGCAGGGAGATGGGAGCTCGCGGTGAGGCAGCTGCGCGCTCGAAACTTTCCTGGGATGGCATAGCGGCAGAAATTGAGCGCCTCTACCGCTGCAGCGTGTCACAGCGATGACTACCGTACAGACACGAGCACGCCCTGCCAGACCTGTCAGTTTTCGTTTGACCTGACTCGCTGTCCTCGGTCGGACCGTGGCGGTCCCGCATTGGACAAAAATCATTCATTGTGCGATCCAACGGTGGTACCGCGCGGCAAGCCTCGTCATGGGTAGAGCTCGAGACATCTGAAGGAACCGGGAAGCACCGAAGTGAAGCTGGGCGAACTGAATCAACGGCGTTTCTGGAGTGGTTTGACGATTGTCGCCGCCGCCCTCGCGATCCTGAAAGGCCTCAGACTGCCGAACCTGTGGTCGGCGACCCAGATGCAGTTCGGCTACCAGTTTGGCTTCATAAAGAGAGGCGCAGTCGGGGCCGTGCTGCATGCCGCGAGAGTGCCCGTGCATCACTACTGGGTGTTCGCGGCAATCGCTTTCCTGCTTCTCCTTGTGACCGTCTGCACGGGAGCTCTGTTCATCCGGCGCCATGCCCTGACCACCGAAGCTCAGACATGGACGCCCGTCTTCGTGTCCTCCTTCGCCGTTACCTACGTGGCTCACATGGTGGGCTACCTCGATCTGATCCTGCTCACCATGACGATGCTGACGCTGGCGAGTTCTCGCAAGGCATTGCGGCCGGCACTTGACTACCTGGTCTGTGCGTGTGCCGTGCTCGTTCACGAGGAATTCGCGCTGACGTTCTTTCCGCTGATATGGTTTTATTGGGTCCTGGAAGCGACCGATTCCCGCCTCACGCAGCGCCGCCTATCGGCAATTAATGCGGTCGCATTGCCGGTGGTCGTTTGCTGTCTTTCGCTGATAGTAGCCTTGTGGCGTCCGATGACCGCTCTGCAGATGTCCACAGCGGAGCACGCGATATCGGTGGCGACGGATTTTCCGGTAAGGAAGGATTTCCTCCAGGTGATGCAGCGCTCGCTTGCGGACAATGTGCACATCATGGCGGGAAAGTTTCGCACCGCCGGATGGTGGCTCGATGAAATGGGGGCAGCGCTTGCACTCCTCTGGGTCGGTATCTTCTTTGCCTGGCGATCCAACCGCCTCATCGAGGCAGCCCGTGTCGTCCACCCGCTGCTCCTGAAAAGCCTGGCCGCATGCGCCTCATTCGCGCCTGCGTTGATGCAACTGATCGGCTGGGACTTGTATCGTTGGTATGCGCTCACCGCGCTAGCGTCATTCGGAGTATATCTATTGACGGTGAGGCGGCTGTCGGACGCTCCTGGAGCGGAATCGTCCAGTGGAGAGCGGGCGGTCGCGATCCTGTTGGTGGCTCTCAATCTAAGTACGGGGGCCGGATTGCTCGATGGGTATACCGTCAACACGTTTCCGTTCATCGATCCGGTCAAGGCGCTGATCAAGAGTACGGTCGAATCGGGACATGTTCCGCTTCCGGCGATGTAAGGTCGCGGCGCAGGAGCACCGCTATTCGTAGTCTTATCGTCACTCGAGGCTTCTATGCTCCGGCTTGAGTAGCGATTGTGGGCACCATCTTCATGGCACAAGCGACCGAGCGCGTCGCGACCGAGGTGCGGCGCAGAGGACTGGCGACTGTTCTCCTGGTGGCGATGCCATGCATAGCTCTTGTGCCCAAGTGCCTTCTAGTCGCGCACGCGCTCGGAGCGTCCGGCGCCCACATCTTCGACACCGGCTTTGGGTTCGGCGCCTACGTGCACGCGCTCTTCACCGACGGGGCGTTTCGTTCGTGCCACTCCGCGCCCTTCAAGCTCTGTGATCCGGATGTGTGCGTGTATGCGACCCGGCAACCGTTGCTGCCGCTGCTGTATGCTGCGCTGGCAAAGCTCGTTGGCACGAAATCGGCGGCCGTCGCGATCGCGAAGTGTGCGGTCACGACGGCATTGCTGACTGGATTTCTCCTGACGCTATCACGCGATCTGCGGCCGGGGCTCTTCCCGGTCATCCTCATATACGCACTCTACTTCGGCCCGCAGACACTCAAACACCAGGCAACGCTGGATTACGAGGAAGGACTCCTCATCGATCTCGAGGCGTGCCTCGCAATCGCTGCCCTGTATCTGATCAGGCCCACTCTGACCGCCAACGACTCCAGGAGAGCCTTCATGGGGGTAGCCGCCGTGGTGCTCGCGACAGCCCTCTACTTCGTCAAGACAACCGCGTTGCCGATGCTCCTGGTAATCATCGCCCTGATGTTGCGCCGCCCGGAGCTTACCGCTCGCGTCAAGGTCATCTCCGCACTGTGCGTGCTGGCCCCGTTCGCGGCATGGGGTGCGCACAACTACGCTTTCTCGCGGGGCATTCATCTTTCATCCTCGTGGAATGGCGAGAATCTCTATCGAGGCAGCAGCTCGGAAGGACTCGCCCTGTATCCGCAGGTCCTGCTGGATCGTCTGTTCGACTCCCGGCAAGCCGTTCTCGAAGACGGCCGCGTCGTCGAGCTACATGACCTCGAAAACCGGCGTTGCTTCGTCAACGAATGGGAATGGAATGACTATTACGGCGACCTCGCCCGCGCGTGGTGGCGGGAACATCCTTTGGATGCGCTACGATTCACCTGGAATCGCATCTGGGTCGGCCTCTTCGAGCTTCGCCATACCCCTTACCGAACGCTCGCCGAAGGGGGAGACACCGAGTACCCGCCCGCGGTCAGCGCCGTGATGTCAGTCTGGATGGGATTTGCACGCCTGCTGTTCCTGGCCCTGGTGACGTTCATCGTACGTGACCTCTGGCAGGGCAACAGGGAGCGACCCCTCTGGACACTGGCTCTCGTAGCTGCCGGATGGCTGCCGTATATTCTGGTGTTCGCGTACCAGCGCCATGTGGTGCCGCTGTTGCTCATGGCAGGGCTGCTGCTTCTCGGGCTCTATCTGAGCGAGCCTCGACGCCAATTCTCCTCGATGTGACATCGGATTATCGCCCGAATGTCATATTGCCGACACATTGATATGCCGGGTCCATACAAACATTCGGAAGGTAGTGCCGTCACGGGTATCATTGCGGCACGGTTCCACGAAGCGCCTCGGGCTGCCCGGGCAACCGGGACACAATCAGCCCACTGAAAGAGATAGAGCGTCCGTGCCCGCCCGCACTACTATTTACCTGCTGGTCAACATCGCATTCATGCTCGGCGTCGCCGTTGCTACGGCCGTACAGGGCAGCGGCGGGACATCGTTGCTCTATCTGATTGCGCTGTTCGGTCTGTGCTCAGCCCCGCTCTTGTCGCTCCGGAGTCTGAACGGCCGGTATGCCCTGTTGGCTGTTTTCATGGCGTTCTATTTTCTTTTCTTCGGCATGATGGACTTCCTGGCCGTGCTCTCGGGCGCCCCGGCACCGGACGCCGTGGACGACCCAGCCACCGTCGAGTTCGCCATACTGGTCGGAGCCGTCTGCGCGCTTGGCGGATATCACATTACCGCAGCCACGGCGGGCGGCACGCAGCGCTCGCAGCTGGTCGATTGGCCCAAGGTCTTCATCCTTTCTGTCGGGCTCGCACTGTGGTTGATCGGCAGCTCCTCGCTGATCTACTCCCAGGTCTATGTGATACCCGAAAAAACCAACATGGCGGCACAGCGCGGGTACGCCGAGCTCGGGGCGGCGCTGACCTTCATCGTGATGCTCGGCAACATGGTGGCACCGCTCGGGCTGCTGATTCTGTCCTATGGTTACGCGAAGTTCCGCACCCGGTTCTGGCTGGTGTTGATCCTCGGCATGCTCGCGGCACAAGTCGTCCTCGCCTTCGTGACTGATATCCGCGGGCAGGCCATCATACCGCCGGGGTTCGTGATCGTGGCGCTCACTCTCAAAGACGGCAAGTTGCCGAAGGCGTGGTTGGTGGGAGCTCTACTAACGCTGCCGGCGATCTATCCCATTCTCACCGCATATCGTGTGGAAATTACCGGGGGGCGTGGTCTTTCACGCGAGCAGGCGGTCAACAATCTCGGTAAGGTCGTCGACATCGTGCTCGGCTCGGTGAAAAGCGGCAAAGGCGAGGAGAACCAAGCCTCCATCTTTGAGCGTGCCTCGCTCAAGGGCAATGTCGAGATCGCATTTGCCCACACGGGAGTGGATCGCCCGTTCCAGGAAGGCCACACCCTGCTGGCGATTCCGCTCGCCTTCATTCCGCGCATTATCTGGCCCAGCAAGCCCGACGTTCAGACGGGGCAGCTTTTCAACCATGAGTTTTTTCCCGGTGGAGTGGCCGATACGTATATATCGCCGTCCCACTTCGGGGAGCTCTACTGGAACTTCGGCTGGCCGGGGATCATCGTGGGCATGCTCCTCATAGGCATGTTGCTCGGTTTCGTGGGCGCCAAGACCGATCTCGAGCAGCGCCCGTCAGTCACGCGGGTGCTGATACTCCTCGCGACGGTGCAGTATTTGTGCACGGGATTCGAGGGCGCCATGTCGATTTCCTATGTCCTGTGGTTGCGCTCGCTGGCGGCGATCGGCTTGTTGCACCTGCTGTTCACACGGGCTGCCAAACCCGAGCACCGTTCAGGTCCGGTGGCGACGACCACGCCGGTCGCGGTCGCGGGTCCACGGTTTCCCAATCTTTTGCACTAGCATGAAGCCACAGACATGAGCGCGGATGAGATCGGGTTCAGGCCCGACGGCATGCGTCTACCGATGCGCGACCTGACCGCAACCGCGACACTTACGACCTGGGGTGTCGTCGTCGCCCTCGCTATCGCGTGGTTCTTCTTCAGCTATGCCTATTTCGAGGATGACGGTTTCATACACCTCGAGTTCGCACGCAGCGTGGCGAATGGACAGGGATTCGCCTTTCTAGGTCATGTCACCAACGGCGACACGGCGCCATTCTGGGTGTTGATACTGGCAGCGTTCCATGTCGTCACCGCCGATTGGATCCTGGCAGGGAAGGCGGCTTGCATCGCGGGTCTGGCATTCACCCTCGCCGGTGCGTGGCGTCTCACATCGGACCTGCCCCGCGAAACCGCGGCGCACCGTTGGCTCCCTGCCGCTGTCATACTGCTCACGGCCACCAATCCTTTCGTGGTGCATTGGATGTTCTCGGGCATGGAGGCCGTCACCGCTCTGGGGCTCACTCTGTGGGCCATCTGGGCTGTCTTCGTCGTCGAGCCCACCCGACCGCGTCTGCTCTTTGCGAGCATCCTCCTGGCCATTGGCCCTTTGCTACGACCGGAACTCATGCTTTTTGATGCTCTGGTCGCACCGGCATTGCTGCGCGGCTGGAATACGCACCTGCGAGCGCGCCCGGTAAAGCATCGCTTCGCGACGCTCAGCGCCGTTGTCTTGTTTCTCGCGCTGCCGCTGGCAATATGGTGCGCGTACGCACTGAACGCCTTCGGCTCCGTCGTCCCGAACACGAATATGGCCAAGCGAGGCAGCGGCGCCATCCCCGAGCTGGCCATGCGCCTCGCCTCGGTGTATCTGAGCGGCTTCCCCATCACTTTGCTGCTCCTGCCAATAGGTCTGTGGCAGGCTTTCGCGCGCCGCAGGACCCCGCTGTCGGTATGGCTCTTGCTCGTCTGGCCGCTTGCCTGCGTTGCCTTCTACCTGCTGAATCACACGCTCGTTCAAACCCGCTACTGCGTGCTGTCCATGCCGAGCCTGACCATCGCGGTGTTCTGGCTGTTAGGCGATCTCGCGCGCCCGCGCGCTGTGATCGCTGCCGCCGGTGTCTCGTTGGCGGCCGCGGTTGCGGTGAATGCGCTCGCGGGTATCCCGCAAGTGGCGAATAAGAAGCTGCTGCGGCACACCTTGTCGAGCATCAGCGCGTACATTCGCGCTCAAGTGCCCGCTAATGCTCCGGTAGCGGTGTTTGCGATCGGCCAAGTTGGTTTCGAGACCCAGCATCCGTTGATCGATACGGGGGGCATCACCCAGCCGAGCGTATTTCCGTATCTGCGTGATCCGGCTGCGGTACTTCAGTGGGCGCAGAGCAGCGGCGCCCAGTACATCATAGGCGATGATCTGCCGCATCCAGGCGCGACTATCGTTTTCAGATCGGAGCTGCCTTACGTCGGCTGGAGCTTCCAGCGTTCTCTTTATCAGACGACAGGGAATTACAACGTATACAAGCTGCATTCCCGGTAGTGCGCAACCGAGCCTCTTCAGGCGGAAAGAACCCGGGAGCTCGCGAACTGGTCCGCGAGACGCAACGACAGCGCGATGGCGGTAAAAGTGGGGTTGGCAATGCCCCCACTAGGGAAGACGGCGGCCCCGGCGATATACAGATTGTCCACATCGTGGCATCTCAGGTCGGTCCGCGTCACGCCGTCCTCTGGTTTGCGGCTCATCCTGGCCGTTCCCATGTGATGGAAAATATCGCGCGCTGCGCCCAGCGTGTTGCGGATCGCGAAGTCGGGCCCGCGTGCCAGCGTGATCCGCCCGAGTCCCAGGCGCTCGAATTCCCGCGCTATCGCGCGCGAAAAACCGGTCAGGGTGTTGAGTTCCAAATCGCCGATGCGCCAGTCGAGTCGCGCCCGCGGTGTCCCGAAGGCGTCCACCTCGGTATCGAGCACGATCTGACTGGCAGCGTTAGGTGCCTGCTCCGCATCCACTAGCAGCTTGATTCCGCCGTGATCGGGCGAGCGGCGGCGTCTAGCGAGATAGCGCGTGAGAACCAGGCGCGTGAGCTCCGCGCCGCCGCGTAGCATCGCTTTGCTCTCGTCCCAGGCCGGCCACGCCGGCTTGCCGGCTTGGACCGAGCGCAGCAGGCGCCGGACCTCCATCCAGCCCAGCGCGTTCGGAATCTCGAAGGCGATGTGCGCCATGGCGTTCAGCCAACCTTGTTGACGCATGGCCTGCGCCGTGGGCTCCACCTTGACGCTGAACATCGTGCTGCCGATGTAGCGTGGATCAAAGAAGCTCTGCACAGCCTTGCGGCTAACAGGCTCCACCTCGCCCGCCACGTAGGAAACATGATCCTGAAAATAGCGCCCCACTTTGCCGCTGCCGTTCGCCACCTTGGATGCCAGCAGCAGTCGCGCCGTCTCGATGCCCCCACAGGCCATCACAAATGTCCGGGCGCGAATCTGCGCCGTATCCCCCGATCGCGACTTGACCTCCAGAGACTCGCACAGTCCTCCGGATGGCGCGCAGCGGATGCCTATCACCGTGGCATCCAGCAGGACGGTTATGTTCTTCGAGCGCTCCAGCTCGCGCCGCCAAAGTACCGCGAAGTTTCGTTTACCGAGTGCCGCCCACTGCGACAATCGGATCTGAAACTGATCGGGATCGAAGGCTAATGGCGCAACTCCGAGGTGTGGAAATGCGCTCTCGTCGTAGGGAGGTCCCTGGGTACCCAACAGTTCCTCCGCGCGACGGTAATAGGGCTGTAGCTCGGCGAGGTCCAGGGGCCAACCGCTGTCCGGCACCCAGGAGCGCGGCTGAACTTCACTGTGGCGCAGTGGAACCAACTGCCCGCCCCAGGCGCGGGTTGTGCCGCCCAGGGCGCGAATTCTTCCCTCGCGCCAGCCGTCGTGCGGTAACCCGATCGCCACCATGCGGTTGAGATCGTCGCCGTCCGCGTCCGGCTCATGCAGGCCCGATTCGAGTATCAGGATGCGAAGGCTTTTGTCGAAGAACTCCGCCGCCAGCGACAGACCGGCGGCGCCCGCGCCGACGATGCACAAATCCCATACCACCGGGCCCATGACCCCGGCGCCGTTCAGTCGCGAGATCACCGCGTGCTCTGCTTCAGAAGGGTCACGACGCGAGCCGCCAGCTCGTCGTGAGCGGATTGAGTCGCGACGCGCACGTTGAGCTCGATTCTTGCCGGAGAGCGCGATTGCATCAGGACGATGCCTCGCGGGTTGGCCAGCACCGCGGCGCGTAGCAGTACAGCGCCCAGCATGTCATCGTCGACCGGCAACTTGCCACGACAGGACTCGATCGCTCGACCCACCAGGCCGAAGGTGATCTGCAGTTGGCCCGCCACGAGCTCGAGATGGTGTGCGCGATTCAGCGGACTGTCGAACTGGACCACCTGTGCAAGCTGAGGCCGCTGCCGCAAGACCGGAGCAAGGTAGTCATATTCTGTGGCGACGCCAAACCCGCGGATCGTTCCCTCGCGCTTGAGATCTTGTAGCCAGCCGATGACTTCCTCCGGGGGCAAGGCGGTCGCGGAGGCCTGATGCGCCAGCAGGAAGTCGACATAGTCCGTCCGCAGAGCTTGCAGGCTGCCATGCAGGCTGGACCTGGCTGCAGCCAGGTCAAAATTAGGTGGCCGATACAACATCCCGCTGTTGCGCGTAGCAGCCCTGCGTAGTGCAGGAAACATCTGCAGCGTACGTCGTGCCACCCGTTGCAGCGGCACCAGCCGCGCGGCCATGGGCGATGCCCGCAGACCGAACTTCGTTGCCAGAGTCAGACGGCTGCGCTGACCACAAAGGAACCGTCCCAATGTGCGCTCGGATTCGCCGAATCCATAGATCGGTGCGGTATCGAAGTGAGTGATTCCATTTGCCGCCGCGGCAGCCAGCGTGTTGAGGCGGTTACGCAGGCTGCCGATACGCAGCAGGCCGCCGGTGCCGAATCCGATCGGTATGCTGACAGGCTCCTGCGACGCACCGATACCCCTCATCGCGCCGCGTCCTGCCAATATTTCAAGTTGGTGAAGATCAAGTTGCGCTCAGTTGACAGCGGGGCCCGGCAAACATGCAGCCATCAACGCGCGCTATTATCATCAAAGACAAAACCGACGCCCGATCATTGACGGCTTCTCGACGACCATGCGCCTCGCGATCATCTCGACACATCCTATACAGTATTACTCGCCGATATTTCAATTGCTCGGGCGCTCCTCTCGAGTTCACGCGCGTGTTTTCTATACGTGGTCGCAGACGGCTGCGGCAGCACCCGTCGATCCTTGGTTCGGAAAAGCCATCACCTGGGACATTCCCCTGCTCGAGGGATACGAATACGAATTCGTGCCGAATGTCGCCCGAAAGCCCGGCACCGGCCACTTCTGGGGGCTGCGCAATCCCGGACTGATTCGCGCCGTCGAGAGCTGGGGCGCGGAGGCGGTTCTGGTTTTCGGCTGGAATTGCGCCTCGCACCTCCAGGCGATGCGGCACTTCAAGGGGCGTATTCCCGTGTTCTTCCGCGGCGACTCGACGTTACTCGGTCGATCCCCGGGCTTACGGACCGTCACGCGACGCGTAGCCCTGACTTGGATCTATCGCCATATCGATGTGGCTATCGCGGTCGGGTCCAACAATGAGGACTACTTCCGCTGGAGTGGCGTTCCGGACGACCGGATCGCCTTTGCGCCTCATGCCGTTGACACTCGACGCTTCGCTGACGCAGAGGCAGGGCACGCCGAGCGGGCCATGCAGTGGCGCCGCGAGCTGGATATTGGTGATGGCGCCCGGACAATTCTCTTCGCCGGAAAGTTATATGCCATAAAAGAGCCCGTCATGCTGCTCGAAGCGTTCACCGCGTGCAGCTCGCCAGGCGCGCATCTACTGTTCGTTGGGAACGGCTCTCTGGAAGCCGAGCTGCGCAGACGGGCGAGTGGTCGTAATGACGTCCATTTCCTGCCTTTTCAGAATCAGCAGGCGATGCCGAGCGTCTATCGCCTCGGCGATGTCTTCGTGCTGCCTTCGCGAAGCGAGACCTGGGGTCTCGCGTTGAATGAGGCTATGGCATCGGGGTGCGTGAGCATAGCGAGCGACAAAGTGGGTGGCGCGCGTGACCTCATTGTCCCAGGCGAGAATGGCTGGGTATTTCGGGCGGGCGATCGGGCAGATCTCGAGCGAGTGCTGACGCGGGCTCTGAAGCTCGATCAGCGAGAGCTGCAGACCATGTGCGCCGCGGCCAGGGAGCACGGTGCGGGCTGGTCTATCGAGGCTGCCGCGGCGGGCATCGAGCTCGCGGTGCTCGGGTTCCGGGGCCGCCAGGCCGGCCCGGCATACGGGTAGCTCACGAGTAACCTCGCTGTCACTTGTCGCGCCCATGCTGTGCGCTGGAGCGGCTCAAGGCCATTGCCCGTTTGCGGATGGGCGGCGATTGTTGCGAAACCGAAATGAGCATTCAGCAGCAGCCAAATCTGCTGATCTTCCGGATCGGCAGCATCGGCGACACCGTCGTTTCGCTCCCCTGCTTCCATGCGATCGCCCGCGCATATCCCAGGCACCGCAGGATTCTGCTGACCAACAGCATATCCCACGCCAAAGCGTCGTCGGTGGAAGATCTTCTGCGCGGAACGGGACTGATCGACGCGACGGTGTACTTTCCTGCCGGCGCCGGCGGTGGCAGGCGAAGTTACTCATTGGCGATGTTTCGCAGCCTGCGGGCCTTGAAGGCCGAGACGCTGATTTACCTGACTCCCCGTCTGAAAGGATGGTCCGCGTGGCGGGACCTGCTGTTTTTCCGTCTGGCTGGACTCAAGACGATCATCGGTGCGCCGCTCACTGACGAGATCCGCCATTGCCGCATCGATCCGGTCAGCGGCGAGTTGGAGCACGAGGCTGAGCGCCTCGCGCGTGCGCTCGCACCGCACCTGCCGGTCGATCTCTCAGCTGAGAGCTGGGACCTGAGGCTTTCGCTCGCCGAGCGCGCGGTCGCGGCCCGGCACCTCGCCGCGATTTCGAAGCGGCGTGATCTGGTGGCTCTGGCTCCTGGCGCGCGCGTTTCGTCCAAAGACTGGGGGGAGGAGAACTGGTCACGCCTGATCCCGCACTTGCAGCTCCGGGCCAGCCGCCCCATTACACTCGTTTTTGTGGGCGCCGCGGAAGAGCGGGAGTTGACCGCGCGCCTGGCACGCTCCTGGTCCGGACCTTTCGTGAACCTTTGCGGCGAGCTGACTCCCCGTGAGTCGGCCGCCGTGCTGGCGCGTTGCGCCGTCCTTGTCTGCCATGACAGCGGGCCCATGCATCTGGCAGCGAGTCAGGGAACGGCATGTGTTGCGCTGTTCGGCAACTTCAATCGTCCGCGACAGTGGTTCCCGTTCGGCAACCAGCATCACGTGATTTATGAGCCACGGGGTGTCCATTGCATCCGAGTGGAGCAGGTGGCTGCGGGCCTCGAGTCAGTCCTCGAGGCTCATGAGCAGATGCATGCGAGTCATCTGGAGAATGTCATCCGCCTGAGCGAGGCCAGTCATGTGCCGCAGCGGCCCGGTGTTCTGGGCGGATAGCGGCGCCACGGGTTCCGGTGGTCGAAACAATTGGTTGCAAAACCGTCATATTGGGACGATAGATTGTCGCCGGGATCTAAGGTTACGGCCAAGCTCGTGGCAGCCGCCGCAGGTAGTTGCCACAGCAGGCGGTCGCGGGATGCCGTGGGTCCTCGCTTGTCTGTGTCCGGCGATTCCCGCCGGCTGAACGTCCGAACCGCCACCAGATATAACACTTAGCAGCTCGGTGCAGAGTCGTGTGTGGAATCGTCGGCATCTTTGACCATCGCGGGCGCTTGCCCGCGACGGAATTATTTGCGACCTGTGTGGAATCGCTCCGGCGCCGTGGACCCGACGACTCCGGAATCTGGGCGGATGGTTCCATGCTGCTCGGGCATCGTCGCCTTGCGATAGTCGACCTGTCCCCCAGCGGTCATCAGCCGATGGTGTCGGCCGACGGCCGTTTCGTTATCGTCTTCAACGGCGAAATCTACAATCATCTCGAAGTGCGGCGCCGGCTCGCACCGTCTGGCGGATGGCGTACCAGCTCCGATACGGAGACGCTCCTCGAGTCCTACCGCCACTGGGGTGTCGGCTGCCTCGAGCACCTGAACGGAATGTTTGCTTTCGCGATCTGGGACACCGCCGAGCGCAGGATGTTCGTGGCTCGCGATCGCATGGGAGTCAAACCTCTTTACTACAGTTGGCACGATGGGACCTTCGCGTTCGCCTCACGGCCGCGTGCGTTGCTTCCTCTGCTGAGCTCGTCGGGGTCAGAGATTGATTTCGACGCGCTGCGAATGTACAGTGAACTCGGCTACATTCCGGCGCCATTGTCTTTCTACCGCGGTGTGCACAAGCTGCGGCCAGGTCACTTTCTCCTCGTCGACGCACGGGGTGCGCGCGAGACGTGCTATTGGGACTATCGTCACATCGCGCCGGACCTGTCTCTCCTCGGGCGTAACGAGAATGAGCTGGCGGATCAGCTCGACGAATTGGTTCGCGACGCGACGCGCGCGCGCCTCATGAGCGACGTGCCCCTCGGTGCTTTCCTGTCGGGCGGTGTCGACAGCGCCTACGTGGTCGCAGCGATGAAGGCCTCGGGCGTCAGCGTGCCCAACACGTTTACCATCGCGTTCGCCGAGCCCAAATATGACGAGAGCCCTGCCGCTGCGGCCATCGCTCGGCACATCGGTGTGAGACACGTTACCGAAACCCTGAGCGTTGGTGACCTCCTGCAACTGCTGCCCCTGTATGTGGAGGAGGTGGATGAGCCACTTGCCGACAGTGCAGCTTTTCCACAGATGGCTGTGGCCCGCCTCGCACGGCAGCACGTCACGGTCGCGCTGACGGGAGATGCCGGCGACGAGTTGTTCGGCGGCTATCACTACTACCACTTGCTCACGCAATTGCATCGAACCAGCGGTTGGCCGCCGCTTGCGAAGCGGAGCTTGCAGTTCGCACTACGGATGTTGCCATCGCACCGGGCAAAGCTGCTGGCTGGTGCGCTCGGGACGAGCACCCTTGCCGGGACCTTCAACTACATGCGAACCGTATCCAAGGACTTCGGCTCGTTCGTCAGCGACACGGTTCTCGATCAGACGCAATCGTCGCTGCGGCGCTTCGAGCAGACGGCGGCAGGCTTTGCCGAGGGGCTGAGCAGTGCCGATGTTGGAATGAGACTCGATCTGGCATACACGCTCGCGGACGGATACCTTCAGAAGGTCGATGTCGCGACGATGGCCATGTCTCTGGAAGCCCGCTGTCCCTTTGTCGACTATCGGCTCGTCGAATGGGCCATGCGCCTCCCGGTGCAGTTCAAGTTGCGAGGCAGGAGTACGAAGTACCTGCTGAAGAAAGCGCTCTGCCGCTATTTACCTCCCTCCCTTGTCTATCAGCCGAAGCGCGGCTTCTGCGTTCCCGTAGGAGACTGGCTGCGGGGACCCCTGCGAAACTGGGCACAGGAATTGTTGCACGACGAATCCGTTCTATCGCGGGTTCCGTTGCATCGTGAGCGGATCAGTGAGCTGTTCACGCTGCATGCGAGTGGCGCGCGCGACGTCCACCCGGTCTTGTGGGGCGTCTTGATGCTTCTATGCTATGTGGCTAAGCACGATCGCGGCTTGGAGCTGCCGCCGGTCATGGCGAAGCGGGCAGCCTGACCACGCGTGGCCTGTGCGGACATCGAGCGTTTGCGCCAGCGTGCACCGGCGCTTCGCGCACTGCCCGGGGAAAGGTCAATCAGGCAGGTAGGCCTTCAGGGGGCTGCGGGTCAGCGCGGCAAAGCTCGTAAGCTTCTCATCGACCGAATCGGCGGTTTCCCCGGTAGGTATCGGCACGACGAGCCGCACAAGTGCGCCGTCGGTACGATTCTGCCGCAGCGAGTCCCAGAAGAGATACCAGCGCACGACATACTCACTCGTGAGGCGCCGGCCGCGCTCCTGGAACCAGTAGTAAACGAGCTCCCGTTGATTGCCCTGCTCGATCAACACCCGATTGACGGGCCAGGACGAGCCATCCTTCGCGTGCAGGAAGTACCGCTCGAAACTGCGAATTTCCCAGCCGCCGCCTGGCAGGCATAGCCGCGGAGTATGTATCGACATCCCGCCGCGCTGCGACCCGTAGTAGGCCACGTAAAAGTTGATCAAGGCGCCGTCGGCCCGGCGGTAGTCAGCGAGCAGATAGTCGTCGAGTTTCAGAGTATCCAGAATGAGAGGCTGCAGCGAGTCGCGTTTGCCCACCCACTCGCCGATATGAGACGGGAACTCCACGAAGTCCGCGCGCGGGGGCCTTACCTCCGGTCGCTGTGGGATCGTGAACTCGACGGCCACTCCCACGGCGACGAGAGCCGTGGCGGCCACAAAGGAAGCCGGTACCCTCTGGAAGGACGGCAGCGGCTGCAAGATCAGTGGCGCAGGGCGTCCGGCGACGGCGCGCTCGGCCAGTCCGCGCACGCCGGCAGAAGCTGTCGCGGGTGTGTTGAGCGCGGAGGACGCGCGTGCTCTGCGCCAGGGCTTGGCGAGCATCACCGCAGTCAAGAGCACGAGGATGCTACTGATCATGAAGATCACCCAACCCTCGAATTCGTGCAGCAGCCCTTCCGCCATCTTCGAGCCCCATCGGTCGACGGTAATCCCGATGATGCCAATGCGCAGGCTGTTCATGAGGATCGTGATCGGTATGCTGGAGATGAAGACGATCGCACGCTTCCATAGTGGTCCGCGGAAGGTATAGGCGATCAGGAAAGCGAGCGTCATGAGCGGAAACAGGTAACGCAGGCCGCTGCACGCCTCGGCGACCTGTAGCTGGTAGTTACCGAGGTCGATCAGATTGCCTTCGACGAACACGCTGATGCCGGCTGCCCGGATCACCCACACGCCGATCTGCGAGGACAGCAATTGCAGCTGCAGGGAAAGCTGCTCGCTGAGAAACGGGGGCAGCGGTACCATGAACACGAGGATCAACAGCGGCATCAGCAGTTGCCGGAAGATAGCCGCACCCGCGAGCCCCAGGATCAGCCCATACAACACCAGCAGGATGGCGTAGTGTGTGATCGTCGGCATGGTGCTGAGCTCGCCAACGAGTCGCAGCAACAGGCCGAGAAAAATGAGGGGCAGGCCATACCAGGAGCCGGTGAAAGTCAGGCCGCGGATCCGGTCCCGCTCCCGCCACACCAGGAACGCCGACAGGGCGGGAATCAGGATGCCGTAGCTGTACTCCGGTTGCGCGTTCCAGATCCCGTACAGCTCGCCCAGCGCAGGAGCAAACAACAGCAGCGCCGCGACGATGGCCAGAGCAAGAAGTGCATAGCGCGGGATCGGAGAGCGCAGCCGCAGATCGGACATGGAAATTTCGCTTTTGTAGACCCGCCATGCTAGGGCGCGAATAAGACGGTTTGGTTACAACTCCGAAGTCCCTGTAATCCTCGCCCCGGGCTGTGGATATACTGGCGCCGAAACATTCTGCGAGTAACATCCGCGGCGCATCGCCGGGGAAACAACGTGCCAGTCTCAGTTCTCATTCTTACGCTCAACGAAGAGTCCAATATCGATGCCTGCATCGACTCCGTGAGCTGGTCGGATGACGTCGTGGTGCTGGACTCGCTGAGTGCCGATGCAACGTGCCGCATCGCCGAAGCGCGTTCTGCGCGTGTCGTCAAGCGTAGGTTCGACAACTGGTCTGCGCATCAAAACTGGGCCGTGAGCCACATCGAGTTTCGCAATCCGTGGGTGCTGTATCTCGACGCGGATGAGCGCTGCCCGCTCGACCTTCAGCAAGAGGTGCTGAAGCGTGCCGTGGCCACGGCCCCTGACGCGGCATTTCGCATTCGGCGCAAGGATTTCTTCATGGGCCGCTGGCTGAAACATGCGCAACTTTACCCATCATGGTTCGTGCGGCTGTTCCGCCCCGACCGCATACGCTACGAGCGGCTGGTGAATCCTGTGGCAATGGTGGACGGCACCATCGGCGACCTGCGTGCCCATCTGATCCACTACCCGTTCAGCCATGGCGTCTCGCACTGGATCGAGCGCCACAATCGATACTCGGATATGGAGGCCATCGAGGCCGCCAAGGTGCACGCAGGCCTTCAGGGGCACGCGGTGGACGCGAGCTTGTGGTCCAGGGATCCCAACATGCGGCGGCGCGCTCTCAAGGACTTGTTCTTCCGGCTGCCGGCGCGGCCGCTGGTCAAGTTTCTCTACTACTACGCCTGGCGACGCGGCTTTCTCGACGGGCGTGCGGGACTGACCTACGCGACGCTCCAGGCGATATACGAATACATGATCACCTGCAAAGGGGTCGAGCTGGACCGACGCCGGCGCGGGCTGCCGGTTTGATGCCGCCATTCAAGATCGATGTGAGCAGAGGAGCGGATGCATGTTGAGTCGGAGAGCCAAGGCGACGTTCTACGCCGTCGCGGGGCCCATGATGGCGCTGAACGGCTTGCTCTATAAACAGTTCCGGGCGCCGCGGTCGGGCACCGTGCGGGTGCATCTCGGCCCCGGGCAGAAGTCCTATCTGCAGGGCTGGATCAACATCGATGCCAATATATTTACGGGTAAGTGCGATCTATGGGCCGATCTGCGCAATCCGCTCCCTTTCCACGACGGCACGTTGGATGCGGTGTATTCGCACCACATGATCGAGCATCTGCCGAATATGGTCGAGCACATCGCGGATGTGGCGCGTTGCCTGAA
>DATEJM010000070.1:0-10297 GCA_035277965.1 Steroidobacteraceae bacterium | reverse complement strand
AACTCAGGAGCAATATCGAGACGGCCTGTCCGGGCGAGTCTCTGACACTCGAAGGTAGTGCGAAATCTGGTGCAATATTTGGGGATCGTAGGGGTCGAAGGGGGATTTCGAGCCTTTATGATTCAGTAACTTACTGATTTTTTTGGATTTGGCGCGGGTTCGAGTCCCGTCCGCTCCGCCACGTATCGTTCCGTGGGAGTCCACTGAGGGCTACTGAGCTGTAACCAGACGTAGCCCCTTGAATCTGCACAGGAGCATCCTCAAGCCGCGGAAAACGCGACCTCGACCACGAGTCCGTGGCCCCCGGGCCCCGAGGCGAGGGTAATGGTCGCGCCGTGAGCGTCAGCGATGGTTTTGACGATCGCAAGGCCAAGCCCACTCCCCGGTGGAGTCGTACCCGGCCGACGATAGAAGCGGTCGAACACGCGCACACGCTCCTCCGGCGGGATTCCCGGCCCTGAATCGGCGATGCGCAACAATGCCCGAGTCGCCGCGGCGCCGCCGCGCATCTCCACCGACACATCGACACGGCCCCCCTCCAGGCTGTACCGAATCGCGTTATCCACGAGATTCCGCATCAACGTCCGAACTGATTCCGCCTCTGCGAGCACCCATGCAGGCTCGGACGAGGAGATGCCCAGATCGATGCGACGCGCATCGGCCATCGGAACGGCATCCGCCACGACCTCACGGGCCAGCGCATCCAGCCCGACTCGCTCCCGTTCCTTCTCGGTACGCGGCTCCTGGCGTGCGAGCGACAACATCTGCTCCGCGAGGCGCACAGCCCGCTGCACCCCACCTGAGAGCTTTGCCATGGCATCGGCGCGCTCCGCCTCGGTACCCGCCCGGGCGAGAGCCTCCATCTGCAAGTGCAATGCCGTCAAAGGAGTACGCAACTCATGCGCGGCATCCGCCATGAACGCTCGCTCCCGCTCCAGCACCGCGCCCAGGCGGCCCAACAGGTCATTCAAGGCCCGCACGAGCGGCTGCACTTCCACCGGCAGCATTTCATCCGGCAGCGGCTCGAGCCCCGTCCCGCGCCGCGCCGCCACCAGCTTGGTGAGCCGCCGCAGCGGCTCGAGCGCATGCCCCACCGCGAGCCAGATCACCACGACGAGTATGGGTAACAACAGTGCGAACGGCTCGAGAGTGCGCAGCGCGAGGTGAGCTGCCTGGCGCTCACGCACTCGCATCGGCTGTGCCACCTGGATGACTTTCGTCGGCGCCTCTACCCCGAACATCCGCCACTGTCCCTCGGAGGTGTTGGCTGTGGAGAAGCCGAGCGTCGTGATGGCCGGCAGAACGGCATGCGGGCGCGACAGGTAAACCCGGATCCCGTCCAGAGTCCATACCTGCACCACGAAGTCATAGTCGATGTCACCCTGCGGCAGCTGGGGCAGGAGCTGGTATTCGACGGGCTCGTCGCGCAGCACGAGCGCCGTCTGGCGCAGGTGATAGTCGAAGAACGCACTCGCCTCGGCCAGGGCATTCCGATAAACCATCCAACCACCTGCCGCGCCAATGAGGACCACGCCGCTCAGCAGCCAGCCGAGGAGGCGCGCTCGTACCGAGCTCAAGCGGGCCTGACCCTGTAGCCGACACCGCGGACGTTCACGATGAAGTCCGCGCCCAACTTGCGCCGCAGGCTGTGGATGTGCACCTCAACCGCGTTGCTCTCAACTTCCTCTCCCCACCCGTACAGTCGCTCCTCGATCTGTGCTCGGGACAGGATGGTTCCGGGCCGCTCCATGAGGAGCTGCAGCAAAGCGAACTCCCTGGGTGACAGGGCGACCTCGCGGCCGTCCTGCTCGACCCGATGGGTCGCCGGATCGATAGACACGCCCTGATGCTGGATCTGCGGCACGGGACGACCGGAGCGGCGGCGCAGCAGAGCCCGGATCCGGGCAGCGAGCTCGTCCAGGTCGAACGGCTTGACGAGGTAATCGTCGGCACCCGCATCGAGTCCTTGCACACGATCCGATACGGCATCGCGAGCGGTGAGAATGAGCACCGGCAGCGTTTCATGCCGGCCGCGCAGAGCGCGCAGCACTTGCAGGCCGCTCATGCGCGGCAGACCGAGATCCAGCAGGACCAGATCGAACGGCTCCGTGCGCAGGACCTGGTCTGCCGATTGACCGTCCCGTACCCAATCGATGACGAAGCCGTCCCCTCGCAGCCCGGAGCGGATGGCGTCGCCGATCATCGCATCGTCTTCTACCAGTAGCAGGCGCATCGGTGTGAGCGACCGGACAATCCATCTCTTATGATGCGATCGTATGAGCGTATTGCAACGCCTGATGCGCGATGCCAGCAGCCTGGGCGTGTCTCTGACGCAGGCCGATGCCGAACGACTGATCCGGCTGCTGGAAGAGCTCGACCGCTGGAATCGCACCTACAACCTTACCGCGATCCGCGAGCGGGAAGCGATGGTGACCCATCATCTGCTCGACAGTCTCGCCATTCACGCTGACCTGCGGGGCACGAGGATCGCCGATGTGGGCACCGGCGCGGGTTTCCCCGGCCTGCCCCTGGCAGTGACGAATCCCACTAAAGCCTTCACGCTGATCGACTCGAACGGCAAGAAGATCCGTTTCGTCAATCACGCAGCGCATGCGCTGGGCCTCACGAACGTGGAAGGGCTGCACACCCGGGTCGAATCGATCTCGGGACATCAGCCGTTCGACACCGTCGTCGCCCGAGCGTTCGCCGCTCTGCCGCAGATGCTGGAGAAGATCCGGCCGCTATGTGACACCCGGACGCGGGTGCTGGCCATGAAGGGCCGCTGGCCTCAGAGCGAGTTGGATGAGATCCCATCGTCCTGGCACGTGCAGCACTCGCGTGAGCTGCACGTGCCAGGGTTGGAGGAAGCGAGGTGCGTGATCGCGGTCAACCTCAGTACTTGACGTCGCCGTCCACGACACGCGGAGCCGTCGTAACTGTAGGCTCCGTGCCCATATAAACGTCCGAGCTGCTGTTGCTCGGATCCTTCAGGTCGGCCTGAGCGGGCAACTGGACGTTCGAGGGCGGCTGCAGATTCTCGGGAGCCGTCGTGCACACCGCAGGGTCCTTGCGTGCAAAGCGGATCTCGCGCTGCAGCCACTTCACGAGATAACTCGTTGTGCCACCGTTGTCGTCTGTTGCAACGACCACGCCGTCGGTCGTGTCATAAGGAATCACGAACTGCGGGACGAAGCGCGTGTTCGGCTGGCTGCAGTCCGCCACGGGCGCGTTGGTCGTCGCGGAGACACACGTGCCGGGTATGCCCCACAGGTTGCCGAAGTTCGCGTACTGCAGGGTCAGGGTCGCGCCCTGATAGCTGCCGTAAGCCGCGCCGCTGGGAACATGGAAGCTGACCTGCAAGGGCGGATCGAAATGAACGAAGGCACCCGAGTTGTCCTTGACCGCGGAGAACTGGTTCCAGCTTCCCGGTCCCGTCTGCCACTGGTAGTAGACCTCCGCGTTGTTCACGGACCAGTCGCAGTACTGCGCAGGATTGCTGCCGCACTGCGCATCAGTCATGTTCGCGAACAGGCGTCCGCTCATCACGCCGTTCTGAAACATAGGAAACTGCTGGTAAGCATTCGCGTCGGTAAAGACCGCTCCGCTGCTTCCGGAGGCGCCGTCGCCACCAGTCAGGACCGCGTTGGCATCGACCGTATACGTGATCACGCCCCCGGCTTGCACCGGCTGGAAGTTGCCATTCGTCGCAGTGACGAACGGCGACTGGACGTTGCCGCCCTGGGGCTGCGTGAAATAGGCCTGCAGCGTCGCAGAGGTGGGGCAGTTGTTGACACAGTAAAGTGTCGCGGGCTTGTTCGCGTCGTCCGGGTACACCAGGTCCTGGACGTGATACACGACCGTGGTATTCAAGCTGTCCACCGCACCGCTCACGCCGTGCAGATCCACGAACAGATCCCCACCGACCGATTGTGACCAGCCCTGGACGCCACCGGAGCTGGCCCAGAGCGATGGATCGAGCGACACGGGGCCCGGGGTGAGCGGGATCGTCTGGCATCCGCCTGGTCCGTCGCACCGCATTTCGGCCGTGGCCACGAACTTGCCGGACGCGTCGTCCCAGTAGACCTCGTACTGTGTGTTGGTGTCAGGCAGGCCAGCCGCACTGAAGCTCACCCAGGCGTTGAAGTGAATCTGATCCAGGCTCTTCAGCGTGCGTGACTTGCGTGTGTTACGCACCAGCCGCCCGCCGTTGATGACCGCGCTGTAGCTCGCCGTGGCCGCACCGTTGTTATTGTAGTCAACTTTCTGCAACGTGGAGCCGGTTGCGATGGTCGCCATCGCCGCGGGAGGCAGTGACAGCCCGTAGTACCCCAGGAATCCCTGGTAAGTCACGCCGCCATTGCTGTACTGGATCGGGAAGCCCGAATTGCGATCGATGTGCTCGCCCGTGGCGGAGTCGTACAAGCCGTACTGCCACACCGAGAAGCCCGTGCCGGGGTCCTGGGCGCTGCGCGCGAAGCACTGCGCCGCACCCTGAGGATCCTGCCGGAGGAAGTAGGTTTGATCGTAGGCGAAGTTGAAAGCCGAGGCGCCATTCTGACTGTCCTGTAAGCTCAGGCTGCCGCTGCCGCTGGTCGTGCCGACGCTGGTCAGCTTCAGAGCCGTCGTCTGACTGCCGTTGCCGCCATTGCTGTCTTCCTCGTAGTAGCTGAGCGTGCCGCTGCCGCCCTGCATGAAGCCGTTCATCATGCAGGCACCGCCGCCGCTGCCGTCGCCCGCCTTACCGCAATAATCGAGGCGGAATGTACCGTAGGGATTGGCGTCCGAAGGGGCTTCGGTCGCGCTGATGTGCGCGAAAACCGTCACCGGATTTCCGTTCTCGGTGAAGGACAGCCACGCCTTCGCGATCATGGGGTCGGAGTTGGACGCGCGCGTGGATACCACGACCGCCGTCATGTAGTTGGGAGCCTGCGATGCGCCGGCCGCGGTTCCGGAATCCGCGCCCGCCGATTTCTGCGCATCGCACTTGTTCTTGTCCACCAGGGCGATGTACGGGTCCTGATTGACGAGCGCGTCGGGGCGCAGGCCGTGCATGATGCAGGCGATCATGTTGACCTGTCCGATGCTCTCGGAGGTCGCATCCTGCACGTAGCTGGACTGCACATCCGTGTCGTAGGGGGAATTGGCCGCAGGCGCGGCCTCGACCGCGGGGACGCCGGCCATGAGCACGAGCGGCAACGCCGTGCGAAGCGTAAAGACGTTCTTCATGACGGCCCTCAGTTCGAATTGGTGGCGGTGACGACGGAGACGGAGGCAGGTGTGGCGATGCCCTGTACCTGCTGCGGCGTGGCGCTGGGCGCCGGACTCGACGAGCCGCAACCCGTGATCAAGGCGAGAAAGGCGGCGACGCAAGCGCCCCGCACGACGGTTGTACACGCCATCTTATGTCTCCTCCGGATCCGAACAGATGTGACTTAACGTGTTGGCGCACAGGGCGCGCAACGGGCAAGCTGACCGACGTGGGAGGGTCTACGCGCGGCGTCGGGGGCTCAAGCGGCAATCACGGAAACTTCGACTTGCATGCCGAATCGTTTGACGAACTGTGAGCGCGGTAACAGCGTGTTGGATGTTGGATCGGCGGCGCGCTGCGGCATCCAACAATCTAGCGTGCTGTGACACTCGTCACGGAGGCGAGCGGCAGGGCGGTCGTCTCCTTGATCACCGCGAGAGCGATGGATGAGTTCACCGACTGGACGCCCGGGAAGCGGGACAGATGATCGAGGAAGAAAGCCTCGTACGCCTTGATGTCGCGGCACACGATCCGCAGCAGGAAATCCGTCTCGCCCATCAGCGTGTAACAGTCGAGGATCTCGGGGTGGCCACGCACGGCCTGCTCGAATTTGAGGAGGGCATCGCGGCCGTGGCCAGTGAGCTTCACGTGCGAGAACACCAGCACGTTGAGGCCGGTCTTCTCGCGGTCCACGAGAGCGACTCTGGCCTTGATCACGCCGAGCTCCTGCAGACGGCTGACCCGGCGCCAGCAGGTGGAGGCGGTCATGCCCACCCGCTCGGCGACATCCGCCGCGGACAGGTCCCCATGCTCCTGCAGAATATCGAGGATTCGCAGGTCTCCACGGTCGAGCGCGACTTGCATCGTTCGTCCCATTCAAAAGCCAAAGCCTGACACGGATATTTCACCAGATTGGCCCTTGGAGCAATCTTTGTAACGCGACGTGCGTTTGGGCGGGGTACTCTGGCGACGTGCGGCCAGGGTCTTGAACGCCTTCGAGAGGACCTGCAATGGATGTATTCGGACTGCCCGATTTCGATCGGCACGAGCGCGTCGTATTTGGGTGCGATGAGAGCAGCGGCCTGCGTGCGATCGTCGCCATCCATTCCACCGTGCGGGGGCCCGGTGCCGGCGGCTGCAGGATGTGGCCGTATTCCTCGACCAACGAAGCCCTCACCGATGTGCTGCGACTGTCCCGGGGCATGAGCTACAAGAACGCCATGGCCGGGCTTCCCTTCGGCGGCGGGAAAGCTGTGATCATCGGGGACTCGCGCGCTCAGAAGAGTCCCGAATTGCTGCTGGCCTACGGGAAGCTCGTGGACTCACTCGGCGGACGATATGTGACCGCCGAGGACGTCGGCACGACGCTCGCCGACATGGAGCAGGTTGCACGCGCGACGCGCTTCGTCAGTGGTCTGGGGCACGGAGCCGGCAAGGCCGGCGGCGATCCGGCACCAAAGACCGCGCAGGGGGTTTTCGAGGGCATCCAGGCAGCGGCGCGCTTCCGTCTCGGGCGCTCTGACCTTGCCGGCTTGACCGTTGCGATCCAGGGTGTCGGAGGAGTTGGTTACCACCTCTGCCGACTGCTTGCCGCTGAGGGCGCTGCGCTGCGTGTGGCGGATGTGCGCGCCGCGGCCGTCGAGCGAGCTGCGGACGAGCTGGGCGCCAGCCCGGTCTCGACCGGGACGGTTGTATCGGAGGACGTGGATGTTTTTGCCCCGTGTGCCCTGGGCGGAATCCTGAACGGGCGCTCGATCCCGAAGCTGCGCGCCAGCATCGTGGCCGGCGCCGCGAACAATCAGCTCCTGCAGGATGTGGACGGCGTCAATCTGCATGCTCGCGGTGTTCTCTACGCGCCTGATTACGTCGTCAACGCCGGAGGCATCATCAGCGTCGCCCGCGAATATCTCGGAGGGGCGACGGAGGCCGACGTCATGGCGGAGCTGCACGGCATTCCCGCGCGTTTGCTCGAAATCTTCGAGCGGGCGCGGCGCGAGAATCGCCCAACGAATTTCATTGCCGACCAGGTGGCCCGGGAGCTCATCGGTCACGGGGGACAGCGCAAGGTCGCCTGAACCGCGGGCGCCGCGGCCGCTGCCGTGGCCTGCTCGTGGGTCCGCCGTGGCCTGCTCGCGGGTGTCCGTCGTGGCCTGCTCGCGGGTGTAACGAGTTACACTCCCCCGCATGAGGCGGGTCATCGCGGTCGCAAATCAGAAAGGGGGCGTCGGTAAGACGACGACCGCCGTCAATCTCGCCGCATCGCTGTCGGCAACCAAACGCCGCGTCCTGCTGCTCGATCTGGACCCGCAGGGCAACGCGACCATGGGCTGCGGCGTGGACAAGTCGCAGCTCGTACGCGGCTCCTGCGAGGTTCTGCTCGGGGAGGCGACTTTGCCCGAGGCACTGGTTGCGGTGGAGCCGGGCGGCTTCATGTTATTGCCGGCCAACCAGGATCTGACCGCCGCCGAGGTCCGGCTCCTCACCATGCCCTCGGCCCGGGAGAGCCAGCTCGCCGCGGTTCTTCAGTCGCAGCGCGACTCGTTCGACGTCGTGCTGATCGATTGCCCGCCGGCGCTCAACATGCTGACCGTCAACTCCCTCGTGGCAGCCGACAGCGTGCTGATCCCGATGCAATGCGAGTATTACGCTCTCGAGGGCCTGTCCGCGCTGCTGGCGACGGTCGAGCAGATTCGCTCCACCGCCAATCCGCGTCTGCAGCTCGAGGGCATTCTGCGCACGATGTTCGATCCGCGGAACAACCTCGCGAACGAGGTCAGCGCGCAGTTGATCATGCACTTCGGCGACAAGGTGTTCCGGACCGTGGTGCCGCGCAACGTGCGACTCGCCGAGGCCCCATCGTTCGGCAAGCCCGTGTTGTTTCACGACAAGGAATCGCGCGGAGCGCTTGCCTATCTCGCGCTTGCAGGCGAGATGATTCGTCGCGAGGAGGAGGATGAGCGGCACGGCGGTGCCGCGGGGCCTGCCACGGAAACCGCCTCACCCGAGGCCTCGCCGGAGCCGCCGACGGGCGGCGGAGGTCAAGGCCAGGACGCCGCCGACATTCGTTATGATCTGCCGCCATGATGCACAAGAAGCCCACTCTCGGCAGAGGTCTCGCGGACTTGTTGGGACAGTCGGCGGCACGGCCGACCCCGGCGGCCGAAGCACAGCCCGCCTCCCCGCCGAGCGCACCGCCGGGAGAGGAGTTGGCGAAGCTACCTGTGGATCTCCTCCAAAGGGGCCGCTATCAACCTCGAGTGGACATGCGGCCGGAGACCCTGCAGGAGTTGGCAGACTCCATCAGGGCGCAGGGCGTCGTCCAGCCGATCGTGGTGAGGCCCCTGGATGCCTCAGCCGAGGGCGCCTCGCAACGCTACGAGATCATTGCCGGGGAGCGACGCTGGCGCGCGGCGCAGATGGCCGGGCTCAGCGAGATACCCGCCGTCATCCGGCGGATCCCCGACGAGGCGGCCATCGCGGTCGCCCTCATCGAGAACATCCAGCGCGAGAATCTGAATCCGCTCGAGGAGGCGCGCGCTCTCGACCGGTTGATTCGCGAGTTCGAGCTGACTCACCAGGAGGCCGCTGAGGCAGTCGGCCGCTCCCGTGCCGGAGTGAGCAATCTGCTGCGCCTGCTCGAGCTTGCCCCTGAGGTTTGCGAGCTCGTCGAGCGGCGCGAGATCGAGATGGGTCACGCCCGCGCGCTGCTCGGGCTGACGCAGAAGCGCCAACAGGTTGAAGTCGCCGCCCTCGTCGCGAAGAAAGGGCTCTCGGTGCGCGATACCGAGGCGCTCGTGCGCAGGATGCAGCAGCCCGCTGCCGTCGCGACGGAGGCTGCACAGCAGCAGGGTGACCCCAACGTCGTCCGGCTCGAGCAGGAGCTGGCCGACAAGCTTGGTGCCAAGGTGGCGATCCGGCACTCGCGCGGCGGCCGCGGCAAGGTGGTCGTGAGCTACAACAGTCTGGACGAGCTCGACGGCATCCTGGCTCATATTCAGTAGCGCCGCGCCCCGAGGCACTTGCTCCCGCGCGTCCAGGCGCTGTCTATCTATCCAGCCGCTACTCATATAATACGCAGGCTGTGCGGTGCCTTCCGTGCTCCGCGACGCTCGTAACGACGCTCGTAATGCGTAAGCGTATCTGCCCCCTCGTTCGTATGGACTGCCGGGCAGGGGCTCTCTATAATCCCGCGGCTTTTTGGCCGGATCATGTAAGTGGCTGTTGCCGCTTGCGTTTGCCAGAGTAAAAAGCGACACCGTCTGGCTCGGTGATCGCCCCACGAGCGGGACTTGAGGTGATTGCTATCGACCTGCCCAATCCGCGGCGGCTGGCTCTCGGCGTCGTGCTGGGCCAGGTGGTCGTGACCCTCGTTTGTGCGCTCGCGAGCTTCGGCCTCGCCGATGCGCATGCGGCGGTCTCAGCGCTGGTGGGCGGCGGGATCAGCAGCGCCGCGAGTCTGGCCATGGCGCTGGTGGGATTCGGCGGCAGGACGACGACGGATGCAACACGCGCGTTGCGCGCGTTTTTCGCCGGCGAGGCAGCCAAGGTGGCTGTCGTGATCGTGCTGTTTACTGTTGTGTTGAAGACGATGAAGGTGGTTCCGCTGGCGATGCTCGCGGCGTACATGGCGACCTTCCTCGTGTTCTGGGTGGCATTATTTAGGACGGGGTCGCGCCAGGCGCAGGCTCCGCGAGAGGGTGCGCGCAGCGCATGACAATGGCTGAGCAAGCTTCGAGCGCAAACGAGTACATCCTTCATCACCTCACGTTCCTGCAGAACAAGGATCCGAAGGGCATTCTCGACTTTTCGGTCATCCATTGGGATAGCGTCTTCTTTTCCGTTCTGCTCGCGATTCTCTTCGGCGGCTCTTTCTATCTCGCGGCGCGCAAGGCGAGCGCTGGCGTGCCCACCAAGTTCCAGAGCTTCGTCGAGCTGGTCGTCGAGTTCATCGATACTCAGGTCAAGGACAGCTTCCATCACACCAACAAGATGATCGCGCCGCTGGCGCTCACCATCTTCTGCTGGGTGCTTCTCTTCAATGCGATGGAC
>DATEJM010000069.1:0-2261 GCA_035277965.1 Steroidobacteraceae bacterium | reverse complement strand
GCTCACAAACCCGCCGACGCCCAAGCAACGTCCCAGTGGCTTTACCGCCAATCTCAGGGAAGACAACCAGCCGCATCCTCCCCGCTCACCGTCATGGCTGCCCGCATGCCAGTTATGAGATTGCCCTTGCGCCGATTGTACGCAAAGCCTCCAACAGTGCCTTCTCGCGGGCATGTAACTCTCGCAGTTGCGCCTCGCTTGCCTGCGCTCTTGCTTCGCTGGCCTCGGCGCGTAGCGCGAACAAGGCGGCGCCGATTTCGTGGGCTACGTGGGCGAGCAACTCGCGTTCCTCAGCCGCCGAGTGCTCGCCTGGACGCGGCCCCACTATGAGCACTCCGAGCAGATGGCCGCGCACACGCAGTGGGAACGCGTAACCCTCTTTCCCCATTGCGCTCGGCGCGGCGTGCAAGTTGACCTCCGGGTCATGCGCCCGCAGCTTCACCAGAGCAAGATCGTCGGCTGCGACTCGCGGCGGTAAATTCTGGGTGCCACGCTGGCGGACACGAGAGTAACCGTCGGGCGTGTATTCGTACATGGCGATCCATGGGACACCGGCATGGAGAGTAATCTGCTCCATGGCAAGATCGAGCAAGCTTTCAGGCTGGGTCACGAAAGCGCATTCCCTGGCAAAGCGGCGTAGGGCGACCTCTTCGCGGTACTGGCGGCGAAACACCAGACGATCGACCAGGCTGTCGATCCGCCGGTGAACGGTGCTCAGCGAGACACCCAGGCCCAGCGGTACCGCGAGTTCCATCATCAGGCTGGCGTCGTGGCCCAACGCCGAGCGCTCGATCAAACTCTCGAAAAGGGCAAATAGGCCCAGCACGAGGCTTGTGGTTGCCGCGTATACGAGCGTGCGGTTCAGGACCACCGTGAAGTCGACTACCCGGTGACGGAGGATCGTGTACAGGAAACCGACCCCCGCCATGGCGGATAGGAAGAACGATGCGGCGAGGGATATCGAAGAACCCAGAAGTGGCGTGTTGTTTAGAACAATAGCGGCAAGGTATAATGCGCTGCTCGCTAGCATCCAGCGCAACCGGAGCCGCTGTGCCACCGCTGCACACTGATAGCTCACGAGGAGCAGCGCGACGGGGGGCAGATAGGTCGCACTGACGATCAAGCCGTATGCGGGTCGCAGCATTTCTGCCCAGCCGGTGGTGACAAAGACGATCGGCCCGATGAGTGCCCGGATGGCCGCGATCGTGAGCAGTACAAGGAAGCCAGCACGCCACCATGTTCGCGCTCGCAGGTGAAGTGACCCGCTGATCATGGATTCCGCCATCATGTAGAAACCGACCCGTGCGAGCAGGAAAAAGCTCCACATTGCCAGCACTGGTCCGAGGCCGTCAGACGGTAGAAAGGAAATCGCGATCGCCGTCAGAAATGCGGTGGCCCACATTGCAAGCCCCGCTGCGGCTCGGTCCCGGCCGCGCCATACGGCGAGCAGCCCGATTACACCGATCAGGCCGTCGGTGCAGAACGCGGCCCAAGCGCCCTCGAGATTGCCGTGGACGCTCGTGATCTGGACGGTGATGCGCGCATGGCCGCGACGGACGACGAATCTGTAGGTTGAACTCGGCGGAAGGCCTGGCAGATTGAGGAGCGAGTCGATTGCGACCCGGGTTGGCCGCGGCTGCGCCGCCAGATCGATGAGATCACCCGGGCGCAAATCGTTTGGGAATGGGATGCCCTGGGCAGGTCTGATGACCGCCGTGTGGGCATCCAGGAGCTGGATGGAAACGGGCAGCTGCGGGGAATGAAATATCCCGAAAAGGCTATAGGCGCCGGTAACCAGGATGATTGCGCTAAGCAGGATCGAAAGTTCGCGGCGGTGACGCATCGCACTCCCCTTATCGACCGACTACAGCGTCCCGACAGCAGGGGCGCAGGCGATCGCAGCGCTCCCAAGCGTAGTCCGTCCCTGACGGAAGAAAGAGCGGCAGCTTGACGCGACACCCACGAGGATCGCCCACAACTGGCAACGTAATGAAAGGAATCATAGTAGCCCTCCGAGTCGGTTCCCCTCGATGTGTCGCCCGGCGCCTCCGGCGATCACGTCCGACCTCTTCGGTGCGCGATCTGGAAACTTCCGTGTTCGTGGGGGGCTCAGCTGCGGATCGCATTTACTCTGCAGCGGCAATTGGGTGCTGGGCTGACTTGTACAGATAGAACGGAACGCCCACCAGAATCACCAGCATGCCAAGTGAGGAGCGTACCGGCTGCTCGATCCAGAGATTCGTCGTGAGAGCCAGAGTGGC
>DATEJM010000068.1:0-4268 GCA_035277965.1 Steroidobacteraceae bacterium | reverse complement strand
CCTGCGCGTATACGAAGCGGCGGCGATCATCGATGGCTCGGTCGGCTGGGCGGTGATGATCGGATCGGGCGGCGGCCTTTTCGCCGCCTACCTCGCCCCGGATGCCGCACAGGAGCTGTTTGGCCCCGCCGATGCCCTGATCGCCGGATCGGGCTCGCCCGATGGCCGCGCGGACTCCGTTGCGGGCGGATATAGAGTCGCCGGCCGCTGGAAGTATGCGAGTGGCGCGCACTACGCGACCACGTTCACGGCCAACTGTGTCCTCTACCGAGACGGGCAGCCACTTCGTGGCGCGAGTGGCGAGCCTGTGATCCGCGCCATGTCTTTCCCCACTTCCGAAGTCACCATCGTGCCGACTTGGGACGCGGGCGGGATGCGGGGGACGGGGAGCCATGACTTCGAGGTTCGCAACTCGTTTGTCGCCGAGCAGAGGACGTTTTCCGTTCTTGCGGACGCACCCCGGGAGCCGGGCGTGCTCTATCGGTTGCCGTTCGCGGTGCTCACGGAGTTGCCGGTCACGGCGGTCGCGGTCGGCATTGCGCGGCACGCCCTGGAGGCTTTTGCCGCTTTTGCCGCGAGCAAACGGGTGCGTTTCGAAGGCGGATCCGTCAAGGTGGCTGGCCACGTGGCCAAGGCCGCGGGCTATTTGACCAACACCACGGACTCTCCACCCAGTCTAGGACCGCACTCGCCGTGCACTCTGGCAGATGAGGCCGACGTGCAACGGCAGTACGCCGAGAGCCATGCCCGGTACTCGATGGTGCATTCCCACCTCTACAGCCTCGCTCGTGACTGTTGGGAGACGGTCGCGACCGGAGGCACGCTGACAGCAGTGCAGCTTGCGGAAATCAGCGCGGGCTGCGCGTTAGGTGTTGCGGAGCTTCATCGGGCCATCGGCGATCTCGCTCGCCTGGCCGGCATGACAGCAATATTGGGAGAAAGCGAGTTTGCTCGTGCGTGGCGCGACCTGCAGACGCTGGGCGCGCATATATCAGTCTCGTCGCGGCAATTCACGACCGCGGGCCAGGCCCTTCTCAAGACCAGGGTAGCAGCTTTACCGATGATTACCGTAACATAATAATTACCTAAAATCTGTAATCTGAGGTATCGCCCGTGAGCGGAATTTTCCATCGTCCGAAACTCGCCTTGGACATGGCGAGGCTCCTTTTACGTCCATCCGGCCTCGAAGCCCGGGTGCGCAGCGGCCTCTTCATCTCCGGCCCTCGCCAAACGGGCAAGTCCACATTCCTCACGCAGGACGTGATCCCTACCATCGAGGCGGCAGGGGCTATCGTCATCTACGTGGACCTGTGGAAAGCCGCCGGGCGTACCCCTGACGCGAAACTGATCGCGGCCGTACGGAAGAAGCTGGTTGAACTTCACGGACAGAACCCGCAGTCCTTCGTGGACAGGGCCAAGTCGCTGTTGGGCAGGATCGGTATCTCCTCCGCAGAGATGGAGGCGTCCATCGAACCCGCCATGCATGCGGTAAGAGCGAAGCTTGCCGGAAAGCTGAAGCTCAACTTCGATGCCGCCAAAGTGGGTACCAGAGAAGGCGCGAGTCTGTCCGATGCATTACTCGAGGTCTCTAAAAAGACTGGCCGAGACATCGTCTTCATCATTGATGAAGTGCAGGAAATGATGAGGGATGGCGATGGCACTCTCCTCATGCAGGAGTTGAAGGCGACGCGTGATGAAATCAACAGCCAGCAGGGCGCTCACGGGTACTTCGTCTTCGTTGGCAACGGGTCGAATCGCTCCCTGGTCCACGAAATGACCGCACAACGAAAGGCAGCCTTTTATGGCGCAAAGAGCGAAGAGTTCCCATCCTTGGGAAAGGATTACGTCCGGCACGTACTGACTGAGGCAAGTCGGGAAAACGCTGTTGCGGTTCTGCCCAGCGAGTCGGCCGCTTACAGGGGATTCCGTGTGCTTGGACTCAGGCCCGGTCTGTTCGAGGAAGCACTCAGCACCCTCCAGAGAACTGCAGGAGCAGCGAAGAGTCCGGACATTGTGTTCGAGGGAATCGTCAACACCATGTACGACCAGCAGGGCAAGGTGGAGTTGGCAAAGCTGAGTATGCTGGGAAAACTCCCCCAGGCCGTATTTGCTCGGATCTGCCGAGGGCCGGAAGAAGGGGTAACCGGGCTCTACGCCAGCGATGCGCTCAATGACTACGCCAAGGTGCTCCGGTTGGATGAGGTGACCGCTCGCGAGGTGCAAAGTGCGTTTGAAGCCCTGAAGGCAAGCAACCTGGTCATGCGCAACGGAGACCGCGGCCCTGTCACGGTAACGGATCCGTTGGTGCGCGAATGTTGGCGGCGACTCCATCAGCATGGTGAGAGCGACATCGACAGGTCGAGCTTGCTGGGTGCCGGCGATGACAATGAGATCACATAGGAGCCCAGTAGTGGCCCCAAGTTAGCTAAGCAGGGCTGGGCTAGGCATTCGCGCGAACGCCCGGGTCACGATCGTATTTCCTCTTCCGCGCAAGATACTCACCGAGTGGTTTGGACAACTTCATCCGATCGGCGAGCCGCTTGAGCCGGCGCTTGTCGCGTCCTGAGCTAGCGCCGATAGCCGTTCGTGATCGGATAGCGCCAGTCGCGGCCAAACGCGCGGCGACTCACGCGGACACCGGGCGGCGCTTGCCGGCGCTTGTATTCGTTGCGCTTGACCATGTCGAGCACTCGCCCGACGGTGGCGCGATCGAAGCCGCGCGCCGTGATCTCATCCACCGATAGGTCCTCCTCGATGAACGCCTCGAGGATCGGATCCAACACCTCGTACGGCGGCAGCGAGTCGGAGTCCTTCTGGTCGTGCCGCAGCTCGGCTGATGGCGGACGCGTGATGACACGCTCAGGAATCACTCGACCCACGGCGTTTCGATAGTTGGCGAGGCGGTACACGAGCTGCTTGCTGCAATCCTTGATGGGCGCGAACCCGCCGGCCATATCGCCATAGAGCGTCGCATAGCCCACGGCCATCTCGCTCTTGTTGCCCGTCGTGAGCAGCATCTTCCCCGTCTTGTTCGAGATGCCCATCAACAGCAGCATGCGGCAGCGGGACTGAATGTTCTCTTCGGTCGCATCAGGCGCGCGCCCTGCGAACTCCGTTTTCAGCGCGGCGAGTGTGGACTCGAACATCCCCTCGATCGAGAGCACGCTGTACTTCACATTGAGCAGGCGTGCCTCTTCCTGCGCATCATCGACACTCATCTGCGATGTGTAGCGCGACGGCATCATCACCGCATGAACGCGATCCGCCCCTAGAGCATCGACCGCGATCGCGAGCGTCAGCGCGGAGTCGACTCCACCCGAAAGCCCCATGACAACACCCGGGAAGCCGTGTTTGTTCACGTAGTCGCGAACGCCGAGCACCAGAGCGCCGTAGGCGCTGGCCTCATCGCTGAGGTCCGGAGCGACATCGCCGAGCTGGGGAATCGCCTCTCGGCCCTGTCGCGCGAACTCGATGACATACGTTCCTTCCTGGAAGGCGGGGGCCCGCATCACGACCTTGCCCTTCGCATCCATCACGAACGAGTTGCCATCGAACACGAGCTCGTCCTGGCCACCCACCATGTTGACGTACACGAGCGGCAGCCCAACATCCAGGACGCGGGCGCGTGCAACAGCCTCGCGCTCACGCTGCTTGTGCAGCTCGAAGGGCGATGCGTTGATCGCCAGCAGGATCTGCGCGCCTACCGAGCGCGTGAGTCGGGCCGCTTGAGGCTCCCAGATGTCCTCGCAGACGAGCAGCCCCAGCCGTTGGCCGTTGACATCCGCGATGGTCGCCTCGGTACCGGGCTGAAAGTAGCGCTTCTCGTCGAAGACCTTGTAGTTCGGCAGCTCCGACTTGCGATGAATCGCAGCGACGGAGCCCCCTGACAGGAGCGCTGCGGCGTTATGGATGCCGCGGTGGGTATATTCGGGAAAGCCGATGAGGACGGCCGGCTCGCGCAGCTCGCGGCGGATCCTCTCGAGACCCGCCTCGATCTGCAGACGAAAGCCGCGGTGGAACAGCAGATCCTCCGGCGGATACCCCGACAGCGTCAGCTCCGGAAACAGCACCAGATCGGCGCCGAGATCCGTATGCGCCCGCCGCGCCGTCTCGATCACACGGGTGGCATTGCCCTGCACATCCCCGACCAGCAGGTCGAGCTGAGCGAGCGCGATCCGAAAGGAGTCTGTCATGGCCCTCGCGGGCTTTCAGCCATCAGCGGCGATCTATTGTTCCACGAGTTACTTGTGCTTGCTCTTGGAACGCGC
>DATEJM010000067.1:0-24240 GCA_035277965.1 Steroidobacteraceae bacterium | reverse complement strand
GCTCGCAGGCTGCGCGAGCTGCGCACTGAACGACAGAACCACGGCCGTACCAAGAATCCTTAACGTTGACATGGATACACCTTTGCTGATGAATACGTTCCAAGGGTCAAATCATGGTGCGCGCGTTTCCTGTCTGGCTCTTGACGAGACGGGCGACACCTTGAAGAAAGCAGCGACAGCGTGAGCTCAAGTAGCGCTGAGTGAAGCAGGGCCGCGGCCGGGAGGGTTGGGGGTTGGTATCTGGACATTGCGCTTAGGTGCCGCGATCTCATGAAGGAATGGTCTGCGATGATCCTGGTCGAGCACATTCTAGAGGATGCGCGCAAACGGCTTGCGGTGCTGAGTCTGGAAACATCAGTTCCCGAGGCCGCCGGCATTTTGGCCAACCCGGACACCCCTCTACGCGTTGTATGCGATAGCGAAGTGCTCCCGTTCTGGATGACTCCGGCCGACCCGAGGGCATTGTTCACGCGCGCGGCCTTGCGCGCGCGCTCCTCGGCGAGGTCACAGAGGAGGGCTTGCTGCGCGATTACGACCTGGGCGTTGGATATCAGTAAATCCACCAGCGTGTCGCTGGAAAACTTGCGGAGTGATCACATGAAAATCGTAGTGATTGGTGGCACGGGACTCATCGGGTCCAAGCTCGTAGCCCTGCTTCGTCAGCGTGGCCAGGAAGTGCTCGCAGCTTCGCCAAGCTCAGGCGTCAACACTCTCACGGGAGAAGGCTTACCCAAAGCCCTCGCTGGCGCGCAGGTCGTTGTCGATCTTGCGAACTCCCCGTCGTTTGAAGATACGGCGGTCATGAAGTTCTTCCAGGCCGCCGGGCGTAACCTGCTGCCCGCGGAAGCCACGGCAGGAGTGCGGTATCACGTTGCGCTGTCGATTGTCGGCGCGGATCGGCTGCCTGACAGTGGCTACCTGCGCGCGAAGGTGGCGCAGGAGGAGCTGATCAAGGCCTCTGGCGTCCCTTACACGATCCTGCGATCGACGCAGTTTGCCGAATTCGGCGGAGCCATCACCGATGCGGCGACCGACGGGGACACGGTTCGCGTTCCAGACGCTCTGATACAACCGATCGTGTCGGACGATGTCGTGTCGGCGCTGGCGGAGGTTGTGCTCGGTCCGCCGGTGAGCGGGACGGTCGAAGTGGGCGGCCCGGAGCGACTCCGGTTTGACGCGTTCGTCAGTCTTGTTCTGCGCGCCAGGAACGAGAAGCGCAAAGTCGTAGCCGACCGTCACGCTCGTTACTTCGGCACTGAGCTCGCTGATGAGTCTCTGGTTACGGGCAGCGAGGCACGAATCGGACAAACGCGGTTCGAAACCTGGATCAGCCGTTCGGGCACATCGCGCTAACTCGTAACCGTAGCAACGCGTGCGCTGTCTACCAATGCGCGCGCCGAACCAACGCACTCCGAAACAGGGTTGATTCGCGCACGGCCACGCTGCCGGGCTGTCATCGACGATACGACGAAACAATGGCGTCAGATGCGCGTGGTCCGCCATGCCGCACTCGGCGGCGCGGTCCTCGCTTCTGATGGGCGTGTCGAGGTTTGCCTCAATATGTGACGCCGGAGCTCTTCGATCAGGATCTTCGCATCAAACCGGTTCTTGAACCAACGGATGGTGCCGGCAACGGGCGCGGACGTGCGCCAATCAGGGCAGCACCACGACGTTGGTGAAGCCGCTATCCGATTCGGCCGCAGCCGCGATGGCCTGATTCACCTCTTCCAGTCGAAAGCGGCGATGATTCAAGCGGGCGAGATCCAGAATCCCCGCAGCGACCATCGCGGCCATCTCCTGACCTTCGGCGACCGAAAACCAGCGCGAGCCGAGGAGTTGCGCGTTTTTACCTATCAACCAGAACGGGTCGAGTTTCAGCGCCTCGGCCATTCCTCCGGGCTGCACCACCCGCCCGCCCGTGCGCAGCGCGCGCATGGCCGCGATAGTCGCGTCGGCCGAAGATTTCGGGGGCAGCGTATCAATGACCGAATCCACGCCCACGCCGTCCGTCAGCGAGAGCGCCCAGTTTCTTATCGATACGCCGGAATCCAACACAGACAGGGTTTCGATACGTCTCGGGGCCAGCGCTTTGACGTGATCCAGGGGCTGTTGGCGGCGACCCGTTCCGAGAATCTTGGCCGCCCCCATGGCGAGGGCCATCAAGGTAACGCTGACGCCCAGCGTTCCGCCGATGCCATTGATCAGAACGGTCGATCCAGCTCGAACCCCCGCCTTTCTCAGTGCCGAGTAACCTGTTCCCAGGTAGCCGAAGCGGGCAGCCTCCTCGAAGCTCTGCGCCTCCGGAAGAGTGACCAGGCACGCCTGAGGGGCAATCACGTACTCCGACAGCCCGCCGTATGGATACTGCGCAAAGATCCCCGGGGTTGCCGGACCACGTCCGAAATAACCGCGGTAGGTGAAGCTGTCGCAACTCATGATGTCACCGCTACGGCAGGCCAGACACCCGCCGCAGCCGGTAGCCGGATTGACATACACTCTGTCGCCGGGCGCGAACGCAAAGACATGACGCCCCGTGGCGACCACGATTCCGGCGGCATCGAGTCCAAATGATCCCGGCAGCGGCGGAAGTGGCATATCCGGGAACCACTCGGGCCAATGCGTCAGTATGTTTCTGAGGTTAGGGACGACGTTGCAGGCTTTCACGGCGACGACAACATCGGTCGGACCGGGTATAGGGGTAGGCAGAGTATCGATCTGCAGGGGCGCGCCGAGACGGTGCATGCGGGCAACGCGCATCGTGTCACGGGCTTTGAAGTCGCGAACAGCAGCGTTCTCAGTCATGACCCTGTTTGTCTTACCGGTGCGAAATGGGAAAAATGGGTTGCGGCTATGGGCTCAGGCAACGCGCCAACAACGAGAACAGGCGTTCCCAGTGACGTTGTGCAGCTTGCTCGTGATAGACGTTTGCTCTCCGAGGAAAAACGAAGCCGTGTTGAGTTCCGGGGTACCACTCGATGCGATAACGCGCTGAACATCGATTCAATGCCTCGGTAAGCGTCGCGATGGTCGCCTCATCCGCCCATTCGTCGTTTTCCGCGCAGGCGAAATACATTTCGGCCTTCACCTTCTTCACGAGACGGTGCGGCGAGTCTTCACGGTCCGTGACGAGGTGCGTGCCATGATAGGATGCGACACATTGGAATCGTTCCGCATGACACGCGGCAGCTGCGACGACGAAAGCGCCACTCATGCAATAGCCAACTGCGCCTACCCGGGAAGCCTTGGCCGCCTGCTCTGCGTCAACAAAGCGCAGCATGGACTGCGTATCCTTGACGACGAGATCGTTTGTCAGCGTACCCATGAGCCCCAGCATTTCCCGGAGGCCTGCGTCGTTCCACTTCATGTGGAATGAGCGCGTTGTACGGTAGTAGAGATTCGGCAGGACCGTGTAGTAGCCCGCAGCGGCGATCCGGCGTGCCATGTCGCTGAGCTCATCGCGTCGTCCCGGCGCATCCATATAGAAGAAGACAACGGGATGGGGGCCGGGCCCTGCAGGATGAACGACCAGGGTATTCATCCTGCCGTCGGCCGTGAGGATGTCGACTTCTTTCTCCGTTAGTGATGCGCTCATCGGAGCGTCATACCCCGTATTTTTTCGCGCATGTCGTCTCGACCGACCGTGCTTGGAGTTTCTGGAGTTGCGAGCAACCGTGCGGATCGGTCTTCTTCCGGGACGCCTCGCAGCTTGGCGACCAGCGCTGCGACATCGTCCGGAAGCCGATCGCCGCGCCAAGCAACGTGTTGATCCCCGCGGCATAGGACCAGCGCGTGCTCGTAACCCGCGGGCAGATCGGCTCCGCGCAAATCAAGCACGGTGAGCGGCATGCCTGCGGCAAGCGCAGCCACTTCGAGCGGCTTGGTTTCTGCCGTGTTACGCAGTTGCAGCAGCGTGTAGCCCGGTCCGAAGGCGTCGTACAACGAGCGTCCGTCGGGAAGCCACAAATGGGGTGCGCGACAGCCTGGGACCGTCGAAGGCGTGAAAGTCCCCATCGTGTAGGCCGGCGGCTCGTGGCCGTCGCCGGCAATGATAGGGGAGTCCTTGTAGAAATAGCCGAAATTGAGGCCGGCGCAGCAGAACTGCTGTACGTTGCGCTCGTAGGCTTGGCGTCCGAACTCCTCGCGCACGGCATCGCCGTCTTTGCCCGGCGTCTCGATGTTTAGCGGCACGGAGCGGCGGGCGCGGATCATTTTCTGAGCTTGATCCATCGCAAACCGGGATACCTGCTCAGTGATAGGTTGTCGTTCGGCTGCGTACACATCGAGCACGGCCGGGTGACCCCAGCCGTGCAATCGTGCGGCCAACAGCCATGACAAGTTGACCGCATCGGCAATGCCGGCATTCATTCCATAGCCTGCGTAAGGCACCCACAGGTGGGCCGCATCGCCTGCGATGAAGACACGGCCGTTACGGAATCGATCGGCGACCAAGCGGCGGCCCTGCCAGTCCTCCTTGCTGATCACATCGAACCGGAACTGCGGACCGACGCCCAGAATGTCGCGAAGCGAGCGCTCACGATCGACCGAGTCGAAATCCGGTTCATCCGGATTCAGGTGATTGTGCACCAGCCACGTTTCCCGACCGTCGACCGCGAACACCGTCCCGTTGCGCCGGGGATTCGATGCATAGCAACACCACGCGGGCTTGCCCTGAATCAGGTGCCGCAACTCAGGTGCCCGTATATATGTGGATTGCACGCGCTGGATGACGGGATCGCCCAGGAGTTTGGCGCCCATCTGCCTGCGCACTGCCGAGCTCCCACCGTCGCAGCCGACCAGGTAACGGCAATGGATGAGGCGGACACTGCCATCGTCCAGGCTGGCCGCCGTGGCCACCACGCCGTCCTGATGCTGTGCGTAGCTAGTCACCTGGGTGCGATGGAGCAGCGTGATATTCGGCTGCGCGGCCGCGTGCTCCAGTAAAATCGGCTCTAAATATATCTGGTTAATCCGGTGTGGCGGCTCGGAAGTCGGCCACCGGGCGTCGGGGCCCTCTGTTGCGGTATAGCGGTCGCGACGGCAAGGAATCGGAATGCGGCTGAGCTCGATGCCGGTGACCCTGGTGCGGAACACGACGTCGTTCGGAAAGTCGGCCGGCAGACCGGCGTTGCGCACCTTCTGTGCCACACCTAGACGCCGGAACACTTCCATGGTTCGCGCGGCGACATGATTGGACTTGACGCTCGGCGGCTCGGCGTAGTGCCGTATTTCGGCAATGGCGACTTGCACGCCGCGCGCTGCCAGATCCATTGCCAATGTCAGACCAACCGGCCCTGCACCTACGATCAGCACCGATGTCGTCCATTCTTTGGGATCGCTCATGCTCTGCGCCGCCTCCAGCATTTTCGTGAGCGCGCTCGCTCGCGCAACTTTATGCATAAAGATTAAAAAAATGCAAACCTGCGCCGGGTCGAGCGATGCCGATTCGCCGCGACTGTCCGCTGCGTCGCTGCGCCGTGAAAGGCAGATCGAACGGCTGGGTGTAATCGAAAGATAGGGCGCAGAAGAACTATGGTGTATTAGCGTAATATTAGCGCGTGGTATGAGCGGAATCTGACCTGACGCGGGGCCGGCGCCCCGGCAGGCGGGCGAAGCTAAGGAGTCGAATGAACACAGTGGGCGGAGGACGGCTTGCGTAGTCTTCGAGTGGACGATCTCAGTTTCGCCGAGTACGTCAAACCGGGCGATCTCGTGGTCTGGGGTCAGGCCTGCGCAGAACCGCAGACGCTGACCGAAACGTTAGTGAAGCAGCGCTCGATGATCGGCCGCTTTCGCGGATTCATCGGTGCGACCTTCTCGAAAACGTTCGCCGCGGAGCATGCCGACTATATCCAGTTCGTGGGTACCGGAGCCATCGGAAGTGCGCGACGCCTGTCTCAGGCGGGGGTCGTGGACATCGTGCCATTTCATATTACGTCCTGTGATCGTGCATTCGAAAGAGGTTGGCTGACCTGCGACGTTGCTCTGGTGCAGGTGGCTCCGCCGGATGAGAACGGCGTCTTCAGTGTCGGCCTGGCCAGTGACTGGATCAGAACTGCGGTCAGGCAGGCTCGGGTCGTCATCGCCGAAGTCAATTCACAGGTGCCGAGGACGAGTTGCGCGGAGCCGCTCACTGAAGATGACATAGACATATGCGTGTATACCAACCGGCCGCTGTTGGAGGTACCGTCCGTGGTTCCCGGAGAAGGCGACCGGGCGATCGCGCGTCATGCGTTGGAATATGTGCCGGACAGAGCCGTCATTCAGGTCGGCATCGGTTCCGTTCCCGACGCCCTGGTTTCCATGCTCGGGAGCCGTCGCGGGTTGGGTCTGCACTCGGGAATGATCGGTGACAGCGTTGTGGACCTGATTGAGCGGGGCGTGATCAACAACGAGTACAAGGAAATCGATCGGGGCGTGAGTGTGACCGGCCAGCTGCTGGGCACGCGCAGGCTCTACGATTACTGTCACGGCAACCCGGCCGTCAGACTGATGCCGGTGGGTCACACGCACGACATCGGGGTCCTGTCGCAGTTGTCGAACTTCGTCGCGCTCAACTCGGCCGTGGAAGTTGATCTGACTGGGCAGGTGAACGCAGAGGCGGTGGGGGAGAGCTATATCGGTGCCGTGGGAGGCCAGGTGGACTTCGCCAGAGGAGCCCTTCGCTCCCCGGGCGGCCGGTCCATCATCGCGCTGCCGAGTACCACCGCGGATGGCAAGAGCCGCATCGTTGCAGCTCTGCAGGGGCCCGTGACGACGCCTCGAAGCGATGTGGATCTGGTTGTCACCGAGCAGGGCGCGGCGGACTTGCGCGCGAAGCCGTTCGGGGAAAGGATCGCCGCCCTGATCAAGATAGCTCATCCCTCGCATCGCGAGATGCTGGAACGCCAGGTGGCGGTAGCGGGCTGCGGCCACAGACGCTGAGGCAGCCGGTCTGCCTCCCGCTGCCCGCTCCATGTCAACTAAGGGGTGTCCGTGCTGCCACTGGAGAATATCAGAGTCATTGAGCTGGGCCGGGTTCTGGCGGCGCCGCTCGCGTGTCAGATCCTCGCCGATCTCGGGGCCGACGTCATCAAGGTGGAGCATCCTGGAGACGGCGACATGTTCCGCACGGCCGGGCCGGGATTCGTGCGCGATGCGAGCGGCCATGTCGATCTGAAGAACAGCGGCAAGTTCCAGGCGCTCAACCGCAACAAGCGAGCGATTGCGGTCGACATCGCGAAGGATGAAGGGAGCGAGATCGTACGCGAGCTGGCGCGACGGGCGGATGTATTCGTCGAGAACTTCAAGGTTGGGGATCTGGCACGGCGGGGCCTCGACTATGGGGCTCTGTCGAGCATCAATCCGGCGATCATCTACGCCTCAGTCACCGGTTTCGGGCAGACAGGTCCGTACGCACAGCGCGCAGGTCTCGATCCCGTCGCACAAGCCATGAGCGGCTTCATGAGCTTGAACGGGGAGCGCGGCGGCCCGCCGTTGCGATCGGCGGTGAACGTGATGGATTACTCGACGGGGCTGTTCGCGGCCATTGGGATCATCGCAGCGCTCTACCACCGGAAGAGCACCGGCGTCGGCCAGCACCTCGATGTGTCTCTGCTCGAAAGCGGATTGTCCATGATGGCCTTCTCGCTCATTCCTGCGCTGCTGGATGGCCGGCAGCCGCCGCGAGCCGGTTCCCGAAGCGTACATTGGGTCCCCAGTGGCGTATTCGATTGCGCGGACGCGCAGATGTACCTCGTCTGCGGACCCGACCGGGATTTTGCGCGCTTGTGCGACGTGCTGGGCCGTCCGGAATGGCGCGACGACGTGCGGTTCTCGACGCGGGGCGCACGGGATGTGAACGAGGAAGAGCTGATCTCACTCGTTGGCGAAGTGTTGCGGACGGATCGCGTGTCAGCGTGGGTCGAGAAGTTCTCCGCGGCCGGACTGGTGGCCGCACCGATCTACGAGTTCGCCGACGTTGTTGCGGATCCGCAGATTCGGGCGCGAGGAGTGATCCGCGAGCTGCCGCACGGCTCCGGCGGATCTACGCCGACTGTGGAAAGCCCCATCCGCTTCTCGGCTATTCCGCCGCGTCGCCACGTCGCTGCACCGCTACACGGACAGCACACGGACGAAGTGCTCGGAAACGAGCTTGGATATTCCCCGGAGCGGATTGCCTGCCTGCGGGAATCGGGTGTGTGTTGATCTCATCGCGGAAGTGACTCGGAGATGTACATGACTGACTCACCCGTCCTGGCAGACCAGGAAGACGAACTAGTCATTTTGACGCTCAACGCGCCGGCCCGCCGCAATGCAATCTCGACGCAGATGCGATCCGCGCTGCGCGATGCAGTGCGGACGGCCCTCAAAAATGACTCTTGTCGTGCGATCGTGCTCACGGGAGCCGGCGCGGCGTTTTCATCCGGTGCCGACGTCGATCAAATGCAGAGTGGCGCGAGTGCGGATCTCGATCAAGTTCGAATGCGTTACTCGATACTGCACGACACCGTGAAGTTGATGTGCGCGGGGCCAAAACCCTTCGTTGCCGCGGTCGAAGGGTTCGCCATGGGTGCGGGTCTCTCCCTGGCGTCGGCGTGCGATGTCATGATCGTCTCCAGGACGGCCAAGCTCGTTTCGGGCTTCGGAAAGATGGGCTTGATCGGCGACTGCGGTCTGCTCTGGACGATGCCGCAGCGTGTGGGGATCGCAAAGACGAAAGACTTCCTGTTCAGCGGCCGGTCGCTATCCGGGGCCGAGGCGTTTGAGATGGGTTTCGCGGACTACGTGGTCGAATCGGGCGAGGCGTTGACCGCGGCCAAGACAAGAGCCCGCACCTATGCGACGGCGGCGCCGCTCACGGTCGCGGAAACCAAGACATTGCTGAATGGCACCTACTCGTCGCTCGAGGCGTTCCTCGCAGCCGAGAGCGCGATGCAGGATCGCATGTGCCAGACAGCGGATCACGATGAGGCGCGCCGCGCATTTGCGCAGAAGCGGCCGCCTCGGTTCATCGGACGCTGATTGAAACAGCTTGGCCAGGTTGGGGGCAAGACCTTGGAAACACTAGGGACTCTGGAAGGCAAGCGCGTACTCGTGACGGGCGCGGCTCAGGGGATCGGCCTGGCGATTACGATGCGCGCGCTTGGGCTCGGGGCTCGCGTGGCCGTCGTGGATCTGCACGAGGCGGCGCTCGGTGCGATCGAGGCGGACCCCCAGAAGATCTTGCGTATCACGGGGGATGTTTCTGATCCGACGCTCGCTGACAAAGCGGTCGCGCGCGTGGTCGCCGAGTGGGGCGGGGTCGATTGTCTCGCGAACAATGCGGGGATCTCCCGCCCCGCCATGATCGAGAAGATGCGCCTGGATCAATGGCAGAAAGTGATGGATGTGAACCTGACCGGATGCTTTCTGTTCCTGCAGGCGGTTGGGAAGCACTTGTTGGAGCGTGCGCACGCGGGAGAACGTGCCCATGGGTCGATTGTCAACGTGTCCTCCGATGCGGGGAAGCGCGGATCGATCGGTCAGATCAACTATGCGAGCGCCAAAGCGGGCTTGCTCGGCATGACGATGAGCGCTGCGCGCGAGTGGGCGAAGCACGAGATACGTGTCAATGCAGTCTGCTTCGGAGTAGTCGAGACGCCGATGACGGAGGCGGTACGCGGAGAGAGATTCCGCGAGGCCATTCTTTCGCAGATTCCGATGGGCCGTTGGTCTCAGCCCGAAGAGGCGTCCTCCGCCGTGTGCTATCTTTTTTCCGACGGAGCGTCCTACATCACGGGACAGAGCATCTCCGTCAACGGCGGCTATCACATGGCCACGTAAGGTTGAACACACTGGATCCTCGACCGTGAGATCGACTTTCCGTACTGAGCGGAGACGCATTCCATGAGATCACTGCTGTTTGTCCCTGGCGACAGCGCGCGAAAGCAGGAGAAGTGCCTGCAGTCCAGGGCAGACGCGCTCATCCTCGATCTCGAGGACTCCGTCGCGCCCTCACAAAAGCCCAGGGCGCGGGAAATGACGAGTGCTTTCCTGCAGAGCCAGGCGACGGCACGCAACCGGCCGCTGCTCTACGTTCGGGTCAATGCATTGGACAGCGGACTCACGGACGAGGATCTGTCGGCGATCATGCCGGGGCGCCCTGACGGGGTCTTGTTACCCAAGACCGTGGGAGGGGCGAGTCTGGCGGAGCTTTCCGACCGATTGTCAGCTCACGAAGGTCGCAACGGCATTGCGCACGGATCGACCAGAATCCTCCCCGTGGCGACCGAGACGGCTGCGGCGGTCCTGGCGCTGCCGACCGTGCCAGGTTCGACGGCTCGACTGAGCGGACTCACCTGGGGCGGGGAAGACCTCGCCGCGGACATCGGAGCCGAAACCAACCATGACGACAGCGGCCGATACACTTCACCGTATATCCTGGCAAGATCGATGGCACTTCTTACCGCGGTTGCGGCGGGCGTGGAGCCGATAGAGACCGCGTTCACCAATTATGACAACCGCGACAGCTTCGTCGCAGACTGCCTGACGTCCAGACGCGACGGCTTCACGGGCCGAATTGCCATCCATCCGAATCAAGTGGATATCATCAACGAAGTGTTCACGCCGTCGCAGGAGGCGGTCCGTCGCGCCCGGATGATCATGGACGCTTTCGCAGCGAATCCCGAGCGGGGCGTCATCGGTATCGAAGGCGAGATGATCGACCTGCCCCATCTGCGCCAGGCACAGCGGATCATGCGCCGCTACCAGGCCATACAGGATTTGGCCAAGCGCTGATCCGGATACGGCAACGGCAGCCGCTACCGTGGACCCGCGCTACTTCGGGCCCGCGCTACTTCGGGCCCGCGCTACTTCGGACCGCCGCTACTTTGGGCCCCCGTTACTTCGGACGTGCCGAAACCCACGCTGGAGAGCGCTTTTCCTGAAACGAGCGAAATCCCTCGGCCGCCTCGTCGGTACTCGACATGCTCTGCAGCATCACTTGAGCGTACTCGAGCGATTGCTCGAGGGTCATGTCGCGCATCGCCGCGAGCGCGGTCTTGCCCAGGCGGATACCCGTTGGCGAGCTGCGCTCGATGCGCTTGCAGAGCCAATCGACCTTGGCATCGAGCTCCGCTGCCGGAACGACATGATTGACGAGGCCCATCTGCAGAGCTTGGGCCGCGTCGATGGGCTCTCCGCAGATGCACATCTCCATCAATGGGCGAACGGGAATGACCCGCAGCATATGAGGAAGGATCATCATCGGAAAGATGCCGATTCGGCTCTCCGGTGTGCCGAACGTCGCCGTCTCCAGTGCCACCGCCATGTCGCAGGCGCACAGCAGCCCGAACCCGCCCGCGAGCGCCGGACCGTTCACCCGCGCGACGACCGGCAAGCGACAATCCGTGATGCGTCGAAGCAACGAGACCACGAAGTTGCGGGGGTCGGAAAAATTCACCTCGAACGGCGTGCCTGCGCGATCTTTGGAGAGATCTCCGCCGGCGCAGAATGCGCGATCGCCGGCGCCCGTCAGCACGACGGAACGGAACGCAGGCTCACCCTCGGCTCGATCGAGCGCGGCGATGATTCCCTCGGCGACTTCCGCATTCAGGGCATTGCGGCGTTCCGGCCGGTTGATCGTGACGATCGCGGCCGTTCCTCGAGCTTCAAATAACACGACTGCCGAGTTCACAAGTAGTCTCCTCTCGCCTCTGCCGGGATGTCCGCGACGCGGACCAGCCAGTTACGGCCTGATACCTTGGAAGTAGCGGCGCGGATTATCGATCAGTAGCGCATCGATCACCGTCTGCTCTACGCCCCTGTCGCGCAGGAGCGGGGCGATGTGGCGTACGAAGTGCATGGGCGTTACGACAGGAGGCGCATCGGACCTGCCCATCAACTGGCCTCGCATGTTGAACACGCAATCGTGCGAGACGATGATGTGCGGCGCGTAGTTGAGATTCAGCAGCGTGCACAGCGAGGCGACTCTATTCTCGTCGCTATTGAACTGGGTCAGTCCGAAGCGGTCGAATCCGATATAGGCGCCCCGCTGGCAGATGGATCGGTGATAGTGGAGCTCGCTCGAGCCGCAGCTGTGTCCCACAATGACTCGGTGCGGGGAGACCCCGCAATCCGTCAGGTACTGCAGCTGCCGGTCGCCATCCGCTCCGGCAGTATGGGTCGTGATCGGTAAGCCGGTCGCGATCGAAGCCGCCGCGGCCGCTCGCATCGCCATCTGCTCGAAGCTCGTGAACGGCGCGCGGCCGGTGGCCACCTTGATGATCGCCGGCTTGCACCCCCTGCCCGGAACGCCATGCTCGATCTCGCGAATGTACATGTCGGTGATGTACTTCTCCGCGTCCGGATCGCGTGCTGCCTTCAACTTCCAGTAAGATCCCGCCAGCACATCTTCGTACAGGCCTGTCGCAAACAGTATGTTGAAGCCCGTTCTGCCGGCAACCTCTCCCATGAGGTCCGTGTCGCGTCCGATGTCGTTCGGACACGGGTCGAGCAGGCTGCGAAATCCATGACTCTGTAACTCCTGGATCAGGTCAACGCACCGGGCGATCAGATCGGCTTTCGTGCGGACCCCCGCCAGCGCATCTGCCTCCCAGCCCGGCAGCCCGATCGCCAGATGCTCGTGCATCAGCGTCTTGCCGAGGTCCTCGATCCCGATCGGCCCGGCGACACTGTTGATGAATTTACTCATGCTGCGCACCTCGACAGGGAGCTCGTTGCCCGGGTTCAGGCGGCCCCGGCATTTCGCGACCGGCGTCGCATCTGTGCCCAGCGATGCACGATCCAGAGGTCCTGATCCTCGCCGTGACCCGTGTGCCCGTCGATATCCCACTCGAACAGGCCATTGCTATCGATGAAGGTGTGCCGATTGATGATCATCCCGCTCAGCCGCCGGCCTCGCGCGCACAGCTTCCGGCCCATTTCATCGACGGCGGTGATTTCGATCTCGGCTGCCCAGCCGTTCGCCGGGTCCCGGCGAACCTTCCGGGCGCCCGCAACCAGGTCGTGCGTGACGCCGTCCCGAGTTAAAAACCCGTAGGTGATCGTCTCGTTCCTCCCGTCCGAGGAGGTCACTGCGAGAAACGAGTGCTCCGCAGAAGCAATACCAGTCACGTAGGCGCTCTGCCTCGGACGATGTTCCGGCCGGGGCCCCCAGCTGCGGTCGCGCATCGCGAGACAATCGACGCCGATTTCCGCGCCGTGCAGGACAACTCTGCCTGTAACGCGTCCGATCTGGTCAAAGTGATTGGCGGATCCGAAGGCGGAGTGCTTGCTACTTAGCCGCCTCGGCGGCATGACCGCATCGAACGTCAGTCGCAGGTCGATGCGATCGGCATCCGTATAGGTGAGATCGTAGCGGGTCAGGGGTTCCCGGACTCTGATGCCAACGCCATTCGGTAACACGCAATCGCGAAGATCCGTTCCAACCCGCAATCGCTGCGCCGAATAGTTAGCGCAGTACAAGACCTCCCAGGGTAGATGGGCGCTGTCATCCCAGACCCAAGCTCCGCCGGCGACCGTACCGATGTTCGGCCGCACGAGCGTGTATAGCCATCCACCCAGACGCCGCTCCGGAACACAGAAGGAATACCAGGAGGTCTCCGTTTCCCACCACCGATCGCTCATCTGCTCCGCATGAAACTCATCGTCCTTCGGGCCGAAGGGACCGGGATCATTCATGGCTCGAGGAGTCCGTCAGCGGGGGAAAGGAGCGCGAGGCCAGTGCACCCATGGCTCCGGAGGCGAGTAGCGTTTCGAGTGCCGCGCATTGCCGGAACAACGCACGGGCGTCGCCTGTGTCGATCGCTCCGGCCGCGATTCGTTCCGCCAGCGCGGAGCGGCCCGCCGCAAGGGTACTCGGAGAAGAGCCCAGCAGGGATCGCAGCCGATCGAGCTCCCAGCGCTCTGCTTCCGGGCCGATGTTGTAGAGCTGGCGCATGAATTTAACGGCCTTGGCGACGTCCTTCGCGGTTTGTGCCGCCTCGATGTCGTCGCGACACCCCGGAAGGATCCCGGTGCGAATGTCCTCCAGAACTTGCGCGAACAGCTCATCGTACTCTCTGGGGGCGCTTTGAATGGGCTCGTCCACGGCGACCGGATTTCCCTCAACGGCGTCGATCGCCTCAATGAGCAGGCGGCGATTGAGCGCTCGCGAAATGACGGAAGCGCCTGCCCGCCCGCTCACATTGCAGTGGCGGATGATCACGACGCGCCACGAGACGAAGGCCCGATGATAGGCAATACGGTCCAGGTCGATGGGTGATCCGCTCGCCGCCTCGTACTCCTCGAGCCGCTTCGGAAAGTCCGGCGCCGGCTCCAGCACGGATCGCAGCGAGAACCATGCGAGATCCTCCATGGGATCGCCGAGATGGGCCAGCTCCCAGTCAACCAGGGCCGTCAGACGCCCCGCTTCGAACATGAAATTGCCGGGGCCGGCGTCCCCGTGAACCAGAACCGCAGCGCCGGACACGGCCGGAATGTGGTCTTCCAGCCAGGCCCGGCCAAATTCGATCAAAGGATCGGTGCGGCCCGATGCGACATACATGGCGTACCAGGTGCGAATCTCGGCCCGCACGGCGGCGGAAATTTCGCGAAAGTGCCCGTAGCTCGGCAAATGCAGTGCCGCTGCATCGGTTGAATGAAGTCGCGCGAGAGCCTCCACACACTGCCTCGCGAGAGAGGCCTTCTCATCCAGGTCCGTCAAGGAGCGATATCGAGCGCTGCCCTCGGCACACTCGGTCAGCATCGCCTGGTCGCGCGGATGTACGCCTATGAGACGCGGTATGAGGATGTCCGTTTCACGTAGCGCCGCATAGACCTCCGCCTCGCGGCGTACGGTGTAAGGCCCACCGGCCGGATCTTCGAACGTCTGGTAGCGGAGAAAGACGCGCGTGATGGACGTATCGGGCTTCTGTACATCGATCGCCCAGCCTGCGCACCGATTGCCGCCGGCCGCGCGCCGGCTGGCCGTAGCGTGGCCGTCGCAGAGATGCTCGACCCACGGAAGAAGTTGATCGATACCTAACATGGCGACGCGTCTCGGCTGTCAGTACGGGTTGCTGGCCCTCGCTTGCTGCAGGCCCGGCCGTATGATTGCGTGCGCTCAGGCCTGCCGGGCCTATCCAAAGATATGCGGGGAAACGGGCGAGCGGCCTCAGTATAGGATCGGGACCCGTTTGCGTTGCTTGAACTCGGTGCCGTCGGGAGCTGTTTCGGGGGTGAGGTGGATATTCGACTGACAGAAGAGCAGAAGGCGATTCACGACAGCGTTGCACGACTGTGCAGCCAGTTCAGCGATCAGTATTGGACGCAATGCGAGGAAGAGGTCCGGTTTCCCGAAGAGTACTACCAGGCGATGGCTGCCGCCGGCTGGCTCGGAATCACGATGCCCGTCGCGCTCGGGGGGGCAGGGCTCGGGGTCACGGAAGCGGCCATCATGATGCACGCCGCCACTTCGAGTAACGGCGGCTACTCCGCCGCGACCGCCATCCACGTGAATCTCTTCGGGCCGCATGCCATCGTCGTGCATGGCTCCGAGGAACAGAAGAAGCGCATTCTCGTCCCGCTTCTGAAGGGTGAGCAGAAGGTGTGTTTCGGGGTTACCGAGCCCGACGCCGGGCTCGACACCACGAGCATCTCCACCGTGGCGCGGCCGGTCGAGGGCGGCTATCGGATCACCGGCCGCAAGATGTGGACATCGACCGCGCAGGTCGCACACAAGATCATCCTGCTGACACGGACCAGCCCCCGGGACAAGGCTAACCCCACCCAGGGCATGACTCTGTTCTGCACCGATCTCGATCGCGCGAAGGTGCAGGTGAGGCGCATCAAGAAGCTCGGCCGGAACGCGGTCGACTCGAACGCCGTCTTCATCGATGATGTGTTCGTGCCGGCTGCGGACCGGATCGGGGAAGAGGGGGCCGGATTCCGCTACCTGCTCGACAGCCTCAATCCTGAGCGAATCCTGGTAGCCATCGAGGCGATCGGGTTGGGCCGCGATGCGGTGCGGCGCGCCGCCCGGTACGCCAAGGAGCGCAAGGTCTTCGGCCGTCCTATCGGCCAGAACCAGGGGATTCAGCATCCGCTTGCCGAGTGCTGGGCCTATCTCGAATCCGCCTACTGGATGTGCCTGCGTGCCGCCTCTCTTTATGATCGTGGCGAGTCGTGCGGCGCAGAGGCCAACGCGGCGAAGTTTCTGGGCGCGCGGGCCGCGTTCAACGCGGCGACGACGGCCGTGCTCACCCACGGCGGCATGGGATACGCGAAAGAGTTTCAGGTCGAACGACTGTTTCGAGAGTCCATCCTGACCCGAATCGCGCCGGTCACCGAGCAGCTGATCTTGTCGTTCATCGGCGAGAAGGTCCTCGATCTGCCGAAGTCGTATTGATGAGGTGCCGGCATGTCAGGCGCACTTTCGCACATCAAGGTTCTCGATCTGTCACGCATCCTGGCTGGACCGATGGCCACCCAGAACCTCGCGGATCTCGGCGCCACCGTCATCAAGGTTGAGCGACCGAAGGTCGGAGACGATACGCGGCGCTGGGGTCCTCCGTTCCTGAAGGACGCTGATGGCAATGCGACCTTCGACTCGTCCTACTATCTCAGCGCCAACCGGGGCAAGAAATCGATCACGCTCGATTTCACCCATCCGACCGGACAGGACATCATCCGGCGGCTGGCGGCGCAGGTGGACATCCTGGTCGAGAACTACATGGTGGGAAATCTGGCGAAGTACGGCCTCGCCTACGATGATCTCAAGGACGCCAACCCCCGCCTGATCTACTGTTCGATAACCGGGTTCGGTCAGAACGGTCCCTACGCCCACCTGCCGGGATACGACTTCGTTTTTCAGGGGATGGGCGGGTTGATGAGCATCACCGGAAACCCCGAGGATCAACCGGGCGGCGAACCGATGAAAGTCGGCATTGCCATCGCGGACATTCTGACGGGCATGTATGCCACGACGGCGATGCTGGCCGCGCTGGAGCATCGCCGAGTGACCGGCCGGGGTCAGCACATCGACCTGGCGCTGCTGGATGCGGTCGTGGCCCTGAATTCATACCAGGCCCTGAACTATTTCATTTCCGGCCGCCTGCCGCAGCGCCTCGGAAACGCTCATCCCAACATGGTGCCCTATCAGGTCTTCAAGTGCCGGGACGGCAACATCATTCTGGCGGTGGGGAACGACGGGCAATTCCAGCGGTTCGCCCAGGCTGTCGGTCACGGGGAGTGGGCAAGCGACAGCCGGTACGCCACGAATCCGGACCGCATCCGTAACCGGGAGTCGTTGGTCGAGGCGATCTCGCGGGTCCTGCTCACTTACGAGATGAGCCCGCTCGTGCAGCTGCTCGAATCCGTGCAAGTCGCCTGTGGGCCGATCAATGAGATGGATCGCGTCTTCGATGATCCGCAGGTCCGGCATCGCGGGATGAAGATATCGCTGCCGCACGGCTGCGGCGTCATGGCGCCAAACGTGGCGAGTCCCATGCGCTTTTCGGATTCGGTGGTCACGTACCGGCATGCTGCACCGATGCTCGGCGAGCACACGGCGGAGGTGCTCATGAGCGAGCTGGGACTCTCCGCGGAAGAGATCCTGGAGCTTCGCAACAACGCGGTCTGTTGAGACAGCGCGTGGCTGGTGACGCTTCGAGCCCACGCCGGCTTGAGGTAGGAAGATGCAGGCGCGACACTGATGCCTCGAGGAGGGCAAGATGACCCAGAGTCACCATACCGATCGTCTCGTGCCAGGACTCACGTTGGCGGAGATCGCAAAGTCCGAGTTGCCGCTGCCGGATCGGGAATCTCTCACGAAGGAGGAGCAGGAAGCCTTCGACTACGTGTTGGAGCGGTCCAAGCGGTGGTTCAAGTCGACCTCGTCAACGAGTGAGGAGGACGAGTACCGGATGTCGCCCTTCTACCAGGGGCTGTTGCAGAGTCCCCTCGTGGCGGGGCTCTGGGTGCGCCTGACGGATGCATTCGGGTCAGCCGAGGCGCGCGGGAGCTTCTCTGTTCGCGAGCGTGAATGGATCCGGGTGGTCGTCCCGCCGATGCTCGCAAATGTGCCCATCCATGGACTGCAGATCGCGGATGCGGTCGCTGCCGGCATCGCGCCGCAGGACATCAAGGCGATTCTCGACAACGATCTGACGAAACTCGCCCCAGGCGACCGCCAGTTGGTCGACTATATCCGAGCGGTGGTGAACGGCGAATCGAACCAGGAGCTCTTCAAGGCCATGGCGGCCCGGATGGGCACGAAGGGTGCCTGCGAATACGCGATGTCGGTGCTCTTCATCGTGGCCATGCGCCGCGGCGTGCAGGCCATGTGGGCGGCTCAGGGCATACGGCTGCGGGATCCCTCGACCGACTATGCCACCGTACAATCCTACATCGACGGAACGGCCACTGTGCAGCACCGATACGACCGCCTCGGTGATCTGGCCAAGGGCTCCAAGCCTCCGCCGACGTGAGGCGCGCTTGCCATCGAGGGGTCGCGGACTGCCAGGCCGGTCAGAGCCGCCGGCCCGGAACAACTCGCCGGAGCGAGGCGGTCGCGGCCGCTACATGAGATAGGACTCACATTTTGCAGTGCGGGGACTTCTCATCGCGCCGCCCGCCGGGCACTCTCGCGCATCGGATCGCTTGACATTTGCTGGTGCGCCGACGCGCGCAGCCGGCTGCGTATGCGCAAACGGGACACAGGAAGTAGGGGGAACCGAATGACTCGGAGCCTGCCGCGAGCACTGGCTGTGCCATGGGTCGCTTTGCTCTTGCTGCCCGCAGCGGCTCTGGCCGATTCGACCGACATCGGCTCCTCGGGCGACCTCAAGCGGCTCAGTCTCGAGCAGCTGATGGACATCCAGGTCACCTCGGTGACCCGACATCCCGGGACCCTGCTCGAGGCCCCCGCGTCGATCCAGGTCATCACGGGGGACGAAATCCGCCGCTCCGGGGCGACCACGATCCCGGAGGCGCTGCGCCTCGCGGACAATCTCGAAGTTGCGCAAAAGAACTCGCACGACTGGGGCATCAGCGCGCGCGGCTTCAACACCGCCCTCGCCAACAAGCTGCTGGTCATGATCGATGGCCGCACCGTCTACACCCCACTGTTCTCCGGCGTCTTCTGGGATGTCCAGGACTATCTGCTCGAGGATATCGACCGTATCGAGGTCATCAGCGGGCCGGGCGGCACCCTATGGGGAGCGAATGCCGTCAACGGTGTGATCAACATCATCACGCGCAGCGCGGCGGACAGCCAGGGACTGTATGCGGAAGCCGGGGGCGGCACGCAGCCGCAGGAGCTCGTGGGCGCGCGCTACGGCGGCTCGATCGCTCCCGATGTCAGTTTTCGCGTCTATGGGAAGTATGCCGACCGGGATGAGGAAGTCCTGCCGGGCGGCCGTTCCGCCGGCGACGCCTGGCATCGCACTCAGGTAGGATTTCGGATCGACTCCGACACGCACGGCCCGGATACTTTCACGGTTCACGGCGATTTCTATACCAGTCAAGAGGGCGTGCCGACAGGCAACGCGGCCCAAACGGACGGCGGGAATCTCATGACCCGACTCACGCATGTCTTCTCCGCCGAGTCCGATATGAGCCTGCAGGCCTACTACGATCGGACGCATCTGTCCGATCCCATCGTCCCATTCATATTGAACGGCATGGAGCTGGCGCCCGCCGGGCGGGCCCACGATGACCTCTCCACCTATGATCTCGACTTCCAGCACCGATTCGCTCTGGGCTCGTGGCAGCGAATCGTCTGGGGCCTGGGCTATCGCCTCACCCAGGACCGGGTCGAGAGCGCGCCCGCCCTCGGATTCTTTCCGGCGGAGCTGAATCAGAACCTCTTCAGCGCGTTCGCTCAGGACGAGATGAGCCTCGGCTCCGCGTGGCGGCTGATCATCGGCTCGAAGGTCGAGCACAACGACTATACGGGCTACGAATTCGAGCCGAATGTCCGGTTGCAGTGGAACGGGGTGCCCCAGCAAACCATCTGGTCGGCGGTGTCGCGAGCTGCCCGCACACCTTCGCGGATCGACCGCGACCTGGCCGAGCCGGCGCCCCCGCGGACCCCGATCCTCGCCGGCAGCCCCAGGTTCGGCTCCGAGTACGTGACGGCGTATGAGTTGGGGTACCGCGGCCAGCTCGCGCCGCCGCTCTCGGCATCCTTGTCTCTCTTCTATAACAGCTATCGGGATGTGCGCAGCACGAGTCTCAGTCCGACCATCCTGCCGCTCTTCTTTGCCAACAACCTCGAGGGCCACACCTCGGGAGTCGAGCTCAGCACCCGCTGGCGACTGACGGATGCGTGGAGCATGCGGGTGGGATATGAGTATTTGAACGAGGATTTGCGGGTCAAGCCGGGGGCTTTCGATCTCAATAGCGCCTTGAACGAGACGGCCGATCCGCGCCACCAGGCCTCGTTGCGCTCCTCCTGGAGCCTGCCCGGGCATCTCGAGCTCGACATGGGGCTGCGATGGGTCGATTCCCTGACCACCAACAGCGGCCCCGTGGCCGGCCGGGTCCCGAGCTACTACGACCTCGACACCCGGATCGGCTGGCGCTGCACGGCGCGGCTCGAATTCGCGCTCGTGGGGCAAAATCTGCTGCACGATCACCATACGGAGTATGGCTTCCCGGGACCCGATCGAATCGAGATCGAGCGCGGCGTCTACGGGAAGATGACGTGGCGGGAATGAGGGTACGCCAACGCTATGCGGCCGCCTGCCTGGCGGCGATGATGTGGTCGAGCGTCGTGTGCGCAGCGGAGAGTGCCCCCGAATACCAGGTCAAAGCCGCGTTTTTGTTCAATTTCGCCCAGTTCGTGGAATGGCCGGCCAGCGCGTTCGCGAGCCCGGATGCGCCGTTCGCGATCTGTGTTCTAGGTCCCGATCCGTTCGGCCCCGAGCTCGATTCGCTCGTGCGCGGCGAGTCGGTCAACCGCCGACCCTTCGTCATCGAGCGTTACCGCAGTATTGCTCAGCTGCGTAACTGCAACATCCTGTACATCGATCGCTCGCAGCTCCCCGATCTGGCCCGGATTCGCGATGTGGCTCGCGAGCGAAGCATTCTGACCGTGACGGATGCCGAGGGGGGCGACCAGGAGGGCGTCGTGATTCACCTGGTCACACAGGACCACCACATTCGGTTGCGCATCGATGTCGGGGCTGCCAAGGCGAGCCATCTCACCATCAGCTCCAAGTTGCTGCGACCGGCCGAGATCATCGGGAGCGGGGAGGGTTGATGCGGACACCAATCCGTCGAACGCTCATGCAGGTGCTGCTGCTGACGAGCGGCGCCGTCATGTTGACCACCTCTCTCGCGTTCCTGGCGGTCGACGTCGTGAGCTCGAGGCAGCAGACCCTGGCCAACCTCGAAACGCTGGGCAAGGCAATTGCAGCCAACAGCACGGCCGCGCTCGCGTTCGACAACCCGGACGACGCGCGGGAGATCCTCGCTGCCCTCAAAGCGGACCCTCATGTCATTGCGGCAGCGCTCTACAGTCGCTCGGGATCGCCGCTGGCTTCGTTCCCGGCGGCGACCGCAGACACCGCACCGCGCGTCTCGCTCATTGACGGCTATCGCTTCGAGGGCGGCTACCTTCTCGGGGTCCAGCCCGTCGTCCAAGGCTCACGCCGCATGGGCACCCTGTACCTGAAATCCGATCTGGGAGGGCTCCACGAGCGCCTGTGGACGTTTTTGTTCATTGCAGCCGCGGTCCTCGCCGTGGCCTGCGCCGTGGCGTACCTGCTGGGCCGGTATCTGCAAGGGCAGATCTCCCTGCCGATCCTGAGCCTGGCAAAAACCGTGAGCGCGATTGCCGAAGGGCGCGACTACACGGTGCGCGCGCGCCAGCCCAACGGTTACGAGCTGGGCCTGCTGACGGAAACATTCAACAGCCTGCTGGAGCAGGTCGAGCACACGCAGGCCCGCCTGCAGAGTCAATTGGGCCGTCTCGATCTGCTGCACCGGATCACCCGCGCCACCGGCGAGCGGCAGGATCTGCCGAGCATCTTTCAGGTGGTCTTGCGCAATCTCGAGGACGAGCTGCCGATCGATTTCGGCTGCCTGTGTTTGTATGATGGCCGCCTGCAGGAGCAGGCCCTGTCGGTGGCGACGATCGGCGCACGCAGCCGCGAGCACGCGCAGAGATTGGACATCACCGACAATCTGGTGGTGCCCATCGATCAGAACGGCCTGTCGCGCTGTATGGCGGGGCAACTGGTGTATGAGCCGGACGTCAGCCTGCTCGCCTTCCCGTTCCCGAGTCGATTCGCGCGCGCGCAACTACGCTCCCTGGTGCTCGCCCCGTTGCTCGTCGAGCGCCGCGTGTTCGGCGTCTTGGTGGTGGCCCGCAAGGACCCGGAGGCTTTCAGCAGCCCCGAGTGCGAATTTCTGCGCCATCTCAGCGAGCACGTCGCGCTGGCCTCCAATCACGCGCAGTTGCATGGCGATCTGCAGCGTGCCTATGACGACTTGCGGCAGTCGCAACACGCGGTCCTGCAGCAGGAGCGCCTGCGGGCGTTGGGGCAGATGGCGAGCGGTATCGCTCACGATATCAACAACGCCATCTCGCCCATCACTCTCTACACCGAGTCCCTCCTGGAGCGTGAGCCCGGCTTGAGCGAGCGGACTCGCAACTACCTGGTCACCATTCAACGAGCCATCGAAGATGTGGCGGAGACCGTGGCCCGCATGCGCGAGTTCTATCGGGCGCGCGAGCCCGACCTGAGTCTCACGCGGGTGCCGCTGAATCGCCTGGTCGAGCAGGTCATCGAGTTGACGCGCGCGCGCTGGAGCGACCTGCCGCTGCAAAAAGGGATCGTGATTCAACTGCAGACCGAGTTGCCGCCGGGCTTGCCCGACATCATGGCGGCCGAGGTCGAGATTCGCGACGCGCTCACGAATCTCCTGTTCAATGCAGTGGACGCCATGCCGGAGGGCGGCGTGCTCACCTTGCGCACCGGCGTCCACGGGGCACAATCGGGCGCGGATGAGGTCGATACGCCGATGGTGTTCGTGGAGGTGACCGATACCGGCGTCGGCATGGACGAGGAGACACGGCGGCGCTGCCTGGAGCCGTTCTACACGACCAAGGGCGAGCGCGGCACCGGGCTCGGTCTGGCCATGGTATACGGGATGATTCAACGGCACAGCGCCGACCTGAGCATCGAAAGCGCCGTCGGTCGCGGCACGACCGTGCGGCTGTCCTTTGCGCCCGCGCAGGTCTCTCTCACCGCCGCTGAGCATCATCCCGGAGGACGGCGCCCCGGCAACCTGCGGCTGTTGTTGGTCGACGACGATCCGCTCCTCCTCAAGTCGCTGCGGGAGGTGCTCGAGGCAGACGGGCATACCGTATCTACCGCGGACGGCGGCCAGGACGGCATTCGAGCTTTCCTCGATGCTCAGGCCACCGCGCTGCCGTTCTCCGTGGTCATTACCGACCTGGGCATGCCGTACGTCGACGGCCGTAAAGTGGCCGCGGCGGTCAAGGCAGCCTCGGCGAGCACGCCGGTCATTCTACTGACCGGGTGGGGGAGGCGGCTGATCGCCGAGAACGAGATCCCACTCCATGTCGATCGCGTCCTGAGCAAGCCACCCAAGCTGGCGGAGCTGCGGACAACGCTCGCCGACCTTACAGTCGAGGCCCCGCGGGCCATGGAGGAGGTCTCATGAACGCCGTGGCGCCCGCGGAAGCGTCCCGCTTCGCGGGACCATCCGGAGGCGGCTAGTAGTAGGTGACCGTCAGCAGAGGCGCCCGAGCCTGGCGATCCGGGCCGGTGGTGTCGTCGATCTCCATCAAAGCGGAGACCGCGGGTACGAGGTCCTCCATGATGCGAATCTGAAAGTTGGCGAGGCCGCGTCGCTGGGCCTCCTGCATCAGGGGTGTGACGTCGATCGATGCAATGTTGCCGACGTCCGAGCGGCCGATGGGCGGTGAGATCGTGATCGACGCCAGCGGTGGCTGCTGCGTACGGTCGAAGTCGGTCTCGATGAGGGTCGGCGGATCGAAGGACACGAGCTCGATCAGAACCGGCAGGGTGGCCGTGGTGGGCTGCAGGTCATCGATGTACAGGTCGAGGAACGCGGACTGAATCAAGGCATCGCCGGGCACTCCATCCTGGCCGGTCAGGGGAAAATCGAGAAAGGCTCGATACTCGGTCCCGCCGCCCGGATCGATGCCCGCGAATACCGACTGCACGGTCGATGACATTCCCTGTGTCACGACGTAGGTGCCCGGGCCCGTTTGCTGAATGTCCC
>DATEJM010000066.1:0-252211 GCA_035277965.1 Steroidobacteraceae bacterium | reverse complement strand
GCGCAAGGGACGTGATATCGAGCGGCGCGTGTTGGCTCGAGCCGTGCTGTATTATCTGGAGGATCGAATACTCGTGAATGGCCGTAAGACGGTTGTTTTCAGAGATTGACTGCGTAGGCCAGCGGATATGCCGAAGGGTGGCGAATATGCAAGACCCTTGACGGGCATGCCGCTTGGAACGGTCGCGGGGCGCCACGTTCGCTCGAATATTTTCAACGCCGTCGTCACCGGGTGGCGACCTTAACCAAGCGCCAGTCGCAGGAAACCCAGGCGGGTTTTAGACGGAAATGGTCAGGCACAAAAAGATGTCCAGACGCTTGACAAGAAATGAGGGGGGCCTCCACAATGCCGTACATAACGAGAATAGCAGGGGATTGCCTCGGTTGATGTAGGGATCCACTTAGCTGACGCGGCATGGGAGCGAATCGGGCCGTTCGGATCGTTTCAACAGTTGAGGGGGGTGTCAAATGATGCGGGGGGTATCGCGGTCTCGGTTTGAGGAGGTTCCGCTCGGCTGGGTAGTGGCCGCGGCGGTGGTTGGCTGCTTCTGCGGCGAACAGGCCGGCGCGCAACAGGCGGCCGGCTCTTCGGCACCCACGAGGGCATCGGCGCAAGAGCCGCAAGATTCCGGCGGGCTCCAGGAAATCATCGTCACGGCCAACAAGCGTTCGGAGAGCATCCAGAAAGTTCCGATCGCCATCACGGCGGTGACCGCGGACAGACTCAACGATGTCGGAATCACCGATACTCAAGACCTGGCGGAGGTCGTGCCGGGGCTGACCATCCAGAGCGGCATCGGCGGCACGCAAGCGCATCTTCGCGGCGTCGGTACCACGGCAGTGGGCGCCGGCACGGAGAACTCCGTCGCGACCTACGTCGATAACGTTTACATTCTGAGCATGAGCGGCGCACTCGTTCAGCTCAACAATATCTCGCAGATCGAGGTGCTGAAGGGCCCACAAGGTACCTTGTTCGGGCGCAATGCCACGGGCGGCGTCGTCAGCATACGCACGCGCGACCCGCAACAGACCCTCGGTGGCGACATATCGATGCGCTACGGGAACTACAACACGGTGTCGATGCAGGGCTACCTCACGGGGGGGCTCACCGAGAAGTTATCCGCAGACATTGCTGCGTTCGCGTCCGTCCAGAGGGACGGCTGGGGCAGAAATCTCGTCAACGGAGACGAGGCCAACAAGCTCAATGAGTACGCGGTTCGCTCGAAGTGGCTGTTTGAGCCGACCGACAACGACCAATTCCGGTTCATCGCGGACTACTCGCTCGATCAGGGAGACACCCTGTCCAATCAGACGGCGTTGCGCGGGACCGCCGTCAACTACGGGCTTGGCAATACCCTGGCAGCGCAGCGCCCCGATCTGTTGCCATTCATCGGCCCGGCCCTGGCGCCGTTTGCCGTTGTCGGAGATCCTTATGTTCGCCAAGGCGGCTTCTACGACATCAATTCGGCTGTCCGGCCCAGTGTTCGCTTCGACACCGAAGGTGTCAGCCTCCAATGGAACCATAACTGGGACCAGCTGAGATTCACGAGTATCACCGCTTATCGCCGGTCGCGTCAGAACGTGCTCTTCGCCAGCATTCCGGCTCCTGCGGATCGGGCGAACGCCACTTTTCAATTGGCAGGCAAGCAGTTTTCCCAGGAGCTGCAACTGGGCTCGGCAACCGAGTCCCGTGTGCAGTGGGTAGCGGGTCTGTATTACCTTTATGGGACGTCAGGCTATCCGGTGTTCGCGATCCGGGGAACGTCGCTGGCGCCCCTCGATTCGCTGAACTTCCTGGTCGACCAGAGCACGAGGTCCGGGGCCGCCTTCGGTCAAGTCACAGTGCCCATGTGGTCAGGCGCACACCTGACCGGCGGCCTGCGCTACACGGTCGAGCAGCGCGGGGTCGAGGGAGAAACGATCGCGATCCTGCCACCCGCATTCGGCGGCGCGAGCCTGGTAAGCGGACAAACGAACGATCAGAAGACTTTCAGCAAGCCTACCTGGCGGATCGCCGTCGATCAGCAGGTCACGCCGGAGGTTCTCGCTTACGTGTCGTACAACCGCGGTTTCAAGAGCGGTCAGTTCAATTCCATTCCACCCAGCAACACGATCGTCAACCCGGAAGTGCTCGATGCCTACGAGCTGGGCCTCAAGACGGATCTGTTCGACCGGCGCGTGCGTCTCAACGTCGCCGGCTTCTACTACGACTACAAGGACCTCCAGGTCACCGTCTATAAAACAGTTGCGGCGGTCCTGCAAAATGGCGCCGGCGCCAAAATCTACGGCGGCGATATAGACCTCACGGCCAAAATGGGATCCCACCTGACGCTGAACGGCGGTGCGACCCTGATGACCTCCAAGTTCACTTCTTATCCTGATGCACCCTTCTTAGTGCCTCAGCCGGCGTCCGCAGGCGGCGGCACGCTCCAGAATGTGCAAAGCGCGAAGGGCAACAGAATTCCCTACGCCCCGGATACCACTTTCAACCTGGGTGCCAACTACACCGTGCCGGTCGGCGCGGGGCAAGCCAGCTTCAACGTGAGCTACAGTTATTCGAGCCGGTGGTATTCCGGAGGCGACAACATCCTGAGCCAGCCCTCCTATGGTCTGCTGGATGCATCCTTGAACTACAAGTTCTCCGGCGACCACGTCGAGGTCGGCTTATGGGGACGGAACATCACCGACGAGAAGTACTTCCTTTTCCTGATTGCCGGCGCCAATCCGGGTGGATATCAGGAAGGGGTCGGCGCTGCTCCGCGCACCTTCGGAGCGAGAGTGGGGTATCATTTCTGATGAGCTCGAGGCGCTCTGCGAAGGGACGGCGCGGTAGCCGCGTGCCGATCGCCTTTTTGAGGGAGGTTGTGACTCATGTCGACTGACAAAATTAGCGCGCGCGGGCTTTGGTTTGAGGGCCCCCGAGTCGCGGTATTGCGGCAGGAAGAGGCGCGGGCTCCGGAACCCACCGAGATCCGAGTGCGGGCCATCCACTCGATGGTCAGTCCGGGAAGCGAAATGAACCTTTACCGCGGAGAGGCCAATATCCCCGGCGATCTGTTGCCGACCGCGGCGGGGACCATGCCTTTCCCGATCAAGTTCGGCTACCAGGTTGTCGGTCGGGTGGAATCGGCCGGAAAAAACTCCGGCTTCGCCGCGGGTGACTTGGTGTTCGCGACGCATCCGCATCAGGATGTTTTCACGATGCCCGCGATGTTTGCCACAAAGCTTCCTCCTGACGTGGATACGCTGCGCGCCGGGTTCGCGAGTCTGGCCTCCGTGGGGCTACGCACAGTACACGAGGCGCCGGTACGTCTGGGGGAATGTGTGGCACTCTCCGGACTGGGGATTATTGGCAGCCTGACTGCGTGCATGGTGCGCAAGACCGCCGGCCGCTTGATCCTGGTCGATCCGGTTCCCGAGCGACGGGCGGCGGCGAGCTGGATCGGAGCGGATGCGGTCGTTCATCCCTCTGAAGTCGCGGACGCTGTCAAGAAGCTGTCGGACGGGCGCGGCGTCGATATGTTTATCGAGACCAGCGGCGCGCCAGCCGCGCTTCAGACCGCGATCGTCAATACCGGTACGCGGGGGTGGATCGTAGTTCCGGCCTGGTACGGTACCCGTCCCGTGACGCTGTCGCTGTCGCCCGAGTTTCACCTCCGTGCTCTGAACATCAAGAGTGTCTTCGTGATGAGCGTCGGCGGCGACGAGCTTGCGCGATGGAGCGGCGCACGAGCGTTCGCGACGGCGCTCGATTTCGTCAGCAAGATCGACCCCAGCCACTTGCTGGCGCGACGTATTCCGTTCGCTCGCGCCCCGGAAGCGTATAGGTTGATCGATGAGAACCCGGCACAGGCCCCTGCGGTGATTTTGGACTATTGATCTGCGATGGCGCTGCTGCCCGCAGCGTCTGCGATTCATGCGGGGACACCCGCCAGCCATGACGCCATGACATCTCTCAACCGAAGCATTGCGCGCATTAGATGCCCGGCTTTCGCGGAAAGCCGGGCATCTTTTGCGTGGCCTGCTTTGCTACCGGGTATGAGGATTCACGATTGTGAGCGTCGAACAAGCACTCCAACAGCCGTCCGGGCTATGGAGACTCCTCGTCACGGCTGAGGCTGATCCCGGTGCGATCGCCCGTGTTCTCGAGCGCTTCCAGAACCTGAACGTCCTGCCCCGTCGTGTCATGGCGGAATGCGGCGTCACAGGCGTGTTGTACATCCAAGTTGACGTCGCCGGAGTCGCGGTGGACTGTCTATCGCTCATTGCCGCGAAACTGGGCCAATGTCCGAGTATCCTGGCGGCAAGTTGGCACCCCGTTTGAGCCGCCATTGTGTTCGGCGCGGCGGCCGCATACCTGTCCGGGCGGATCGAGCTGGCATCGCCCGGCCACTCCTTGGCGGAAAAGGTTCGAGACACGGCGGAGAGTTGGCGCCTCGAAAAACCGCCGGCGATTGACCCTAGACTTGACCGGTGGCGTCCCGTGCAACGAGACGCAATGACTCCAGCAGTGCGTCCAGGGAAGCGCCGAATCTGTCGGCCGGCGCCGCGGCGGCTACATATCGGTCCGGACGGATCAAAATGGCATCAACCTGCCACTCCTTGAACCAACACTCGTAGAACCCTTCGATATCCTCCGCGTCGCAGCGTGAACCCGGCTCGCCCAACACGAGCGTCTGCACGCCGAGCCTCGCGAGGTGTGCACGCTGCGCGGATGTGATGTACGACAGAGGGTCCGCCCCGTAGCCGAGCAGCTGCCAGCCGCGATCCGCCAGCGCATCCAGGCGGCCGGACTTTCCGGACATCCGCACCATCCCCTGACGGGAAAGCTGGCCCGCGCCGATGTCGCTTCGCACCCAGACACCCGGGCCAAGCGAAGGATGGGGCACCGCCGGAGGCGCCAGGCTGGGATTCTCGAGCGCCGCTTTCATGGCGGTGTCGCGCGACTGCGCTTCGGCAGGATCCAACACGCAGACGGCCTTGCCGATATCGATCGAAAACTGCACGAAATAGCGCACGTGTGTCTTGCGCTCCTCCACGAAGCTATCGAGCAGATCCGGCTGACTTTCCCCTCGAAGAACGAGATCGAGCCGCCACGCGAGCGATACCGCGTCGCGCAGGCCGGCGCACATGCCTTGCCCGGCGAATGGGGGCATGAGATGGGCGGCATCGCCTGCGATCAGAGCTCTACCGCGGCGCCAGCTCTCGGCCCACTTGGCCTGAAACCGCCACACCGTGTGGCGCTCGAGGAGGGCGGTTGCGGGCGTGACCCAAGGCTGCAGCAGCTTCCAGGCCACGGCTTCCGTGGCCATGGTTCCGGGATCTTCTCCCGGGAGAACCATGAATTCCCAACGGCGCCGACCGGGGCCCGCCGGCATGAGTGTGGTCGGTCTCGCCGTGTCGCAGATTTGCAGAATGGACGACTCGAATTTCAAAGGCGTGCGAGGCCGAATGTCGACGATCAACCAATCGTAGTGGAAGCCAAGGTCGGTTATCGGCAGCTCCAGCGCCGCGCGCACGAAACTGTTCGCGCCGTCGGCCCCGACTAGATAAGACGCACTCAATGTTCGATGAACTTTCCCGTCAGTGCAGGTGATACGCACCTGCCTCGTATCCTGCTCCAGGCCCACCGCCTCCCAGCCGCGCAAAACAGTCACCGACGCAAATGCGTCGAGCAGTTCGGTGAAGCGCTCTTCCAGATCAGGTTGATTGAAGAAGTAATGGCAGTGCCATCCCGCGGCGGTCCGTCCCGTCCAATCGAGCGCGGCAATGCGCTCCCCCGCGCCATTGATCAGGTAATACCATTCGTCCAGATACTCGATGGCGCGGTCGTCGTCGGGATCGATCCCGATATCGGCCAGAACGCGCGCAATTTCATCGTCGAAAGCGACTGCGCGCGGCAGTGCATAGGCGGATGGATGGCGCTCGACGATCGTGACTCTGTGTCCGCGCCGTCCAAGGTGGAGCGCAAGAAGCTTGCCGGTGGGGCCGGCCCCCACGATCAGGACGTCGCTGGTCTCATCAGCGGTTTTTTCAGCAGTCAAGTTGCGAATCATGATTGGCAAGTCCGGGTCATACTGATCCTTCGCCTGGTGCAGCGACGATGCGATTCTTCAGCTTTCCAACTCCCACTACTTCGGTCTCCATGACGTCGCCCGCGGCGAGGAACTCGCCCGTCGCCTGGCCGACACCCCCCACTGTCCCCGTGACGAACAGGTCTCCCGGCTCCAGCGTCATGAGACGGCTCGCGAACTCGATCTGCTCTTCGGCGGAGAAGATCATGTCGCCGGTGCTGCCATCCTGCTTGGTCACACCGTTCAGCTTCAACCTGATCCGCAGATGGCCCGGATCGGCAACATAGCGGCGCGGCACAAAGACCGGGCCGATCGGCTCGAAGCCGTCATGCGACTTGGAGGAGAGCCAGTCGGTCTTGAAGTTCTTCCGGTCTTCGCGCCAGAGCAGGTCGCGGCAAGTGACGTCGTTTGCGACCATAAAGCCTGCAACATGGTCCATTGCACGCGCCGCGGCGATCCGGCGCCCTCGTCGCCCGATGACCACCGCGAGCTCGGCCTCCCAGTCGATCTGGTGCTCGCCCTCGGGTAGCGGGATGTCATCGAACGGCCCGGTCAGGGCGCTCGCAGCTTTGAGGAATAGATAGGGCTTGGCGTTCGCCTTGTCGCCGGCGAACCGCGCGTTCGGCTCAACATTCCCGACGGCCGCGTTGTAGGCGGCCATTTCCACCACATGCTCGCGGTAGTTGGCGGCGGAATGGAGGATTTTGCCGGGTCGCAACACCGGCGGCAGGTATCGGAGGGTCACCGGGTCGACTTCGGGAAGATCCCCCAGGGCACCGCTCGCGAAGCGGGCCAGCTTCTCGAGACGCGGAAAATTCGCGTCCCAGTCCTCGAGCAAACCCAGGAGCGATCCGGCCTCCGGGAAGTCGTCCCTGGCGCCGAATCCGCGCCAGGGTGCATGAGCCGACGGCAGCGGGAAGATCCGCTCCTCCATGACCAACCCAACAAAGGTCCCCTGCGGACCGGCGAATGTCCCCAACGCGAACATCAGCCTATCCTGAGCAAGGCACGCGCATTTGCCGAGAAGATCTTGCTGCGCTCGCTCTCGCCGATGGAGAGCGATTCGACTGCATCGATGGCGCCGGACATCAACTTGCGTCCGCCGTTGAAGTCGAACGGGGCGTCCGAGGCGAAGAGAAGATGATCGCTTCCGAAGAAGGCGTGGCCGCACGCGGCGGCGGCACGCGAGCCGTTGATCGCGGTATCGGCATAGAGCATGCGGTAGTAATCCAGAAGCGGCCGTTTCAGCCCGGCGCGCACCGCGAGCGGGTTGACATGCTCGGCGCCCTCGAAGATCTGAGTGAAGCCGATCCCGATCTTCTCCGAGAAATAGGGGATCATGCCGCCCATGTGATGAGTGATGATCTTCAAGGTTGGAAGCTTGTCGAAGATGCCCGAGAAGATGAGACGCGTCACCGCAGCGCTGGTCTCATAAGGCCAGCCGAACGTGAACCAGACCTCATTCGCCGATTCATCCTCGGTGGCGTAGTCCGGGAAGTTCGGTCCGCGCATCGGGTGAATCCAGACGGGCAGGTCGTGCCTCACCATCGTCTCAAAGAGAGGGAAGAACGACGGATCGCTCAGAGGTTTGCCCAGCACGTTCGTGTAGATTTGAACGCCCAGCGCTCCCAACTCGGTCACGACCCGGTTCGCCTCCGCGACCGCCGCAGTCGGGTTGTTCATCGGCAAGTTCGCAATGAAGCCTGGAAAGCGTTCGCGATGCGCTCGGCAGACCTCGGCCAGCGCATCGTTGGCGAAGCGCGCGAGCGCCGGCGTCTCGGCCGGCGTGCCCAGCAGCTCAATCGGGGGATTGGAAAGCGACAGAATCTGCTGATAGCCGGCATATTCCTGCATCAGCTCGAGGCGGCTCTCGATGTTCCACAGCTCAGGCAGCTTTTCGAACATCCGCAGACCGAAGTTGTTGGGCAGGATCGCCTGGAACCGGCGGAACACGGGCTCGGGCAGATAGTGGGCGAAGATATCCAGCCTCATGGTCGATCCTCGTTGAATTACCGGGAGGAGTGATTGACGAACGCCTCCGGCGCATCGTCTCCCCATTGGGATGCGAACCCGATCTCGACCGGATACGAGCCCTTGGGATAGGCCTCATTCACCAGGTCAGTATCCGTCCAGTGTTCATGGATGCGCCCCCAAGGATCTTCCCAATAGTCGAAAATCTGGCTGCCGAGGAAATGCCGGCCGATTCCCCATCTGTGCCTGTATTTTCCGAGCGAGCGCAGATAGTGATGACCGGCCAGGACATCATCGAAGTCCTGCACTTCGAATGAGATATGATTCAAGCCATCCCGCTTCTGCTGCACGACAAACAGCACATGGTGGTCGACGAACGTCGTGCCGCAATTGACCCGGTTGAAGGAGGCGATGACGTGCTCCGGCGTGCCGGCCCAGACATCGTCGGTGCCGAGCATTCCGAGGGTCTCGCGATACCATGAAACCGTCTTCTGCAGATCGGTTGCATGAACGACGACGTGACCGATCCGCTTCACTTGCGATGGCCCGCGGCGCACGCGGAATTCCTTACCCTCACGGTGGGGTCCGTGCACACCCAGATTCAGCGCCGGACGCTCGACCGCAAGCGCAGGCGCCGGCGCAACATCGGTCACCACCTCGATCTGGAAACCCAGCGGGTCAGTGAGCCTGACACGCTTGCCTCCTCCGGGCCCATCGATGCTCTCCACGGCCTGCTTGCCTGCGAGTGCGACGAGATCCGCCACGTCGCGTGCCGCATAGCCGAATCCAACAACTTGCGGATCGCCCAACTCGGTGACGTGCAGATAGGCACCGGGGTCGGTGCCGCGCATGTAGAGCGCCGTCGGCGTGCGATCCACCTTCACCAGGCCAAATTCGGTCAGGAATGTCTCCGCCTCATCGAGGTCGGGAGAGCGCAGGCGAATGAACGCCAGCGCGGGAATCGTTGCTGTAGCACCAGTCATTTGATGTTCACCCGTGTCAGATGACGATCGAAGAATTGGAGCGTCAGGGCGAGCGCCTCATCCGCCTCCTTTTTCCGATAGGTCAGCCCGCCGTGGCGCGCAAACGCGTGGTCGGCATCCGGGTATTGGTGGATGGTCACGAACGGACTAGGGCCGAGCTTACGCATCAGAAGAGCGTTCACCTCGCGCTGGACCCAGCGATCCTTCATCGCCATATGGAGCATGAACGGTCGGTGCAGTTTGCCGACCTCGCGGATCTCGTGCTCGATGTAGGTGCCATAGTAGGCCACCGCGCATTCAATCTCGGTCCGGCAGCACATCAGATAGCAGAGCTTGCCCCCGAGGCAATAGCCAACGGCCCCCACTTTCAACCCGAGGCCGTCATGGCTCTGCAGCCAGGCTGCGCAATCCTCCATGTCGCGAACGCCCAGATCGTAGTCAAACCCATAATACAGATCGAATGCATGCTCAACGTCGTCCGCATCGCGATCGGAAAGCTCCACGCCCGGTTCCAGCCGCCAGAACAGGTCAGGCACCACGCACACATAGCCGGCCTCCGCGAACTCCCTGGCGTGCTGACGCATCGTATCGTTGACACCCCAGATCTCCATGATCGCGATAATTGCGCCCTTCGGGGCTCCCTCGGGTCTGGCCAGCCAGCCAGCCATCTTGCCGTCGCGCAACGGGATCTCGACGGGGCCCGCCTTCATCGTGGTTCTCGAAGCCGGCTGACAGCCGTTTTCAATCGGTGCTCGTGCTCCCGCGTGGCGTGCGCGAGTGCTTGGAAGGATGCGGACAACTCGAGCACGCTTTCGAGCCGGGCGGTCTGCGCCTCGCGCAGCAGGCGCTTGGCCATCCGCAACGCTTGCGGGGGATTCTGCGCGATCTCCCGCGCGAGCGCGTTCGCCCGCTCCAGAAGCGCTCCATCCGGTACGACTTCCGAAACGAGACCGCACGCCAACGCCTCGGCGGAGTCGATGGTCCGCCCGGTAAAGGTCAGCTCGGCCGCTTTCGAGATGCCGACAATTTTCTGAAGCAGAAAGGCTCCCCCGTCTCCGGGGATGATTCCCAGTTTCACGAAGCTCTCGGCAAAGCTCGCACTTTCGCCGGCGATGCGGATGTCGCACATGCACGCAAGGTCGAGACCGGCGCCGATGGCGGGTCCGTTGACCGCCGCGATGACGGGAACTTCCATGTTGAAGAGCGCCGCGGGTATCCGGTGAATCCCGTGCTTGTAGTGATAGCGATCGTCCACCGCCTCCAGCTGCGGATCCTCGAGCCGCGCAAGCATGGCCTTGATGTCGCCGCCGGCGCAGAAAGCCTTACCCGCCCCGGTCAGCACGACGGCGCGGATCTCAGGATCGGCCTCGGTGCGCCGGCATGCGGCCTCGATCGAGGCATATTGGGCATCGCTCGAGAGCGCGTTTCGGCTCTGTGGCGCGCTGAGCGTGAAGAGCGCCACGCCCGCAGCAACTTTAACCTCCACGAACTCGTTCATAGGATGCCCTTTTCGACCAGGCGGCTGATTTCGTCAGCGCTCAAGCCGAGCCAGCCCTCGAGGACTTCCGCGTTGTTCTGGCCCAGCAAGGGTGGACCAGAACGGTATTCAACCGGCGTCTGCGACAACCGGAGCGGATTGGCAACGGATGGCGCACTGCCCGCAAGCGGGTGATCGAGCGTGCGCCGCATGCCTCGCGCCACCACCTGCGGGTCGTCGAACACCTGCTCGATCGTGTTGATCGGCCCGCAAGGGACGCCCGCCGCTTCGATGACGACCACCCAGTCGCGGGTCGGCCGCGTCGCGATCGCTGCCGCAATGGCGGGGACCAGCTCATCCCTGTGCGCCAATCGGCCCGCGTTGGTGAGATAGCGCGGGTCGCCGGCGAGGGCAGGCAGGCCGATCGCCTCGCATAGCCGTTTGAACTGTGCGTCATTGCCAACTGCGATGATCATCGCGCCGTCGGCGGTGGCGAAATCCTGATAAGGAACGATGTTCGGATGGGCGTTCCCCATACGCGACGGCGACTTCCCGGAAACGAGGAAGTTCATCGCCTGATTGGCGAGGCAGGCGACTTCCACGTCCAGCAATGCGACGTCAATGTGCTGTCCGACGCCGGTGCGATCGCGGTACGCGAGCGCTGCGAGAATTCCGACCGAGCTGTAGAGGCCCGTCAGGATGTCGGCCACCGCCACGCCGACCTTCTGCGGGCCGCTCCCCGGCCCGGAACTGGCGCCGGTAATGCTCATCAATCCCCCCATGGCCTGGATCAACAGGTCATAGCCCGGGCGAGAGGCGTAGGGACCGCTCTGACCAAAGCCGGTGATCGAGCAGTAGACGAGACGCGGGTTGATTGCGCGCAGACTTTGATAGTCGAGGCCATAGGGCTGCAGTCCGCCCACTTTGAAGTTCTCGATGATCACATCCGCCCGAGCCGCGAGGCGCCTGACGATCTCGGCCCCTTCCGGAGTCGCGAGGTCAACGGACAGCGATTTCTTATTGCGGTTGGCGGCCAGGTAATAAGCAGATTCCCGGGTCGGCTCGCCCTCTGGCGTCGCCAGATAGGGAGGGCCCCAGCCTCGTGTGTCATCGCCCGAGCCTGGCCGCTCGATTTTGATGACCTCCGCCCCGAGGTCAGCCAGCAGTTGCCCAGCCCAGGGGCCAGCCAGAACACGAGATAGATCAATCACCTTCAGGTGGGAAAGCGATCGGACGGTAGAGGACGCCATGACTGAATTCGTTACTTCCTATTCTCTATCAAAGGCAGCGCTCAAAACTCACGCCGCGCCTGCGTTCGCAGCGATTGCAGTCGTCAGGATCGCGTGGCGTGGATCGGCGCAGACGTCGCGCACGAAGCAGCACCACGGGGGCGAATGAACTTCAAACTGGCCTGCGATCCGGTCTACTCAGCTCCAGCGGCCTGTGATAGGAAAGGTCCTCACGGCCCTGCTGACCGCGCAGCGGCAGATCTGGCGGAAACGCATGTTGCGCCTTGGCGAGCTCGCCTTGCCATTCGACGATGCAGGCGCGCTTCACGATCGCCCATCGATCGTTGCGCCGCTCCATGAGATCCACATAACGCCCGCCGACCATGTCAACCTGGCCGTCTTTATGGCGCAAGGCGGCCAGAAAATAAGTCTCGACGTGCGCGACATCGCCGTCCAGATCGATGGATTGATTCGCCATGTAGTGGTGATGCGCATCGAAAAATCGCTCATGCCCGCTGCGGGCATGGTGTATGAACGTCTGGGCGTCGCCGATGAAGTCAACATGGTCCTCACGCGCGCCCGCGTGATAGGCCTCGGCCATGATGGTGTCATCGTGTCGATCCATTCCGCGCGTGTACTTGATCAAAGCCTCGCGAATCGCCTCCTTGTCGAGAAGGCGCCTCAGATCGGAGTCCTCCTGCGGCATGTCTGTCTCCTGGATCATTCCCGGTTCGTGCGACGACAACGCTACGGGTGCAGGACCGGTCAATCCCACCTCGAGCGGGGGGCGGGCACGCGTTCATGCGACACGTTCGTGCCGCCCGTCGTGCCGTCCCTTCGATGCGTCGAAACATACGCGTCCCCGGAATACATGTCGAGTGGCTTGACAAATCCCGTTCGCGACCCCCGCAGTGCGTCCTCGGCGGCGGTCGCGCTGTCCCAGTCGGGCTCTTTACCGGCTCGCCCGGGGCACGGAAGGAGATCCGCTGCCGCGGATTCCCCAAATCTGTGGTCAAGTAGCTTTACCAAAAGGCTACAATATGGCACTATCTCCGCCGCGCACCAGCTTCGGACTCGGCAGCACGCGGTCTGCGGCGCTCGCGCGCCTTCGGGCTCTCTCGGGCCCTAACATCCGTCTGATCAGCGTCATAGTTGCAGGGTGCCCTGAGTCTGTGCCGGGGGTGCCGTTACGCGCGTAATCATGTGCTACGCTTGATTTTTGGAGGCCTGAATTCTCTCATGCATATGATCACCACTCTGATGAAACGCCTGTACTGGTTCGAGGATGCGCTGCAGAAGGCTCTCGAGCCCAATGGATTGAGGCCACTTTCCAGAGCGCAGGCATTTGTCGTCGGAAACATTGCGATGGGCGAGTGTAAAGCGAGCAATATCGCGAGAAATCTCGGCGTGAGCCGCCAAGCCATCAGCCAGATTCTCCTCGAGCTCGAGCGTCTGCGCTATATCGAGCTCGTTGCGGACCCGAGCGACAAGCGATCGAGGACTGTGCGCTTTAGCGCTGCCTTTGCCGAGGAGGGCGCGGCCTGTGCCCGGATATTCGAATCCCTGGAACATGAGCTCGGGCGGAGAATCGGCCAGCGACGCTTGGCCCATTTGCGCGAGGGCCTCGAGGCCGAGTGGGGCGAAGCGCCTCAGCTGGGGCGCGTAACGGACACGGCCGCGACCGGCACGCGGTCCAAACCCAAAGTCGAGTTGGCCTGGAAACGGTCGGCGACAGCCGAACCCGGGCAGAGCCGCCGACGATGACGATAGTGGGTGACGGCCTTGACGGAGCCTGCACCCGATCCACGCCATTCGCGTCCCTGCCGATACCCGGAAGGCCTTGAGCCCACCCAGGGCACCAGGATCCTCGACGCAATCCCGGCCGTCGTCCTCAATAGTGGACGCAATGGCGAACTATCCTAAGAACGCGCTGGACAACGGATAGTCCGCATCCGTACCGTTATCCGATTCACAGTGCTGGCCGGTGGATGACTACGCGGCGGCCGCGCTGCGCGCCCGAACCGATTTTCGACACGCGAACCAAGGGATACCGGTCGGCGCCGATATCAACATAGAGGGTGGGGACATCCCAGCCGCCCCTGGACCGGCAATCCGGCGGCGGCGTTGATGACGCGTATCGGACTGCATAACTAACAAGCGATTGACCTGACAAGGGGACTAGACGTGATAAGGATCAACCTCGCTCGCCTCGAGCTGCTGGCTGCAACCGTCCTGACAGTGGCCGGCTGGTCGGGCGAATGCGCCGCGGACACTGCGCCCACGGCGGCGTCCGAGCCGGCGGTCTCGGAAGAGGCGGATGCGGGCAGCCGGTCCGACGCCGCCGCGCTGAGCGAAATCGTAGTGACTGCCCAGCGGCGCTCGCAACGCCTGGTCGACGTTCCGATCACGATCAATGCCGCCACGGCCGACCAGTTGGCGTCCGCAGGCGTCCGGGATGTCAGCTCGCTCGCCAAGGTGGCGCCGAGCTTTGCGGTGGCCGTAGCCTACAACGGGGTCCCTTCGTTCTCGCTTCGCGGAATCAACTTCAGCACGTCGCAAATCTCATCGCCGCCGTCAGTAAGCGCTTATGTCGACGAAGCGGCGCTGCCCTATTCCGTCATGACGGGTTGGATGCTGCTCGACGTGGATCACGTCGAGGTGCTGAAGGGGCCGCAGGGTACGCTGTTCGGTCAGAATTCCACCGGGGGCTCGATAAACGTCGTCGCGGCGAAGCCGACACGGAATTTCTCGGCGGGCATCCGTACGGATCTCAACAATTTCGGGCAGCTGTTCTCGGAGGCGTATGCCAGCGGACCGATTACCGACACGCTGCGAATCCGGATCGCGGCCAATACGACCCAATTCGGCGCATGGCAGCGCGGCTATTATTTAACGCCGCGCTCGGACGAGAACGGCAACCAGGATAAAGCGTCGGGTCGTATCCTGCTGGACTGGACGCCGACGGATAGGCTCAAGATCGGGGTGAACTTCAACGCGAACTACGATCACAGCGATGACCAGGTCTTCCAGATAGGCGCGATTGCCCCGGTCAATCCACCCGCCGAGCCGTTTCCAGGACTATTCGCCTACCCGGCGCCGCGGAGCAACCGCGACGCCGACTTCACCTCGGGCTTCAGTCGGCGCCGCGATGATCGGCAATACCAAGCCGTCCTGCGTGCCGATTACACGCTCGCGGACGACGTGACGCTCACGTCGCTCACGAACTACACGGATTTCAAGATGCGCCATCCCCTGGACGGCGATGGCACGGCGTTCAATATGATGACCTACTCGCCAAACGGGTCGGTTCGAGCATTCGGGGAAGAGGTTCGAGTCACCGGCAAGGCCCTCGACAAGCGCCTGACCTACATCGTCGGTGCGAACTTCCAGCGGGACAGCATGGTTGACGCCAACGACGTCGACGTATTCGCGACATCGCAGGAAGCCGGCGTGCGTCTGCGTAGCCCGGTCGATTTTCTCAATCGCACCGCGGCGATCTTCGGCAATGTTGACCTGGAAGTCGCGCGCGACGTCACGGTGACTGCCGGTGTTCGTTACACCGATCACCGGCAGCATCAAACCGGGTGCACCACGGGAGTCGGTCCGGTGCCGCCGGGCATCTACGGGTTTGTGGCGAACTCGCTGCGAGCCGCGGCGGGCCTGCCGGCTACATCGGCCTACGACAATCTCGGTCTCGGCGACTGCCTCACGATCGACAACGTGGCGGCGACGGCCGGCGGGGTTCCAACGTACCTGCCGACCAGTCTCGATCAGTACAACAGAGAGCACAACATTTCATGGCGAACGGGCGTCAATTACAAGATAACTCCCGATGCGATGGTCTACGGCCTCGTCAGTCGCGGTTACAAGGCCGGAACATTCCCGGGCTCCATCGCGATCTTCTTCGCTACGGACTTGCCGTATGTGCGACAGGAGCAAATTACCAGCTACGAAATCGGCACGAAACTGGGTCTCCTGGATCGCAGACTGCAGATCAACGCATCCGCCTTCTACTATGACTACGTGAACAAGCAATTTCTGACCTATGTGGAGATTCCGGTCCTGGTCTACAATCAGGAGTTGACGAATATTCCAAAGTCGAACGTGCGGGGCGTCGACCTGGACGTCACCGCGACGCCGGTCCGGGGCCTCACGTTGCGCGGCGCCGTGACTTATATCAAGACGAAGATCGGCAGCTACGAGGCAAACAGCCCCATCGTCAATCCGGCGACCGGACATCTGACACCGATCGATCTGAGCGGGAAGCCGTTCAACTTTGCGCCGCCTTGGACCGCGACGGCCGATGCCGAGTACAAGCGAGGGATTTCCGCGCATCTGTCCGGCTACATCGGCGCGAATATGCTCTATAACGCGAGCACGAACTCCGACATCACCGGTGATCCTCTCACGAAGATCGACTCGTACACCGTGCTCGATGCAAGATTTGGCGTCGAATCCGACACGGGATGGAGCGCGGGTTTCTTCGTGCGCAACCTCGCTGACAAACACTACTATACGAGCTCGGCGCGAACGGGCGATATCGTGGGCATCATATCCGGAATGCCGCGGGTGTATGGGTTGACCGCTTCTTACAGATTCTAGGACGTAGCGCGCGGCTGTTACGCTAGCTCAGCGAGGGCCGGCCTTGCGGCCGGAACCGCCTGCAGGACGAGCTTGAAGTCGTCCGCCAGCCGCGCGCGCAATTCTTCCGTTGAGATACGTTCGTGCGCCCAATCCAGCGCACTGATGGCAATCAGGGCATGCATCTTCTCGGCCAACTGATGATCGACCAGCCGGCTATCTTGCTTCCCGATGCGACGGCGCATTGCACGCAGGCAGGCATCGCGAACCCGCTTGCGTATCACGCTGTAAACCGAATCGGCGCACTGAAAATAGTGCCGGTTCAGGGATCGGCAGTAGCAAGGATTCTGTAAAGCCGTGAACCACAGGGCGTCCGCAAGACCGTCGAAGACATTCATGTCTGCAGGAGCGTTTTCGATCACCGAAAACACGTTGCGGTAATGCTCGTCGACGGCGGCCGCGAGTATTTCCCGCTTGCCGCCGACGAGATTGTAAATGGTCTGGACGCACAGCTCGGAGCGGTCCGCGAGGTCGCGGACATTGACTTCGGCGAGCCCATCGTCGATTTGCGTCCGCGCCACGGACAAGATCACGGCCCGGTGCCAGCGCTGTCTGTGCAGGCGCCCGCCCTGTGCGCCGGCTGAGTTTGTGCGAGCAACTCCCAACGGCTGCCTGACATTCGGGAGTGCCGCTTGCAGCTCATGCATGGACCACGTGCGACTAGGTGTCATGGCTCTGATTCCCCCTCATATCGAATCCCGGCGCGACTCTCACCCGCTCCCGTCGTCCCACCCGGCCTCGGCTTTGGAGGTTAGACGGTCGCTCGGATCCATCCAGCAATCGCGTGTGCCGCCGATTGGCGGCGGCGTTTGCGCGCGTATCCTCACTGACCTAACTTGGGACAGTTCAGGGTGCACGTGTGGTAAGCGTTCAGGCTCCGCCTGGCCTAGCAGCCTATCTTGGGACGCATCTGAAAGCGGACGTGAAGATCCTCGAGTATAAGCGCAGCTTTCCGGGGGCCTCAAGGGAAACGTGGCTGATTCAGGCCCAAGTTGCCGGACGGACGGAAGGGCTCGCGCTTCGGGCGGACCCGGCCCGAGGACGTCCCGGAGCGCCGCTCACGTTACGGCAGGAATTCGAGGTCTACCGTCGCCTCTACGGGACCGACGTCCCGGTCGCAGAACCCCTGTGGTATGCGCAGGACGTCGAATTTCTGGCCGGGCGCCCGCACATGGTGCGCAGAATGGTCGACGGGACCACTGCCATTGCGGGGCTCACGGCGGCCACGGCGGCGGGCGCTCAGTTGCGCAAGACCGTCGCCTTCGAGGTCGTGGAAAAGCTCGCATGCTTACATAAGCTCGATTGGCAGGCCCTCGGTTTCGGCGAGCTGCTGGGCGCGCCGCAATCGCCGGCGCTCGCGCTGCGGTACGAGCTCGAGGCCTGGATACGGCGCTGGAGCGAGGCGTGTCCGTATCCGGATCCGGTGATCGAGGAGGCTATTTGCTGGCTGTCGGAGAACGTTCCGACGGACACGCCGAGGATATCCCTGCTCAAGGGCAACAATGGCGTCGGCGAGGAGATCTGGAGAGACGGACGGATCGTCGGAATGAGCGACTGGGAACTGGCATCTCTGGGGGACGGCGCCGGCGACCTGCAATTCTCCTCAGGGACGCTGCAGCTCACTTCCGTCGATGAAGTCGTTGCCCATTACGGTCGCTGCGTCGGGCAGCCCGTCTCCCCGGAACGCCTGGCTTTCTCCGCATTCCTGGTGTGGTTCAAACAGTGGGTCTGCATGCGCTGTTATATGTATCGCTCGTTCATGGAGCAGGACGATCCTCGCATCACCAGCCTCTCTTTCGGTCTCTTGTACACCATGGAAGCACGTAAACGCCTCGCCGCCTGCATCGGAAAAAACATCGTGGATGCGTGGCGAGCCCTCATGACAGACGAGCGCGCCATCTATAGCAGCCTGGAGGATCGTCCGGCATGAAGGAATCCGTTGCGGATCTGCTGCGCGCCGTGGCAGTAGTGTTGTCGCAGGAGGTCCTGCCGGGCCTGCCCATGCGCTCGTGGGAGGCGAGCCGAGTTCGCTCGGCGCTAATGATCCTGCAACACTGCGAAGACCGTGTGCTCATGGAGAAATCCGTGCTGTCCGCTGCGCACGGTCTCTTGAGCGGATTCCTGAGCGGCATCTGCGATCCGCAGCGGTTGCCTCAATTCGGACCGCAGGTCAGGGAGCTCCTTGCCGAAGTCGCCGCGGCCTCGCAGGCCGCCGCGCGCTGCGAGCCAGAAGAGCTCGAGACATCGATCGAAGCGGGCAAGGCGTTGTTGTGCCGGCTCATCCGCGCCGCGGGGCGGGATAGACTTCAGGGCACCGACGATAGCGACTTCCGGGCGCGCCTGCATGAGCTTTTGAGAGAAATGGACGGCATCGAGACTCGCCTGTTCTCGAAAGCTTCTGCGCTACTGCCAATGTGACAACACCGGCGTCTCATGGAAGCGCAACTACAGACAGACACTGCGGTTGGCCGATTGCGGCGAATGAGAATTGCGGAGAATGAGCAATGCTGAGCGCGCTCGATGAGACCCTGCTGCACCAATCCCCGGTGCCCTTCAGTCAGACGACCGTCAGCGATCATCGATTCTTCGATCGTATGTGGCTCGGGGGGCACCGAGCGGACGGAACGCGTTTTGCGATGGGGATGGCGAACTACAAGAACATGAACGTCTCCGACGGGTTCTTTGTAGTCTTCAAGGATGGCAAACAGCATAATCTCAGGGTGTCGCGCCCGTTCCTGGATGATCCAGAGGATTTGAGAATCGGGCCACTGAGCCTGACGGTGGTGCGCCCCCTGAAGGAGCTGCGGATCCTGGTGGATGCCGGCAACGACCACCCTTTCCGCGCCGACATCACGTTTGTGGGGACGTCCACGGCGCGGTTGGAAAAGCCCCATAGCAAGCGGGTGGACGGCCGCCTGACTCAGGACTATATGCGATTCGACCAGCATGGCACCACGGACGGCTGGTTACAGATCGGGTCGGAGCGCATCGAGCTCCAGAGTTGGTTCGGTGCACGCGACCATTCCTGGGGAGTTCGTCCGAACCAAGGCGGTTACGACCCTGTGACGTCGAAGGCTCACGAGAGCAGCTTTCGTGACGAGGTCAGCGGCGGTGCCGGCAGTTTCCTGGCCCTGTACCTCTTCTTCGAGGTCGAGGGATGGGAGGGTTACCTGCAGCATCAGGAGGACGGCGACGGCAAGGTCGTGTATCAGGATGGTGGGGTACGCAGAAGGAATTCGGGCGAGGGTTCCGAGACACCGGTCACGGCACTCGAGCATGACTTGGACTTCATGCCAGGTACCCGCGCATGCACGCGCGCGCGTTTTTACTTGACGCTGTCAACGGGCGAAAAGCTGACGCTCGACGTTACGCCGCTCCTGCCGGCATGGTGTTTCAAAGGGACCGGCTACGATTTTGGTTTCAACGACGAGCGAGGGCTGGGACTTCATCGCGGCACGATCGTGGAAAGCGATGTCTACGACATGCAGCACATCGAGGATGTCATCTTGCCGGACGGCCGGACTATACGGCCGTGGCAGCGTGAGGTTCCGTGCACTCTAGCGGTGAACGGCGGTGCGCGCGGCTTCGGCTACCTGGCGGCGCTCAGCAGCGGCCATGTCAAGCGCTATGATCTCAATAGCCCCATAACAAACCGACGTAGCCGCTGACAAAGTGGGGGAGTCCATGTGCTGTTCGCGCGACGCAGGGGAGGGCTGATTGGAGGACTTTTCTGCCGCCTCATGGCCTGATGTGCCCAACTGGTCGGAGAACTACGCGCTGAGCGGATATGATCGCAAGACGGGCGTCGATGTTTTCCTGGCCCTCGGCCGCTGGCGTCAAGATCTCTCCCTGTGGCGGGAGATGATCACCATCGCCCTGCCGGACCAGACGGTGCTCGCGCATCGAGCGGTCGGCAATGCTCGCGCCCGGGGCAAAAACCCCGGCGGTCCCAATCTCGCTCTCGAGATTCTCGAGGACGGAAGGCGCCAACGCTGGTCTTTCCTCGGCGGTATGCGCCGGGTGCCGGCGGAGCGTCTGAAACGTGACCTGCTCGATCAAGGGCCGCTGCAAAGAGCCGAGTTCGCTTTTGAATTCGAATCCGAGTGTCCGCTCTGGGACTTGGGTGAAGCCGGCAAGGCGAGCGCAGTCGCTGGACACGCTCATATCGAGCAGATCGGGCGCACTCTGGCCGAGATTCGCGTCGGTTCGGAGGTGTTCGGCTTCGATAGCGAAATCAACCGGGATCATAGCCGCGGTCCGCGACTGGTCGGCGCGGTGACGCGGCATGCCTGGCTCCATGCGATCTTCGAGAACGGGTTACGTGTGCAGGCCTACGAGATGTTCGAAGGCAGCGAAACCAGGACGCCGCGATTCTCGAAAGCCGCGATCATCAAGGACGGAGCGTTGTTTCCGGCCGTGATGACATTTGGACCCGCGCTGCCCGACGTGAGGCCGATCGAGCGGATCTTCGATCCTCTGCAGCTGAGCTTCGATTGGGCTCATCCAAGGTTGGACATGACGATTGTCCGGTTTCCAACGACCGTTCACGTTCAGCCCACCGCCCCGTGGAACAATTATATCGGCGCAAGACAGGTAGGCTCTGCGGCAAGTCTGCGACTCGTCGAGCAATCGGCTCTCTACGAGATGGCCGATGGCACGCGAGGCTACGGACACATCGAACGGACCGTGCCAGGAGCGATTCTTTCCGACGAGCAGCTCTGCTGAGGCGATGTGCAGTCCGACCGATGAGGCGCCGGTATCGGCCTACGGATAAGATAGTCGGTGAGTCGAGCGCAGCCAGGCACGATGCGAGGCGGACGAGATGCCACACGCAGCAGATCGAGTATATGTACAGAGCGTGATCGACGCGCTACGCCAGATGCTGCGCGACAGTCCCGATGGCCTGACAGATACGCTGCGGAACTGCATCAGGGTCCTGGCCGTACTCGACAGCTCCTGGGACTGTGCACCGGGCAGACCTGCGCCCGCGGCACTCACGCATGCAAACCGGTTCTCCCGCTTCAGACCCTGCGGTCCACCCGAGAGTGCCGCTGTTCGGCCCGCAACCGTGGATGCCGTCGGTCGAGCCGCCACCGCGATCGAGAGTCTGTCCGCTGGTACGGGACCTGCGATCGAACAGATCCTGCCGGTACTCGCCTGGGAAACCGATCTGGCTCAGGAAGCCATCCAAGCCATGAATGCGCTCGAGGTTGGGAGCGCGGCGGGTGTGCCAGGCGCGGACGGATCCTGGAGTCTTGAAGCGGCACAGCACGCGCTGCGTACGGGAACGGGTAATGAGCAGCTGACGGTGACCTCCTTCCATCCCATCCCGGGAGGGCGTTCGCGTTTGTCCGCGCTGCTGCACGTGAAGAATGCGCCGGGGTTGGGGCCAGATCTCGTGATCCAGATCGCACTACCCGGCATCGCGCAGTTCACGGGGCCCGAGTGCCAGTTCAACTTGCTGAAGGTAGTCCGCGCTCACGGATTGAAGGTTCCGAAGCCGGTCCTGTTTCAGGAATATGGCGCCGGCCGCTCCGGATCCTTTCTCGTGACGGAACGGATTGAGGGTGCGGTGGCGGAGCGCGACTACTTTTCGCCGATCCGCTCGGCCGCCCTCGCTCGCGGATTGGCAGGGCAGATGGCGCTACTGCATAGGATTCCCATTGCGGCTTTTGACGGGATCGTGAGCAGGCCCTCGCGACCGATGGATCGCGCGGCGCTGTTGCAGGAGTTGGACTCTTTTGCGCAGTGCTGGCGAAGGTACGCACACGCGCCGTCTGTCGCCATGTCAACGGCTTTGGCCTGGTTGCGTGAAGCCGTGAGCGTCGTTCAACATCGGGAATGCGCCGTCCACAACGACATGGTCTTTCACAATGTTCTCGCGCGGGACGATGCGATTACGGCTGTTCTCGATTGGGAACAGTGTGCGATCGGTCACCCTGCCGCCGACCTGGGCTATGCCTATCCGTTCATCGCTCCGCATACGAGTTGGACCGACTTCCTGGAGGAATACCTCAGGTGCGGAGGCCTGAGGATGCCCCAGGCTGAGATCGATTACTTCGCGATCCGCGCGCTGGTGCGGATCTTCATGCTATCCATGGAGAGGGGGCGCGTGGGCTTTGAGAGCGGCCCGGGCCACGGGGTGTTCAGAGCCACGGTGGGCGCATACTTCCTGCAACGATTGATGTTGCGCCTCGGTAAAACTCTCCAGGACGTGCTCAGTCGAGCATGAGTCGGCGCCGGCAGCGCGGCCACGACCGGTCGCGCCCACGGGGCGGCCGGGATCTGCGGCTCACGCAGGCACCGCTGGCGACCTCAGGTTCTCCTGGATGAAGTTGTTATAGTACGATTCCTGGGTGTCGCCGTATCCGGCACGATCTCCGTAGCGCCACTGCGTAAAATGATAGCAGTTCGTCGTATTCGGCCAGTGAGCGAAGGGATAGCGAGCTCGGACGACCCCCGTGATTTGGTGCTCCACGTCCTCGGCATCCGTCAAATGCAGCGCAACGTTTGCCGTAAAGATGCCGTTGGCGGCACGAGTAGTCTGTCTACGGCAGCGCTTGATTCCGAGCAGACGTCCTGAGCGCCAAATATATCCCCAGATCAGATTCGAGCCGTCGTAGAGCTTTGCGTAGCGCTCGCGATAGCCCTGCACGTGTTCGGGGCTGTCGAACGCGATGACGTGGAATGCCAGGTCATCGGAGAAGACTCCGACGTGCCAGCCGATGGGGGGGATATCCAGGCGACTTTCGTGCCGCGGGTCGCCCCAGGATCGATCTCGCGAGAAATAGCTATCAATCTTGTAGGGCTTCCCCTTCAGGATGAATTGTCCGCAGTTCTTCATGGCCTGCGTGAAATGTCCGCCCGTCGGTCGGAACGCCGGCGGCATGATCGCAGAGGTTGTCAGCTGCAGGTGTGTGTCCGTGGCGTCATCGTCAAAAGTGATTTCGAAGCGCCGCAGAGGCTCGAGCATTCGGATCGACACGCCATTCGCATAGACGCAGCGCGTGATGTCCTCCGGCATCGGCATGTAGTTGCGGTACTCGATATAGTCGGCTTCCATCTGGGAGTTCTTCAGCCCCTGGTAACAGAGCAAGCCGCCGCTCGCCACTGCGGAAACGGGATGGAACCAGTAGTAGATCTGACATACCAGAGCGGCCTCCGGTATGTAGAAACCGAAGTAGCTGGTTTCGACGAGGTCGAACGGGGCGTCCTTTGGCAACGGGAGGCGGAGCTTCTCGATCTCTTCCCCGTGGTCGCCAAAGTACTTGTCCGGGCTTGATTTCCAGGCCAGGAATTCAGCCATCGTCTTCTCCGGAAGCTTGCGGGTTCAGTTCAAGCGGCTGCTTTCGCCGGGCTGCGTTGCGTCAGTTGCAGCACTTTCCAGCAGATCATGCCGTTGCTGAACGACGCGGCGATCGCGATGACTGCGGCGGCGTTGACCGCCAGGGGAGGGGCGTTGGAGTATTGGGCCGCCGACTCTATGAGCGAGACGGAGACATGGCTCGCCGCAAATATCATGGGGAGGAGAAATATGATGCCGATCTGCAGCCATCCTCGCAGGATGAACTGCCTCAACAGATAAACGGCAGTCGCCACGACCAGGGCGCTCTGCGCGTTTGCGAACGCGACCCAGACAGGATAGGTGTTCCAGGCGAAGGGTCCATTCGATGCGTAGTATCGCCAGGCATCGGATTTGATTCCGGGCTGCTCGAACAGTGCCATGAACAGTGCGATGCCCAGAAATGTGAGGATCCAGGTTCTCGCGGAGACAAAGCGCACGATCAGGTAGCGAGTGATGAGGAACAAGGGGGCACTGATGAAGAAGAAATAGTTGGGAAGCATCCACAGAGGGATCGTGCGCCCATAGGTGGCGAACAGCCTCATTTCGCCATCGCCCGGCGGATAGGCAACGGCGGTCAGCACGTCGCCGAGCGGCTCGTACAGGACGCAGAGCCCGGAACCGATGAAGACGTACAGCCGCCAGAGACTGCGGTCGCGGTAGGACAGCCATATCGCCGCGGTCAGCGATAGGATGGCCAGCACCACGGCGATATGCACGAGGCTCGTCTGTTGAGCGAGCGGCGTCGACCAGTAGGGATATTCGAACGTCAAGAGAATGTCCTCGTCGGTCAAGGAATGACTGGCGGTACTCGCGACCCGAGGTCAGACAGCCTGCATTTCGCCTGCCGATCCGTGGCTCCTCCTTGCAAGGAGGAGCACGCGACCTCGATATCTTGCGCTCTCTGCGTCTAGATGGCGAAACATCCTACTATGCGCAGCGTGAGCTGCAGCTCGAATCGTGGATGCCGAGCAGGGAAGCGTCCACGATAGGTTGGGGACATCGATCGCCCCCAGCGGGTACTCCTGTGCCTGCTGTGCGGATTTGCTCATGAAGTTGTCCGGCACGGATCCCATGAGGGGGCCCTCGGTTCGTGGGGCGGCGAGGTCAGTTGAGCGCAGGAATCCACCGGCGAATGGCGCCGGATTCATCGCCGCCCACGGCGATGAGCAGGGATCCTACATCGAATAATACACATTGCCGCAGCAGGTCGGCATCGTTGTGAACGGTTCGCCAGTTGAAGGAGGCCAGGGCAAGCGAGCCGAAAATGGCTTCCGCGAGGCGCTCCCCTTTGAACCCGTAGAGCGGGAGGCGGGGCGAGGTTGCCGCGAGCTCGGCCTGAATCAGGCGCGTGCTCTGCGTGCGGATCGCGGCACGCACGGGGGACGAAGACTCGAAGTAGCACGCGTTGAGCTTCCTGATGAAATCGGCACTGACGACCGATTGTGCCCAGGTGACATCGGCGAGCGCCATGAGGAAGTGCGGATGCTTGGTCAGATTGTGAGCAGCCGAGAAGGTGGCGGCGTGGTATTCGGATATCGCCGCGGCGACGACCTCGTCGCGGGTGCCGACCAGGTTATAGATGGTCTGCGGCGAGAGATCGCATTGGCGGGCGATTCGCCTCAAGGTGACCTCGTTCACGCCACCCTGACCGATGAGGCAGCGGGTTGCCGCGCGAATCTGCGAAGCCAGCAGCCTTTGCCGCAGCCGCGTCTTGGATTCGCCGCACGAGGCTCGTTGTGCGCTCGAGCTGAGTCTGGCGTAGGGGTCCGCTGCCTGTCGCACGGATCGGATGACTTCGTCGGCTGCGATGGTTGCACAGCCTGAACCCGGCTCTGCCAGTGACTCGGCCCGCGGCATTCATCCCCCTTGTTTTCCGCCATTCAGGCGGCGAGCTCCAGCGCCCGACTCGCTGACAGCGCCGACAATGGCACCGTTCTCATCCTACCGAGGAGGGACTACTGCCTCAAGCTCTGCGGACCCGCTCCGGAGGTCGGCAGAGCCTGCAAAGACGAGGCGAGATCCCTCAGCACATGGCGACGGTACAGGAACGTGGGGGCTGCCAGGCTGAACACCGGATAGGAGCCCTCGTTGAAGCCGGACCAACTGGCCTCCAGGCAGATGAGATTCCGGGCCGCGCGCCATATTTCATAGAATCGGGTCCGATCGAGCGAATAGGGCGCGCCACCGCTGTCGAGGTAGGCCTGGATGAATTCCTGTCTCGGGAGCGCATCGCTCACAAAATTCAAAGCGTATTCGACGTCTTCCGCGGCATCTCCTGCGTGCTGAAACTCCCAATCGAGCAATGCGGTGACCTCGCCGTCCTGACCAACGAGCATGTTGTCGGGACGCGCGTCACCATGTATCGGGACGAGCCGGTCTATCTTGGACGGCACATTCGCCTGCAGCCAGTCCATGGCGGACTCTAAAATCGCACATGCCCTGATGCGGCGCGATCTCCAGTACGCGCGCCAGCCCTCGAGATAAGCCAGGACGTGCTCCTGTGCCCCGCCGCGAGACGGCGGCAGGCCGAGCTCAGCCGGGTCCAAGCTGTGCAGTCTGGCGAGGACACGCGCCAATCCGAGCGCGACTCGTCTGCCGACCGTGGTATCGCGCCGGCTCGCGGCACCGGCATTTTCGCCGCCCACGCGCTCCATGAGAATGAACGGCTGTCCGAGGGGATTGGGGCGTTTCTGGGCCGCAATGACCCTGGGCACGGGCAGGCCACGCTCCTCGAGCGCGACCAGCAGCCCGAATTCGTCCGCCGACGAAGCGTTGACCGGACCCAACGGCAGGTCCCGGCGCAATATCAGCTGTCGTCCGCTCGTGGTCTCGACGAGATAGGTCTCCTTGGAGAATCCACCCGGCAACGGGATCACTGACAACGGCTTTCCAACCGACGCGCACGAGAGGGTTGACAGGGCGACCTCCAGCGTAGCCACCGTGACCGGCTGCTCGCGGTGCGTCGCAATCGCTGCTCGATCAGCCGCTGCCGCACGTGCGAGGAGGCCTGCCTCGGTGGCTAGCCTCTCGAGCTCCTGGGTAGCCAGCGCCGCAAGCGACGGCTTCTCGGCCGAGGCGGATTCCGTGCCCGCCCGAGCGGCGGCGCCGCGTCCTATCTCGAGCGCCACATCGTCGAGGATGGCGCTCAAGGCTGCGGCCACTGAGCGTGCATAGTCCGTCTGCAACTGAGCTTGCAACGTCTCAGCGATCTCCCTGGAGGTCATGCGAATGACCCGGGCGAGGATTTGATGATCGAGCATGGCGGGGCGCCCTGATTGCTACCGATGCATTCTACATCCTCGGGAAATCGCGACAGCTGCCGAATCGTGGACGCGGCGCGCGAAGCCGTCCAGAGGCTGTTGTGGACAGGGCGCGGCGCGCACCGTTTACTGCTGCTCCGCCGGCGCCGCGGTCGCGAACCGCACTGCACCGGCGAACAGTACAACGTGTAGGAATGAGCTATGAGCGATCTATCCAGCGGATCGAGGGCCAGGTGGTACCGCCGGCCGGACGGGTCCGCGCTCCGCGACCTGCCGAGACCGGCGCAGCGTGTTGACTGGCGAAGCAGGGTGACACCGCAGATGCGCACGGACTACGCGCGCAATGGCGTGCTGTTCATCCCGCAGATCATCGAGCCGCAATGGCTCGCGCTCGCCGAGCAGGCAATACGCCGCAACTTCCTGAATCCGGGTCCGCACAGCGTGTTGATCGGCGAAGGAGACCCCGGGGCCTGGTTCATGGATCACGGCAATTTCGACGTGAATCCGGAGTTCCAGTATCTGCTGTATCGTTCGCCGATAGCGGACATCATGATGTATCTGCTGGATACCCGAGAAATATGGCTCTTTCATGAGCAGGTGTTCATCAAACAGGGCGGCAACAACACGATCACATACTGGCATCAGGACCTGCCGTACTGGATCGTGCAGGGGACTCAACTTGGATCGCTGTGGCTGACTCTGGACCCGGTGCCGAAGAAGTTTTGCCTGGAATTCGTCCCGGGATCGCATCTGGGCACACAGTATGCCGGCTCGACGTTCAATCCGGCGGATCCGACCGAGCCGGTTTACCCGACGCTTCCTCGTATCCCGGATATCCAGCAGGAGCGCTCGAAGTGGAACATCGTCTCGTGGGACGTCACGCCCGGCGATGTGATCATCATTCATCCTGGCGTGCTTCACGGCGGTGGCGGCACCGGCCCCGGCAGTCAACGGCGGACCGTCTCGTTCCGCATGTTCGGGGATGACGCGACTCTCAACGGTCGTTTCGAACGCGAAGGCCAGCACGAAGAGCCACCGTACCCGGCGCTCGATCTGCAGCCGGACCAGCCGATGAGAGATCCGCGCTTCGTCAAGCTTCGGTCCCAGGTCGGTCCCTTACCCGCCATGGCGCGGCGCTGGATCGACCAGTTCTAGCCGGCGCGGGCGCCCGCGCGGACCGGTACCGCTGAGCCCGTACGCGCCAACGCCAAGGCGTTGGCCGTATCGGGCGCGACATACATTAAGAATCTAACAGGGGGAAGTAGTGAAGTCTGTCACCATCTTGTCGACCGTCGCATTCATGTCTGCGGCAACGCCGCTCCTCGGTCAATCCGGCACGGCGCATCCGAGTGACGCGGGTAGCAGCGCGTCGACGCCCGACTCCGGGATAAGCGAGGTAAATGAGGTCGTCGTGACGGCACAGCGCAGGGCAGAAAGGCTCGAAGACGTGCCGTTTTCGGTCACGGTGCAAAGCGGCGCCCAACTGGCGGCGGTGGGTATCACGGACACCCGAGGCCTGGAGAATGTTACCCCAGGGCTCAGCATGCAGATGCAGGCAGGATTCCTGCAACCGTCGTTGCGGGGAGTGAGCACTAACGTCGTGGCGCCTGGCGCGGATAACCCTATCGCCATCTATCTCGATGGGGTGTACGTGAGCAGCCAGGCCGGAGCCATCATCTCGTTGCCCGACATCGAGCGTGTAGAAGTGTTGAAGGGACCTCAGGGCACGCTGTTCGGCCGCAACGCGACCGGTGGCGCGATCCAGATCTTCACCGTAGCGCCGAGTTTCGTGCCAACCGGCAGCATCAGCGCCATCGCGGGTGCCTACGATGGCGCGGGGTCCAGCCGGTTCGCCTATGATCTGGGCGTGCAGGGTTATGTCAGCGGCCCGTTGGTGTCGGAGCGTCTGGCCGGCAGTATCTCGTTCATGCTGCGGGGTACCAACGGCTACGGCGAGAACGTCGTTTACGGCAGGGTGTCTCCCGCGGTCGACCGGGCCCTCGGCAGCGATCGGGCGGACAAGGACCATGACCGGCTCGTGCGCGGCAAACTCCTGTTCACGCCGCTGGAAAATCTGCAGATTCTGGCGACAGGGTATCTGTCGCGGCGGGACACGGATCAGAACAACGCGACCTATGCCACGCTCAACACCAGTGTCGCGGAGAATTTCCCCGACCACCTCACGGCGACGCAGCCGTGGCAGAGTGCGTTCGATGCGCCGCGGCCGAATCAGATCGTCGATGAGAAAGGCACCAGCCTCAAGATCGACCTGGATACCGGGCTGGGTCACCTGTCATCGACCAGCGCCTTCTCCAGCGTCAACGATATTCAGGATACCGATGTCGACTCCTCCTATTCGCCGTTGTGTCTGCAGGCGTTTGCCTGCGTCGGTGACTTTACGCTGTTTCGGGACCGTGACTTCTCCCAGGAGCTGCTGTTCACGTCGCGCCGCTTCGGTGCATTCAGTTTCGTGACCGGCGCATTCGGATACTCGAGCAACGGCCGGGTGAACGTCAGGATCAGCGACTTCGCCGCCGGCGCGCTGCCGCTCGCGCCCCAGGTGGTCAATCCGTCGCTGTATACCTTCGACGAGACGATTAAGTCACAGGCGCTCGGAGCGTTCGCCGAAGGAACGTATCAGCTGACCGAGCGGCTGAGCGCGATAGCCGGTCTGCGTTACAGCTATGAATCGAAGCAGGGTTATCTGAGCCTGCTGGGCGGTCCCAGCAGTGTGGTCGCCAAGCCGCATTGGGACAAGTTGACACCGAGGATATCGGTCCGCTACGCGTTGACGGCCTCCTCGAATGTCTATGCGACCTACAGCGTGGGCTTCAAAAGTGGCGTGATTCCGATCGGGGACCCGACCGCCCGAGCGGCCAATCCGGAGAATCTGGATGCTTACGAGATCGGATTCAAAACGGCTCAGAAGAGCTTCAGCCTCAACGTCGCCGCATTCTACTACGATTACAAGGACCTTCAGGTACAGTCCAATCTGGGAAACGGCGGCCAGATCCTGGTCGTCAACAACGCGGCGTCCGCCAGGATCATCGGTCTCGATGTGGACACCACCGCGGATGTGACGCAGCACCTGTCGGTTCGAAGCGGTATCTCGTGGCTGCCTCAGGCTGAGTTCACCAGTTACAAGGGAGCAGTCGGTGACCCTCCGGTCGCGATCGGCGGCTTTCCGGCGGGGCCGTCCGTCATCGATCTGAGCCACACCCGGCTGTTCAAGACGCCCAGGGTAACTCTCACGACCGGCGCAACGTACCGGACCCCGATTCCGAGCGGCACGCTCAGCTTCTCGCCGAATCTATACTATGCATCGCGGCTTTATATCGAGCCGACGCATCTGATCCACATCGATAATTTGCGGGTGGGTGCCGAAATGGCCTATGAACCCAGCGGCAGCGGCCTGCGCTTTGCCGTGTGGGGTAAGAACCTGACGAACGAGGATTCGTTCGTCACGAATTCATTGAGCGGCTCGCAGTGGGGCCTGATCGCACAGCCCCCTCGCGAGTTCGGCGTCACGGCGACCTACAATTTCTGATAGGGGGCAACGGCTGGGTGTCCGCGGAGACTTTTGGACTTTTGGACGGAGATCGTAATTTTTCCAGAAGTTCTTGTGTCCAACTTTCCGCCATCGATGTTCAATAGGCACGATCGCGCCCCGGCGTGTGCCCGGTGGCACGCGTGTGAGCGCGCTGGGAAGCGTCTTTAGAAGATTGGCTCGACACCCGGTACCTGGCCGTCGGGCTCACGAACGGCGCGAGACCGTATTCTGAGTAGAGTCTTCCCCACAACGGTCGGACTGTCGTGGGGAATCAAACAAGCAGGACGAAGAGGGCATCGTTGAATGATCAGATCACTCTCCGGCAGCGTGGCGTCCGCGATCGCCCTGGGCCTGTTTGCCCTGACTTCGAATGAGTCTCTGGCTGCCCCCGCGACCGCGGCGGACGCGGCCTCAACGACCATCCCGCTGAGTTATGCAGCGCCCGCGCGGCCCGCTACGTCGCAGGGCGTGACTTGCAATGAGATCAAGGAGAGATTTCGACCCGATGCGTACACCCGTGTGACGGTCGTGAGAGCGTTCCGCAAAGGAGAGGATCTCAATCTGGACGGAAAGCCGTCCGGAGATGCTGCGCTGGACGACGTGTGCATGGTGAAGATGATCGTGGGTCCGGGAAACCCAGGGCCGGCGGGTGCTCCGTCGACATCCGAGGGAATTGGGATCGAGGTTTGGCTGCCGCCATCCCGGAAGTGGAATAACCGGATTCATGCGTGGGGCACCGGCGGCTTCTCAGGCCCCTGGCAGATCAGCTCGCAGACCGCTTTCGGCCTTCCGCGGGCGGGCCTCTTTGCATTTGCTCACTACCCTGCCGGCGGCGCCGATCAGGCGACAATAGAAGGATCCGTCGCAGCCATCAACGATGGCGGCCATGTCATGCCTCCGGGAGACATTGCAGGGTCGAGCGGTACATTTGCCATGAATCCGGATGGCTCCATCAACACGACGCTGTGGAGGGACTTTTCCGTTCGAGCCGACCATGAAATGGCGATCAAGACCAAGTCCCTGGTCGAGCTGTATTACGGGCGGCCGGCAGCGCGTGCATACTTCAGTGGCACTTCCGGCGGCGGCCGGCAAGGCATGAAGGCAGCACAAGATCATCCGGAGGATTGGGACGGCATTCTTGCCATGAATCCCGGAATATTCTGGACGCGGATGGCGACCTCACAGCTCTATCCGCAGATCGTCTTTCAACGCGACCTCGCAGGAAAGGTGCCCACGCCCGCGCAACTCCAGCTCGCCTCATCTGCGGCGGTCAGTGCGTGCGACACCGACATCAACGGGCAGCACGCCGGATGGATCAGCGACCCCGCTGCTTGCCGATACGACCCGACGAAGGACCGCTCGGTGCTGTGCGCGGCTGACGGTGGCGACAATGCAACTGACGCGTGCCTGACGCGCAAGATCGCGCTCGCGATCAACAAGATCTGGTTCGGCCCGACGGAAGATGGCACCGTGCCCGATCCGGCCGTGTCAGTCGGTTACGGTCCGACGCTGGATTCGGCCAACAAGCAGTTGTGGTTCGGCTTTTCACGTGGAACGCTGCTCACCAGCGTGGCCGGATCATCCGCGGATGGAACACCTAAACCATTTGTGATAGCAACCGATACGGCGGCCTTGGTCTTGCAAGACCCGCGCGTCGCCACTCCGAGCTTTCTAAACGCCAAAAGCAACGGAAAGGACGGCTGGAAGACGCTTGGCTACGCCGACGTTGCGCATGTATACCGCGAAGGACTCCGGCTCCAGGACGCATTCGCTCAGGCGAACACGGAAAACGCGGATCTGAGCAAGCTTCGGGACGGAAAAACAAAGCTGCTGCTGGCGTGCGCGACTGCGGACGAAGTGGTTCCTCCGGGAGCCTGCCCCTACTACTACACCAGGGTGCTCGACAGAATGGGGGGCGTCGCCGAAGTCCAGAAGTTCTTCCGGTTCTATCCATTGTCGGGTATGGGGCACATTTACCAACCTGGAAACGTCAACGGCAGAGCCGGGGTGAGTCCTCCGTCGGACCCCCCGTTTACAGTCGCGGGAAAGCCGATCATCATACGCGGGAAGATGTTCCAGTATTTGGTTGACTGGGTCGAAAAGGGGAAGGCGCCGGGCGACATCGTCGTGAGCAACGCCTCCGGGACCGTCTCTCGGCCGTTATGCGTCTATCCATCAGAGCTGAAGTACGTTGGAAGTAAGCCGGAGCTTGCCAGTAGCTATCAGTGCACTCACGCCGGATCCGCGCAAAGATAGTGCCATTACGTGCCCTGGCGCTCGGCCCACGATGTCTTCCCAATTTGCATGGATGCCTGCAAAGGGCTGCGGCTGCCGCGCTGTGTAGGGTCTCAGCCACATAGCAACATCGACGCTCGTTCCGTTTAATCACTCAGGGGGGTATTCATATGATCGACTCAATCGCTCGGAAAGCGTCCTTGCTTTCATGCAGCGTGATATCGCTTTCGGCCATGATCGTGGCAAACGCTACCGAGCCGGAGTTGGAAGAGATCGTCGTGACGGCTCAGCACCGCTCCGAGGATATCCAGAATGTGCCGATCACGATCCAGGCATTCTCGGAGGAAAAGCTCGTAAATGCGGGAGTCACGTCCGCCGAAGGCCTTTCCATGATAACCCCCGGCTTGGTCATGACGCGGTACGGAAACACCGTGAGTCCGTACATTCGCGGCGTCGGCACCAACGGTCAAGGCGACTTCGCGGTCGCGCAGTACGTCGACGGCGTGTATTACCTGAGTGCTACGAACACCAATTCTCTCGCGAACATTGAAAGAGTCGAGGTGCTCAAGGGGCCGCAGGGAACCCTCTTTGGACGCAATACCACGGGCGGCCTGATTCATATCATCACGAAAGACCCCACTCACGAATTCGCCGGCAACTTCAGCGCTTCCGGCGGCACCTACGGCACGGTGGAGGGGAGGGGCTTTCTGTCCGGTGGGATCACCGACACCATTGCGGCATCTGCGTCGGGCTTTGTGCGGCAACAAGGTGAAGGGTTCGGCAGAAACATTCTCACTGGAGGTCAGGCCTCCATATGGGATGAGCGCAGCGGCCGTGGAAAGCTGCAGTACAAGACGGACGATACGAAGATCACTCTCATTGGCGATTACGCGTACGTGGAGGATTCCCGAGGGTACACGCGAGCGCCGATACCGGGTGCGATCGTGGGAACTCCCGACCCAACCACGTGGAGCACCTTCATCGGCAACTGGCACGATATCAACAACGCGGCACTCCCGCAGACTTCGCCGCCGCATCTGCATGCGAATGGGCTATCGGGCGGCACGTATAGCCGCAAGGATTGGGGGAGTTCCCTCACCATCGAACACCACTTCGACGCAGTTGACGCCATCAGCATCAGCGCTTACCGCGACGCAAAGACATATCTGTTCGGCGACAACGATTTCGGGCCTTTGTTCCTGGCTCAGGCCAATGTCGACTTCAGAACGAAGTACATCACTCAGGAAGTTCGGCTGGCGTCGAAGACCACCGGCCGCTTCAGCTGGCAGGTGGGCGCGTTCTATCTGGATAGCGACGATCATGACTATTTGGAAGTGCCGCTCGTCATCATCGGCGATGTCTACACCAAGTCGTACTCCGGGTTTGCCGAAGGAGCACTCAAGTTCTTCGACGACGCCGGTACGCTGACTCTCGGTGCGCGCTACACCGTCGATAAGCGCGATGTGACGGGCGAGCTCGGCGGCAATCCGTATTTTGGTGTGCCCGGTTTACCCCTTCCGTTTCCCAACATAAGCCCCTCCACAACCTGGCGGGAGCCCACCTATCGCATCGTCTATAGCCATCAGGTCACTTCCGACTTCATGGCCTATGTCAGCTACAATCGCGGCTTCAAGAGCGGCAACTACAACGTCATTCCGGCGACCACCCCGGCTTACAACCCGGAGATCATAAAAGCATACGAGGTCGGCTTTAAGAGCTCCCTGGCCGGTGGCCGAATCCGCTTGAACATGGCCTCCTGGTACTATGATTACGACGGGCTGCAGCTGCAGATAGCGACGGACATCTCGACCGCGACGGTCAATGCGGCCGGTGCCAAGATAAAAGGCTTGGAGGGAGACTTCAGCGCTCTGATCACGGATGAGCTGACACTCGACCTGGGCGCCACGTACGTCGATGGTAAGTACACGAACTTCAAGAACGCGCAGGTGTACGTTCCAAATGTGAATGCTGCCGGGCAGACCGTCGGGGGCGACGCCAGCATATCCGTCGATGCTTCGGGAAAGTCGCTCATACGGACGCCGAAGTTCATGGTATCGCCGGGGGTCACTTATCGGCACCACATCGGCAGCGGAGACTTGGTCGGAGTGCTGCGTGCTCAGTACAGCAGCCGCATGTCTTGGGAGCCGTCTGGTCGGCTCACGGAAGACGCCCGCACCCTGGTAAACGCCAGCGTCGGCTACGAGGCAACCGCGGGCTGGGGCGTGCGCCTCGAGGGTGCAAATATATTCAACGTCAACTACGCTATTACAAAGTCGTCCAGCAATTTCGGAGACTATTTCAGTGCTGCGGATCCGGCCACTTTCATGGCAACCTTGAGCTATAAATTCTGATTGGGCGGTCCTATCTCCGGCGTGGACTCACGGTCCCGGCCCCAGCGAGAGCTGTGAGGGCCGGGACCGATTCCTCGAAACGCTGCGCCCGCGTTGTTCAGGGGCCCGACGAGCCCTGCTCGAGGCCGGATGCGAGGGTTATTCATGCCCAAAGACGATTGTCATAGCCTGGTGCGGGGAAGGACGAGTCCGCCTCTTCTCGAGTATCCGATACATGTTGCGCTGCTGGAGGCGGTCCGGCTGTGGCCGGGAGATGCGGCTCTCGTGTCCCGCCATCAATCTATTCGGTGGACGTGGTCGGAATTGGGACAGCGGGTTGACGCTCTCGCGGCGGGCTTCCTGGAGATGGGCCTTGGCAAGGGAGACCGAGTCGGAATCTGGGCACCCAACTGTGCCGAATGGGTGCTTACACAGTTCGCGACGGCCAGGATCGGCGCAATACTCACCACCATCAATCCGGCCTACAGAATTTCGGAGGCGGAATACACTTTCAATAAGGTCGGGATCAAGGCGCTCATCTGCGCGGAGTCTTTCAAATCGAGCCGCTACATCGACATGGTCGAGGAGATGGCTCCCGAATTGAGGTCCTCGAAACCGGGGGCACTGCAAGCGGCTCGCATTCCGTCCCTTCGCCATCTGATCAGCTTGGGCCCATCCGCTCGTCCGGGCTGGCTGTCGTTTGCCTCAGCGTCCAGGGACGTGGGCGAACGAGACAGAAGCGAGCTCGAGCGAGTGGGGTCTGCACTGTCCAATCGCGATCCGGTCAGTATTCAATTTACGAGTGGAACGACCGGACTGCCCAAAGGCGCCACGCTGTCTCATCGGAATATTCTGAACAACGGCTATTTTGTCGGGCGCACGATGGGACTGCAGCGCGGGGACAGGCTCTGTATACCGGTTCCGTTGTACCACTGCTTCGGCATGGTGATGGGTAATCTGGCGTGTCTGACTCATGGTGCGACCATGGTGTTTCCGTCCGCTGGATTTGAAGCAGCCGCGGTGCTCGAGGCGGTCGAACAGGAGCGATGTACCGCCCTTTACGGGGTTCCCACGATGTTTATCGCGGCTCTACAGCACCCCGATTTCGATCGTTTCGATCTGTCCAGCCTCCGTACGGGAATCATGGCTGGCAGTCCCTGCCCCATAGAGGTGATGAGGCAAGTCATCGACCGAATGCACATGACGGATGTGACCATCGCCTACGGCATGACTGAAACGAGCCCGGTGAGCATGCAAAGCTCCATCAATGACCCGATGGAACGGCGCGTCTCGACGATCGGGGAAGTTCAACCGCATCTGGAGGTAAAAGTGGTGGACCCCGCGACTGGCGCGACCGTGGCCCGTGGCCAGGCGGGCGAGCTGTGTACGCGCGGCTATTCAGTCATGCTGGGGTATTGGGATGATGCCGAAAAGACCGCGGAAGCCATCGACAAGGAGGGCTGGATGCACAGCGGCGATATCGCAATCATCGACGCCGAAGGATATGGAAATATTGTTGGCCGCATCAAGGATATGGTCATTCGCGGAGGCGAAAACATCTACCCGCGAGAAATCGAAGAGTACTTGTTTCGGCATCCGAAGGTGGAAGCAGCGCAAGTCGTCGGCGTTCCGGATCCGACTTACGGCGAAGAATTGTGCGCGTGGATAAAATTGCGCTCGGGGGAGTCGGCAACCGCGGAGGAGATCGCCTCTTTCTGTCGCGGCCAGATAGCCCATTACAAGATACCTCGATATATCCGCTTCGTTGACAGCTTCCCCATGACGGTAACCGGCAAGATCCAGAAGTATCAGATCCGTGAAGTCATGATGCGCGAGCTTGGATTGACAACTGCCGCTACCGCATAGAGCCTGCGCCCGGCGCGAGTTGCTCGAGCACCTAGCTGGGGGATTTGGCGATCTTCAATATCAAGCTCAAGTCGTGCGCGATGCGCGCCCGCAATTCATCCAGTGAAAGACATCTATTTACCCACTCGAAGCTGCTGACTGATACCAAGGCGTGCGCTCTTTCAGCCAGTTGTTGCCGCGTGATCGAAGCTGAGTCGTCCGGCAATACTTGAAAGAGCCAATCATTGAAGGCCTGGTGAAGTCGCTTTTGGACGATGCGCCGCACGCAACTGTTCGGCGAGAAGTAGTCCAAGTTCAACACGGTGACGTAAGTGGGGTATTGGGCGGCCGCGTACCACAGAACATCGCTCAATAGGCCATGGCAACCGCACGTTGCCGTGACCTGCGACACGCGCGCAAGCACCTCAGAGAAATACTCGTCCGTCGCGGCGCGGAGTATCGTCTCCTTGTCCCCGACGAGGTTATAAACGGTCTGCACGGCCAGGTCACAGTCACTTGCCAGCCGCTTAATGTTGATCTCGGTATTTCCACCCGCCATTTGCGAGCGGGCGCTTCCGAGTATTTCCGCGCGCCGCCGTCTTTGCCGCTCGACCAAGGTCGCCTGGCCCGCCGCAGCGTGAGATCGAGGCGTTAGCGGCTCTGCCGGATCCGGGGCGATGGCGCTCAGGTCGGGCAAATGTAAAGCGTGGGACGTAGAGAGCTTCTCGCTAGAGAGCATGGTCCCCCTCCAGTGCGTGGTTTCTCCTCCGCAGTACCTGGAAGATCTCGGCGCGATGACAGGGCAGGATGCGCTCGGCTGGACGATGACGTTGTCAGCCGCCGCGCTGCGGCTCGGCGCAATTACGGTGTCCCCCTCTATGAAGGCGGTGGCGATACTCGCGATGCGCCCGACGCCCCTGATCCATTTTTATCCGCCGCCCAATGATGTTACAAAAAGTGTACCATGTCAAGGAGGCGCGCCTCGCCTGCGCCTCGAACCGCACCTTCCGCCTGGTCGATGGGCACGACCGGTGTCCCATCGGGGCGTGTGGCCTGCGCTGCGCTCCGCGGTGCGGATCGTCTCACACCGCGCCCTGCGACTGCGTTTGCAACAGCTCGGTAAACTGCTGCGCCGACATCGGCTTGTTGAAGTAAAAGCCCTGAAATTCGTCGCAAGCATGCTCACGCAGCAGATCGACTTGCTCCTTGGTTTCCACTCCCTGGGCTACCACGGTCAGACTCAAGTTCTTGCCCATCGCGATGATGGCCTCCGTCAGACTGCTGTGGTCGCTGCGAGCGGCGAGCTCGCGCATGAACGAGCGATCGATCTTGATGGTATCGAGCGGAAAGCGCTGCAACGTCGAGAGGGAGGAATACCCGGTCCCAAAATCATCGATCGCGATCTTGACGCCTATCGCCTTGAGGGCGGTCAGGATCTGCAGCGTCTTCTCGATATCCCGAATCAGCAGGCTCTCGTGGATCTCGACCTCGAGCAGACCCGCGTCCATGCCGGTCTCCTCGAGAGTGTCGGCAATATCGCGCAGGAGATGCTCATCGGAAAACTGGCGCGCCGACAGGTTGACCGCGATGTTCAGGCGCGGCAGGCCCTGGCGCTGCCAGGCCACGTTCTGCGAGCAGGCTGTGTGCAGCACCCATTTGCCGATCGGCACGATCAGACCGGTCTCTTCGGCCACCGGAATGAACTGCATGGGGGACACGATCCCCAAGTCCGGGTGCTGCCAGCGCAGCAGCGCTTCCATGCCCGTGATCCGGCCGGTGGTCATGTCGCGTTTGGCCTGGTAGTGCAGCTGGAATTCCCGCCGTTCCAGCGCGTGCCTCAAGCTCGATTCCAGGGTGAGTCGCTCGAGCGAATTCGCATTCAGCTTCTCCGAATAGAATTGGAAGTTGTTCTTGCCATCCTCCTTGGCCTGGTACATCGCAACATCGGCGTTTTTCGTCAAGGTCTGCTCGTCCGCGCCGTCTTGCGGATAAGTGCTGATGCCGATGCTCGCGGTCACGCGAAATTCCTGGCCCAGCAGCACGAATGGCCTGGCGATCGAGGTGATGATTTTCTCGGCCACGGTCGCCGCGTACTTCTTTTCCCCCAGGTCCGTCAGCAGTACGACAAACTCGTCGCCCCCCAGGCGCGCGACGGTGTCGCTGTCGCGCAGACAGGCCTTGAGCCGGTTTGCGACCTCTTTCAGCAGCTCGTCGCCGGCCTCGTGGCCGAGGGTATCGTTGATCTGCTTGAATCGATCCAGGTCGATGAATGCGACCGCCAGATTGCCTTTGTGCCGCCTGGCGTGCCGGATGGCCTGACTCAGCAGCTTGTTGAAAAGACTGCGGTTGGGCAGGGCGGTGAGGCCATCGTGGTAAGCCAGATACTCGACCCGTTGCGCATGCTGTACCTTGGCCTCGCTCTCGCGCTGCCGGCTGCGCGCGAGCTGCCAGCTCAGGCGGCCCAACAAGCCGCTCATCAGCACCAACAGGCCGCTCCCGACGGCGGCGCGCCACAGGTATGCCTGTGCCTCGCGTTGCGCAGCCTGCAATTGCTCCTGTTCGGACAAGCCGACGATCACTGCCAGCGGGAATTCGTAGAGCTGATGGGCGCCGGTATAGCGCCGTACGCCGTCCCACCTATTGTCCGAGAGCGAGACCGTCGGATCGTCTTGGTCGGCGCCCGGTACTGCCGCCGCATAGTTGACCGCATCGCCTGCGCTCAACGTCTCTCCTGTGCGCCTGGCGCGAAATATGCCGTCGGTTCCGAGCAGGCCGAGCATGCCGTGTATGCCCAGCTGGGCCATGTCGTAGCCGCTTACGAAATACGAAGCATCGACCGCGAGCAGCACGGCGCCGGCAAAACCACCGTCCGCGGTATTGAGTCTGCGGCCAAACTGCAGCGTCCACTCTTGTGATGCCTGATTCCTGCGGGGTTGATCGACCCACAGCGCATCGCTATCGCGCAGCGCCGCGAGGTAATCCGAACTGGCGCTCGGGAGGGCTTCCGCCGGACGGGTACTGGCGGTGACTACGCCGTCGCTGTTCACGATCCGCACGACAAATATCAGGTCCGGAGGTAGCAGAGCCCTGGCTCTGAGGTCGGATAGCGCCGCGTCCGGATCCCGGGTCTCGCAGACATACTTCACGAATTTCACGGTCTGATCGATCTCGCGCAGCGCGCGCACGACCTGTGCCTCGTAGGTATTGGCCAACTCCAGAGTCGCTGCGGCAGCGGCGGCCCTGGCAGCGGCCCGCTCGACTCTGATCAGGTTGAGCGTGGCGGCCCAGATCACCCCGAGAACCAGCAGGGTCAGCGCCGGAAACAGGATATACGGCTCCGTCAGCCGAGACAGCGCGTCGCGCATTCCCGCCGCAGGGCGATGTTGCAAAGCAACCGTGCGCGTCGTGTCATCCAGAGATTGCGCGGCTATGTCCATTGGCCCTCGATCATCTTGTCATTCAGGCCGGCACGGCGGGGTCGTCCGTGCGTGCCGGACAGGGATGAGACATATGGTCACGTTACGCGCACGTCACGACCTGATCTGTGGAACATGCCGGGTTCCGACGGCGTGGAAATGTGATTGCGTCGACATTCCTCGGAGTCTCTCGAGGTGCTCGAGCGCGGCCATGGGGTCGGCTACTCGCGAAACTGTGCACTATGTCGTGCTCCCTACGTGGAACCACGAATGGCCGGCCAGCCCGCCGGGTCTCGGTTCGAGCTCAATGGGCGCTGCGATGCCGCGCCGCCAGCGTGAAACTGCTTCTGCGCGACAGGGCGGCGAAAAAACCTGCCAAGGCCGCAATGGCTCAATATCAAGGCGGGACTTTGGCAGGTAACGATGACCAGCTCGGTCAGCGCCCTGCCCGCACCGAGCACCAGCACGTACAAGTCGTGCATCAGGAAAGAGGACCTGGGCCAGTACCCGTTCACCGACCCCGATGCGAATTGCACCTGGAAGGTCCTGAGCTCCACAGGCAAGGAGATGCAGGCCAATGGAACCTGCATGCCCGAGGGCCTGGGCAAGGTCGAGTTCAAGATGCACCTGGTGGCCGTTAACTCCGAGAATATCCGCGGAACGGGACAGCTGAGCGCCGCCGGGCCGGTGGGCCCGATGAGCGGGAGCTATACCGGCACTGCGAAATGGATCGGGGTCTCGTGCCCCGCCGACCTGAGATAGGGCAACCGCTCAAGCCACGTTCAGGGCTCGACCGGAGCCACCGCCATCGAACACGACGAACTTCGTCGGGACGACATTGCGGTCGATATACTGGAGCCGTCGCGGTCGGATGAGTAGATAGGTCTGGCTCGCGGCCCCCGCACGGCGTCTACCCGCCGGGATGGCAGCGAAGTATGCCTGCTGCAGGCTTTCGGATTCTTCCGCTGCCGGCCTGGTCACGACGCCGTCGTACTGAAGGCAGCTCTCGTCTCCCGGGGTACACCCGCCCACCACCAGAGCGATCCGCGGCTCCTTGTCCACGTTCATCAGCAGGTGTGGACAATCGTAACCGTCGAAGAACAGCTCGAGGCGATCGTTGACCACGAATTGAATCCGGGCCGCACGCGGAGCACCGTCCTCAGCCATCATCGCAGCGACGCCGCACCGGTGATGCGCGAGGTACTCGGAGAGGAAGGCCGTGTTGAATGACATACAGTTGCGCCGAGTCGATACGGATACGGGATCGCGACCAACGATATTTTTGCCGGGATCTGAGTCTGCCGTAATACGGACTTGCACCTAGGCGATGTGGTATCGGTCACATTCATGGCGGTCAGACGGCGAGGGAGGGCAGGCGCGATCTTCTCGACAGCTTGCGCACGAGCCGCTCCTTGACGATCTCCACGATCCACAGGTAGGTGACTGTGATGACTGCCAGGTAAATGAAGAACCCTGCGGGCAACGGCTGCATCCCGAAGTACGCGGCCGCGGGCGTATAAAGAAGCAGCGTTCCGCCCGCGACGGCGAGCAACGTGGTCACCGTCAATGCCACGCTGGGGGTACTGCGCCACGGTCGTCCCAGGGTCCGAATCACGAACAGGACCAGAGTCTGGGTCGTCAGGGACTCGAGGAACCATCCGGATTGGAAGCCGGATTCCGTGAAACCGAATCCGTACAGCAGCACCGCGAAAGTGAGGAAGTCGTACGCCGAGCTGATGGGGCCGATCACGATCATGAAGTCCCGAATGAGACTCATGTCCCACTGCTGCGGACGCCGCACGAGCTCCGGGTCGACATGATCGGTCGGGATGGTGATCTGCGCCAGATCGTACAGAAAGTTGTTCAGCAGGATCTGGGTCGCTCGCATGGGCAGGAAGGGCAGCCACACGGTGGCCGCCGCCATGCTCAGCATGTTGCCGAAGTTGGAGCTCGTACCCATCATCAGATATTTGAGTACGTTACCGAATGACCGGCGCCCCGCCACGATGCCGGCATGCAGGACGTCCAGGCGCGGCTCGAGGAGAATGATATCGGCGGCCTCTCGTGCGATGTCCACTGCGCCCGCGACGGAAATACCGACATCGGCTCCGTGCAGCGAGGGCGCATCGTTGATGCCATCGCCCATGAAGCCGACGACGTGCCCATGTGTGGCCAGTGTGCGTACGATACGATGCTTCTGCATCGGCGATAGGCGAGCGAATACATCGCACTGTTCTACGGTCCGGGCCAGGGCCAGCTCGTCCATCAAGGCGATCTCGCTGCCCAGGACGACCCGATCGGCTGTGAGTCCCGCCTGCGAGCAGACGTAACCCGTCACGAGCTCGTTGTCGCCGCTCAGGATCTTGACCCGAACGCCATCCGAGGCCAACTGACGCAGGCAGTCCGCGACACCGGGCAGGACGGGGTCGGAGAAGGTCACGAATCCCGCCAGGGTGAGATCGCACTCATCGGCCGGTCGAAACCCTTCGGGATGATCGACGGACTTGTAGGCGACGGCCAGTACCCTCAAGCCGCGGCCGCTCAGCATGTGGAAGGCCTGCATGCATCCCTGCGAAACCTGCTCGTCGAGCACGTGGACCCCGTCAGCTGCCTCGTAATTGCGGCAGAGCGAGAACACGCGCTCGGGAGCTCCCTTGGCGATCAGCAGAAAGGTGGCGCCCTGTCGGAGCACCACGGAGAGACAGCGCCGTTCGAAGTCAAAGGGGATCTCGTCGGTCTTGACGAAGTTGCCGAGATCCGGCGCCGGGCTGCCGAGAATGGCCTCGTCAAGGGGACTGCGCAATCCCGTTTGAAAGTGACTGTTCAGGTAGGCGAGCTCCCGGGCGCGACTCGAGAGCCGGCCCAGGGGATCCAGCGATTCCTGCACGGCCATCGAGCCTACCGTCAAAGTCCCTGTCTTGTCGGTGCACAGGACGTCGATGCTACCGAGGTTCTGGATGGCCGGAAGATGCTTGACGATCACCTTCTGACGCGCCATCCGCAACGCGCCCTGTGCCAGTGTGACGGTGGTAATCATCGGCAGGAACTCGGGAGTCAGGCCGACTGCCAGGGCGACAGAGAACAGCAGGGACTGGAATGCATTCCTTCCCATCGTGAGGTTCGCGATCAGCACGAAAGCGACGAGCACGATCATGGTTCTCACGATCAGCAGAGCAAAACGCCGTGCGCCGCGTTCGAATTCGGTCTCCGCGGGTCTTCCCGCAAGGCGATCGACGATCTCCCCAAAGGCGGTATGAGCGCCCGTGGCAAACACGACGGCCTTGGCGCTCCCACTTACGATGGAAGTACCCAGGAATACGATGTTGGGATAGTCCGAGTCATTCGCGCACCCCGGCCGCGGGGTGGCCATCTTCTCGGCAGGCAGCGACTCGCCTGTCAGCGCCGATTGCTGGACGTGCAGGTCAACGCTCTCCAGGAGGCGCGCGTCCGCGGGGACGAGATCACCCGCCGCGAGCTGAATGACGTCGCCGCAGACGAGGCACTCGCGGGGCACCTGGGTCCAGGACCCGTCCCTCAGGACTGCTGCCGTGGGCGCAATGGAGCGCTGGAGCTGGTGGACGGCGTGGCTCGATCGGAACGACTGCCAGAAGTACAAGCCCGTGCTGAGCAGAACGATCGACGCAATGATCGCCGCATCGGGGATCTGTCCCAGCACCGCTGCGGCGATGCCGGCGGCGAGCAGGATGAGGTTGAGCGGATTCAGGCTGGCGCGCAGCAACTCCGTGACGAGCGGTCGGATCGCCGACACACGCGTTGAGTTAGGGCCATCATGAGCGAGACGCTCCTGCGCGGCCGCTGCTGTGAGTCCCGTGACTTCGGTCTGCAGACGCCTCAGGAGCACAGCAAGCGCATCGAGCGCGGCGGCGTCCGCCAGCGCCTTGCGCGTGTCTGCGTGCGGGCCGTTTACCCCATTTCTGGCTTGGAGAATGACACTCTCCCGGTTGCTCGTGCCGCCGGCCTATGGGGCCGAGTCGCGGTATGGGAAATGGGGGCTAGCCGCCTTCCGACTGTAGATCCAGGACCATGCGCACGAGCTGTGCGAGTGAGCTCGCACCCATCTTCTCCATCACCCGTGCCCGGTGAATCTCCACCGTGCGCTGGCTGACGCCCAAGTCGGCAGCCATGACTTTGTTGGGTTTGCCGCTGGTCACGAGATCGAGGACCTCCCGCTCGCGCGGCGTCAGGGATTCGCGACGCTCCCGGATGAGCGAGCGCTCCCGCAGCTGGGCTCTGCTCGTGCGATCCCGCTCCAGAGCTTTCTGGATGCGCTCGATCAGATCCTGATCGCGAAAAGGCTTTTGCAGAAAATCGAAGGCGCCGTGCTGCATCGCCTCCACGGCCATGGGCACGTCACCGTGGCCGGTGATGAAGATGACGGGAATGACGGCTCCCCGAAGGTTGAGCTGCTGCTGTAACTCGAGTCCACTCATTCCGGGCATGCGGACATCGAGCACCAGGCAGCCGGGCTGCTGCGGATCGTAACTCGAGAGGAACTCCTGTGCGGATCCTTGCGCAGTCGCGTTCAGGCCTACGGATTTCAGCAGCAGCCGCAGCGAGCTGCGGACCGCGTCGTCATCGTCAACGATGTAAACGGCAGGAGCTCGTTCTTTCATGGTCGTAGCCATCACAGTGTCGGAAGTCGGAGGGTGAAACAGGAGCCCTGCGGCGCATGCGGACGATAGTCTAACCTGCCGCCGTGGGATTCGATGATCGTACGGCTCATGGCGAGCCCCAGTCCCGTCCCGGCCTCTTTCGTCGTGAAGAAGGGCTCGAACAGCCGCTCAACCGTTCCGGCGGATATACCCTCCGCCGAGTCGCACACCTCCAATGCGACGTCGTGATCCCCATCCAGATAGGTGCTGATCAGGATCTGCTTGGGCGTGCGATACGGGCCGGCCAGGGCCTCGAGAGCGTTGCGCACCAGGTTCAAGACGACCTGCTGGATCTGGCTGCCGTCGACCAGCACCAGGGGAAGGTCGGAGCCCAAGTCAACTGTACAGCTCACCTCGGCACGACGTGCCTGACCCTGAAGCAATTCGTTCAGCTCCATCAGCAGCGAATTGATGCTCAGCGGCCGCCGCTGCGGGTCCGGCGCACGCGCAATGCCGCGCAAGCGATGGACGATATCTCCGGCCCGGACCGCTTGCCCGGCGATCTCTCGCAGGGCCTCGCGAATCTCCTCGATGTCCGCATCAGGGGCGACCAGCAGGCGCACGCACGCCTGCGCGTAGTTAGTGATGGCGGCAAGAGGCTGATTGACCTCATGGGCAATGCCCGCGGCGATCTCTCCCAGCGTCGCAAGCCGGGAGACGTGAGTCAGGCGCTCCTGAAGGCGCTGATTGCGTTCATCGGCCTGCCGCTCGGCGGTCAGGTCATGGAGGAATCCCAGGAAGCGCGGTGGCTGGGCACCGGGAACCACGCCGACGGAGAGAAACACCGGAAAGTCGCGACCATCTTTGCGACGCGCGATGACCTGACGTCCTCGTCCGATGATATGAGCCGTTCCGGTGCGCAGATATCGGGCCATGTGCTCGTCGTGAGCCGCTGCATCCCCCTCGGTCATGAGCACGCGCACGTTCTTTCCGACCACTTCTTCTGCACTGAATCCGAACAGGGACTGCGCCGCCCGGTTGAATGCTTCGATCAGCCCGGTATGCCCGATGAGCACGACGCCATCGACCGCGGCATCGAGAATGGCTTGTAGAATCCGGTTAGTTTCAGCACCGGTGGGCATTGAAGACCCGATTGGCTCAACGTCCGGCACAGTATGCCGATTACGATCCCGCGCAGCGTACGTATCTTCCGTAATTATCGCGCAAGCTGAAAACGCGGACAGTGGGCCCATGACGATTCGCAACCTCGAGTGCTTGCTGGCGCCGCACTCGGTGGCGTTGATCGGGGCTTCCGATCGGCCTGGCAGCATCGGTGCGACTGTCTTGCGCAACCTGATGGCGGGAGGCTTCAAGGGACCGATCTGGCCCGTCAATACGCGCCATCGCACAGTGGGGGGGCGCACTGCGTTCCCGAATGTCGCTGCCCTGCCTGCGGCGCCGGACCTCGCGATTCTGTGTACTCCGCCGGGCACGCTGCCGGGCCTCATCCGGGAATTGGGCCGGCGAGGGGGGCGTGCGGCCATCGTCATCACGGCAGGCCTGGAAGAGTCCGGCCCGAATCAAGGGGAGACGCTCACCCAACAGATGCTGAAAGAAGCGCAACCGTTCACGTTGCGTATTCTCGGGCCGAACTGTCTGGGGTTGCTGTTACCCCGCATCGGCCTCAATGCGAGCTTCGCGCACACTGCAGCCGTGCCGGGAGGGCTGGCTTTCATAGCGCAGTCCGGGGCGCTCGCGACCGCCATGCTGGATTGGACTCGTGCCAGTCAGGTGGGCCTGTCTGCTCTGGTCTCCCTCGGCAATGCAGCGGACGTCGACTTCGGCGATCTGCTCGACTACTTCGCTCGAGACCCGCAGACCTCCGCAATCCTGCTATATATCGAGTCGATACGCGATGCCCGCAAATTCCTGTCCGCGGGCCGGGCCGCTGCCCGCAACAAGCCGGTCATCGTGGTGAAGGCGGGCCGCAGTGCTCAGAGCGCCAAGGCCGTCGTCTCGCATACGGGCGCGCTGGCTGGCGCAGACGATGTCTATGACGCGGCGTTCCGCCGCGCGGGCATGCTTCGCGTCGCCGATACGCGGGAGCTGCTGGACGCTGCCGAAACTCTGGCCCGGCTCCGCAACCTGACCGGAGAGCGTCTGGCCATTGTCAGCAATGGTGGTGGCCCGGCCGTGATGGCTACCGATGCATTCATCGCGCGCGGCGGTACATTGGCGGCGCTGGGGCAGAAGACGCTGGATGGGTTGGCGGATGTCTTGCCTCGCAACTGGTCGCACGGCAATCCTGTTGACATCGTCGGTGATGCACCGGCCGAGCGCTACGTGGATGCATTGCGCTTGGTGCTGGGAGACTCTGGTGTAGACGCGGTTCTGCTCATACATGCGCCGACCGCTATTGTCCCCGCGGCGACCATCGCCTCGCGGTGCGTACCTCTTCTGGTCGAGGCAAAACGACCGGTGCTGGCTTGTTGGATGGGCGCCGAAGCCGTCGCTCGAGCCAGGCAGATTTGCGCAGCTGCGGACATAGCAACCTATGCGACCCCTGAAGAGGCCGTGTCAGCCTTCTCCATGGTGGTCGCCTATCAGCGCAATCAACGGCAATTGACGCAGGCGCCGCCATCCATTCCCGAGTCGCTGTCGGTCGATCCCGAGTTTGTCCGAGCCATCTGTCGTACGGCTCTTGCGCAAGGACGATCTGTGCTGACGGAGGTCGAGTCAAAGGCAATCCTCGATCACTACGCGATCCCCGTCGTACCCACGCGCGCTGTTCCGGACGCACAGGCCGCCCGAGTCGCGGCGGCAGAGCTCGGATTCCCCGTCGCTCTCAAGATTCTCTCCAGAGACATCACCCACAAGTCAGACGTCGGTGGTGTCGCCTTGAGGCTCACGGGGGACACCGAGCTGCAGGCAGCCGCGGACGCCATGCTGCAGCGCTGTCGAGAGCGCTGCCCGCAAGCGCGCTTGGAGGGGTTCACCGTTCAACCGATGATAGATCGCCCGGGTGCGCGCGAGTTGATAGTCGGTCTCGCGGCCGACCCGACTTTCGGGCCGGTCATCCTCTTTGGCCAGGGTGGGGTAGATGTGGAGGCCGTCGCCGATCGCGCGCTGGCGCTGCCACCGCTCAATTCCCTGCTCGCCGCGGAGCTGATCGCTCGCACTCGCGTGAACAGGCTGCTGGATGCTCATCGAAACAGACCCGCGGCCGATCGTCGAGCACTGGAGCAGGTACTCGTTCACGTCGCGCAGCTGGCGGTGGACATCGCGGAGCTCGCTGAGCTCGATATCAATCCGCTGCTGCTCGACGAGCGGGGTGCGGTGGCGCTGGATGCTCGTATCCGCTTGCAGGCCCCCTGCGGCTCGCCCCTCGAGAGGCTGGCCATCCGCCCCTACCCGAAGGAGCTCGAGGAGTGGGTGAGCTCGCGAGTGGGGCGGGTCCTCCTGAGGCCGATACGACCCGAAGACCTGGAGCAGCACCGGCAGTTCCTGGCGCGCGTCGATGCCGAGGATCTGCGGACCCGATTTCTGCACAGTCTGAGGCAGGTGCCCCCGGCGCAACTCGCATCATTCACGCAGCTGGACTATGAGCGTGCCATGGCGCTCATCGTGGAGGCGAGCACGCCGGAAGGGGTTCACGAGACCCTGGCTGTCGCGCGCGCTCACATGGATCCTGATGGCAAGCGTGCGGAGTTCGCTATCCTGGTCCGGTCGGATTTGAAGAGACGAGGCCTTGGCTCGCTCCTTTTGAAGAAGCTGGTGAGCTACTGCCGGGGGCGAGGAGTTCGCGAGATCTTCGGCGACGTCCTGCGGGAGAACGTCGCCATGCTGACTCTGGCGGGATTGCAGGGCTTTAAGGCGCAGACCTTGGATGCTGAACTCGCGAGAGTGACGCTGGCTCTGCAGGACAGTACGCCGTAGCCACCCCGCCGGGTCGGGACAAGTGCGTATAGGAGTGTCCGGCGGCCTGTCCTATCGTTCCGGTCGAAGCGGCTTAACTCGCGGTATTGCGTGTTGCCGGAGGTTCACATGAAGAGAATTCACTCCATCCTCGCGGTAGTCGATCGCAGCAACGAGGCTCCACGAGTGATTTCCAAGGCCGTGGACATTGCACGCCGGTTCGGCGCCCGGCTCGAGCTTTTCCTGTGCGATGCGGAGCTTGCTTTCCAGCTGACGCATGCGTTCGATTCCACTGGAGTCGAGCAGGCTCGCGCGACTTGCCTGGCCGAGTCGAAGGGCTATCTCGAGTTGTTACGCGAAGCCGCGCACGCCCCTGACATGAATATTGAAACGGACGTCGATTGCAGCAGCCCGCTGTACATCTCGATCGTGAAGAAGGTCCTGCGCAGCAAGCCGGACCTCGTCATCAAGCGGGTCGCCTGCGTCGAGGGCCAGGGCCGATGCATGCCCGATGCCAACGACTGGCAGCTGATGCGTGCCTGTCCCGCCGCCTTGATGCTGACACGAGGTCGTCCCTGGCGCGTACCGCCGCGCTTGGGTGCCGCTGTGGACGTGTCGGACCACGCGCCGGGTGACTTTCCCGTCGATGTGGTCCAGGCAGCCCACTACTTCTCGTGGGGATGTCAGGGCACTCTCGAGGTGTTCAGCGCCGTCCCGCAGGCCTCGGCGGAAAGTCTCGATCGATTGGAAAAGCTCTGTACGAACACCGGGGTGGGCCCGGTCGCACGCCAGTTGCTCGCAGGCCCGGCGGAGGAAGTGTTGCCTCCATTCGTCGCCCAGGAGAACTTCGACGCCGTGGTCCTCGGGGCATTGACGCAGCGGCCGGAGCGGCGTGGGCTCGTCGGGACGTTGACGGCCGCGCTGCTGGAGAGCTTGGAATGCGATTTCGTGCTCATCAAGCCTGCGACCTACCGTTGTCCCATCCCGCTGGGCGAGCCGCCGCGCGGTCTTGGCGCGAGACAGGCAGACGACAAGGCTCGCACGATGAGGGCTGCCCTGCGATAGCGCAGCTTCAGGCATGACATCGCTCCCTTGCGCACTCGCCGGCCTGCTGCGGCCGGCAAAACGTCAATCGACCGGTACGCGCCTGACGATCAGCGCTCCAGGAGGCTCTTGAGGAGGCCCAGGAACTCTTCCGCATGGATGGGCTTGCGAGCCATGCGCAGGCGCTCATCCTGCTCGAGCTCCTGGATAGCCGCGGAGGTGTCTCCCGTGATCAACACCGCCCTGACTTGCGCGCCGCGAATGCTTCGCACAGAGTTGATCACTTGCGAGCCGGTCTCATCTGCGTTCAGGTGATAGTCGGTCACGAGTGCATCGAGCGGATGTTCCCGCGCAACGGCTTGGGCCTCGGCCACGGTTCCGGCCGTCAGCACCCGGTAGCCCTCGGCTCGCAGGAGCATCCGGGTGGCATTGCGCACCGCTGCGTCATCCTCCACCAGCAGAATCTGCGGGGCCTGCTGCATGGTTGGCGCCGTAGCATGAGACGTCCGCTTGCTCTCGCCATGAATCATAGTGTGGGCACGTGGCAGCTCGATGGCGAACATCGAGCCCTTGCCCACCTCGGATACGACGTCGAGGCGAACGTCGAGCAGGTTTACGATCCGGCGCACGATGCTGAGGCCAAGGCCGTAGCCGTCCCGTGTCGTGTTGGTACTGACGCCGACCTGATAGAACTCATCGTATATAAAAGGGATCTGCGCCGCCGGAATCCCGATACCGGTATCGCAGACCTCGATACGCAGGCTGCGTGGGCGTGGCAGGCTTTGCAATCGCACGGCTCCCGTTTGCGTGTACTTGATCGCGTTGGAGACGAGATTGCGCAATACTTGTCCGACCAGCGAGGGATCGCTGTGGGCGCAATCGCAGGTGGACTCAACCCGAAACTGCAGCCCCTTGCTCTGAGCCACATTCGCGAATTCGCGGCGCAGCTCCTCGAACACCGGGGCGATCGGGAAGTCCGCCGGCTCGGGCTTGATCGCCCCGGACTCCAGCTTGCTGATGTCGAGCAGCGCATTCAACAGCCGGGACATCGCCCCGATCGCCTGGTCCTGATAGTCGAGCGCTTCCTCCAGGGCATGACGGTCATCCAACACGCGCCGCAGGGTGCCGTTCAGCAATGCGATCGATTGCAATGGCTGGCGCAGGTCATGGCTGGCCGTCGCCAGGAATCGTGTCTTGGCCTGGTTGGCGCGGTCGGCCAGCTCCCGCGCTTCCACGGCGACCTGCCTGGCCCGTTCGGCCGCCTCGCGCGCCGCGATCAATTCCCTCTGCACCCGAGCACGCTCGGTCGTGTCGCGGATCGCGGCGGCCACGAGGCGCTTGTCGCCGTCCTGGATGGGGCTCAGGCTGATCTCGACCGGAAACTCGGTACCATCCTTGCGGCGCGCGTACAGCTCGCGTCCCTGACCCATGGGACGCATGCGCTGCTCTGCCGCGAAGCGCTCCCGATGCGCTACGTGCCGCGCCCGGAATCGCTCGGGCAACAGGATATCAACGCTCCGGTTGAGGATGTCGGCACGCGTATAACCAAACAGCGCAAACAGCTGCTGGTTGGCAAACAGGACCTGACCGGCCGCATCGATCATGATCATGGCGTCCGGTGCGGATTCGAGCGCGCTTCGTACGAACTCAGGAGTGAGCTGCTCGCTCATTGGCCGGTGTGTGGCTCGAAGAGTTTACCTCGTGAGCGAAGCTTGGCAGCCCAGGTCGGAAAACGCAACGCTGTTCATGCTGACGAGGCACGTCTCACGCGCGCCGACGTGCGGAAGAGTGAATGCCGTCGATGCGCCGTCGACGAGCAGGGAGAGTTCCCGCCGGCGACGGCTCAGCTGTAGAGGCCGAAAGCCCCCTCATCGCCATACAGGTATCGATCGACTTCCTTTTCGGCTTGCAGCCAGTCCTCGACCTCGTGTCCGCACCCGAACCCGCGACGCTCGGCACATCGATAAGCTGCCTCCCGAATCATCTGCCTGCGTCGTCCATCAGCTTCCGCCCGGCATTCGTCCGGGCTCAGGTCCAACCGCATGCAGTAGGGCTGTGTCGTCATGGCGCTCTCCTTGTTGATCGCGAATATCGTACGGACGTGAGGATGCCGCCACTTCGCCGGACCGGCTATAAGGACTAACACCGATCCGCGCCGCCGGCTGCTCGCTCGCGTGTGCATTCAGGAGCTGCTCGAGCTTGCGATCGTGACCGTAAAGATCGTCGAAGAACAGGATCGGTCCAGATTCCGTGGCGAGTGCAGTCCCGTACACGATCAGCACTGGGATGCTATGCGCTAGAGTCACGCGTCGAGTCTGCGATCCATCGATCGCTGATGTGATCGCTTCAGCGGTCCACGCTCCGTCTGTGTCCCGCAGTACGTGGACAGCCAGAGACACCGGGTCGCTGACGCGGATGCACCCGTGGCTGAATGCGCGGCGTGACTGGGCGAAGAGCCTGCGTGCCGGAGTTGAGTGCAGATACACATTATACGGGTTGGGGAGCATGAACTTCACCAGGCCCAACGCGTTGTCAGGCCCGGGTTGCTGCCTGAGGCGCAGCTCGCCCCGGGCAAGCCGAGCGATATTCTCAGGTATCGGCGGCACGACCGGTGAGTCGTCACGTTCGCCCTCGACGATTTCCAAGTGCTGTTCCGAAAAATATTTCGGGTTGGCCTGCAGCTCCGGCAACATCTCCTTCAGAGTGATGCTGTAGGGTACGTCCCAGTACGGTCGAAAGATGACGTACCGCATCTCCGCCGCAAAGATCGGTGTGCGCATGGATGGGAAAGCGCGGCCGACGATCACGTCCATCTGCAGAATGTCCGCTTTGCGATCCTGTAGCGAGCGAAACGCGAATAGTCTGAACTCGGGGATGTTCACGATGATCGGAGGGCGGTCGAAGGTGGGGAGCCAGCGCCACCGCTCGAGAGTGAGCTCGATCTGTCGTACTCGCTGAGCGATGGGGACGGTGAGCGCCCGTAGCGTCTCTCGTCCGAGGGTGCCATCCGGATCGAGTCCGTGTCGCGCTTGAAAGCGCGCGACCCCTCGGGACAGGGACACGTCATAAAGATCGGGGACAGCGGCTGCCGTGCCTTCTTTCGACAGGTCGCCGAAGGCGCGTAGCAGCGTGCGCAGCCGAGGCGCCCCCGCATACCGCTCTCCCGGCTTGATGACCCGCGACGGTAATGGCGGCAGATCGGTGAGTCCTGGCTGGGCCGCGAGAGTGCGGTAGCGCGGCAGCGCTTGCTCCAGCAGCTGATAGTGTAAGAACTGGGGCTCGATGGAGGTGAGCTCGGCCCGCACCGACGGCGCTGTCGAGAGCGTTTGCAGCAGCGGCTGATCGGCCAATGCAGGGCGAGCGGCAGGCCAGAAGAAACCAGCTCGTCGAGGGTCCGCGCGCCCGTAGTGAAGATCATGTACGAGGTGCAGCGCCGCCTCCGCCAGACTCACATCAAATCGAGCGTATCGCTCGGCTGCGACGCCGGACGGGCCCTCGACGGACAAGTGTGTCAGGAGATCTTGGAGGCTCTGCGCATCGTAGTCTTTGGGCGTCAGGCCGAATACGCCAGCGCTATTCAGAAGACCGACCAACTCACGGGCTTGTCGCGTCGCTGCCTCGGTGTCCGAGTGGGTGTCTGCCTTGAGCCAGAGCGGCCGATACTGGCGTGCAGCATACAGCTCGTGAAGCCGTGGCTCCCGGCCGGCCGGCTGAGAGGGCATCAGCCGAGCCTCAATCGCGGCCTGCAGGCGACCGCTGATTGCAGGCTCTCCAGCGTGTACGAGGCTCACGGTCAAGGTTGCTGCGGCCGCAAATGCGCGCCGCAGCAGCCCGAATGATCTGCTCTGCTTCAACGGAATGGGCAGTCTCTTCCTTCTTACAGATGGGGTGCGGGGTTCAAAGGTATCCAATGGGGTCCCCGTGAACGCGTTTGGACTCTTTTGCGAAACTCCGCCGGCTTCACGATGAGCAGATCGCAACTCAAGCGATCCAAGAGGGCTTCCGCGGTATTGCCGATGACGAACCGCCTGAGGCCCGAGCGGGACACTGCACCCATGACAACGATCGCGCTGTCGAGCTCACGCGCGGTCTTTTCGATGGCGTCGATGGGATGCATGGGCAGGATGTGCCGGCGCGCGCCGTTGATCCTGATGCCGCGAAGTTCGCTGCGCAGGGCACTTTCGGCCTTCTCGCGCGAGGCGTTCGATACCAGATCCAGCGTGGCCGGGTCGATCGGCATGCCGAGGGCGAGGGAGGGCACAGCCACATAGGCATGAACCGTATGAAGCGAACCTTTCAGCGCCCGGCTGAAAGCGCCGCCCAAGCGCAGGATCTCCCGGTCGAGGCTCAGCGGCTTCGCAAAGGTATGCTGTGGATCGATGGCGGCCAGCAGTGTCGGGGCTTTGTAGGGTGTTCGGCTCTTGACGAGTAAAACCGGCACCGGGCTGAGTCGCAGGAGCTCCCAATCGGGTATGCGGAGGATTCCTGGGAGGACGTGGGGCGTTGGATGACACTCGGCGACGATGAGATCCGCCCGCGTACGACGTGCGCGCCGCAGGATGGCCTCGTGTGCCGGATAGTCCCAGGTCGCAGCGGTCGTCACAACGAGCCCGCGGCGCCGCAGGGGTGCCGCTATCCGCTCGAGCTGGGTAACACGCTTTCCCGGCGTCTGCCGGCGAAGCCTTCCAGAGATCTCATTGAGGCTGCCATAGGCATCGAAATACAGGGGCGTCGCGATGCCATGGAACAACTCCAGGGTGGCGCCAAGAGCCTGAGCGAGCTGCGCTGCCTTACCGACTGCGGGGAAAGAGGATGCGTCGGGGTTCTTGACCGCAACGAGAATGTGACGGATGGGACGCATGATCTGACTCCTCGCGTGGAACCAACCTGCGTATCCTGCGTCAGCCGGCCGCGTCCGAGGATTCGTAGATACGCCGGTGACGTTGCGGAAACTACGGATGGCGGCCGCGGCCGCCGCGCTCGAGCGCCGTTTACGTACAAATCCCGATATCCCGGCGAGCGCCAGAGGCGATGCTTTGTCGATGGCAACGGCTGCAACCGATCTGCTGCGCTCGGGTCTCAGCAAGGGCGAAGCCGCGGCGCGCTTGCGCAGGGAAGGGCCGAATGTACTCACCAGGACCGAGCATCGGTCGGTAGCGCGCATCGTCGGTGCCGTTCTACGCGAGCCCATGTTCGCTCTGTTACTGGCAGCCGCGGGTCTCTATGCCTTGATAGGTGACCCGGTCGAGGCGCTGGTGTTGCTGGCGTTCGCGGGCCTCTCCGTCTCAATCGCGGTCATTCAGCAGAGCCGTAGTCAGCGCGTGATCGAGGCGTTACGGGACTTGGCGAGCCCGAGAGCCTTCGTAGTGCGCGACGCGGAGCGGCTCAGGGTTCCGGGAAGGGAGGTCGTTCAGGGGGACGTGCTTTTGCTCGTGGAGGGCGACCGAGTTGCCGCCGACGCGGTCATTCTGACTCACGACCATCTCGAGATCGACGAATCCGTGTTGACGGGCGAGTCCGTGCCCGTATCCAAGCGGGCCGCCGATGAGGACTGCATCGCGGATATCACGAACGAGCCGGTCCCCGCGCCCGGCGGCCCCGACCTGCCGTACGCATTCTCCGGAACCCTCGTGGTCCGTGGCACCGCGAGTGCTCTCGTCGTGGCGACAGGCGACCGCAGTGAAATCGGCAAGATCGCCCGCGCGCTCAAAACCATCAAGGAAGGACCCTCGAGCCTCGAGCGACAGACCAGGCAGCTCGTGGTCCGCTTCGCCGCGGCCGGCGTGGCGGTCAGTGTGCTCGCGGCGGTGCTGTACGGAATTCTGCGGGGACAGTGGCTGGAAGGCGTACTGGGTGGAATCGCCCTCGGCATGGCCATGCTGCCCGAAGAGTTTCCGCTCGTCCTGACGGTCTTCACCGTGATGGGAGCGTGGCGCTTGTCGAGAGCCAACGTGTTGACCCGTCGTCCGGCGGCCATCGAAGCGCTGGGGGCCGCAACGGTCTTGTGCACGGACAAGACCGGCACTCTGACGCAGAATCGAATGACCGTTGGCGCGTTGCGGGCCGGGGCGCATCGCTGGAACGGCAGCTCACAACACAAAGTCCCCGGCCGCGAATTCGGCGACTTGCTACGCAGCGCCATCCTGGCCTGCGATCCGCTGTTGATGGATCCCATGGAGCGGGCACTACATGCGCTGAGCGTGGAGGCCGACGTGGGGCCTGGCACGGCGGCGTCGCTGGTCAAGGCCTATCCTTTGACGCCGCAACTACTCGCGGTAACCCAGATCTGGCGTCTGCCTGATCAGGGACGACTGCTGATTGCGTCCAAGGGCGCGCCGGAAGCGATCGGTCGGGTATGCGGTCTGGTTGACGACGAGATCGAGACCTTGAGAGCCCAGGTCAATGAGCTCGCGAGCCAGGGTATGCGCGTGTTGGGCGTCGCGCGCGGGGAGTGTAGTGACGCCGACGTTCCGCGGACGCCGACGTCGATGCGGCTCGATTTCGTAGGCTTGGTCGGATTCATCGATCCACTGCGTGCCTCAGTTCCGACCGCCGTGGCTGACTGTCGCTCCGCGGGTATCCGCGTAGTCATGATCACCGGAGACTACCCTGTAACCGCGCGCTCCATCGCCCGTCAGGCCGGCATTGATGCGCAGGAGGTCCTCACGGGCGAGGAGCTGAATCAGCTCGATGATCGCGCGTTGCGCGAGCGCGTGTCGCGGGTGAATGTGTTTGCCCGGATAACCCCGCAGCAGAAGCTGCGGGTCGTGATGTCACTGCAGGCAACCGGCGCGGTCGTTGCGATGACCGGCGACGGAGTCAACGACGCTCCTGCCCTGAAAGCGGCGGACATCGGCATCGCGATGGGGCAGCGCGGAACTGACGTGGCGCGCGAGGCGGCTGCGCTCGTTCTGTTGGATGATGATTTCGGATCGATCGTGCATGGGATACGACTCGGCCGCCGCATCTACGACAACCTTCGCAAGGCGATGCAATACATCTTCGCCATCCACATCCCCGTCGCCGGTCTCGCCTTGCTGCCGATCTCCATGGGCCGGCCACTGGTGCTGACACCGATGCTGATCGCGCTGCTCGAGCTCATCATCGATCCGGCGTGCTCGGTGATACTGGAAGCCGAGCCGCAGGAGCGGCGGATCATGCATCGGCCCCCCCGGGATCCCCGCAGCAGCCTGTTCTCCCGCGACCTCGTCGTCTGGAGCGCTCTGCAGGGCGTCGTAGCTCTGGTTACCGTATCCGCCGCATATCTGCTGGCCACGTGGCAGGGGCTCGAGGAGGCACAAAGCCGCGCGGCCGCGTTCGCCGCCCTGGTGAGCGTCAACTTCGCGCTTGTTTTCGTGAATCGGACGTTCGGCACCTCGGTCCGGTCCGCGGTACGCGGCGGTTCCGCTGTGTTGTGGTGGGGGATCGCCGCCGCATTGGTGATTCTCACCGCGGTGTTCCGCCTGCCGTGGTTGCGAGCCTTTCTCGGTCTCGGTGCCCTGCGACCTGATACTGTTCTCGTATCCCTCGGTGCGGGCTTTGGCGTCCTGCTCGCTTTGCAATACGCGAAGGGTGCGTGGCGCCGGAGCTTGATTCGCTGAGCCATGGGCAGAAGGGGAGCGATTGCATTTGAACGGGATACTCTCGGCATGACCTATCCGATCGCGATGCGCGCGGTGCGTGCTGTTGCCGCGGACGGCCGGGTCGAGTACGGCGAGGTAGCTATTGCGCCGCTGCGGAGCGACGAGGTGTTGATTGAAGTGAGCGCTTGTGGCGTCTGCCGTACGGACCTGCATGTGATTCACGGCGAGCTGCCCATGACTCGCTATCCGGTGATCCCCGGCCACGAGATCGTCGGCAGAGTCGTGGCTCGCGGTCCCGGAGCACCCTGGCAGGTCGGCGATCGGGTCGGCGTTCCGTGGCTCGGCGGGGCATGCGGCACCTGCGACTACTGTCGCCGCGGCTTGGAGAACCTGTGTGATCGCGCTGAGTTCACCGGTTGTACCCGCGACGGGGGCTATGCGCAGTACACCGTTGCCGACGGCCGGTTCTGCCTGCGAATACCCGAGCGCTATTCGGACGCGTGCGCGGCGCCCCTGCTATGTGCCGGACTCATTGGCTATCGAGCCTACCGCATCGCTGGTAGCGGTCACCGGCTAGGCTTATACGGGTTCGGGGCAGCCGCCCATCTCCTGGCGCAGGTCGCTCGCTTCCAGCAACGTGAGGTTTTCGCTTTCACGCGTCCCGGCGATCGCGAGTCGCAGGCATTCGCGCGGCAACTCGGGGCGGCGTGGGCTGGGGACTGCAATCAATGTCCCCCTCAGCCCCTCGATGCGGCGATCATCTTTGCGCCGGTTGGCGAGTTGGTGCCAGCCGCGCTCGCCGCGGTCCGGAAAGGGGGCAGGGTCGTGTGCGCGGGGATCCACATGAGCGACATTCCCGCATTCCCGTATTCTCTCTTATGGGGCGAGCGCTCTGTCTCCTCCGTCGCGAATCTGACTCGCAGCGATGGACACGACTTCATGCGAATCGCCGCTCAATTGGATCTACGGCCACAGATACAGCAGTTTGCTCTCGAGGACGCGGGTCGCGCACTCACAGCGCTCGAAACCGGAGCCCTCCAGGGCGCGGCCGTTCTCGTGTGCCGTGACGAGCCGGCCCGGCCATCGTGATGGCTGTACCCACGGCTCCAGCCACTGAGCCCCAGACGATACCGGAGCTGTTCGCATGGCGAGTGCGCCTGACGCCGGCTCGTGAGGCCTATCGATATTGGGATCCTGGCAGCAGCTCCTGGGTCAGCGTCTCGTGGGCCCAGATGGAAGCCCGTGCTCGAGCCTGGTCACGTGCGCTTCAGCAGGAGGGGTTGACGTCCGGGGCCCGCGTGGGGCTCTTGGTGCCCAACGGCATCGAGCATGTCTGCATGGACCAGGCCGCGCTGCGGCTCGGCCACGTCAGTGTTCCGCTTCACGTGATCGACAACCCGGAGAGTCTGGCGTTCGTCATCGCTGACAGCGGGTTGGAGCTGCTGCTCGTCGATACCCACGAGCGTTGGCAGGCATTGGTGCCGTTGCGCGATCGGTTCCCCGCTCTGAAGCGTGTCGTGTATCTGACCGACGCCGGGAGCGCGCCGGAGACGGGCATGGCGCGATCTCTCGCGTACTGGGTGTCCGATTCAGTCGAAGCGCCTCCTGTCAGGGATCCACCGGCGATCGGACCGGAGACGCTGGCCGCAATTGTCTATACGTCGGGCACCACGGGCCGTCCGAAGGGCGTCATGTTGTCTCATAGTAATATCCTCTCGAACGTTCGAGCTTTGCGGAGCGTCATGCCGGTGGAGGAGAGCGACCTGTTTCTGTCCTTCCTGCCGCTGTCTCACACCCTGGAGCGAACAGTTGGCTATTACCTGCCGATCGCTGCTGGCGCCGCCGTTGCGTTTGGCCGCTCGGTGCCGCTCTTGATGCAAGATCTCGCGGTGGTGGCGCCGACAGTCCTAGTGTCCGTGCCGCGCATTTACGAACGCGTCTACGCTGCTCTGCAGGAGGCTGCGAAGCCCAGCGCCGTCAAACGCCGGTTGCTGGCGCTGGCGGTGGCACTGGGGTGGCAGGCCTTCGAGCACCAGCAGGGGCGCGGGCCGGCGCCGGGCTGGCTGGTCAGACTGGCATCGCGAGTATTGCGCACTATGATTGCGAAGCCGCTGCAGGCACGTTTCGGCGGGAGACTACGCGCCGCGGTGACCGGTGGCGCCGCAATGCCATTTGAAGTCGGGCGTGCGTTGCTTGGGCTCGGCATCCCGATTCTGCAGGGATACGGTATGACGGAAAGCTCGCCGGTCGTTACGTGCAATGTGCCGGACGACAATGACCCCGCCACCGTCGGGCGGGTCCTGCCCGGAGTGAGCGTTCGAATCGGCGACCGCGATGAATTGTTGGTAAAGGGACCCAACGTCATGCTCGGCTACTGGCAACGATCCGAAGAGACGACGCGAGTGGTGGACCCAAATGGCTGGTTGCACACGGGGGATCAGGCGCAGGTGCAGGACGGGCGTGTCCGGATTCGCGGCCGGCTGAAGGACATCATCGTGACCTCTACCGGCGAGAAGATATCGCCGGGAGACCTGGAGAGCGCCATCGCCGGCGATCCGGTGTTCGAGCAGGTCATGGTGCTTGGCGAGAAGCGTCCCTATCTCGTCGCGCTTCTCGTCCTCAACCAACAGCGCTGGAGCGAGCAAGCGCGTCTGCTCGGCCTGGATCCCACGAGCACCAGCGGCTTGAAGACAGCAGCGGCGACCGGTTGGGCTGTGGAAAGAGTACGTGAGCTCGCGCGAGCGTTCCCCGTGTACGCTACCCCCAAGGCTGTGCTACTGCTGACGGAGCCCTGGACAATTGCTGCTGGATTGATGACCCCAACGTTGAAGCCGAAGCGGGCCGCGATCGAGGCACGGTTCGCCGCGGAAATCAACGCCCTGTACCAGGGCCATTGAGTTGGGGCGGGGCGCTGCCGCCCTCTGCTGCCACTCGGTGACCGAGTGCTTGCGCGCGCTGGCGTGGTGGGTTTGGGTTAGGCATAACTACGTAGTGCGCTGAGCGTTGCGCTGACTACACTGGACCCACGAACGGTGTGGAGCAGGGTGTGTCATGAATGACGTCAACAAAGAATTCAATGAGTACCAGCGCGGCCTGGGCACCGAGCTGGCGCCGAACTGGCGCGATCTCATCAAGCTCGACTCCCGGCCGCTGCCGCCGCTGTATCGAGCGGAATCAGCCCCGAATCTGGGAACGGCCAAGATTCCTCCCGAGCGCTATACCTCCTACGACTTTCACCGCCGCGAGGTGGACAAGATCTGGAAGCGGAGCTGGCAGGTAGTCTGTCGGGAGGAGGAGATTCCTGGAGTCGGGGATCATTTCGTGTATGACGTCGCGGGCCTCTCGTTCCTGGTCGTGCGGGTCGAGCCGCGGAGGTTCAAAGCCTATTGGAATGTGTGTCTGCATCGCGGCCGCAAGCTGGTCGACGGGAGCGGTTGCGGGGCGACGCACTTCAAGTGCGCATATCACTCCTGGACGTGGAGTGTTGACGGTAAGCTTGCCTACTATCCGGGCGCCTGGGACTTTCCGGACGTGAAGCCTACGGATTACGGCCTGCGCGAGGTTCAAGTGGGGACGTGGGGTGGCTTCGTCTTCATCAACCCGGACCTGAAGGCGAAATCGCTCGCGAGCCACCTGGGCTCGATGCCTGAGCACTTCGCCACTTGGCCACTGGAAAAGCGTTTCACTCTATGGCACGTGCGCAAGAGGATTGCCGCCAACTGGAAAGTGGCCATGGAGGCGTTTCTCGAGGCTTACCACCTGATGCAGACGCATCCACAGGCGCTGTCCTCCGTCGCCGAGCACGCCACTCAGTACGATGTCTATGACGAAGGGGATGCGTGCTTCAGCCGCTCAATCACACCGACCGGCATTCCGAGCAAGCATTCGCGCGGGGGCACCGCCCTGGGCGCGATCGCCGATGTCTGGGCACTTCTGAATGGCCTGCGCATGGACGAGCCGAACGCGCTGCCGCCCGACATCAAGGACCGCGCCTCGCTCGCTGCGTGGCGACGCAAGAGCCTCGGCCGGATGACCGCGGCAGACTATTCGAGCCTCTCCGATGCCGAGATGCTGGATTCGTTTCAGTATTGGCTGTTTCCGAACTTTTGTCCGTGGTTCGCGGAAGGCTTGCCGCTGACCTACCTGTTCAGGCCGGATGTGGACTGTGCGGACAGCTGCTATTTCGATATCTGGATGCTGATCCGTTCGCCGGACAGCGCTGCGCCGCCGCCCGCCCCGAAGCTGGTCGTGCTCGGGCCCGACGAGCACTTCGAGCCGCTGCTGGGTGCGATGGGCAAGATCTTCGATCAGGACGACTTCAACATGCCGGAGGTGCAGCGCGGCCTCAAGACGTGGCCGGGGGAGTTGGAGGGATGCACGCTGGGCCGGTACCAGGAGAGCCGGATCCGCTTCTTCCATCGTGAGCTGATGAAAGTGCTGAACGAGCCCTAGCATGAGCTGGGAGCGCATTCTCGTGGCCGTGGGGCCCAAGGGAATCGGGCCCATCGAGCTCGACAAGATCGGGCGGATCGCGGCCGGGTCGAAGGCGCAAGTGGAGCTCTTTCAATGTATTCAGGACCCGCACATGCCGCGTAAGGCGGCGGGCGGAGCGATCAGCGCAGAGGACGACGTCCAAGGGCAGACCGACGACTGCTATCGTGCTCTGGAAGAGCCCGCCGCCAGGCTGCGGGGTTTCGGTGTGCCCGTACACGTGAATGTTCGCTGGGACCAGCCGGTCCACTCGGGCTTGATCCGGGAAGTGCAGCGAGCGCGAGCCGATCTGATCGTGTGTCAATCGAACCCCAAGAAGCGAGCGGCTCGCTGGCTGCTCACGCAGACAGACTACAAGCTGATCGAAAAGTGCCCGTGTTCGGTGCTCTTCATCAAGACGCGGGAGCCCTACGGAAGGCCGCGCATCATCGCTGCGGTGGACCCCGAGCCTTTCGACCGGGCCGAGCGCCGCTCTGCGCACGAGTTGGAAGACGCGATCGTTGGAGCCGCCACGACCCTGGCTGGGGCGCTCGCCGGGGAAGCCTCGCTTCTGAGCGTCACGAAGCCCTGGTCCAGGCTGGTCGAGGAGAGTGTCGCCCTGGAATCCGCATCGCCGACCGTCAGCGAAGAGATGCACGCCGCCTATTGCGAGACAGTGCGAATCAATCTCCAGGCGCTGGCCCAACGTCATGGCATTCCCGGGCGGCGGTTGGCAATCGTCGAGGGGGATGCTGCGGAGATTCTGCCGCGCGTTGCCAATCATGATGGCGCTCAGGTCATGGTGATGGGCGTAGTATCCCGCTCCCGGGTTGAGAGAATGCTGATCGGCCACACTGCCGAGCGCGTTCTCGATGCGCTGTATTGCGATGTCCTGGCTGTGAAGTTGCCATAGCGCCTGCCGACTCACGGGCGCGTGGATCTTCTATCTCACTGAAGTATTCCCCTTCGGGTGCTCGCGTGTCCGCTGGCACGTCAGGTAGCGGGTGTCCTCAAAACACGGGCACGGGTGCCGCCACCAGACGAAGACCCTGCCGCGTTCGGGGAACGCGTGTCGAGAAGTGCGCCGGCTTCACGATCAGAATGTCGCAATTCAGGGCATCCAGCACTCCCTCGGCGGTGTTGCCGATGAAGATTCTCTTGAGACCGGAGCGTGAGATGGCGCCCATCACGACGAGCGAACTGCGGGTGCGGCGTACAGTGTCCTGGATGGCGTCTATTGGGTGTCTGGCCACGAGATGCCGATGTCGGACGGGTACGCGTAGCCGACGCAGTGCACGATCGAGATTTTCCTTGGCGCGCGCGGCGGCCGACATCGTGAGCGCGCGCATTTCCTTGCTACTGTGAACTCCCGACGATGCCGCCTCGGCGGGCAGGGGAATGTATGCATGTACTGCGTGCAGCGAGCCGTTCAGGGCTCGCGTGACCGCCGCCGCGATATCCAGGATCCGAGCATCCAGCTTCGCCGGTTTGGCGAACGCATGTGCAGGGTCCAGAGCGGCCAGCACCACCGGATGGCGGTAGGCACGGGGCCGCTTTACGAGGAGGACGGGACAGGGACTCCAGCGCAACAGCTCCCAGTCGGTCAGGCGCAGGAGCCAGGGTGCGAGATGGCGACCATGGCACTCGGCCACGATGAGATCCGCGTGGATATGCACCGCCCTGCGGACGATCGCCTCATATGCCGGATAGTCGCAGTCCGTGGAGATGGATACCTTGATGGCGTGGCGGCGAAGTCGGTCGGCAACTCTTTGCAGCCGCGCGAGCGATTCCGTGCGCCAGTCCGCCTCGATCCTCTTCAGCCCATCACCGGGCGCCCGGAGCATATCGATATGAACCGGAGTGTCGATAACGTGGAAAAGCTCCAGCTCGGCGCCGGTGGCGCGAGCGAGTTGAGCCGCTTTCGCAACTGCGGGCAGCGAGCGCGCCTGGGCATCCTTGATTGCGACGAGTATGCGACGGAAGCGCGCCATGCGGGAAACTCCTGTGGCTATGCGAGAGCCGCATCATCTCCGGCACGGAAATCGATTGCATCGGTAATTTCCGGGCGGCTATCCGTATACCTACGTAGATTTACAGGTACCGGATAGCAACCAGAACGGGCTGTCGCGGACTCTCGTGGGGAGCGAGCGCTGCGCGGCCATCGCCCGCCGGGCACGCGTGCGAACCCGGTTGAAACTCGCCGCCTCCGCGACGTTCTAGGCAACCTTGTCCGCCTGGCGATTGCTCAGCGGACGCAAGGAGCGTCTGAGCAACAACTGCTCGAACTCCCGTGACGGAATCGGAGGGCTACACAGATATCCCTGGTGCTCGTCGCAACCTGCCTCGCGCAGGAAGCGTAACTGCTCCGCAGTTTCGACGCCCTCGGCGATCACCCGCAGATGTAAGTTATGAGCAAGGGAGATGATGGCTCGCACGATCTGCCCGCTGCTCTCGTCCTCGCCGAGCTCTTGAACGAAGGAGCGGTCGATTTTGAGCTTCGTGAGGGGCAGGCGGCGCAAGTGGCTCAGACTGGAATACCCAGTGCCGAAATCGTCCAGGGAGATCGCGATGCCGCGCGCCGCGAGCGACTGCAAGAGCCTGATCGATGCCTCGGGATCGCTCATGAGGGCGCTCTCCGTGAGCTCGAGCTCGAGGAGGGTCGGATCGAGGTTTGCAACCCGCAGCGCTTGGTCGACGATGGAGGCGAAATTGCTATTGCGAAACTGCTGCGCCGAAACGTTGACAGCGATTCTCACCGGTCCGACCTCGCCCAGCTGCCAGGAGCGAGCCTGCTTGCAGGCCTCGCGCAGAGCCCATTCGCCCAGTTGTACGATGAGACCCGTTTCCTCGGCCAGTGGGATGAATTGCGCGGGGGCGATGAGACCACGTGTCGGGTGCCGCCACCGCAGGAGCGCTTCGGCGCCCGCCATGCGGCCGGTCCGTATGTTGACTTTGGGCTGGTAGTGAAGCTCGAACTCGCTCGCGGCGAGCGCTTTGCGCAAGCCATCGTCGACTTCCAGTCTCTGGCGGGATTTCGTATTCATCTCGCTCGAGTAGAACTGGACGCCGTTGCGGCCGTTGCTCTTGACGTGGTACATGGCCGTATCGGCCCGCTGCAACAATGAGCTGCCGTCTGCGCCATCATCGGGATAGCTCGCGATGCCAATGCTGGCCGACACATGCACGTCCAATCCGGCGAGTGCGAGCGGCTCCGCGATCGCGCGTTGTACCCGGACCGCCATGTGCTCTGCCTCGGCTCGTGTCCTGACCGCAGCGAGCAACACGAACTCGTCGCCACCCAGCCGAAACAGGGTGTCTCCCAGGCGCAGATGCGCCTGCACGCGCTCGCTCATCTTACGCAGCAGCTCGTCACCCGCGAGATGACCCAGTGAGTCGTTGACGTCCTTGAACCGATCCAGGTCGATGAGTATGACAGCGAACGGCGGTCGGGGCTGCGGCGCCCCGATGAGCTCTGCCATGAGGCGCGACAGCATCAGTCTGTTCGGCAGACCCGTAAGGGGGTCGTAGTTCGCAGCGTGCTGCAAACGCGCGTTGGCGGCTTCGAGTTGCTCGTTATACCGGCGGGTGCGCGAATGTAAGTATCCATCGTATACGAGTAGCACCGTAGTGATGGTCAGAATGGCGAAAGCCATGGCCGTCACCAGAATTGCGAGCGTGGTGCCATCCGCGCCGGACTTACCCGGGCAATAGGCGCCTCGCGCGAAGCGAGAGGCCGCCATCGCCGTGTAATGCATGCCTGCGATGGCGAACCCCATCATCAGGGCGGCGCTCGCGCGAGCGATGAGCTTACGACCCGGCTTGCCTCGAGGCCTTCTGAACAGATAGAGAGCCATGAAGGAGGCCGCGACCGCGACGGCGACGGACAGAGCCAGCAGGCGGGGCTCGTACGTGATCATCGGAACGATCTGAATCGCAGCCATTCCCGCGTAGTGCATCGCCGAGATGCCCGAGCCCAGCAAGCACGCGCTGAGCAGGAGGCGTTTCATCGCGGGGCGCGGCACGCCAACGAGACCAAGAGCGGCGCGAGAAGTCAGTACGGCGATGAGCAGGGATCCGAGGGTGGTCGCCAGGTCATACGACAGCCGGATTGGCAGAGTAACCGCCAGCATCCCGATGAAGTGCGTGGCCCAGATACCGCTCCCCATGGCGAGGGAGCCGCCGAGCAACCACAGGCTCTTGTGTGGCGCGCGAGCGTGAGCCACCCGGGAAGACAATGACAGCGCCGTGTTGGACACAAACACCGCCACCAGCACGGACAGAATGACCAGCGATGGATTGTAGATCTTGGGCACGCCGTCGGTCTCCAGATACACGAGCGCTGTCGCGCGTCACGTCGTTGGCTCTGCATTTAGCGGCTGGGTGGCTGCCGGACGGATGAGGGAAAGCCGCAGAGCGAGTGTGATTCAGCGCGCGCTTTCGCGACTGAGGTTCGCCATCTGTAAAACGCTTGCGCGGGCAAGCTGCAGAAAATCGTCAGGTCCGCCGCGCGGTGTGGAAAGTACGGACGTGGCTACGCCGGTGTAGGCTGCAGGAATTGCCGCACCTGCCCGGCAAATGCGCGCGTCTCGATGGGCTTCGTGATGTAGCCGATGCAGCCGCAGACCAGCGACTCGGCCGCATCGCTCTCCATCGCAAAGGCGCTAAAGGCGACGATCCTGAGGTCGCTGAAGCGAGAATCAGCCTTGATATGCCGAGTCAGCGTAAGACCGTCCATCCCTGGCAGTCCGAGGTCCATCAAGATCAAGTCTGGCCGGTACCGCTCCAGAAGCGTCAGCGTCTGCGTCGCGTCCGCGGCGGTCTGCACGAGCAAGCCAGCTTGCTCGAGAATGCACGCCGCCAGCTTCGCATTGAGTGGGTTGTCATCGACAATCAGAATACGGGCTGACATGGAGCTGGCTCCTGATCCCTCGCGTTTCATCCCAACAGCGCCAGCATGCGCGGCAGGCGCTTCCCTAGTTCTCACTGTACGCCCCTTGGTAGCGTTGCGCGGCCGAGATGAACGGCCCGGCGGACTGATCTCCCTCTGGCCCTCGCATGCGCACCAGCACCCCGCAATCGGCGATCTGCCGCTCACCCGCGAGCTCGACGATCTGAGCATAGAAAAGCAGGCTCTCAAAGCGCCGGCAGTGTGTCGCTGTGCACACCTCGAGTCATCACACCGGGCGCCGGCTCGGGGCTACGTAGAAATCCGGATTCGTGCCCGCGGTGCAGCCGGTACCGTTCGCCTGGTTATGAAGAGCCTTCTGAACAGGGTGCGACGGATCGGCACCGTCGCCTTCCTTGGCGGTCTCATTGCCTCGAACAATGCGGCGGCGGCCGCCTCGGCTCGCGCAGAGCTCAATGCTGCTCTGCACAGTCGTCCCAATTTCGAGCATGGCGAGTCTCTCTTTCGAATCTGCAGGGTTTGCCATGGGGTGCAGGGCCAAGGCACGCTCGACGGCAACGTTCCGCGAATCGCCGGCCAGCACGCCTCCGTCCTCATGAAGCAGCTGGTTGATTATCGCTTCGACCGTCGCTGGGATCCGCGGATGCAGCACTTCGCCGATAACCACCACCTTCCCGATGCTCAATCTGTCGCGGATATCGCGGCGTATGTGCACGACCTTCAATTCGCTGGTGTCGTGGGCCAGGGCTCCGGTGCCCTCGTGGAGCGTGGTAAGCGCATATACGCGGCGTTGTGCGTCGCGTGTCACGGTGAAGCTGGCCAGGGCAAACCGGCCAGCACCATACCCGCACTTGCCGGTCAGCACTATGCATACCTCGAGCGTCAGATATACGACGCCGTCGATGGGCGACGTCCTAACTTCTCCGCGGCCCATATCAAGCTGCTGAAGCCGCTCGAGCGCGACGATATACAGGGTTTGGCTGACTATCTTTCTCGTCTCGCGCGGGGACCGCTCATGGATCCCTTGCGATCGCCCGAGCCGCGATCGATACCAGGGGTAGGCCCAGGCAGCGTCCCGAGCTCAACTATTGCAGGAGCGGTCCACCGATGAACCCTTGGAATGAATGCAGGAGCGGTCCACTCATGAACCTTGGAATGAACTTCGAGCGCACCCTGATGACGGGTACATTGATCGTCGCAGTTGCGCTGGCTGTCTTTGCCGCTCAGCCTCTGCCGATCGCAGCCCCGCCCGCCATGGCGTCGCAAGCATCCAACGAGTTGTTCTCCGAGCCGGACTTCGAGCGAATTGCCTTCCAAGACGCTCAGGGGTTGTCCACTAACCTGGCGGCGACGAACGGCCACGTCCGGCTCGTGACGATGTTTTACTCTCACTGCCCGGGAGTATGCCCTGCGACCGTGGAGTCGTTACGGAATATCGAGGGCATGCTCACGCCGCTCGAGAGGCGCAGGCTGCGGGTGGTCATGCTATCGCTCGACACCGCCCGGGACTCGTCGGCGGCACTGGCCGACTTTGCTGCCGCGCGGCAGTTGGACCCGCAACGTTGGATCACGGGTACGCCGCGAGCGACCGATCTGTCAACGCTGAGCAGCGGCCTCGGGACGACCTATGAAGTCCAGGCGGACGGCTCCATCGATCACGTCAGCCCGATTGTCCTGCTGGCTGCCGACGGCAGGGTCCTGGCTCGCTGGAATCGCGGCGCGGGACGCAATACCGGCTTTCTGCAAGTCCTGCGCGCAGCTCTGGCCGCGAGCTGAGTCACTACACAGGAACGGGAGAGACTGAGCATGTCGAGCGCTGTCGTGGCCACGGAACTCATGCAGGCGAGTGTCGCCAGGCCCGTCGCCGAGGTCTACAACGATAAGGTGGTCAGGCAGTTCACCGTCATGACCGTCGTATGGGGCATCGTCGGCATGAGTGTCGGCATGCTGATAGCAGCCGAGCTCATCTGGCCTTCGCTGTGCTTCGACGTCCCCTGGTTGAGTTATGGGCGCCTGCGCCCGTTGCACACCAATGCGGTGATCTTCGCGTTCGGGGGTTGCGCCCTCATGGGCACATCGTTCTATGTCGTGCAGCGGACTTCGCATGCGCGACTGTTCAGCGACCGACTGGCCGCTTTTGTGTTCTGGGGGTGGCAGGCCGTCATCGTGCTGGCAATCGTGAGTTTGCCCATGGGCTGGACGACCGCAAAGGAATACGCGGAGCTCGAATGGCCCATCGATGTCCTCATCGCCATCGTGTGGGTCGCGTATCTCATCGTCTTCTTCGGCACCATCGCCCGCCGTCGCGTACCTCACATCTATGTAGCGAATTGGTTCTACGGCGCCTTCATCATCACGACCGCGGTGCTGCACATCGTCAATAGCGCCGAGCTGCCGCTGACACTGACGAAGTCCTATTCGGCATACGCGGGGACTACCGATGCGATGGTGCAATGGTGGTACGGCCACAATGCAGTCGGATTCTTCCTGACGGCCGGCTTCCTCGGGATGATGTATTACTTCGTGCCGAAGCAGGCCGGCCGGCCGATCTATTCCTATCGCCTGTCCATCGTGCACTTCTGGGCCCTCATCTCCGTATACATGTGGGCAGGCCCGCATCATCTGCACTATTCGACCCTGCCTGATTGGGCGCAAACGCTCGGCATGGTGTTCTCTCTCATCCTTCTCGCTCCGTCCTGGGGTGGCATGATCAATGGAATCATGACGCTCTCGGGTGCGTGGGACAAATTGCGAACCGACCCGGTGCTGAAGTTCATGATCGTGGCGCTGTCCTTTTATGGCATGTCCACGTTCGAGGGTCCCGTGATGTCCATCAAGACGGTGAACGCGCTCTCGCATTTCACCGACTGGACGATCGGCCACGTGCACTCCGGCGCTCTCGGTTGGGTGGCGATGATGACCATCGGCTCCCTCTACGTCCTGATCCCTCGATTGCACGGCCAGACACGCATGTGGAGCTCCCGGCTGGTCGACTGGCACTTCTGGACGACAACCATCGGCGTGGTCCTGTACGTCGCGGCGATGTGGGTGGCCGGCATTACACAGGGACTGATGTGGCGGGCGACCAATCCCGACGGCACGCTCACCTACACGTTTGTTGAGTCCCTACAGGCGACATATCCCTACTACGCGGTGCGGCTCGCCGGAGGCGGCTTGGTGTTAGCTGGGATGTTCCTGCTGGCAGTCAACTACCGCAAGACCGTCCAGCAGCAGCCGGAAAGCGCCCGGGCCCCCGTGCCGGTGCCCATCCCGGTCTGACTCGGCGAGAGAGCTTCAAATATGAAACATGAGGTCATAGAAACAAGAGCGGCTCTGCTGGGAGTGCTGATCGCTGTCGTGATCAGCGTCGGCGGGCTGGTCGAGATCGTGCCGCTGTACTTCTCCAGTGCCGTGACACAGCCGGCAGCAGGGGTGAGGCCTTATACGGCGTTGGAGCTGGAGGGCCGCGACATCTACATCCGCGAGGGCTGCTACAACTGCCATTCGCAGATGATTCGTCCGTTGCGGGCCGAGACCGAGCGCTATGGTCACTATTCTCTCGCGGGTGAGTCGGTGTACGACCATCCCTTTCAGTTCGGCTCCAAGCGCACCGGTCCGGATCTCGCCCGGGTCGGTGGCAGGTATAGCGACGAGTGGCACCGCGTACATCTCGGCAATCCCCGTGATGTCGTCCCTGAGTCGAACATGCCCGCCTACGCATGGCTGGCCGACCGCCCGGTCGACTCGACCTTGACCCCGGACAAGCTGCGGTTGATGCGCAAGCTCGGCGTTCCCTATACCGAGGAGGACATCGATGGCGCGTCGGCTGCCGTCGCGGGCAAGTCGGACATGGATGCCTTGATCGCGTATCTGCAGGGATTGGGACTGGCCTCCAAGGAGTGGCACTGATGCACTCCGACACTGACGCCGTGATGGGGATCGTGCGTGGCCTGGTGGCCGCCGCGCTGTTCGTCGCATTCATGATGCTCTGGGTCCGGGTCTACAGCCGCAGGAACCGCGATGCGTTTGCTGCGGCGGCTCGGGCTCCACTCGAGGAAGACATCCGTGCAGGCTCCTGACATGGGAAAGATGCTGAGCATCGTCATTTCCATCGTGACACTGGCGAACATTTTTGCGCTGGTCGTGCTGCTCATAGGGTTGCGTCGCCGTCCGGGCGAGAAGATGGGAACGACGCAAACTACAGGTCATGTGTGGGATGAGGATCTGCGCGAGCTCAACAACCCCTTGCCGCGTTGGTGGCTATGGCTGTTCGTTCTGACGGTGATCTTTGGCCTGGGGTACCTCGTCGTTTTCCCGGGCTTGGGTAACTACGAGGGCACGGCGCACTGGACTCACGAGACGCAATATCGCGAGCAAAGCGTTGTGGCCGAACGCCGCTTGGCGCAGACATTCGCTCCGTTCGAGCGTCGAACGGTGGTCGCATTGTCGGTAGACCCCGCGGCCCTGCGCGTCGGGCGGAATCTGTTCCTCAACAACTGCGCGGGCTGCCACGGCTCGGATGCGCGCGGTGCGCCGGGTTTTCCCAATCTCACGGACAACGACTGGCTCTTTGGAGGTACCCCCGAAGCCATCGCACAGTCCATCGCGGAGGGCCGGATCAGCACGATGCCAGCTTGGAAAGAGGCGCTTGGTGGGGATTCCGGCGTGGAGGACGTGCTGAAGTACGTCATGAGCCTCTCGGGTCACGAGTTGCCTGCCGGCAATATCGACCGCGGCCGCGAGAAGTTTCAGACGATCTGCGTGGCCTGTCACGGCGCGGATGGGCGCGGCAATCAGGCTATCGGCGCTCCCAATCTGACGGATCAGATCTGGCTGAACGGCGGAGCGCTCGAGACCGTTCGCGAAACCATCGCCGCCGGGCGTCATGCGCAGATGCCGGCGCATGGAGCTCGGCTGGGAGAAGCTCGTGTGAAGCTGCTCGCCGCCTATGTCATCAGTCTCGGCGGGGCTGAGGCCGCCCACCAAACCTCGGTGGCCGCGTCGGATGTCGGCTCCCACCCCGCGGCGCAAAGCAGGCCGAGCCCATGACTGCCTCGGCACTGAGCGATGACGGAGGATCCTTCTACCAGGCGCAACAGAAAGTCTATCCCCGGGAGGTCAAGGGGCGCTATGCCCGGCTGCGGGTCGTGTCTGTCTGGGCGCTGCTCGGCCTGTACTACTCGATTGCATGGCTCCAGTGCAACGGCCGTCAGGCGGTGCTCTTCGATCTGCCGGCGCGCAAGTTCTACGTGTTTGGCCTGGTGCTGTGGCCACAGGATTTCATATTCCTGACCGCGCTCCTGATCCTCCTGGCGCTGTCGCTGTTCTTCTTCACGGCCCTGGCAGGGCGTCTGTGGTGCGGCTATGCGTGCCCGCAAACTGTCTGGACGGAGACCTTCCTTTGGATGGAGCGATTTGCCGAAGGCGACCGCAGCCGGCGGATGAAGCTGGACGCTGCGCCTTGGAGCGTGGAAAAGCTGGCGCGCAAATCGCTGAAGCAGCTGCTGTGGATCGCTTTCGCCCTGTGGACGGGATTTACCTTCGTCGGCTATTTCACCCCCATCCGCGATCTCGCACACGATACGCTGACTGCCAGCCTGGTGCCCACCGAGACCTTCTGGGTCCTGTTCTACGGGCTTGCCACCTACGGAAACGCCGGATTTCTGCGGGAGCAGGTGTGCAAGTACATGTGTCCATACGCTCGCTTCCAGAGCGCCATGTTTGACCGCGACACCCTGATCATTACTTATGACGCCGCTCGCGGCGAGCCGAGGGGGTCACGTCGCCGAGGCTCCGACGCGAGCGCGCAGGGGCTGGGCGCCTGCCTCGATTGCCAGAGGTGCGTGCAGGTCTGCCCGACGGGCATCGACATTCGCAAGGGTCTGCAGTACGAGTGCATCGCCTGCGCAGCCTGCATCGATGCGTGCGATTTCATCATGGATACGATGCAGTATCCCCGCGGCTTGATTCGTTACGCGACCCAGCATGCGCTGGATCACCAGCGCACGCGCATACTCCGCCCACGTGTATGGATCTATGCGGGCCTCTTGTTGGCACTGGGCACCGCATTCACCGTGGCACTCACGCTGCGTGAGCCGCTGGGCCTGGATGTCATCCGCGATCGGAACGCTCTGTACCGGCTGTTGCCCGATGGGCAGGTCGAGAACGTTTATGACGTCAAGATTCTCAACGAGAGCGAGCAGCCGCATTCGTTCACGGTTTCGGTCAGCGGCGCCGCCCGGCTGAGCCTCGATCCGCTGCCGGCAACTTTCGCAGTACCGGCGGGCGAGGTCTTTCCGGTGGGCTTGCGGGTTCGCAGGCCTGCCTATGAGCCCAAGGGCTCCCAGACCATCCAATTCACCGTGCAGGCCGAGGACGACTCGGCCTTGAAAGCCACGACCCAGGCGCGCTTCCTGGCCCCTACCCGATGAGTCATGCTCGTGAAACGAATCAATCCGGCGCTACTCATTGTCATCGGCCTTCCGGTCGCCGCTGTGTTGGCCAGCACGGTGGCCGCCGTGATCGCCGTACGGGGACAGGACCCTCAGCTCCCGGACGAATATCACTGGGAAGGCCAACAGTTGGACCAGGATTTCCTGCGGTCCAGGCACGCTGACGAGCTCGGTGTGCGGGCCACGTTACATCTGGGCGCGCTCGATGGACGTTGCTCCGTCGACCTTCAGCTGCACGGGGAGCGGCCGGCTCGCCTGAATGTCGCTCTGACCCATGGGGCGCGCAAAGCGCTCGATCGACATCTGTCATTGGCTCTTTCCGAGGGATATACCGCGTCCTGTGAACCGCTGCCCAGCGGTCTGTGGCACATCGAGCTGAGCGATGGCCAGCGCACCTGGGCGGTACGCGAGGACACCCAGGGCTCGCTCGATCGCGTCTACATGGGCGCTCCGGATTCGTAGCCCATGTCTCATGCCGTCTTCAATGTTGCCGGCATGCGCTGCGCCAACTGTGCAGCCGCTGTAGAGCGCGCCGTGCGGGCGGTTGACGGTGTGACGGCCGTGACCATCAATGCTGCCAGCTCGCGGGCGTGCGTGGACTGGGAGGCTGGCAGGGCGGGGCTACGGAAGATATTCGACGCGGTTCGCAAATCCGGCTTCGAGCCGCTGCCCTTGGCAGGGGCTGCTGCGGTCGATGCCCGGTGCATGGAGAAGCGTGCCGCACTCAAGCGGATCGGCGTGGCTGGGCTCGGGATGATGCAGACGATGATGTTCGTGTACGCCCTGTACGCGACGGGCACTCACGGGATCGATACCGCGATTGCTCAGTACCTCAAATTGGCGGGGCTGCTTCTCACCACACCGGTGATGATCTACTCGGGAGCGCCGTTTTTCGCCGCCGCGTTTCGCGATGTTCGCCGTAAATCGATCGGGATGGACGTGCCGGTAGCGGCTGCTCTGACCCTTGCGTACGTCGCGAGCGTCGTCAACACGTTGCGCGGTAGCGGCGACGTTTACTTCGACTCTGTCACGATGTTCATTTTCCTGCTATCGCTTGGGCGCTTCGCTGAGCTCTCGGTGAGACAAGGTAGTATGAGCGCCACGGAGGCTCTGGCGAGGACCCTGCCGCCGACGGCTCTTCGGATGGATTCCAGGGGTCGAACCGAGCGCGTTCGAGTCGAGTCGCTGGAGATCGACGACCGCGTCATGGTTCCCAATGGAGGAGTTATACCGGTGGACGGCGTGCTGGAGTCGCCGCAGTCATCCGCGGATGAGTCATTGCTCACGGGAGAATCGCGGCCCGTCACGAAAGGGGAAGGCGATCGCCTGATAGGCGGATCGATCAACACGGGGCCCGCCGTTCGATATCGTGTCACGAGCCGCCTCGGCGATTCGACGCTTGCAGGGATCATGGCTCTGCTTGCTCGCGGTGAAGCGGAGCGTCCCGCGATGGCCAGTGCCGCCAATCGAGCTGCATCGGTATTCTCCGTCGTGACTCTGGCGACAGCCTGCGGCGTAGCTCTGGCGTGGGCGTGCATCGATCCCTCGCGCATGATTTCAGCCACTCTCGCCGTGCTCGTCGTGACGTGCCCCTGTGCTCTGTCGCTGGCCACTCCAGCGGTATTTGCCGCGGCGACGACGGGACTCGCACGCTTGGGCCTGCTCGTTGCGCGCCCCGACTCCCTCGAGCGGCTCGCCCGGGTCGATACGATCGTGCTGGACAAGACCGGCACCGTTACATCGGGATGCGCGACGTTGCGAGTGAATGGTTTGGGACACGGATGGCAGGCGGACACTGCGTTGCGGATTGCCGCCGCGCTGGATCGGCACAGCGCTCACCCGGTTGCAAAGGCGCTGGCTGTGTACGATGACCCGTCTCTCCACGTCGACGAGGGTCGCGAGATTCCCGGTCACGGAGTGGAGGGAACCGTGGCCGGGCAGTGGTGGCGGCTCGGAAAACCTGACTTCGTCCGCTCGAAGGGCTCTTCGGCCGGCGAGGTACCTACTTGTCGCGGAGAAGATTCGGTGGCTCTTGGAAACGCCCAGGGCATTGTCGCCACGTTCGACATGCGCGATGAAGCCCGGCCCGATGCGGCTGCGGCGGTCGAGGCATTCGAGCGGCTTGGATTGCGGGTCATTCTGGCCAGTGGAGATTCGCAGGAGGCGGTGCGAAGGGTGGCCAGCTCGCTCGGGATCGCCACCTGGCTTGCGCGGATGAACCCGGAGGAAAAACTCGGGTTCGTGCGCGAGCAGCAGTCTCATGGACGACGCGTCGCGATGATCGGTGACGGAATCAACGATGGCCCGGTCCTGGCGGCCGCCGACGCCTCCTGCGCCATTGCTCAGGGCGCGGCTATCGCGCAGGCTTCGGCGGGTCTGCTGCTCATGAACGAATCCCTCGCGGCCGTGGCGCGGGGACTCGCGACGGCACGCCGCGCTCTTCGCGTGGCGAAGCAGAACCTCGCTTGGGCTCTCGTTTACAACGTGATCATGGTGCCCTTGGCCGCGCTCGGTGTGCTTCCGCCATGGGTAGCCGCGGCTGGCATGTCGACGAGCTCGCTCGCCGTGATGCTGAATGCGGCGCGCGTAGCGCGGCCGGCTCAGGCGTGAGAGGACCGTTGTCGTGAACAGCGTATATATCCTGATCCCGCTGGGTTTCGTACTGGTCGCTGCAGCGGCCGCTGCGCTGTTGTGGGCGGTCGATTCCGGACAATACGACGGCGATGTCGAGGAAGATGGCCGCATCGCTCTGGAAGAAGACGAAATTGCTCCGCGACAGTAGTCCGCAACATGCGGGCCAATGCGCGGGCTGGCCAATGCGCGTGCGGGCCAACGCGCGTGCGGGCCAACGCGCGGGCTGGCACGTGTCGGCAGGTAACCTCCTGGAGTCAGGATGGGCGCTCGTTGAGGAGCTTGCGCGCTTTCTTTAGTTCCCGCCTTTGTGGCGCGCTCAGCTTGGGGTAGGACATTTTCAGGCCTCGCAGCGTCTCATGGAGTACGCTGGAAACGATGAGGCGCGCGTTTTTCTTGTCGTCGGCCGGTACCACATACCACGGCGCGTGAGCGGTGCTGGTCGCTGCCAGGCATTTCTCGTAGGCTTTCAGATACTCGTTCCAGTGGCGTCGCTCTTCCACGTCGGCCAGGCTGAGTTTCCAGTTCTTGTGCGGGTTGTCGATGCGCTCGAGCAGGCGCCGGCGTTGCTCCTCGGGACCGATGTGCAGGAAGAACTTCACTATGCGCGTGCCATTACGATGCAGGTGGGCCTCGAGATCCGCAATGGATCGGAAACGCTGCGTCCAAATGTCTGTTCCGGCGTTGCCGGGCTCGTCCGGCAAGTGCTCGGCAGCGAGGATTTCGCGATGCACGCGAACGATCAGCACCTCTTCATAGTAGGAACGGTTGAAGATTCCAATCAAACCGCGCTCGGGGAGACAACGAGTCGTACGCCACAGAAAATCATGCTCGAGCTCCTCCGCGCTCGGGTGTTTGAAGCTGAATACCTGGCAACCTTGCGGGTTGACCCCTGACATCACGTGCTTGATGGCTCCGTCCTTGCCGGCGGTGTCCATTCCCTGGAAGATGATCAGGATCGCATACTGGTTGCAGGCGTACAGGAGGCTCTGTAGGCGCTGCAGCTCCTCGACATGTGTCTGCAGAAGCGCCTCGTAGTCCGATTTCGATCCGTAAAGACGCTTCACCGCCGTTGGCCAGGTCTGCAGCTGCACGGTATCGCCTGGTTTTACTCGGTAATCGCTGCAGAGAATCTTCACACGAGGCTCCCCGTCCATGACGGTGTCAGGAGGAACGCTAGTGAACGTACACCAGCGCGGCCCCGAGTCCAACTGCTGCCAACGAGAACAGGACGACGGCTGGCCAGAGCGCCGGACGAACGCCGCCGAATACCAGCGCGTAACAGCCCTTGAGCAGATTGTTGGAAGAGGTGGCGATCAGGATGGCCGCAGCGAGAGATCCAGGAGCCATGCCCGAGACGCCGCCTTGGGCGAGACTCGAGACGAACGGGTCAACGTCCGCCAAGCCGGTGACGGCCGCGAGGGCGTAGATGCCGCGTTGCCCGAATGCGCCGCCAACCCACGCCGACGCCACGGCCAGTACGACGAAGAGCGCTGCGAAGGTTACTGCCGTTCCGAGCTGCAGCGGATTGGACGCATCCAGTCCGTCGACGACCGCCGTGTCATGCGAGCGCCGCAACCACCGCCAGCCTGCAATGAGGGCTGCGAGCCCGAACAGGGCCCCGATTGCCGGCAACAGAATCCAGGCGAGTTGCATGTTGAACAGTGCGACGATGGCTGCTACTCGCAAGTACATGACCGCGGTTGCGGCGACAATACCCACCGCAACATCGCTTCGAGCGACGGAGAACTGGCGCTGCCGCCGTGCCAGCGCAACGGTGATCGCCGTTGAGGAATACGTCCCACCGAGAATGGCGGACCACAGCACGGCCGATCGGTCGGGAAGATACCGCTGCAGCAGGTAGCTCACGTACGAAAGCGAAGAAACGGCCACGAGGGCGAGCCACGCTTTGAACGGAGTAATCGGCGTCCAGGGAACGATAGGACGGTCGGGCACCAGGGGGAGGATGATTCCCACCAGGATGAGGAATTTGCTAAGGGTAAAAATTTCGTCCGATGGAACATCGAGTACGACGCGGTGAAGTGACTCGCGACTCTCCAGGAGCAGCACGGCGGCGACCGCCACGGCGACTACTACCCACGAAGCTTGCGTCAGCGCGATCGGTCCCAGGGTGTAAGCGAGCAGATTGGCGGCCGGCACCATGAGTCCCGGCCTGGACGGTTTGTTCGCGGGCTCGCTGCGGATATAGGCGTACAGCCAGACTCCAACAGCCGCAAGTCCCGCGATATAGGGAGCCAGGGCATCGCGCTCGAGCAGATAGAGCACGGTCCCGAGCACGGTAAGCATCGGAAACGTGCGTATCCCCCCGGGGCTCGAGCGCTCTTCCCGCTTGTAGACTCCTTCGAATGCAAGGCCCATGACGACTGCCATGGCGACGGCAAGCCCCATGTGACCGGCCTGATCGAGCGGCGGGGTCGTCTGTTGCATCGTGACAGGATACTTTACCGCTGGTATTTTCCGCGCCCACAGCCTTAACCATATGAAACTTATGGACAATGCAGAGCCGGGAAGCGGGCCTTGACGCGGACATCCCGGCCGAGGAATGGGGACCCGCAGTGATGTGGTAGCATGCTCCGCTCCCCCGGCGCCCCCACGGCGCCGGTGACGTTTTGGTGGCTCGCATCGGCTTCTCCGCGACGACCAGTCGTGAATCCCGTCAGGGCCGGAAGGCAGCAGCGGCAGCGGCGATGTCGGGTGCCGGAGCCAAGGCTGATGCGGGCCGCCTCCAGGATAGGCAATGAGCTACACCGCGCTGGCGCGTAAGTGGCGCCCCAAGAAATTTGCCGAGCTAGTCGGTCAGGAGCACGTACGGCGTGCTCTCGTAAACGCCCTCGAGAGCGGACGTGTCCATCACGCGTTCCTGTTCACCGGCACGCGCGGCGTGGGCAAGACGACGATTGCACGCATCTTTGCCAAATGCCTCAATTGCGAGACGGGTGTGACTGCCGAGCCATGCGGTGTATGCGCCGCGTGCCGGGAGATCGATGCCGGCCGGTTCGTCGATCTGCTCGAGGTCGACGCGGCTTCGCGCACCAAAGTGGATGACACCCGCGAGCTGCTCGACAACGTCCAGTACGCACCGGCGCGGGGCCGCTTCAAGGTGTACCTCATCGACGAGGTGCACATGCTCTCCACGCACTCCTTCAATGCCTTGCTGAAGACGCTCGAGGAGCCGCCGCCGCACGTCAAGTTCCTCCTCGCGACGACCGATCCTCAGAAGCTGCCCGTCACCGTCCTGTCGCGTTGCTTGCAATTCAATTTGAAGCGCCTGCCGGTCGCACAGATCAGCGAGCGCATGCGGTCCATCCTCGAGACCGAGGGAATCCCTTTCGATCCGGGCGGGCTGCGTCTCGTCGCGCAAGCCGCCGATGGCAGCGTGCGTGATGGCCTGTCGTTGCTGGATCAACTCATCGCGTTCGGCGGCGGCAAGGCCGGCGAGGAAGAGGCGAGGGCGATGCTCGGGACGATCGCACGCGATCACATCGCGCGGCTCGCGCAGCTGTTGGGGACGCTCGATGCCCGAGAGCTCGTGACCTACGCCCGCAGCCTGGAGGAGTGGTCCCCGGACTACGCCCAGTTGCTCGATGAGCTGGCGCAATTGCTGGTCCGGGTCGCGCTGAAGCAGGCGGTCCCCGACTACGAGGGAGATGAGCTGTACGAGCCGGAGCTGCTGGGTCAACTCGCGGGCGCGCTGTCCGCAGAGGATGTGCAGCTTTTCTATCAGACGGCGATCACGGGCAGGCGAGATCTGGCGCTCGCGCCTGACCCTCGCACCGGCTTCGAGATGACATTGCTGCGGATGTTCGCATTTCGGCCTGCCGGAGAAAGTGCCGCCCCACCGTCGCCACCCGGCACGAGGGGGCCGGCCAAGGCGGCGTCGGTGGCTGCTGCGGCGTCGGTGGCTGCTGCGGCGTCGCCAGGGGTTTCTGCGCGACCTGACAAGAGCGCCGCCACCCCTCCTGCGGCATCTGCCACGGCCGCGGAGGGCGCATCCTGGACCCAGATTATCAGCCAGCTCGATTTGCAGGGAGCCGCGCGTCAGCTCGCGAGCAACTGCGTATTTCTCGGCCGTGCCGGCTCTGTGGTGCGTCTGGCGCTCGATCCGCGCAACAAGGTGGTTCGCACTTCCGCTCAGGAGGAGAAGCTGACGCAGGCGCTCTCACGCTACTTCGGTCAGCCAGTGCGCGTCGAATTCGAAGTGGCGGCAGCGGGGAACGAGACCCCCGCGCAGGCGCAGCAGCGTGCCACTCTGGAGGACGTCGAGGCCGCGAGGCGCTCGTTCGACGCCGATCCGACAGTACAGGGGCTGCGTGAGCGTTTTGGCGCAACCGTGCTGCCCGATACCGTGCGGCCTGTGAAATAGTTGCATTTTCCTTCCGGCAGGAGCGTTTCCACATGCGTGGCAATATCGGTAACTTGATGAAGCAGGCCCAGGCCATGCAGGCGAACATGCAGAAAGTGCAGGCCGAGATCGCGAGCATCGAGGTTCTGGGCGAGGCGGGCGGCGGCATGGTGAAGGTCACCATGACCGGCAAACATGAGGTGAAGCGCGTGCAGATCGAGCCGTCTGTCGCGGCCGACGACCGTGAGATGATGGAAGACCTCATCGCGGCAGCCATAAACGACGCCGTGCACAAGGTCGAGGCACGCACGCAGGAGAAGATGGCGAGTCTTACGGCAGGCCTGCAGTTGCCTCCTGGGATGAAGCTTCCCTTCTGAGCATGCTCCCAGGCTCCCGCGGCACGATGACCTGCGCGTACCGCGCCTGAAATGAAACACTCACCGAGGCTCACTCAACTCATCGACGCGTTGCGTGCGTTGCCTGGAGTTGGCCCGAAGACGGCGCAGCGGATGGCTTTCCATCTGATGCAGGAAGGGCGCTCCGGCGCGCGCGCGCTTGCCGGCGCTCTGAACACGGCTCTCGAATCGGTGGTCCGCTGTCGCCGCTGCCGGATGTTGACCGAGGAGCCGCTATGCACGATCTGCTCGGCTCCGCAGCGTGACAGCTCACTCCTGTGTGTCGTCGAGTCGCCCGCTGACGTCGTCGCTATCGAGCAATCGGGCAGCTATCGCGGTCGATACTTCGTGCTGATGGGGCATCTCTCACCGCTCGACGGGATCGGTCCGGAGCAGCTCGGGGTGCGCGAGCTCGAGGCGATCCTCGCTGAGGCCGCGGTCAGCGAGCTCATTCTCGCGACGAACCCAACCGTGGAAGGAGAAGCGACGGCGCATTTTCTCGGCGAGCTCGCGGCGCAAAGAGGCATCAAGGCGAGCCGCATTGCGCATGGCGTGCCGATCGGCGGCGAGCTGGAGTACGTGGACGGCGGCACGCTCGCCCACGCGCTCGCCGGCCGTCACACAGTCTGACGGCGCTGAAGCCGGGGCATTGCGCCGCGCAGTCCCATATCCCGCTAGACGTCAGCCGAAAATGCGTGCAATTTCAAGCAAGTAGACAGCGGCGGGCATTTTTTTGTCCGTACATTGTACGGGTGATATGATGGTTGCCATGGAGATAGGGTGGATGACGCCCGCAATGCCCGTAATAGACGCTAGCGAGGAAGCCCATGGCTGGTTCACCAAAGCGCCGCGATGACCGGCTCGAACTCCGGTTGTCGCCCAAGGCGAAAACGATGCTGAAGCGTGCCGCTAGCGTGGAAGAAAAGACGGTCAGCGCCTTCGTGCTCGACAAGAGCCTCGAAGCGGCTGCGGAAACGCTGGCCGACCGCCGTTCATTCGTATTGAGCGCGAAGCAATACGATGCCTTCGTCGCCGCGCTGGATGCAGCCCCGAGGCCCCGGCCCCGGCTTGAACGCTTGTTCGCAGAACCCAGCGCTCTGGAGTGAGTGGGTTCGGGACGATAGAGAAGCTGCGCCGCGATCATTCGCTCGGCAGTTTCGATTGCGGCAAGGACGAGCTAAACCGCTTCCTCAAAAAGCATGCTCTCGCCAATCAGGCATCAGACAGCGCGCAAACTTATGTCCTGGCAGATGGCCTGGCCGTAAAGGGTTATTACAGCCTCGCGGCCGGAGCGGTCTCCCATGAAGAAGCGACGGAGCGCCTCAGGAAGGGACTTGCCCGACACCCTATTCCCGTCATCCTGTTGGCGCGGCTCGCGGTCGATTCATCCTTGCACGGAAACGGGATCGGTCCGGCATTGCTGAAAGACGCATTGCGCCGGACCGTCCATGCAGCCGATACCGTGGGTGCCCGCGCTATCCTGGTTCATGCCAAGGACGACAACGCGAAGGGTTTCTACGAGCATTTCACCTTCGAGCCGAGCGCGAGCGATCCCTATCACCTCATGCTCATCATGAAAGACCTGCGCCGAATTGTTGAGGCAGCGGACGTCGTGCCTGAGCCGCCCGGTTCTTCGTGAGCACACCCGCAGACCCTCTCCCACCTCGGAATCTGCTGATAGGTGAGTGTCCTGTCGCTCTCGAGCATCTCGGGCGGCATGTTGCGCCGCCGCACGGCACCGCACTGCGAATCATAACAACGCTTGTGATGGGGTCGTTCAGTGTTGGAATCGGTGTTGTGTCAGGAGATGGATATCATCGGATATGAATGTTTTGTGAAAGTCCCAAAGGGGCTTGAGTTACTCCGGGACCTGTGCGAGAGTCCGAGACGCGCGCGCAACCTAACAAGTACGACGTGCGCTTCCGACCACTGCTGACGACCGCCAAAATCAGGGAGATCGTGATGGCTAGAGCAAAGAGGACTCGCAGCAGTTCAATATCCACTTCCGCAAATCTCGGCGCCACGGTAGATGAGCTGCGCCTGGCTGCGCTGGAGCAGGGCGATCCTCTCAAGACCGGACGTCACCTCCTGACCTTCAAGGAGGGTGCGACCGCGGCGGGGGTCAAGGCACTCACGCGTCGGCGCGGCCTGCGCATGGCCACCACCGCCGATTTCACTGACCACGCGGTTCGATTCGAGGAGGTCGCCGATTCTGATGCCTTTGTGTTCTCAGAGATTGGGGTAGCGCTCGTCAGTGGCGCCGTCGCAGCGGAGCACGATGTGGCTGCCGCCACCTTTGCCGCCGAGGAGGACGCGGTTCACTCGGTCGATCCCGAGTACTTCATGTTCGCCAATGCAGTTAATCCCAGCGATTACCTTCGGGGTTTCTTGCGAGCGACGCAGACCATTCGCGCGGACCTCATTGACCCGGCACCGCTTGCGGAGGAATTGCTACAACCGGAGGCTGTCGGTATGACGTGGGGGTTGACGGTATGCAAAGTTCCTCCGAGCGCCATGAGCGCCAACGGGATACGGATCGCAGTACTGGATACGGGATTTGACCTGGGACATCCGGATTTTGCCGGGCGCGCGATCACGAGCCACACGTTCGTCGGCCAACCGGTCCAGGATCTGCACGGACACGGCACGCATACCGCCGGCACCGCCTGTGGGCCCAAGGCGCCGGCGGGCGCCATTCAGCGCTACGGTATCGGCTATCAGTCGGCGATGTTCATCGGCAAGGTGCTGAGTAACTCGGGTGGCGGAACCCAAGCTCAAGTGTTGGCGGGCATGAACTGGGCGATCGTCAATAAATGTGCGGTCATCTCCCTCTCACTCGGTGCGCCGATTCCCGTACAACCCTCTTATACAGCGGCGGGGACGGCGGCTCTGAACGCGGGCTGCCTGATCATTGCGGCGGCCGGCAATGACAGCTCCCGGCCCGCGATGATCAAGCCGGCCGGTGCGCCGGCCAATTCACCCACGGTCGTCTCGGTGGCGGCAATGGATGCCTCACTGCAAGTTGCCCCCTTTTCAAACGGCGGCAAGGTAGACATCGCCGCTCCCGGAGTGAACGTCTTCTCCTCCTGGCCGCGTCCGAAGCTGCATAACACCATTTCGGGCACCAGTATGGCCACGCCGCATGTGACGGGCTGCGCGGCCTTGTGGGCTCAAACCAGCAAGTCGCTCCGGGGCGCGGCGCTTCGGTCCAAGCTGCTCTCGAGCGCTCGACGATTGTCGCTGCCCGCGAGCGATGTGGGCGCGGGCTTGGTGCAGGCGCCCTGAGTACGCCGGAGCGTTCGATCGAGCGTAATCTCCCTGCCTGAAAGACCGTAACCGAGGAATTCGTTATGCGCCAGTCAGGCAAGAAGACGTTCATTGTCACTGTGTCCGGAAAGCGGCCGCTGAGCGAGGTCAAGCGAGATCTCACCGCTTCGGGGCTCGAGGTTGATCAGGTGCTCGAAGCCGTGGGCTCCATTACCGGCCGGGCCGAGGCGGATGCCGTCAAAAAGCTACGCGCCATAAAAGGCGTGGCCGACATCTGCGAGGACAGTCCCGTGAGTGTCGGTCCACCGGATGCGCCGATCTCCTAAACGGGAACTCCCGCCTAAAGAGAAGGAAGTTATGCCGTTCGTTATCGACAACGCTGCCCATCGGGCTGCCATTGAGGCCTTGGCGAGTGGGACGCGGGAAGAGGGGCTCGATGTCACCTTGGAAATGGTTCCGCGGAACTGCCACCTGGCGCCGCCCTATCACAAGGTCTCCGTGCCCGGCTTCACCGTCAACGGTGAGCTTGTGGCCTATGCCTCGCCGGACTCCACCTTCGCGGTGACCAAGCGCCTGATCGACGCCGCCAAGAAGACGATCGCCATCGGCATGTATGACTTTACGGCAACCTACGTGGCCACCCTGTTGAAAGATGCGATGGCCCGAGGGGTCAAGGTCACCTTGATGCTCGACACGGATCATGTGGCCGGTGAGGACGCCATCTTCAAGAATCTCGCGGACCTCGGCGCACGGTGCGTGCCCGCCCCCTCCTGCGCAAGCCCCCAAAAAGTCTGTGTGTTTCGCTCCGCACACGAGAAGTTCATCGTGATCGATGGGGAAACCTGCCTCATTCAAAGTGGTAATTTCAGCAACAACAGTCTGCCGATGAACGTGGGTGATGGGGTGGCTGACGGGCACTTCCGCACCGGCAATCGCGATATGGGCGTCGCGGTGCAATCCAAGGCGCTTGCGAAGTTTCTGACGGGCATTCTCGACAGTGACATGAAGCTCGAGACGGATGGCAAGGCGGGTGCGACCCCCGAGGAAGCCGCCGAGCCGCCGCCGGTTTTGGTGGAGGCCGCTCCTGGCAAGCGGCCGACCCGATTGTTCCCCAGTAAAACCTTTGCATTGACGAGCCCGTTGCCGGTGCAACTGATCTTGAGCCCCGACAACTACATGCAGATCCTTCCGGCGGTTCTCGCGAAGGCCAAGAAATCGGTCCTGATTCAACAGCAGTATATTCATAGCGCCGACGCTTCGATCGCCCAACTTCTCCGGTCGATCGCCGATGCGCGCAAGAAAGCCCCGAAGCTCGATGTCCGCATCTTCCTGGGCAAGATCTTTGACGATAAGGCGTTACAGAAGGAGAAAGTCAACTTGCAAAATTTGGCGGATACGTACGGACTGAAGCTCGGAGTCAATATCCGCTACGTCGACACCACACGCCTGGTCCATTGCCATAACAAGCTCGTGTTGATCGATGGGACGACTGTGTTGGTGAGCTCCCAGAATTGGTCCAACGCAGCCGTGAATGACAATCGCGAAGCGGGCCTGCTGTTCGACCACAAGGGGGTCGCGAGCTATTTCACGCAGATCTTTGAGACGGACTGGGCGGTGGCGCAGAAGAAATTGCCCACCCACATCGCCTCCGGTGGCGTCTCCACGGAGGCCCTCGCGGGCGGCGGCTATATCGAGGTGACGCCTGCGGACTATCAGGAGGTCTAACTCCCGCGACGCGAGCGTACGGGTCAGGAATCCTGCGATGGGTGTCGGCAGGAGAGAAAGTTACTTCGGGACGTGATGTTCGCGGTTTAGCCGAATAGCACCCACCGCGGGACTCTGCGAGATTTTCTGGATCTGATGGGCGGAGAGCGCGGCGACATAGGCGTCCGCCATCTCCAGTCGCACCGGCGGCCGCGGCGTATCAAAATGCTTCAGCAGCGAGCCGATCTCATTGAGATGCGGGTTTGTATTAATGTGGATGTGCTTGCGGACAAGCTTCGGCCCTCGGATTGATGCCAGCGGCTTGAGACGCTCCTGCAGGGCAGCACCCGTCGGCTTATCGTCAAATCTGGCCTCGACAATGACCGAGAGGCGCCGCCGGGGCTCGCCGTCAGCCAAGAATTGGCGAACGTCGCGGTCGATTTCCGGTTTCTGAGTCATCTGTGGCAGGGCCTTGCTGTCCACGATTCTCCGGGCGCTCCTAGAACACCCTCTGTTTGGGCGGCGGCGGGGTGTACTGATACAGCCAGGTCTCGGACATGGCCTGGCCGTCCAGCGCCAGATACAACCGCAGGTTGATCGGCTCGGTGCTGTTATCCGTCGGCGCGAGATCGAACATCGCCCGATACCCGTCTATCGAATGCAACGGCCGCGCCGATGCAATCTCGACCTTCCCGCGCGACGCGGAGATCATCGGCACGACCCGTGCCGTATCGCCGAGCAGCGGCAAGTCGCCACCAGCGAAATCAACCACGAACCGCCATGAGAAGTGTGTGCGCTTCTGCCCGACGATTCCGCCGACCCCTGTGCGTGTCGCCTGCACGGTTGCAAGACGGGGTCCGGCAGGATTCGAGCGAGTCCAGTACATGCGATAGCCGTAGAGATACTCCTGCCCCTTCTGCGGCTTGTCGGCTGGAGTCCAGAACGCCACGACGTTGTCCATCGTCTCATCACGAGTCGGGATCTCGACGAGCGTCACGGCGCCCTTGCCCCAGCTTCCGCGCGGCTCCACCCACACACTCGGGCGCTTCTCGTAGAAGACGCCGTCGTCCTGGTATTGCTCGAAGTTGCGTTCGCGCTGCATGAGCCCGAAGCCGCGCGGGCCGTTGTCGGAGAACGTGTTCACGCGCACGACGTTCGGGTCGACCAGCGGTCGCCAGATCCACTCGCCCGACCCGGTCCAGATCTGCAGACCGTCCGAGTCATGGATCTCCGGGCGCCAATCCTCGGAGGCGTGACGATCGTTCTTGCCGCTGAAGAACATGCTGGTGCCCGGCGCGATGCCCAGGCGCTCGATCGGTTTGCGAGGGTAGACAGACGCGTCGGTGTCCATGACGATCGTGTCGCCGATATCGATGACGAATCGATACGCACCGGCGACGCTGGGTGAATCGAGCAGGCCATACACCGTCAGGCGGCTCGAGTCCTTCTGAGGTCGCTCCAGATAGTAGGCGATGAAATCCGGGAACTCCTCCGGCGAGGGCAGGCCACAATTCACGGCGAGCCCTCGCTGGGACATGCCGTACTGCAGCTCGCCATCGACGGCGCGGAAGTATGACGCGCCCTGGAAGGCCGCGACGTCCCGGACCCAGTCCGTGTGGAAGTACAGCCGGAACCCGGCGAAGCCGAGTGTGGCGGGGAGCTGTCCGGGGGTGAGTCCGGACTTGCTGTAGTCGTACATCGCGGGGTCGTAGGGGATCTCCTGGGCCTTCCCGTCCTGGACGAGGTACATCCGGACGGGTTTGCTGATTCGGAAGCCCAGGTGCGCGAATTGCACCCGGAAGCGCGAGCCGTCCTTGGCCCACAGCGAATGCTCGTCGCGAAAGCGGATCGATTGCCAATGATCCCAATCAAGCTGCGCGAGCGGCGTGGGAAGCTGCTCGGATGGCGCCTTGTAAGGCCCTGCAGCGAGGTTTCGGGCCACCCCCTTGAGATAGGCATAGTCGAAAGTCTGTCCTGCGGGCGCGCTCGGAGGCGCCGCGGCGGCTTGCCCCAATCCGGTGCGCGGTGTCCAAGCCAAGGGTAGAGCGGCGGTCAAGGCCGTCGAGGCCCCTGCGCGGAGAAAGTTTCGCCTGTGCATCTTTTTTACCTTTTCCTCTCGGGGCCGCGAGCCTCGAGTAAATCCTCGTACAGTCGCCGCAGCCGGCGATAGCTCTCGTATCGGCGCGGGTGCAGGCCGTCATCCTCCACAGCCGCGCGCACCGCACAGCCCGGCTCGCGCAGATGTCGGCAGTCGAGGAACCGACATTCCCGCGAGAGCCGGGCGACTTCCACAAAGCCGAGGTGGCGCGCATCGAGACGATCCACGGCCGGAGCAAAATCCCGCACCCCGGGCGAGTCGATCAGCTGGCCGCCCTGAGGCAGGTCCCACAGACGGGAGCGTGTTGTCGTGTGCCGACCCTCTTCGTCGCGCACGAGATCGCCGATCTCAACTTCGGCGAGCGGAGCGAGCTGCCGCACGAGCGATGACTTGCCGACACCGGATTGCCCGACGAGAGCGGCGACAGTCCCCTGGCACGTCCGTCGCAGGCTTTCCACGCCCTCCGGCGATCGCGCCGAGCAGCCGATCCACGGATAGCCTGCAGCCTCGTAGACGCGCAGCTCGGTTTGCAATTCCTCGGTGAGCCCCAGATCGCTCTTGTTGACCACGAGTGTTGCCGTGAGGCCCGCCGACGTGGCTGCGGCCAGATAGCGATCGACGACGAACCAGTCAGGCGTGGGGAGCGGTGCCAGCACGACGCACAGCTGCGATAGATTCGCCACGACCGGCTCGGAGCCGCCACGCAGGTTGGACCGATAGAGAGCGGTGCGGCGCGGCAGCAGCTCGACAACATGAGTCTCGCCGTGCCGAGCATCCGGGCGGCAACGCACTTTGTCGCCGCAGACGAGGGTAAGCCCGCGGCCGAAGGGGCGCGCTTTGAGCTCGCGACTGGCCTCGTCCCGGACCAGCAGGTGCCTCCCGAATGCGGCAATGACAAGGGCCTCGAATGTGTCCTCCACGGCGTGGAGCGTAACGTCTGCTAAACTCAGTCTCAACCGAGATGGCACCTGAAATGATGAGCGGCGATCACCTCATCTGGATCGATCTGGAGATGACGGGCCTCAAGCCCGATTCGGACTCGATTATCGAGATCGCGACGGTCGTGACCGACAAGGAGCTCACGATCGTCGCGGACGGTCCGGTTCTCGCAATTCACCAACCCGAGCAGGTCTTGGCGCGCATGGACGATTGGAACCAGCGCCAGCATGGCTCGTCGGGGCTGCTGGCGCGTGTGCGCGCGAGCACGGTCAGCGTGGCGGCGGCCGAGGCTCAGACACTGGAATTCCTGACGCCGCTGGTGAAGGCCGGCGCCTCCCCGATGTGCGGGAACAGCATCTGCCAGGACCGGCGATTCCTCGCGCGTTACATGCCTCAGCTCGAACGTTTTTTCCACTACCGCAATCTCGACGTGAGCACGCTCAAGGAGCTCGCTCGACGCTGGGCACCGGCGGTTGCGGACAGCTTCTCGAAGCAAGGTACGCATCTCGCGCAGGCCGATATTCAGGAGTCGATCCGTGAGCTGAGGCACTATCGGGCGCGATTGTTTGCGCCCGCCTATTCGGGCAACTGATGTCGGCGGCCCGCCTCAGGAGCTCGACTACGCCTTCTTGTTCGCGCCCTGCGCCAGGAACAGCCACGTCTCGACGACGGTATCCGGATTGAGCGACATGCTCTCGATGCCCTGCTCGAGCAGCCAGCGCGCGAGCTCGGGATGGTCCGAGGGCCCCTGACCGCAGATTCCGACGTACTTGCCTCGTTTGCGGCAGGCGGAAATCGCCATGGCCAGCATCCGCTTCACTGCCTCGTCGCGCTCATCGAACAGCTTGGCGACGATGGCCGAATCCCGGTCGAGGCCCAGCGTGAGCTGCGTCATATCGTTCGAGCCGATCGACATGCCATCGAAGTGCTGCAGGTACTCGTCGGCGAGCACCGCGTTCGTCGGCAGCTCGCACATCATGATCACTTTGAGACCGTCCACACCACGCTCGAGGCCGTTCAGAGCGAGAAGCTCGGTCACCTGCTGCGCCTCTTTCAGGGTGCGCACGAAGGGCACCATGACCTGGACGTTCGTGAGGCCCATGTTCTCGCGCACCTTCTTCAGGGCCCGGCATTCGAGCTCGAAACAGGGACGGAAAGTCTCATCCACATAGCGCGATGCGCCACGGAAGCCGAGCATCGGGTTCTCTTCGTCCGGCTCGTAGCGTGAGCCGCCGATGAGATTGGCGTATTCGTTCGATTTGAAGTCGGACAGGCGCACGATCACGGGCTCGGGTGCAAACGCCGCGGCGATTTGTGCGATGCCCTCGGCCAGCTTGTCCACGTAAAAGCCGACCGGATCGCTGTATCCGGCCATCTGCGCCCGGATCTGCTCCTGCAGCTCGCCGTCGAGACAATCGAATTCCAGCAGGGCGCGCGGGTGTACGCCGATCATGCGATTGATGATGAACTCGAGCCGCGCGAGCCCCACGCCCCGGTGCGGGATGCCGGCGAAATCAAAAGCCCGGTCGGGGTTGCCGACGTTCATCATGATCTTGACGGGAATCTTCGGCAGCGCATCCAGCTCGATCTGCTTGCGCTCGAATTCCAACAGTCCTTCGTACACGTAACCGGTGTCGCCTTCGGCGCAGGAGACGGTGACCTCCTGCCCCTCATGAATACGCTGGGTGGCGTCCGCGCAGCCCACGACCGCAGGAATACCCAGCTCGCGCGCAATGATGGCCGCGTGACACGTGCGTCCCCCGCGGTTGGTGACGATCGCGGCGGCCCGCTTCATCACCGGTTCCCAGTCCGGGTCGGTCATGTCCGCGACCAGCACATCCCCCGTCTGCACGCGCGCCATCTCCGCGACATCGCGAATGACACGCGCCGGGCCGGACCCGATTCGCTGGCCGATGCTGCGGCCGGTCGCGAGGACGCGCGAGCGCGATTTCAGCGAGAAGCGCTGGATCGTGCGACCCGCGCGGCTTTGGACGGTTTCCGGGCGTGCCTGCAGAATGAAGATCTCGCCGCTCGAGCCGTCCTTGCCCCACTCGATGTCCATCGGCTGCTTGTAGTGCTCCTCGATGATGAGAGCCTGGCGCGCGAGAGCCATGATGTCCTGGTCGTCGAGACAGAAACGCAGGCGGTCCTGCTGCGGAACGTCCACGGTCGACACGCGCTCCGCGGAGCCCGCGGGCGCGTAGATCATCTTGATCGCCTTTCCGCCCAGATTGCGCCGCAGGACGGGGTACTTCCCGGCGCGTAACGCCGGCTTGTACACGTAGAACTCATCCGGATTGACTGCGCCCTGTACGACGGTCTCACCCAGACCGTACGAGGCTGTGATGAATACGACATCACGGAATCCGGAGTCGGTGTCGAGGGTGAACATGACGCCGCTCGCTCCGAGGTCGCTGCGCACCATGTGCTGCACGCCTGCAGAGAGCGCCACGGCGCTATGGTCGAATCCCTGGTGCACGCGATAAGCAATCGCCCTGTCATTGAAGAGCGAAGCGAACACCTCGTGCATCGCTTTCAACACATGGGCCTCGCCGCGCACATTCAGGAATGTCTCTTGCTGTCCGGCAAAGGACGCTTCCGGCAGGTCTTCGGCAGTTGCCGATGAGCGCACGGCGACCGCGATCTCACGGCCGCCGCTCATCCGCCGCAGCTCTTCGGCCACCGCCGACTGGATGGCGGGCGGAAACGGCGTGGAGAGGACCCATTCGCGGATGCGCGCCCCGGTCGCGGCAAGCCGGGTGACGTCGTCCACGTTGAGCTCGGCGAGCTCCGCTCGGATGCGCTCATCGAGGCCCCCTTGCTGGAGGAACTCGCGATAGGCCTGGGCGGTGGTGGCAAAGCCTCCCGGCACGCGTACCCCGAGGTTCGCGAGTGAGCCGATCATTTCGCCTAGCGAAGCATTCTTACCGCCGACGGTCTCGACGTCGTGCATCCCGAGGCGCTCGAAAGGTATGACGTACGCGTTCAACACAATTCCTCGACCAACTTGGCACAGGCGATGGCGCTTGCTCCGGTGCTCGAGCGGTGGAAGACTCGTGCTCTACCGCAAGCACCGCCAGGCCTCGAAATCGTGAGTCGTCGCACCGTATTCTTCGTCTCAGATCAGACAGGGGTGACTGCCGAAACGCTCGGCCACAGTCTGATGACGCAATTCGAGGGCCTTGAATTTCGACCAATCACTCTGCCATTTGTGTCGAGCGTTGACAAGGCGCACGAGGCGGTCGGCCGCATCAATCGCGTGGCCGAAGAGGAGGCGCTGCGCCCCATCATCTTCAGCACCCTGGTACAGGATGAGCTGCGTGACATCGTCATGGCGGCCAAGGGACTGTTTCTCGATTTCTTCGCCGCTTTCGTCGGGCCCCTGGAGCGGGAGCTCAAGACCCGTTCCACTCACCGTGCCGGACGGGCTCACGGCATAGCGGACCTCGCCGCGTATACAACGCGCATCAATGCGACGAACTTTGCGCTTGCGAACGACGACGGCAGCGGCGGCGACTACGGTCATGCGGACGTCGTTCTCGTCGGGGTGTCACGCTCCGGCAAGACGCCGACATGTCTGTATCTTGCGCTCCAGTACGGTGTGTTCGCGGCGAATTATCCTCTCACCGATGAGGACCTGGAGCTCGGTAGACTGCCCGCCCGCCTGGAGCCCCATCGCCGCAAGCTCTATGCCCTGACGATCAAGCCGGACCGCCTGATGCAGATCCGCAATGAGCGTCGTCCCGAGAGCAAATACTCCTCGCGGCCTCAGGTCCAATACGAGCTCCGGGCCGCGGAAGCACTGTTCGCACGCTATTCGATCACGGTCCTCGACACGACCGAGTGCTCCATCGAGGAGATCGCCAGCCGGATTCTCAACACGACCGGCATCGAGCGGCGCCTGCGGCCGTGAGCGCAAACGCGCGGCGCGCTCGCTGAGCTCATTGACATGTGCTGCAGGATTCATGCCGCCCGCCACCGCACGGAAAATTACCGGGAAACATCCGGAAGACACACTTGCGCGAGCACTGGCGTGGGTTATAGTCAGTCGTGATGCTCAACGACACTCTGACACCGGCCTCCTGGCGTGCGCGCCCGCGCAGCTTCGTCGCGCTCATGGGCCTGTACGAGAGCAACTACATCCGTTTCGGTTGGCTCGTCGCCGATCTCGCGTCGCTGACGGGCCGGCATCGCTCCGCGGTGGCGCCGGACTGTGATCTGCTCCTCACGATTGCGGAACGCTCGACCTACACGAGCACCGTGAATTTGACCTATTCGCTGCCTGGCGGCGGCGGCGCCGAGCGGTATCCGGACATGCGCGTGCGCATTTATCATGACGCGCATCTCGCGGAAGCCCAGGAGTGGGCGGGCGCACATTTCCAACCCGTTCTCAAAGCGCTTCGCAGCCAGGCGGAGCGTGAACTGGATCAGCGCTGGGCGCGCAACGTAATGCTAAACAAGTGGCTGGAATATTGTGTGGAGCGAGGTCACCGCTTCTCTCCGGCCACGAGGTGCCTCGTCGTCGAGTAGTGAGAAGCGGCGCGATCAGCGCTGCGTTCTCATGAAGGCCCTGCGTCAGCTCGGATTTCTCAAGCTCAACCTGCGTCCGGACGAGCCCATCGAAGATGAGGGGCGCGTCCTCGCCCTGTTCCGCAATCGCGCCGAGCTGAAGAAGGCCTACGGGGAGCTCCAGGAGGAGATCTACCGGCTGAAGGATCGGGTCAAGCAGCAGGAAGGGGCGACGCAGCGCGTCCAGGAAATGCTCGGCTCGCTCGAGGCGCGACTCGGGATGGCCGACACGGCCTATCCCGCGCTGGTGTTTTATCAGCTACGCCGCCTGTGGCAACTGGGGCGGGAGCTCATCGACCAGTTCGTGGCGGACCTCGTCGCTCAACAGGAAGACCGCGAGCGCCGGCAACATCTCGCCGAGCACAATCGCCAGCGCTTTGCGCGCAATCAGGCAGCCGAGAAGCGCCTGCGCAGCGCGGAGGTGTTGGCTGCGGAAGAGGCTGAGCGTGTCGCGGCGTTGGAGGCGGAGCGCGCGCGGCTGACCAGGTTCTGGCATTACTTCAAGCGGCGTGCTCTCGAGCACCGCTCGGCAACGGCAGTCGCCGCCGCGGTCGCCGCGAACGCGGCTCTCAGCGAAGCGCGCCAGGCGTTCCAGGTGTTGGACAAAGAGCCGATTGCCGAGTTCCCAGGGCTTTCCGTGGAGGCGCGTCGTGCCATCAATCTCGCGGCGATCGCCTACGCGGAAGTTTTGTGCGCGCGTCTCGTGAAGACGAATCTCGTCAAGCTCGCGCGGGACGCCAGCAATCGGCGCGAGGCTGCCGATGAGTATGGCTCTCAGGACGAGTGTATGACTCTCATGCAGGAGATCGAAGCTGCCCGCGAGTCGATCCAGATCAAGACGAATATTGCTCAGGAGATCCGTGCCCGCACCGAGCGCTTGAAGCAGGTCGCGCGCTACCGCAGTCCCGCTGACACCACGCCGGCCACGGACTCCATCGCGTTCTCGGAGGGCGATGTGCTCGACGCGACACCGGTGGGCGGGAGCGCCGCACGCATGCCCAACGTCCTCGCCGAGGATATCTGGGACCTCTTCAGAGTCCTGCGGCGTTAGTTGAAGAAGCGACCGTCGCGCGGGCTTGCCCCGCCGCTCCCGTGAGCCGACGGCTCCTCAACCGCGCCGGGCCGTCTTCTGCTGCGTGCTGGGCATCGGGTGGGCGCCGGTGACGATGTCTCCCATGATCTGGGCGGCCTGCGTGAGCACCACATCCGGAGCCTCGCTCTTGTCCTTCTCGATGTCTTCCACGGACTTCAGGGGCGGCAGGTTTTTCGCGGCCCGCCGGCTGTTCTCGCGGTCGAGCCGCTCCTTCTCCTGACGGGTGCGCTCCTCGCGCCGCACCTTCAGACTCAGCGATACGCTGTGCTGCTCCCGCACCGAATCGATGGCCGCGATATCGGACACCAGCCAGCGGTAATCGGGATCGTGCTGCGCGCGGTAATCCTCTTCCGAGGCGAGAGTTGTAACCGGCAGCGCGGTGGCCTGCGGCTGGCTCGCCTGAAACGGCACGCCCGCGATTCGGTCCCAGGGGAGGGCAGCCTCCAGGGCACTCTCGCCGACCTCCTTCAGGTCGATGGGGGAGGGGAGCGAGAGGTCCGGCTCGACGCCGCGGTGTTGGGTGCTTTCGCCGGTGACACGATAGAACTTGCCGATGGTCACCGTGAGCTGACCGCTGACGGGCTTCTGGGACCAGCGATCGAGCTGCACGAGGTTCTGGACCGTGCCCTTGCCGAAGGTCCGCTGGCCGAGAATGATGCCGCGGTGGTAGTCCTGGATGGCTCCCGCGAAGATCTCCGAGGCCGAGGCGCTGAAGCGGTCCACGAGAACGGCCAGGGGACCGTCATAGGCCGCCGAGGGCTGGGGATCGTCCAGGACCTCCAGTCTGCCGGTGGTGTCCTTCAGTTGGACGACGGGGCCGTGATCGATGAAGAGGCCGGTGAGCGCGGTGGCCTCCGGCAGATAGCCGCCACCATCGCCGCGCAGATCCAACACCAGGCCGTCGACATTCTCCGCCTTCAGCTCGTTGAGGAGGCGGAGCACGTCGCGCGTCGTGCTCCGATAGTTCTGGTCGCCGGCGTTCTGCGCTGCGATGTCCTGGTAGAACCCGGGCACGGTGATGACCCCTATCTTGAGTGTCTTGCCGTTCCGGACCACATTCTTCACTTCCTTGTGCGCCGCTTGCGCTTCGAGCGTGACCTTGTTGCGCACGAACTCCAGAGTCTTTTCCTGAGACCCGGGCGCCGCGCCGGAGGGCAGGATCTGCAGGCGCACGCTGGTGCCCGCCTTGCCGCGGATCAGTTGCACCACGTCATCGAGGCGCCAGCCGATGACGTCCTTCAACTCGCCATCATGACCCTGGCCGACAGCCGTGATACGGTCATTCGGGTTGAGAGTGCCGGCAACCGCGGCGGGTCCTCCCTCGATCACATTGATGATCGTCACGTAGTCGTCCACGAGCTGCAGCGATGCGCCGATGCCCTCGTAGTTGAGGCTCATCTGGATCCGATATTCCTCGGAGTTGCGCGGCGAGAAGTAGCTCGAGTGCGGATCGAAGGTCCGCGCATAGGCATTCATCAGGTTTTCGAACACATCCTCCGATGTGATCTGATCGACCCGCTTCAACACGCGCTCGTAGCGCTTGCGCAGGATGTCGCTCACCTCGGGCCACTGTTTGCCCGTCAGCATCAGCGACAGAGCGTCGTTCTTGACACGCTTGCGCCACAGCTCGTTCATCTCGGCGTCGCTCGCAGGCCACGGCGCGTGCTGGCGCTCGAACTCGAAGGATTCGTTGACCGTCCAGTCCGGTTCGCTCTTCAGCGATGCGACGGCGCGCTCCATCCGCTCGCGATTGCGCTGCTGGAAACGCGCGAAGATGAGATAGGCGGGCTCGATGTCGCCGGTGCGGATCATGTCGTCGAACTTGAAGCGGTAGGCGGAGAACTCCGCCACGTCGCTCGCGAGGAAGTAACTGCGCTGTCCGTCCAGGAAGTCCAGATATCGCTGGAACACCTGCTCGGACATCTTGTCGTCGATCTGAGCTCGGCTGTAGTGCGCTTCCTCGAGGATGCGGCCGACCTTGCGCGCCGTCGAGCGCTGCGCATCGCTGGGGGCCAGCGCTCCTGCGGGCAGGATGGAGGTATTGGCCGCCGGCGCCTGCACGGAGCCGGCCAGTGCGAGAGCGAGCGCAATGAGGGAAAACGCGGCGATCCAGCCCGTGGACCGGCGAAAGGATTTTGGCATCGTCACGACGCTCTCAATAGGGGAAGCGGTGTAGGTATTTCCATTACACTTTGGAGTAAGGCTAGAGGGTGCGGTTCACCTCAGCAAGTGCGCCGGACCGCAACTTTCGCTCCCCGCACCCTTCCAATGGGAACCTATGCGCCCTTTTACAGTATTGCTGGGTATCGCGATGGGTTCAGCGGTGTCGCTCGCCGTGGGGCTCGCCATGACCGGGATCGTCATCGCGCTGCTTCCCCAGGCGGCTGCGCGCTTTGCGCCCGAAAGAGGCCCTCTGCTACTGGCGATCGCCATCTTCACGCTCCTTTCGGCCGCCACGGCCACGAGCTTCTACGGAGAGCTTCGCAGCCGGTCCTGGCGGCTGGCGGCGCACCTCGCCACGGGGGCCGCGCTGGCGCTCGCCATCGGGGTTTATTGGCCGGCTTAGTCTATTCGGCAAATTCGCCTGCGGCACTGTCGCAGACATCAGTTTCGTTGCCGGCGGGAAGCGGACGCGGTCACGCTCGTTTGGGCTTCGAGCGCCAGACATCCCGAAGACGGGCGCTCGCCGCATCGTACGGGTTGTACCCCCGGTCGGCACGTTCGTCCTGGATCAGCGCCAGTTTCAGGCGGCTCAGGACGCGATTCTTCGTGGTCTCTCCGGTAGGCTCGACGGACTGCGCCGTCCCGGGCGTCTGGCCCGGCGCCGTGGTGTGCTTCATTCCTGACATCCCCGCGATCTTTTCCGTTTTATTCTTCCGAGTGCACCGATCCCGGTACCACCCGTGCCGCAAAGGATGTCATGCGGCCCGCCGAGGACGGTGCGATGGCGGTCACACTCCTGCTGCGAGAAATCCCCGGGGATTGACGAGCATTACTTAATCGGCGCCGGAGGCTCCGGCGGACCGCTGGAACGCAAGGGCCAGCAGTTGCAGCAACAGCAGGAACAGGGCCGGACCCAGGGCAACCACCCAATAAACGAGGGCGCCGTGGCCCAGGCCCGCGAAGAAATCGCCCAGCAGCGCGAGCGGGCCGGCGTGCGGATTGCTGCCATGTGAGTAGGGGCCGAGGATGCGATCTCCCACCATCCAGGTGAGCAGTGGCACCCCGATCAGTCCGAACACGACGGCGAGGCCATAGAGGATCAGCCCGCGGCGCGTGCGCGATTGCGCCGCCCACGAACCCCGAACACGGTCGAGAAGCTCCAGAGTTGCCTCCTAAAGTGCGCCGGCCGCCCAAACTGCAGTGCGCGTCCGGGGCAACGTGCGGTCGCTACCTTCCGGGGCGCGCATATTAGACTATACGGCGCCATGCAAAAAATCAGAGCGGCAGTCATCGGTGTCGGCTACCTGGGCCGGTTTCATGCGCAGAAATACGCGCAAGCCGCGGGCTGCGACCTGGTCGCGGTCGTCGATTCGAGACAGGAATCGCGCGACCAGGTGGCCGCCGAGGTCGGTACGCGCGGGACCGCGGATCATCGGGCGCTGCTCGGCAAAGTCGATGCGGTCAGCATCGTCACGCCGACTCCGGCCCATTTCGCTCTCGCCCACGACTTCCTGGCCGCCGGGGCTCATGTGCTGGTCGAGAAGCCCATTACCGAGACGCCGGAGCAGGCTCGTGAGCTCATCTCGCTGGCCAGCCGCAAGGGCAAGATCCTTCAGGTAGGACATCTGGAGCGTTTCAACGCCGCTATTCTCGCCGCGGAGCCCTACTTGCACACGCCGCGATTTGTCGAGTGCCATCGGCTCGCCCCTTATCGGGAGCGAGGCACGGATGTCAACGTCGTCCTCGACCTGATGATCCATGACATCGATATCGTCCAGACTATCGTCGGGGCTCCGATTTCTTCCATTGATGCTGTCGGAACACCGGTGTTCTCGGACGAGATCGATATCGCGAATGCACGCATCCGCTTCGTCAATGGTTGCGTGGCGAATGCCACGGCGAGTCGCGTCAGCGTGAAGACTGAGCGCAAGCTGCGCGTGTTCGAAGACGACGCCTACCTCTCACTGGACTTGCAGCAGAAAATCCTCACGGTGATTCGCAAGCGCACGGCTGCCGACGCTCCAGGCCCGCTGCCGGTCACGATCGAGGAGCAGGCTCTGGATCAGGGAGATGCGCTCAAGGCCGAGATCGAGTCATTCCTGGACTGCATCCGCACCGGGAAGCCTCCCGTTGTCAGTGGCGAGGCCGGCCTCATGGCGCTGGAGACAGCGATGCGCATCACGGAGCAGGTACACCGCGCGTTGGCCGACCGTGCCCGGGGAGGAGCATGATGTCCCTAGTGAGCGAGTGAGCGAGGCTCTTCATGCCGCAGGAACCTGAGCACTTCCGCCGTCCCTCCCGGCCGGTCACGGTCGCCGCGCTGCAGATGGATTGCACCTGGGACGTGGAGGCCAACATGGCGAAGGCGGATCGGCTGGTGCGCGAGGCGGCGCGACGGGGCGCGCAGATCATCCTGCTCCCCGAGTTGTTCGAGGCGCCGTACTTCTGCATCGAGCAGGACGCGCGCCATCTCGCGCTCGCATGCGAGGTCGAGCACAATCGCGCCGTCAGGCATTTCACCGCCGTGGCCCGCGAGCTCGGCGTCGTGCTGCCGATCAGCTTCTTCGAGAGATCGGGGCCGGCCTTCTTCAACACGATTGCCCTACTCGACGCCGACGGTACGAATCTCGGCGCCTACCGCAAGTCGCACGTCCCGAACGGGCCGGGATATCAGGAGAAGAATTATTTCAGCCCCGGCGACACCGGCTTCAAAGTCTGGAGCACACGCTTCGGACGCATCGGCGTGGGTATCTGCTGGGACCAGTGGTTCCCGGAGACGGCACGCGTCATGGCCCTCCAGGGTGCGGAGCTCTTTTTCTTTCCCACCGCCATCGGCACCGAGCCCCCGCCAGCGATGCCGGTCAACTCGCGTGAGCATTGGCAGCGCACCCAGCAGGGGCACGCCGCGGCCAATCTCACACCGCTGATCGCATCCAACCGCTACGGTCTCGAGCGCTCACTGCAGAACCCCGAGCAGCTGTACATCCGCTTCTACGGGTCCTCCTTCATCGCGGATCCGACGGGGGCCAAGCTGGCCGAGGCTCCCGAAGAGGGTGATTGCGTGCTGACGGCGACCTTTGATCTCGAGGCAATCGCGCAGCTACGCAACAACTGGTTCGTCTTCCGCGATCGCCGCCCGGATCTCTACGGAAGCCTCGTTAGCCTCGACGGTCGCTCTCCCGCGCCCCGCTGAGCATGCCGAGCACTGGGCGAACGGCCAGTGCTCGGCGGGTGTTGGTGGAGGCGGAGGGAATCGAACCCTCGTCCGCAAGCGCTAGACACCAGGATCTACGTACATAGCTCACTTTTTAGTTCTCGCGCGCCGCTACCCAAGGAGCAGGGAAGACGTCACGCCAGCACACAGTGACTCTTAGCGACCCGGCCTGTCGCACACCGGATCGCGATCCTATGAACGCGTCCCCTGATTCGGTCGCATAGGCACGAGCCGGTCAGAGGTCAGCTGCGATTAGGCAGCTAAAGCGTAGTTGTCGTCGTTGGCAACTATGATTTGCAGCGGTATTTACGAGGGCACTGCGCCTCGGTACGCCCCTGGAGGTTTGCAACCCACGTCGAAACCGGTCGCCCCCTGCAAGGTGCGTACAGAATACCGCAAGAGGGCTCCTGGCGCACCTGCTGTCAGCCGCGACGTAACAGCCGGGCCTTGTCGCGCTGCCAGTCACGATCCTTTTCCGTCGCCCGCTTGTCGTGTTGCTTCTTGCCTTTCGCAAGGCCCACCTGCAGCTTGGCCCGGCCGTTCTTCCAGTACAGCTCGAGCGGCACGAGGGTATAGCCCTTGCGCTCCACGGCGCCGACGAGTCGCGAGAGCTCGGCGCGATGAAGCAGCAACTTGCGGGTCCGGACGGGATCGGCGACCACATGGGTCGAGGCAGACAATAACGGCGTGATGTGGGCGCCGGTCAGGAATGCCTCGACGCCCCTCACATACACGTATGCCTCGGTCAACTGTGCGCGTCCCGCGCGCATGGCTTTCACCTCCCAGCCCAGCAGGGCAATGCCGGCCTCGTAACGCTCCTCGATGAAGTAGTCGAAGCGCGCTCTGCGGTTCTCGGCGATCAGGCGGGGAGTGCTCTCGGCGGTGCTCATGGCGCGACTATGGCAGACGTGGCAACGAGCGGCCAATCTTGTGACAATCCATGCATGCGCGAGATACGGCATTCCGCGCTCGTTGCCAGGCCGCCGCGCCGGCTGTTCGAGCTGATCAACGACATCGAGAGTTACCCCCAGTTCGTGCCCTGGTGCACTCACGCACGCGTCCGTTCACGAACGGAGCGTGAGATCATCGCCACCATCGGGGTGCGGTGGGGCCCGTTGCAGGAGGAGTTCACTACCCGCAACGAGCTGGAGCCGGATAGCCGCATCCTCATGCACCGGGTGGACGGTCCCTTCAAGATGTTGGAGGGGCAGTGGTTGCTGTCGCCCGTCGCGCCGGCCGGCGGGCAGGGCGAGGGTTGCCGCGTACAGCTCACCCTGCGTTTCGCATTCAGGAATCCTCTGACCGCGCTCGTGTTCGAGCAGAAATTCGGTGACAGCGCTGCGGCGCTGGTCGATGCCTTCGTCGCTCGGGCCCGCAGCTCGCCCGCGTGAAGAGCAAGGGCTCCAAGCGCTGCGTGGTGGCCTTTGCGTTGCGGGACCGGCAATACCTGTGGACCGTGGAGATCCCGAGCAACGGCACGATCGGCGATGCACTGACTGCTGCGCGTGAGATCGCCAACTTGCCCGAAGCGCCGTGGGATTCGGCGCCTGTCGGCGTCTACGGCGAATTGCGCCAGCGCTCCGAGCGGGTCGCGGACGGCGACCGCGTCGAGCTATACCGGCCCTTGAGCGCGGACCCCAGGCAACGCCGCCGCGAGCGAGTCCAGGTTGCCCGCAAGCGGACCTAGCCCGCTTCTCCTGGCGAGCCCCATCACTCGATCGAGCCGGGCCAGAGGCGCTGGAAGCGCCGCCGTCAAAATCGCGCGGAACAGAATCGCGTTAGATATTCGGAAATTTGTCCACGGCCGGCCCCTGGTCCATGGGCAGCGGCGCCGAGTTGGGGATGTTGTTGCGCTCGAATCGCTCGACCTTGTCGTCCTTGAAGTAGACGATCAAGTGGCGCTCCTCGGGCTTGTGCAGATGTCCTTTCTTGAAATAGTAGAGGTAGTCCCAGCGCTCCTTGTCGAAGGCGTCGGGAACCATGGGCGTCCCGAGCAGGTAGCGCACCTGACTGCGCGTCATGCCCACCTGGAGCTGGTCCACCGTGCGCCCCTCGAGGAAATTGCCCTGCTGGATGTTCATGCGGTACACGCATCCGGCAAGCAGGAGCGTCGCCACGAGAAGGCTCAGGATGAGGCGCGGGGGTCGCGCAAGGGTGCTTGAGTTCATGCGATCCATCGAGCATGCGCGAGGACCGGAGGTAGTCTCGCGCGGGTCGGTTGAGTGATAATGCAGCGAATCATACCTGATTGCGACACCCCTGCAGTGCGCCTCGCGCCGCCGGGAGTGACCGCGGGAGGAAGCAGCGTGGAAGGCAAAGACCTTCGCAAAGCCGGTCTGAAGGTGACGCTGCCGCGCCTGAAGATTCTCGAAATATTGGAGAGCAGCCAGACTCGCCACCTGTCGGCCGAGGACATTTATCGTCAGCTCCTCGACTCCAACGAGGACATCGGCCTGGCAACCGTGTATCGCGTGCTCACCCAGTTCGAGACCGCGGGGCTGGTGACGCGACATCACTTCGAGGATGGCATGGCCGTCTTCGAGCTCAACCAGGGCACGCACCACGACCACATCGTGTGTCTCGACTGCGGGCGGGTCGAAGAGTTCATGGATTCCGGTATCGAGGACCGTCAGCTGGCGGTCGCGCAACGCCTGGGATTCGCCATCAGCGATCATTCCTTGACGCTCTACGGCCATTGCCGGCGCAACGGCTGCACCTATCGGAAAAAGAGGCCGAGCTGACCGCCAGCGCTCATCTCACGGTCGGCGGGAGGCCGGCCGGGCGGGCTCTGCGTCGGATGCCGCTGTCGCGCGCGCCTGCTTCGCGGGCGTGCGTCCTGAGGTGCCTGCCTCCGCAGCTCGAAGCATCTCGCGCGCGTGCTCGCGGGCTTTGGAGGTGACCTCGACGCCGCCGAGCATCCGCGCCAGCTCTTCCGTCCGGTCGTCGGGGGTCAATTCATTCAAGGACGTTCGTGTCGTGCGGCCGTCCGTGAGCTTCGTGACCCGCAGATGATGATGTCCCTGCGAGGCGACCTGGGGAAGATGGGTCACGCACAGCACCTGGCCACGCTCGCCGAGCGAGCGCAGCTCCCGGCCAACGATCTCCGCTATTGCGCCGCCGATCCCCGAGTCAACCTCATCAAACACCATGCAACGCATCTCGCGTACGGCGCACGAGACCTGGACAGCGAGAGACAGGCGTGACAGCTCGCCTCCCGAGGCGACCTTGGCGAGCGGACGCGGCGGCTGGCCCGGATTGGCGCTGACTCGAAAGTCGATCTGATCGAGGCCGTGTTGGGTCGGCTCCGCGGTGCCGTCCTGCGTGACCTCGACCTGGAAACGGCCGCCGGCCATGCCCAGAGTCTGCATCCGCGTCGTGATGTCCTTCGCCAGGGCACGTCCTGCCGTTACACGACGGGCGCAGAGCTGTGCCGCGAGCGTGCGATAGCTCTCGAGGGCGCTCGCCAGCTCCTTGCGAAGAACCGCGAGATCCATGTCGGCGCGCTGGAGAGTATCGAGCTCCGCGGCGAGATGGGCGGCGCGACCCGGCAGCTCCTCGGGCGTCACCCGATGTTTGCGGGCCAGGTCCTCGATGGCGGCGAGGCGCTTTTCGACCTCGTCCTGACGAGTGGTATCCAGATCGAGACTCGCACCGTACTGCTCGAGCTCGCGAGCCGCCTCCCGGATCTGGATCGCCGCTTCATCGAGCAGGGGCAGCACGGCGCCCAGCTTGGGGTCCACTTGCGCCAGTCCCCGCAGCGCTTGCAGAGCGGTGCTCACATGCGAATGGGCGCTGCCTTCGTCCGCCTCGTAGAGTTGCTGGAGGGCCGTCTGGGCTGCCTGGGCGAGTCGTCCCCGATTGGCGAGCCGCGCACGCTCCTCCATCAGTCCGGGGACCTCCCCTTCGCGAAGCTGCAGCGCGCCAAGCTCCTGGACCTGATAGCGCAGCAGCTCGAGTTTGGCGTCGCGGTCGCGCGCCCGGGTCTCGAGCTCCAGGGTGCGGTTCAGCAGCTCGAGCCAGACACGATGAGCGATGCCGACCTGGCCGGTCGTTGACTCGAGGCGCCCGTAGCCATCGAGCAACTCGCGCTGAGCGGGCGCGCGGGTCAGCGATTGAAACTCGTGTTGACCGTGAATGTCGATGAGGATGTTCCCGGCTTCGCGCAGGAGCTGGATTGCCACCGCCTGACCATTGAGGTAGGCGCGGGAGCGCCCGTCGTTGCCCACGACCCGGCGCACGACCAATTCCGGGCCGGCTTCGATCGATTGCTCCTCGAGCCATCTCTTCAGCTCGCGTGGTGTTTTTCCCAGATCGAACGTTCCGGTGATCTCCGAGCGCTCCGCTCCGTGGCGCACGACTTCCGCACCGGCGCGCGCGCCGGCGAGGAGCTGCAGTGCGTCCACGAGTATCGACTTTCCCGCGCCGGTCTCGCCGGTCAACACCGTGAGTCCGGGTCGCAGCTCGAGCTCGATGGCATCGATGATCGCGAAATCCCTTATCTGCAGGTAGGTGAGCATAGATGGCCCCGGTCAGCGCTCGAAGCCGCCGCGCCCCCAATGCAACTTGGAGCGCAGCAGGCGGTAATAGTCGTATCCTGCCGGATGCAGCAGTGTGACCTTCTGCGTGGCGGCCCGCACGTTCAGCCGGTCGCCGGGCTCGAGCTCGCCCAGCACCACGCCGTCGCACGTGACTTGCGCGCGCGTATCCGGTCTCTCGAGCAGGGTAATCTCGATGCTCGAGCTCGAAGAGATCACGATGGGCCGGTCCGACAGAGTATGGGGACAGATCGGCGCCACCACAAAAACATCCAGCTGCGGCTCCACCAACGGTCCTCCGCACGACAGCGCATACGCGCTGGAGCCCGTCGCGCTCGCAACGACGATGCCATCGCCTGCGTGCGTGTTGACGTAACGTCCGTTGAGCCGCGTCTCGAAGTCCAGCATTCGCCCCGTAGCGAGCTTCTGCAGCACGACGTCGTTGAGCGCCAGTGCGCGGGCAGTCGTTCCCTGGGCGCAATCGAGCTCCGTGGCCAGCAGCTGCCGGCGGTCGCCTTGCAATTGACCCTCGAGAGCGGCATCGATGCAAGGAAACATGTCCTGCGGCATGACATCGGTCAGGAACCCGAGGCGGCCGCGGTTGACCCCTAACAGGGGGACCTCGTGGTGGGCGACCAGGCCCGCGGCGTAAAGGAGGGTGCCATCGCCGCCGATCGCGATGACCAGGTCGGCCCGCGGGCCGATCTCGCGCTCGGGTACGCGGACGATCTCCCCGCCCGGATGCCAGTCGAGCGGCGGATCGTCCGCCTCCGAAGCGATGAGGATGCGGACCCCCCGGGACAGCAGGTGAGGGATCAGGGCGCCGGCGGACTCCGCCACGCGGGGGTCCGAGAATTTGCCCACCAGCGCGCAGGCGCGAACGGGAAACGCCATCGGGAGCCTCGGTCGAGACCTCGCGAGTGTGCGAGGCGGCGCCTTTGTAGCATGCCCATGTGGCAGGGCCAATGCGCCGACAGGGGGACTCATGCACCGACAGTGGACTGAAGTGACCGAGTTCGCGGAAACTCACGCTCATGGCGAGTGAAGACCGCGAGACCGAGGGATTGAGCGACCGGGCTCAACACCTGCTGCGCGCCCTGATCGAGAGCTACATCCGCGACGGGCAGCCGGTGGGCTCCCGTGCTCTGTCGCGGGAGTCGGGGCTGCAGTTGAGCTCCGCCACGGTCCGTAACGTCATGGCGGACTTGGAGGAGCTCGGCTTCGTCTCCTCCCCGCACACCTCCGCGGGCCGGATCCCGACCGACAAGGGCTATCGGTTCTTCGTCGATACGCTGCTGCGCCTGCGGCCGCTGGATGACACCGCCATCGCCGAGATCCGCCGTCAGGTGGACAGCAACCGCGAGAGCTCGAAGGACCTGGTGGCGACCGTCTCGCAGTTGCTCTCGTCGGTCACCCATCTTGCCGGAGTCGTGACGCTGCCGCGCGCCCAGCAGGCGTCGATCACCCAGGTGGAATTCGTCGGGCTGTCGGATGACCGCGTGCTGGTCGTGCTGGTGTTCAACGATCGCGAGGTCCAGAACCGGATCATCCAGCTCGAGCGCCGTTACTCGCCCGACGAGCTCAAACGCGCTTCCAACTACCTGAACGAACAGTTTCGCGGCCGCACGCTCGCTCAGGTCCGCCAGGAGATCCTGCGGCAGCTCAGCGAGACGCGCGCGCACATGAATCAGATCATGCTCGATGCGATCTCGGTGGCTCAGCACGTGTTCGAGTCGGGCACCGGCGAGGACCGGCTCGAATACGTGATCAAGGGCGAGACCAATCTCATGGGGGTCGCCGAGCTGACCAACGTCGAGAAGCTGCGGCGGCTCTTCGAGGCCTTCAACGAGAAGCGCGACTTCCTGCACCTGCTCGATCACAGCCTGAAGGCCGAGAGGGTCCAGATCTTCATCGGGCACGAATCCGGGTATCAGATCCTCGATGACTGCAGCGTCGTGACGGCTCCGTACGCTGTCGAGGATGCCGTCGTCGGCATCGTGGGCGTCATCGGTCCGACGCGTATGGCCTATGAGCGTGTCATCCCCATTGTGGACATGACGGCTAAACTTCTGAGCAGCGCCTTGAAAACGAGGCGCTGAGCCTCCATCTCACGGCTTTCGCGGCTCCTGCGGCGGGCTCGCCCGTGAGGGAGTCTATTTGACTTAATGGTTTCAGGGGGCAAGTCCTTGTTTTCGGTAGGGGCCCTGTTTTCGGGAGGTGCAAGAGGATGACAGCGGACGAAGCGCAAGACCCGCGCGGTGGCGCGGCGGGGGAGCCGACGGCGGTATTGCCCGAGACGGCGGCTCAGCTCGTGGAGCTGGAGCGGCTGCAGCGGGCACTCACCGATGCGGAAGAGCGGGCTCGCAATCATTGGGAGCAGTACCTGCGCGCCGTGGCCGACCTGGACAACGTCCGCAAGCGGGCGCAGCGCGACATCGAGTCGGCCAATCGGTATGGCCTCGAGAAGCTCGTCGCGGAGCTCCTGCCGGTTCAGGACAGTCTGGAGCTCGCGGTTCAGAATGGCGCGAAAGCCGACGCGCGGGCTCTCGCTGAGGGTCAGGCCGCCACGTTGAAGCTCCTGGAGCGTGCGCTGCAGAAGATGGGCATCAAGGTGATCGACCCCCTCGGTGAGCCGTTCGATCCTTCCCGGCACGAGGCGATGTTGGCCCAGGACTGCCCGACCGCGGAGCCGAATTCGGTGCTGCAAGTGGTGCAGCGCGGCTATGACCTGAACGGGCGATTGCTGCGACCCGCCCGGGTCATTGTCGCCAAGGGCGGCTAGCGGGCGGGATACGTTGGACTTTTACCGCCCGAAATGACTTGAATAACCGGGCACTGTGCCCCAGAAACGCAGTCAATTGAATCAAACGATCTCTCGCGGAGTAACATACCCATGGCAAAGGTAATCGGCATCGACCTCGGCACCACGAACTCGTGTGTGGCCATCATGGAGGGCGGCAAAGCCCGCGTGATCGAGAACAGCGAGGGCGATCGCACGACACCGTCGATCATCGCCTTCACGAAGGACGGTGAGGTGCTGGTGGGCCAGCCGGCGAAGCGGCAGGCTGTCACCAATCCGCAGAACACGCTGTTCGCCATCAAGCGACTCATCGGGCGCAAGTTCGATGACGAGATCGTGCAGCGGGACATCAAGATGGTCCCGTACAAGATCGTTCGCGCCGACAACGGCGACGCCTGGGTCGAGGTGCAGGGCAAGAAGATGGCCCCGCAGGAGATCTCGGCCCGCGTTCTCATGAAGATGAAGAAGACCGCCGAGGATTATCTCGGCGAGCCCGTGACCGAGGCGGTCATCACCGTCCCGGCCTATTTCAATGACTCGCAGCGCCAGGCGACCAAGGACGCCGGTCGCATCGCCGGCCTCGAGGTGAAGCGCATCATCAACGAGCCCACCGCGGCCTCCCTGGCCTATGGTGAGGACAAGCAGGGCAAGGACCGCAAGATCGCGGTCTACGACCTCGGCGGTGGCACGTTCGATATCTCCGTGATCGAGATCGCGGAGGTGGACGGCGAGCGCCAGTTCGAGGTGCTGTCCACGAACGGCGATACGTTCCTCGGCGGCGAGGACTTCGACCTGCGCATCATCAATTTCCTGGCGGAGGAGTTCCTGAAGGAGTCCGGGGTGGACGTCCGCAAGGACCCCCTCGCGATGCAGCGCCTGAAGGAGGCGGCCGAGAAGGCGAAGATCGAGTTGTCCTCGACCCAGCAGACGGACATCAATCTGCCGTACATCACGGCGGATGCGTCGGGACCGAAGCATCTCAACATCAAGCTGACGCGCGCCAAGCTGGAATCGCTGGTGGAGGACCTCGTCCAGAAGACGATCGGTCCATGCCGCACTGCATTGAAGGATGCGGGCGTATCCAACAGCGACATCGCCGAGGTGATCCTCGTCGGCGGTCAGACCCGCATGCCCCTGGTCCAGAAGTACGTCAAGGATTTCTTCGGCAAGGAGCCCCGCAAGGATGTGAATCCCGATGAGGCGGTGGCCGTCGGCGCGGCGATTCAGGGCGGTGTGCTCGCGGGCGAAGTGAAGGACGTGCTGCTGCTCGATGTGACTCCGCTGTCGCTCGGTATCGAGACCCTGGGCGGGGTGATGACGAAGCTGATCGAGAAGAACACCACGATTCCGACCAAGGCATCGCAGACCTTCTCGACCGCTGACGACAATCAGACGGCGGTGACGATTCACGTGTTGCAGGGCGAGCGCGATCGCTCGGCCGACAACAAGTCGCTCGGCAAGTTCGATCTGACCGAGATTCCGCCGGCTCCCCGCGGCCTGCCGCAGGTCGAAGTGTCCTTCGATATCGATGCGAACGGTATTCTGAACGTGTCTGCGAAGGACAAGGCCACGGGCAAGGAGCAGAAGATCGTCATCAAGGCCTCGAGCGGCCTCACGGAGGATGAGATCAAGCGCATGGTGCGCGACGCGGAAGCGCACGCTGAGGAGGACAAGAAGTTCCGCGAGCTGGTGGAAGTTCGCAACAAGGCGGACGGCATGGTGCATGCCGTCGAGAAGACCCTCAAGGATCTGGGTGACAAGGTCGATGCGGGCGAGCGTGCCCGGGTCGAGTCGGCGATCTCCGATGTCCGCACTGCTCTGAAAGGTGACGACAAAGGTGTTCTCGAGAAGAAGACCGAGGCGCTGGCCCAGGCCTCCGCGGCCATTGCACAGCGGGCCTATGCGGCAGAGCAGGGTGCTGCAGCCGCGGGCGGCCAGGGACCGGGAGCGGGTGGCGCCGAGGCTGGCGGCGGCTCGTCGTCGGGTGGAGCCGGACGCGACGATGTGGTCGATGCCGAGTTCGAGGAAGTGAAGGACAAGGATCGCAAGGCGTCGTAACATCGTCGCCAGCGCAGTCTTGGTCGGCGCATTTGTGGCGCCGCGTCACTCGAAGTAGAGCGGGCTCGCGGGATCGCGAACCCGCTCTGCGTACACGGGGTGGTTGCGCTGGTACAAAAGCGGCGGCACATCTGCCGCTCAATGTGAGCCATGTCGAAGCGGGATTACTACAAGGTACTCGACGTACCCAGAAGCGCGACCGAGGCGGAGATCAAGAAGGCTTATCGCCGTCTGGCGATGAAGTACCACCCGGATCGCAATCCGAACGACAAGGAAGCCGAGGAGCGATTCAAGGAGGCGAAGGAAGCCTGCGAGGTTCTCACCGATTCGCACCAGCGCGCGGTTTACGACCAGCACGGTCACGCCGGTATCGAGGCGCAGTCACGTGGCGGCGGCCGGGGCGGATTCAGTGCCGGCGACGCGTTCAGTGACATCTTCGGCGATGTTTTCGGTGACATCTTCGGGGCCGCCAAGCGCGGCGGCCGCTCTCAGGTCTTTCGGGGTGCCGATCTGCGGTACGAGCTCGAGCTCGATCTGGATCGGGCGGTGTTCGGTTACGAGGCGGAAATCGAGGTCCCGAAGCTCACTGAGTGCGAGACCTGCCATGGCAGCGGCGCCGCGAAAGGTAGCTCTGCCTCCGCATGCGACACCTGCGGTGGGTCCGGCCAGGTGCGGATCTCCCAGGGCTTCTTTCAGCTTCAGCAGACCTGCCCGCGGTGCCGCGGTGTCGGGACCGTCATCAAGAATCCGTGCGACACCTGCCTCGGACAGGGACGCATCCGCCGTACGCGCAAGCTCGCGGTCAAAGTGCCGGCCGGAGTCGATACTGGCGACCGCATCCGACTGAGCGGCGAGGGTGAAGCCGGGCGCAACGGGGGTCCTCCCGGCGACTTGTATGTCGAAGTGCATGTGCGCGAGCATGAGATCTTCGAGCGCGAGGGTGAGCACTTGAGCTGTGAGGTCCCTGTCAGCTTTGCAACCGCGGCACTCGGCGGGACGGTCGAGGTCCCGACGCTCGACGGCGATGTCACGTTGAAAGTGCCCCCGGAGACGCAGTCGGGCCGGGTGTTCCGACTTCGCGACAAGGGTGTGAAGCCCGTTCGCGGTGGCGCGCGGGGCGATCTTTTTTGTCGGGTGGTCGTGGAGACGCCCGTGCACCTTTCATCCGCGCAGCGCGAGCTCATTCGTCAGCTCGATGAGACACTGAAGGAGAACTCCGATCGGCACGCGCCTCGGGAGCATGGGTTCTTCGAGGGCGTGAAGCGCTTTTTTTCGGGCAGCGGACGTTAGTCGATGATTCGCGTGGTCATCATTGGTGCGGTCGGCCGAATGGGTCGCGCGCTCGTGCGGACGGCTTCGGAGTTCCCTGATTTGCGGATCACGGGGGCCGTCGATTCCCCGAAGAGTCCATTTCTCGGCGATGACGCCGGCGTCATCGCCCGTCGTGAAGCGCTCGGTGTAAAGATCACGAGCGATTTGCCGCAGGCTTTGCGCGACAGCGATGTCGCAATCGATTTCTCGAGTGCCGCTGCAACGCATGCCAATCTGACGGCCTGTCGTCAGGCCCGCAAGGCGCTCTTCGTGGGCACGACCGGACTCGATGCAGACGTCGTTCCCGAGCTCGAAGCCGCTGCCCGCGAGATTCCTCTGCTCGTCGCTCCCAACACGAGCATCGGTGTGACGCTGCTGATCGAGCTCGTGCGCGAGGCCGCTCAGGCACTGCCCCCCGAGTTCGACATCGAGATCGTCGAGTCTCACCATCGCCTGAAGCGCGATGCCCCCTCCGGCACGGCGCTCGCCTTGGGTGAAGCCGCCGCCGATGGACGCAATCAGCGCTTGGACTCGGTGGCGGTGGTGGGACGCCACGGCGCCGCCGAGCGGAAGGATGGGCAGATCGGCTTCGCGGTCGTACGCGGCGGCGATATCGTCGGCGAGCACACCGTGCTGTTCGCGGGCCAGTCCGAGCGCCTGCAGCTCGGGCACGAGGCGACCGATCGGATCATCTTCGCCCGGGGGGCACTGCGTGGAGCCAGCTGGCTGGCCGAGCAGCCACCGGGCCGCTATTTCATGCGAGACGTACTCGGTTACAAAACATAGGCTTACAGCAATCCCTGCGGGATTTTACCCGGTTTCCAAGCTCGAGCAGAGCCGCGTTTTCCATGGACACGCCCGCCGGGAAGCCCGTAAGATTTCGCCGTAATCCGTGTACGGGTTAGTCCATGCAAGGCGGGAGGATGTTCATCACGAACTCCTCCCGCTTTGTATATGCGCGCTCGTCTGAATTCGATGGCCAGAATTTGATGGGAATTGTAAGAACGTGAGCGTACCCGCCGCTGTCCTGGCCCTGGCCGATGGGACCATCTTCCGCGGCCTGTCAATCGGAGCGAAGGGCAATACCACCGGCGAGGTCGTTTTCAATACCGCATTGACGGGCTATCAGGAAATCCTGACGGATCCGTCTTACGCGCGGCAGATCGTCACTTTCACCGTTCCCCACATCGGCAACACCGGAACGACTCCCGAGGACCTGGAATCGGGCATGGTCTACCCGGCAGGCCTCGTCATCCGGGATCTGCCGATCCTCGCGAGCAACTGGCGCTCCAACGAGTCTCTCCAGGCGTTTCTCGAGCGCGGCAAGGTCGTTGCGATCGCGGGAATCGATACGCGCAAGCTGACTCGCATCCTGCGCGAGAAGGGCGCGCAGCCCGGTTGCATCATGACCGGCGAGCAGGTCGATCAGAACGCGGCGGTCAAGGCCGCGGGCAAATTTCCCGGATTGAAGGGGATGGACCTCGCGAAGGTCGTCACGACGAAGCGCCATTTCCAGTGGAACGAAGGAACTGTCTGGCCCGACAGCTCCCGCGCGCCCATTCGCTCGCATCAGCGATTGCACGTCGTGGCCTACGATTTCGGCATCAAGCGCAACATCCTGCGACTGCTGTCCGACCATGGGTGTCGCATGACAGTGGTACCGGCGCAGACCTCCGCCGAGGAAGTGACCGCGCTCAATCCCGACGGAGTCTTTCTGTCGAACGGGCCGGGCGATCCCGAACCATGCGACTACGCGATCGCCGCGACGCGCAAGCTGCTCGAGACGGATCTGCCGGTCTTCGGTATCTGCCTGGGTCATCAGATCCTGGGTCTCGCCGCGGGTGCGCGGACCCTGAAGATGAAGTTCGGCCACCACGGCGCGAATCACCCGGTCCAGGATCTGGACTCGGGTCGCGTTTTCATCACTAGCCAGAATCACGGGTTTGCGGTCGACGAGAGCACCCTGCCCACGCATGTCAGAGCGACGCATCGCTCGCTATTCGACGGCTCACTGCAGGGGCTGGCTTTCAAGGATCGGGCGGCATTCAGCTTCCAGGGGCATCCGGAGGCGAGCCCGGGGCCGCATGATCTGAAACCGCTGTTCGAGCGCTTCAACCATCTGATGTTGCGCCGACTGCAGTCGCAGTTGAAAGTGGCTGAAGAGACCGCGCGGCGTCAGGCGAACAGACCGGCCTGACTCGTTGAATCATGCCGAAAAGAAACGACATCCGCAGCATCCTGATCATCGGCGCGGGCCCGATCGTCATCGGCCAGGCGTGCGAGTTCGACTACTCGGGCGCCCAGGCTTGCAAGGCACTGCGCGAAGAAGGGTACCGGGTCGTGCTCGTCAACTCGAATCCCGCGACGATCATGACCGATCCCGAGATGGCGGATGCGATCTACATCGAGCCCGTCAACTGGCGCACGGTAGCCCGGATCATCGAGAAGGAGAAGCCGGATGCCCTGCTGCCGACGATGGGCGGCCAGACAGCCCTGAACACGGCGTTGGATCTGGTTCGCGAAGGCGTCCTGGAGAAGCATGGCGTGGAGTTGATCGCTGCCTCGCGCGCAGCCATCGACATGGCTGAGGATCGCGAGCTGTTCCGCAATGCAATGCGCGAGATCGGGCTCGAGACCCCCCGCTCGCAGATCGCCCGCAGTCTCGAGGAGGCCCACACGATCTCGGGCGAGATCGGCTACCCCGTGGTGATCCGCCCCTCGTTCACTCTCGGCGGTACGGGCGGCGGTATCGCCTACAACCGCGAGGAGCTCGAGGCGATCGTGGCGCGCGGCCTCGATGCATCGCCGACCAGCGAGGTGCTGCTGGAAGAGTCGGTCATCGGCTGGAAAGAATTCGAGATGGAGGTGGTACGCGACCACAAGGACAACTGCATCATCATCTGCTCGATCGAGAACCTCGATCCGATGGGCGTGCATACGGGCGACTCGATCACCGTTGCTCCGGCCCTGACGCTCACTGACAAGGAATACCAGCGCATGCGCGATGCCTCCATCGCGGTCCTGCGCAAAATCGGTGTCGATACCGGCGGATCGAATGTGCAGTTCGCGGTCAGCCCGCGCGACGGGCGGCTGCTGGTGATCGAGATGAACCCGCGCGTGTCGCGCTCTTCGGCGCTCGCGTCCAAGGCTACCGGCTTTCCGATCGCGAAGATCGCCGCGAAGCTCGCTGTCGGATACACACTCGACGAGCTGAAGAACGACATCACTGGCGGTGCGACGCCCGCGTCGTTCGAGCCGTCCATCGACTACGTCGTGACCAAGATCCCGCGCTTCACGTTCGAGAAATTCCCTGCTGCGAACGATCGTCTCACTACACAGATGAAGTCCGTGGGCGAGGTCATGGCCATCGGACGCACCTTCCAGGAGTCTCTGCAGAAGGCGTTGCGAGGGCTCGAGACCGGTCTGGACGGGCTCACTCCGCTGCTGACGTTGCCTTTGAGCGATGAAGCTTCCGACAAGCTCGCCTACGAGTTGCGGGCACCGGGCGCGAATCGCCTGCTCTACGTGGCCGATGCTTTCCGGGCCGGGTGGGGCGCGCAGCGCATTCACGAGGCAACCCGGATCGACCCGTGGTTCCTCGCTCAGATCGAGGACTTGATTGCCGAGGAAAGCCGCGTTCGCAGCGAGGGGCTCGGAGCCCTGACCGCCGAGCGCCTGCGCGCGCTGAAGCGCAAGGGCTTCTCCGACAGTCGTCTGGGACGGCTGGCAGACATGCCCGAAAAGGCGATCCGTGCGAAGCGGCATGAGCTCGGGGTCGTGCCTGTCTACAAACGCGTGGACACGTGCGCGGCGGAGTTTGCGACGTCCACTGCGTATCTGTACTCCACTTACGAGGAGGAGTGCGAGGCGCAGCCCACGGACCGGCGCAAGATCATGATCCTCGGCGGCGGCCCGAACCGCATCGGGCAGGGGATCGAGTTCGACTATTGCTGCGTGCACGCGGCGTTGCAGCTGCGGGAAGATGGTTTTGAGACCATCATGGTGAACTGCAACCCCGAGACGGTCTCGACCGACTATGACACCTCCGACCGCCTCTACTTCGAACCCCTGACTCTGGAGGACGTGCTGGAGGTGCTGGCCAAGGAGAAGCCGGCCGGCGTGATCGTGCAGTTCGGCGGGCAGACACCCCTGAAGTTGAGCCGTGCGCTCGAGGAGGCCGGAGCGCCGATCATCGGCACATCACCCGATTCGATCGACATCGCCGAGGACCGTGAGCGTTTCCAGTCCCTGGTGCGCAAGCTCGGGCTCAAGCAACCGGCCAACGCGACGGCGCGCACGGAGGAGCAGGCTGTCCAACTGGCGCGCGAAGTCGGATTTCCACTGGTCGTGCGCCCGTCGTACGTGCTCGGCGGAAGAGCGATGGAGATCGTGTTCACCGAAGACGATCTGCGTGCCTACATGGCGCATGCGGTCCAGGTTTCCAACGACAGTCCGGTCCTGCTGGACCGCTTCCTGGATGTGGCTATCGAAGTCGACGTCGACGCGGTCTGCGACGGGGATGACGTGCTGATCGGCGGCATCATGGAGCACGTCGAGCAGGCAGGTGTGCACTCGGGAGATTCGGGTTGTTCCTTGCCACCCAACAGCCTGAGTCCCGCCATCCAGGAGGAACTGCGCGAACAGACAGGAAAGCTCGCCAAGGCGTTGAATGTCGTAGGGCTGATGAACCTGCAGTTCGCCATCCAAAACGGCGTCATCCATGTGCTGGAGGTCAACCCCCGCGCCTCGCGCACGGTTCCCTTCGTGTCGAAGGCGACCGGGGTGCCTCTCGCCAAGATCGCTGCGCGGGTGATGACGGGTCGGAAACTGAAGGATCTTGGAGCAACGACAGAGCGGGTTCCGGCCTACTACTCCGTCAAAGAAGCGGTCTTCCCGTTCATCAAGTTCCCTGAAGCCGACCCTATTCTGGGGCCCGAGATGAAGTCGACCGGAGAGGTCATGGGCACCGGGCGGACGTTCGGTGAAGCCTATGCCAAGGCGCAAGCGGCCTCCGGCGTGACACTTCCACGCAAGGGGGTATGCTTCATGAGCGTACGGGACCGGGACAAACCGGGTGCGGTTGGCCTGGCTCGGCGTCTGATCGAGCGCGGCTTCGAGGTGCTGGCGACCGATGGCACGGCCCGCGTGCTGAACGAGGCCGGGATTGCCTGCCGCCGTGTGAACAAGGTGCGGGAAGGGCGGCCGCACATCGTTGACATGATAAAGAACGACGAGATCGATCTCATCGTGAACACCACGGAGGGCAAGCACGCCATCCGGGAGTCGAACTCGATCCGTCGCGAAGCTGTGCATCGACGTGTCACTTACTACACCACGCTGGCCGCGGGGCTGGCGACTTGCGAGGCGTTGGATCACCTCGATGAAGTCGAGGTGAACCGCCTGCAGGATCTGCACAAAGAGGCGTTACGTGCATGAAGCGCACACCGATGACCATGCGCGGCGCAGAGGCGCTGCGTGCGGAGCTCAAGAAGCTCAAGTCCGAGGCGCGTCCCAACGTCATCAAGGCGATTGCGGAGGCTCGCGGGCACGGTGACCTGTCCGAGAACGCGGAGTATCACGCGGCGCGGGAGCAGCAGGGCTTCATAGAAGGGCGGATCAACGAGATCGAGGCGAAGCTCGCGAACGCCGACATCATCGACACGACCAAGCTGAACAATACCGGCAAAGTGGTATTTGGCGCGGTGGTGGAGCTGGAGGACCAGGACGGAGGCTCTCGCGTCGTGTACCAGATCGTTGGCGAGGATGAGGCCGACATCAAGTCCGGACGAATCTCGATCACTTCGCCGATCGCGCGGGCGCTCGTGGGCAAGTCGGAAGAGGACGTGGTCGACGTGACGGCACCCGGCGGGATGCGCAGCTTCGAGATCGTGGCTGTCCGCTTCGAGTGAGCCTGCCGCGAACGCTCTGGCAACGTGTGAGAGGCGCTAGGCGTCCGGGATGAGGATCTTCGGTGTGCCGGGCCTTGGGCGGTACAGGACGGCGACGTTTCCGATTCGGTGGACCAGCGCGCTTCGCGTCTGATCGGCGAGCGCGTTGAAGAGGGCATCCCGGCCCTCGCGATTTCCGCCAGGGGCCTTCACCTTGATGAGCTCGTGATGGTGCAGCGCGGCGGCCGTCTCGCTGGCCACTCCAGCCGTGAGGCCGGCATTCCCGAGCCGAACGATCGGCTCCAGGGCGTGAGCCAGCCCTCTCAGGTGTCGTTTCTGTCGTTCCGACAGGAGTGGGGCGGGTGAATCGGCGGGGGGCGGCTCGGTCTTCGACATGCCGCCGATTCTAAGATGCCGGCCGGCGCGGTGGGGGACTTTGGGCGCCTTCAACGCGGGAACCTTGCTGAGGTTGCCGCGTTCAAGCATTTTCTCCTTAAAAATCATTCCGAAACGACGAAAACATGCTTTGCACTGAAAGATGACTCAGGGCGTCGTCGGAGGCGAGGCGTTGCGACGAACGGTCCTTGAACGGTGGTGCCGCGCCCCGAGAAATAAGCACACGGATGCGACGCGAAAAGTCCCTCCAGTCCGGGCCGGGTGTATCGCGATGTATTTGCTGGCTAAGGACTTTCCGATGGTGTAGGTTGCCTTGAAGCCTGCCTGACCGCCTTGTACAGAGGGTCGAACGCTTTGAACGACTTGACAAAAAACATCCTTCTCTGGGTCGTGATCGTCCTGGTGCTGCTGGCGGTATTCAGCCGCTACATGCCCACGGTCGGTCAAACGGAGGAGGTTCGTTATTCCACCTTCCTCGACGACGTGAAATCCAACCGCGTCGACTCGGTGGTGTTTCAGGGGGAGATGGTCTACGGCGTCCGGAAGGACAAGTCGCAGTTCAAGACCTTCAATCCGGAGACTGATTACTCGGCGCTGATCGGCACACTGCAGAAGTTCAATGTCGCGATCGAGGGGCGGCCGCCGAAGCAGCCCAATTTCCTCGCGCAGCTGCTGCTGCAACTGGCGCCGGCGCTGCTGCTGATCCTCGTCTTCGTCTACATGCTCAGGCAGATGCAGGGAGCATCGGGCGGCCGGGGGGCCATGTCCTTCGGCAAGAGCCGCGCTCGCCTCCTAGGCGAGGACCAGGTGAATGTGACGTTCGCGGACGTCGCGGGCGTTGACGAGGCGAAGCAGGAAGTGGCCGAGATCGTGGACTTCCTGAAGGACCCCGGCAAGTTCCAGAAGCTCGGCGGAAAGATTCCGAAGGGCGTCCTGATGGTGGGCTCCCCCGGTACCGGCAAGACCCTCCTGGCACGCGCCATTGCGGGCGAGGCCAAGGTCCCGTTCTTCACCATCTCCGGCTCCGATTTCGTGGAGATGTTCGTGGGCGTCGGCGCCTCTCGCGTGCGCGACATGTTCGAGCAGGCGAAGAAGCACGCCCCGTGCATCATATTCATCGATGAGATCGATGCGGTCGGCCGGCATCGAGGCGCGGGCCTCGGCGGCGGCCACGATGAGCGCGAGCAGACGCTGAACCAGCTCCTCGTGGAGATGGACGGATTCGAGGGCAACGAGGGCATCATCGTGATCGCGGCCACCAACCGGCCCGACGTACTCGACCCCGCGCTGCTGCGTCCGGGTCGCTTCGATCGTCAGGTCGTGGTGCCGCTGCCTGACGTGCGCGGCCGCGAGCAGATTCTGCGCGTCCACATGCGGCGCGTTCCCCTTGCTGATGATGTGAAGCCGGCGTTGATCGCGCGTGGCACGCCCGGGTTCTCCGGCGCGGATCTCGCCAACCTCGTCAACGAGGCGGCCTTGTTTGCCGCCCGGGCCAACAAGCGCATCGTGGGTATGGATGAATTCGAGCGCGCGAAGGACAAGATCATGATGGGCGCCGAGCGGCGCTCGATGGTCATGAGCGAAGCCGAGAAGCGCATGACCGCCTATCACGAGGCAGGTCACGCGATCGTCGGCATGACGGTTCCCGAGCACGATCCGGTCTACAAGGTCACGATCATCCCGCGCGGCCGCGCGCTGGGCGTGACTCAGTTCCTGCCCGAGCAGGATCGCTACAGCCTGTCGAAGCGGCGCCTGGAAAGCGCCATCGCCACGCTCTTTGGCGGCCGCGTTGCCGAGGAGCTGATCTTCGGGCCCGAGTCGGTGACGACCGGAGCCTCCAACGACATCGAGCGTGCGACGGAGCTGGCGCGCAACATGGTCACGAAGTGGGGTCTTTCGGACAAGCTCGGTCCGCTCACTTACTCCGAAGAGACCGGTGAGGTGTTCCTGGGACGCAGCGTCACGCAGCACAAGCAGGTCTCGGATGAGACGGCTCATGCGATCGACGAGGAAGTCCGTCGCGTCATCGAGGTCAACTTCCAGAATGCGCGTCAGATCCTGATCAGCTCGCTCGACAAGCTGCACCTGATGGCCGATGCGCTCATCAAGTACGAGACGATCGACGAGGAGCAGCTGAAGGACATCATGGCCGGACGGCCCCCGAAGCCGCCCAAAGGCTGGGATGACTCACTGTCCAACAAGCCGCCGAAAGCTCCGACTGAGGGTCAGACGGGACCCATCGGCTCGCCCGCGGGACAGCACTGACGCGGTTTCGAAGAGCCTCTGAGCAGAATGCACGTTGCCGGAGGCTCCGCGCCGGGACGGCGCGGCCGCCAGTCCCCAGGGAAGGGTTCACGGCGTTCTGGCAACGTGCATTCTGCTTGGAGGCTCGCCGCCAGTCGGGGTGAAGGTGCTACTCCGCTGCGCCAACACGCTCCTTGATCTAGAACGCCCGGTCGTCATGGGCGTTCTCAACGTCACGCCCGATTCCTTCTCAGACGGGGGCCGTTTCTCGACCTCCGCGGAGGCGGTGGAGCATGCGTTGCGGATGGTCCAGGAGGGCGCGGCCATCATCGATGTGGGCGGCGAATCCACACGCCCGGGCGCAGCGCCCGTTTCCGCGGAGGAGCAGCTGCGTCGCGTGTTGCCGGTGATCGAAGGTCTCGAGGGTCGGACGGCCGCCGTCATCTCCATAGATACCAGCGATCCGCAGGTGATCCGCAGGGCCGCGGCCGCCGGGGCTGGCATGATCAACGATGTTCGGGCCCTGACCGCGCCGCTCGCCCTCGAGGCGGCGGCTGAAACGACCTGCGCGGTCTGTCTGACGCATATGCTCGGGGATCCACGGACCATGCAGGACCGCCCGACTTATGTGAATGTCGTGAAGGAGGTCGAGGCGTTTCTGGTGAGCCGTGCTCGAAGTTGCGCTGCGGCAGGGATCGGCGCCGACCGGATGGTGATCGACCCGGGCTTCGGCTTCGGTAAGACCCTGGAGCACAATCTGGAGCTGTTGCGCCACCTGCGGGACCTCGCGCAGACCGGTGCGCCGGTGCTGGTCGCGCTGTCGCGCAAGTCGATGGTCGGCAAGCTGACCGGCCGGGCGGCGCCTGAGCGCATTTACGGCAGCGTGGCACTCGCGGCCATCGCCGTCATGAACGGAGCGCGCATCGTGCGAGCGCATGATGTCGCAGCCACAGCCGATGCCGTGAAGGCGGCGGCAGCAGTAATGGGAGGATAACGATTGGGGCGCCGATACTTCGGAACTGATGGCGTACGCGGGCAAGTGGGCGAGCACCCGATGACCGTGGACTTTGCGTTGCAACTTGCGAGCGCGGCTGCGCGAGTGCTGGCGGTCAATGGTGGGACGGTCCTGATCGGGAAGGACACACGCGTCTCCGGCTACATGTTCGAGTCTGCCCTCGAGGCCGGGTTCGTGGCCGCCGGTGTCAATGTCATGTTGATCGGCCCGCTGCCGACCCCCGGCATTGCTTTTCTGACGCGGCAGTTCAATTGCGATTTCGGGGTCGTGATCAGTGCCTCTCACAACCCCTACGATGACAATGGGATCAAGTTCTTCGATGCCACCGGCGGCAAGCTCTCCGACGAGCTGGAAGAGAAGATCGAAAACGAGTTGCAGCAGGCGCCGATCACACGCGCCTCGCGCAGCCTCGGACGGGCCACGCGCGTGGATCGATCACGCACCCACTATCAGGACTTCTGCGTCTCGACGTTGCCGGCGGGCATGGACCTGACGGGACTCAAGATCGTGGTGGACTGTGCCAACGGGGCGGCCTACAAGGTTGCTCCCCGGGTGCTCGCCGATCTCGGCGCCGAGATCGTACCGATCGGTTGCTCACCGAATGGACGCAACATCAACGACGGCTGCGGCTCCACGGCGCCCGACTTGCTGCAACTGACCGTCCCCGGTGTGCGCGCGCATGTGGGACTGGCGCTGGATGGTGACGGCGATCGCGTGGTCATGGCCGATCACTTCGGACGCATCCTGGACGGCGATCAATTGCTGTACATCATCGCCCAGGCGCGCAAGGAGGCGGGGATGCTGCAAGGTCCGGTGGTCGGGACCGTGATGAGCAACCTCGGCCTGGAGCTCGCTTTCCGTGAGCGCGACATCGATTTCCGCCGCGCTCCGGTCGGTGACCGCTATGTGCTTGCACTGATGCGCGAGACGGGGGGTGTCCTCGGCGGCGAGACCTCGGGGCACATCATCTGCCTCGACAAGACCACGACCGGTGACGGCCTCGTCAGCGCTCTGCAGGTTCTCGCGGTGATGAAGCACACCGGCAAGTCACTGGCGGAGCTTGCCTCGGGCATGCGTAAGTTCCCGCAGGTCCTGTTGAATGTGAAGGTGGTGAAGCGGTTCGAGCCTTCCTCGGTTCCCGCCGTCCAGACGGCGGTCCGCAACATAGAGAAGCGCATGGCCGGCAATGGCCGCGTCGTGTTGCGTGCTTCGGGCACAGAGCCGGTGATCCGCGTGATGGTCGAGGGCAAGGACGAGAACAGCACTCGGGAGGCCGCTACCGAGCTGGCGGATGTCGTGAGGAGTGCGGCGGGGTGAGGTCTCTCCCCGTCCCGACTAGGAATCGCGCCGAACCCCGTTTATCATCCGCGCCCCCGTAGCCACACGGGTTCGGCCATGCGGCGTCCCTTTGTCGTCGGAAACTGGAAGATGCACGGCTCGCGCGCCGAGAACGCGCGGCTGATCGAAGATCTGGTCGCTCAATATCCGGCCCGGCCCCGCGCCGACTGTGCTGTTTGCCCGCCGTTCGTATACCTGCAGGAGGTGGGGCGCGAGTTGCGGGAGAGCGCGATCGGCCTTGGAGCCCAGGACCTGTGTGCCGATACACAGGGAGCTTTTACCGGCGAGATCTCGGCCGCGATGCTGAAAGACGTGGGCTGCACCTACGTCATTGTCGGGCACTCCGAGCGGCGTCTCCTCTATCGAGAGGCCGACCAGGTCATCGCCCGCAAGTTCGCCGCTGCCCACGCCAAGGCACTCGTGCCGATTCTGTGTGTCGGGGAGCAGCTCGCCGATCGGGAGGCCGGTCGCACCCATGAGGTCATCTCCCGGCAGCTCGATGTTGTGCTGGAGCTTTGCGGAGCCGAGGTCCTGGGGCAGGCCGTCGTGGCCTACGAGCCGGTCTGGGCCATCGGAACCGGCCGCAATGCCTCGCCCGAGCAGGCTCAGGACGTCCATGCCTTCATCCGTGCCCGCATCGCGGCCCGCGATGCTAGAATCGCCGCCGCCACGCGCATCCTCTACGGCGGTAGTGTCAAGGCGAGCAATGCCGCAGAGCTGTTCGCCATGCCCGATGTGGATGGTGGCCTGATCGGCGGAGCCTCCCTCAAGGCGGAGGAGTTCCTGGCTATCCTCGCCTCAGCCCCTGGCTAAGCGGGCTGTCGGTAAACGGGTTTCCTATGTTGCGTGTGATCTTGACAGTCGTTCAGGTATTTTCGGCATTGGCGATCATCGGCCTCGTGCTGCTTCAGCGCGGCAAGGGCGCGGATGCCGGTGCCGGCTTCGGCGCCGGAGCGTCGGGAACGGTCTTCGGCGCCCGCGGCGCAACAACCGCGCTGTCGCGGGCAACCGCTGTGTTCGCTGCCATTTTCATGGTCAACAGTCTGCTGCTGACCTATACGGGCACCAAGACGGCCCAGCAGCAAAAGACCATTCTGGATGAGGCCGGTGACAGCGCTGCGAAGTCGCCGTCGACGAGCCCGGCCGCGCCGCCACCCGCGGCTCCGGCCCAGAGCCAGGGCTCGACGCCGAGCCCGGCCACGGTGCCCGCACCCGCGCCGACCCCTGCACCCTCTCCAGGGAAGTAAGCGGGACGAGACGGACTGAAACGTAAGCCGACGTGGTGGAATTGGTAGACACACTAGCTTGAGGGGCTAGCGCCGCAAGGTGTGGGAGTTCGAATCTCCCCGTCGGCACCAAAGAAAAGAGACTCCTGCGCTGCTACAATGCGCGGGCCGCGAAAGGGGGGCAGGCTGTGTGTGAGCCTGTCTTTTTTTATGAGCGGTGCGAAATTAGCCATGCTGTCCAACTATCTACCGATATTCATCTTCCTCGCGGTAGCCACCGCCCTCGCGGTCGTCATGCTCGTGCTCGGAACCGGCCTCGGCTATTTCTTCTCACGCGACCATGAGGGTCGCGCGAAGCTCTCGCCGTATGAATGCGGGTTCGACGCCTTCGAGGACAGTCGCGCCAAGTTCGACGTGCGCTACTATCTGGTCGCGATTCTCTTCATCGTGTTCGACCTGGAGATTGCCTTTCTCTTCCCGTGGGCGGTCGCGCTGGGCAAGCTCGGTACGATGGGCCTCGTCTCCATGGGGATCTTTCTCACGATCCTGGTCGTGGGCTTCATCTACGAGTGGAAGAAAGGAGCACTCGAGTGGGACTAGAGGCTGAGAGCGCGGACGGGTTTGCCCAGCGCGGCTTTCTCACCACCCAGGTCGATAGTCTGGTGAACTGGGCCCGAACGGGCTCTCTGTGGCCGATGACCTTTGGACTCGCGTGCTGTGCCGTCGAGATGATGCACGCGGGGGCCTCCCGTTACGATCTCGACCGCTTCGGCGTCGTATTCCGACCCAGCCCGCGCCAGTCCGATGTGATGATTGTCGCGGGCACGCTCGTGAACAAGATGGCTCCCGCCTTGCGCAAGGTGTACGACCAGATGGCCGAGCCCCGCTGGGTCATCTCGATGGGCTCGTGCGCCAACGGCGGCGGTTACTATCACTACTCCTATGCGGTCGTGAGAGGCTGTGACCGCATCGTCCCCGTCGATGTCTACGTGCCGGGCTGTCCGCCGACCGCAGAAGCGTTGGTCTACGGGATCATTCAGCTACAGAAGAAGATCGAGCGCACGAGCACGATCGCGAGATAGGAGAGACGGTGTCCGAGGCGATAGAGGCTTTAGCGCTTCGAGTGGACGCGTGCGTCGGTGGGAGCGTGCGCCGGCAGCCGTCGCTTTCGCACGAGCTGACGTACGAGGTCGTTGAGGCGGACACTCTGCTGCGAGTCTGTCGGGCACTTCGCGACGCGCCTGAGCTGCGATTCGAGATGCTGATCGATCTCGCCGGCGTGGATTACCTGCACTATGGACGCGATGAGTGGCAGACGCTGACGGCGACCCGCTCGGGATTCAGCCGGGGACGAGTTGCGCGCGCCGAGGCGCCGGACCCCGCGATGCCCGGCCGCTTCGCGGTGGCCTACCAACTTCTGTCGATCACGCACAACCAGCGTCTGCGTCTGCGCCTGCGCTGTCCCGATACGAGCGAGCCCGTGGTGGACTCCGTAATCGAGGTCTGGGCGAGCGCCAACTGGTTCGAGCGCGAGGCATTCGACCTCTACGGCATCCTCTTTCGCGGCCATCCGGACCTGCGCCGTATCCTCACTGACTACGGGTTCATCGGCCATCCGTTCAGAAAGGACTTCCCGTTGATCGGCAACGTCGAGGCGCGTTACGACGAAGAGAAGAAGCGTGTCGTTTATCAACCCGTAAGCATCGAGCCGCGCGTGCTCGTGCCCAAGGTGATCCGCCACGACAACCGCTACGACCCGTCCCTCAAGGACGCGAAGTGATCCGCGCCCATGGCTGAGATCAAGAACTACACGATGAACTTCGGCCCGCAGCATCCCGCGGCCCACGGGGTGCTGCGACTGGTGCTCGAGCTGGATGGAGAGGTGATCCAGAAGGCCGACCCCCACATCGGGTTGTTGCATCGCGCTACGGAGAAGCTGGCGGAGTCGAAGCCGTTCAACCAGTCGATCGGCTACATGGACCGGCTCGATTACGTCTCGATGATGTGCAACGAGCACGCCTATGTGCTCGCCATCGAGCGGCTGCTCGGTATCGAGCCACCCGAACGGGCGAAATACATCCGGGTCCTCTTCGATGAGATCACCCGCATCCTGAATCACCTGATGTGGCTCGGCGCCCACGGCCTGGACATCGGGGCCATGTCGGTCTTCCTCCTGTGCTTCAAGGAGCGCGAGGAGCTGATGGATCTTTACGAGGCGGTGTCAGGCACGCGGATGCACGCGACCTACTATCGGCCGGGCGGCGTCTACCGCGACCTGCCCGATACCATGCCGAAGTACCAGCCTTCCAAGTGGCGCTCGCAGAAGGAAGTGGACCGGCTGAACCGGGCGCGCGACGGGTCGATGCTCGATTTCATCCAGGATTTCACCGAGCGCTTTCCGTCGAGCATCGACGATTACGAGACCCTGCTGACGGACAACCGCATCTGGAAGCAGCGTACGGTCAACATTGGCGTGGTGACGCCCGAGCGTGCCATGCAGCTCGGGTTCACCGGGCCGATGCTGCGGGGATCGGGCATCGCCTGGGACCTGCGCAAGAAGCAGCCGTACGAGGTGTATGACCGCATGGACTTCGACGTGCCGGTCGGAGTGCACGGCGACTGTTACGACCGCTATCTCGTGCGGGTCGAGGAGATGCGGCAATCCAACCGGATCGTACGTCAGTGCGTGGACTGGCTGCGTAAGAACCCGGGCACCGTGATGATCGACGATCGCAAGGTGCGTCCGCCGCGTCGTGAACGCATGAAGGACGACATGGAATCGCTCATCCATCACTTCAAGTTCTTCACCGAAGGCTACGAGGTGCCCGAGGGGGAGACCTACGCGGCGGTCGAGGCTCCCAAGGGCGAGTTCGGGATCTATCTGATCTGCGATGGCGCCAACAAGCCGTACCGCCTGAAGTGCCGCGCGCCGGGGTTCCCGCATCTTGCCTCGCTGGAGGAGATGTGCCGCGGCCACATGCTGGCCGACGTCGTCGCCGTGATCGGCACACAGGACATCGTGTTCGGGGAAATCGACCGTTGAGCACCACAGACGGCAAGAGCGGTAAATCCGGCGCCGACAGCAAGATCAAGCTGCTGTCCGAGCATACGCGCCACGAGATCGACCATTGGGTGCGGAAGTTTCCGCCCGGGCGGCAGCGCTCGGCGTGCATCTCCGCCCTGCGCGCCGCGCAGGAGCAGAACAATGGCTTCCTGACGCCCGACCTGATGGATGCCGTGGCGGAGTACCTGAGTCTGCCGCCCATCCAGGTCTACGAGGTGGCCAGCTTCTATTCGATGTTCGAGACGCATCCGTGCGGACGCCATCATGTCAGCATCTGCACGAACATCTCCTGCATGTTGAATGGGGCGGAGGATCTCGTGGCCCATGCCGAGAAGAAGCTCGGGATCAAGCTGAACGAGAGCACGCCCGACGGCCGCATCTTCCTCAAGCGCGAGGAGGAGTGTCTCGCGGCGTGCACCGGGGCGCCGATGATGATGGTGGACCACGTCTTTCACGAGTATCTGACGCCCGAGAAGGTCGACAAAATCCTGGATGATCTGAAGTGACCGACTATTCGGACAAGATGAACCTCGTGGTGTTCGAGCCGCTGAAGCTCGAGCGCTCCTGGACCCTCGAGACGTATCGCAAGATCGGCGGCTACGACGTGTGGGAGAAGATCCTCGCGGAGAAGCCGCCGCGCGAGTCGATCATCGACGCGGTGAAGGCTTCCGGCCTGAGGGGGCGGGGCGGGGCGGGATTCCCCACCGGCACCAAGTGGAGCTTCATGCCCCGCAACTCCTCCGTGCAGAAATACATGGTCTGCAACTCGGACGAAAGCGAGCCGGGAACCTGCCACGACCGCGACATTCTTCGCTACAACCCGCACTCGCTGATCGAAGGTCTGGCGATCGGTGCCTACGCGACTCATTCGACTGTCGCCTACAACTACATCCGCGGCGAATTCCTCGGCGAGCCGGTGCCGCGCTTCGAGGCCGCGCTGCAGGAAGCCTACGCCGCAGGCCTGCTGGGCAAGAACATCCGCGGCTCGGGCATCGACTTCGATCTGTACACGTTCGTGGGCGCCGGCGCCTACATCTGCGGCGAGGAAACGGCGCTGCTCGATTCGCTCGAGGGCAAGCCGGGCAAGCCGCGCTTCAAGCCGCCGTTCCCGGCGAATTTCGGCTTGTACGGCGCACCCACGACGATCAACAACACGCAGAGCTACGCGTCCGTGCCGACGATCCTGCGCAAGGGGCCGCAGTGGTTCGCGGATCTCGGCCCGAAGAATTCGGGCGGCACGGTGATCTTTTCGGTGTCAGGTCATGTCGCGAAGCCCGGCAACTTCGAAGTGCCGCTCGGCATCCCTTTCAAGGACCTCCTGGAGATCGCGGGTGGCATGCAGGGGGGGCGCGCGCTGAAGGCCGTGATTCCCGGTGGCTCATCGGTACCGGTGGTGCCGGGCGAGACCATGCTGAAGACCAACATGGACTACGACTCGGTGCGCGCGGCCGGCTCCGCCATCGGTTCGGCGGCAGTCATCGTCATGGACGAGACGACCTGCATGGTGAAGGTTCTCGAGCGCCTGTCGCGTTTCTACATGTCGGAGTCCTGCGGCCAGTGCACACCCTGCCGCGAGGGCACCGGCTGGATGAACCGGCTGCTGAAGCGCGTACTCGCAGGCGAGGCGCGCCGCGAGGAGCTCGGATTGCTGCTCGATGTGGCGAACCGCATCGAAGGGCACACGATCTGCGCATTGGGCGATGCGGCGGCCTGGCCGGTGCAGAGCTTCCTCAAGCACTATCGACACGAGTTCGAGTACATGATCGATCACGGCGGCCGCAGCATCGTGGAGGAGCAGGGCCGCGCCGCGGCCTAGTTGTCATGACCGACGAATTCGTCAACATCGAAGTCAATGGCGTGCCCGTGAAGGCGCGCAAGGGCGAAATGATCATCCAGGCGACGGACGCCAACAACGTCTACGTGCCGCGCTTCTGTTATCACGAGAAGCTGACGATCGCCGCCAACTGCCGGATGTGCCTGGTCGAAGTGGAGAAGGCGCCGAAGCCGATGCCTGCGTGCGCCACTCCCGTCGCCGAAGGCATGAAAGTCTTCACGAAGTCCCCGCGCGCCATCGGCGCCCAGCGCGCGACGATGGAATTCCTGCTCATCAACCACCCGCTGGACTGCCCGATCTGCGACCAGGGTGGCGAGTGCGAGCTGCAGGACCTCGCCGTGGGATTCGGACGGGACATCTCGCGCTTCGCCGAGCGCAAGCGCTCCGTGCAGGATGAGAATCTCGGTCCCCTGATCGCAACCGACATGACGCGCTGCATCCATTGCACGCGCTGCATCCGGTTCACGCAGGAGATCGCGGGCTATCAGGAGCTCGGGATGATCGGGCGCGGCGAGAACATGAAGGTCCGCAGCTACGTCGAGCAGACCGTCCATCACGAGCTGTCGGGAAACGTCATCGATCTCTGTCCCGTTGGAGCGCTGGTCTCCAAGCCCTATCGCTTCAGTGCGCGTGCCTGGGAGATGAGCTCGCATCCTCTGGTGTCGCCCCACGACGGGGTTGGCACCAACCTGTATGGTCACGTGCTGCGCGGCCGCCTGATGCGGGTCATTCCGCGCGAGAACGAGGCCATCAACGAGACCTGGATCGCCGACCGGGATCGCTTCAGCTACGAGGGCGTCTACAGCGCCGAGCGGTTCGCGAAGCCCCTGATTCGTCAGGGCAGCGAATGGGTCGAGAGTGACTGGGAGCCCGCGCTGCTCGCCGTCGTTGACGGCCTGCGACCGCGGGCCCGCGAGCTCGGTGTGCTCGCGAGCAGCTCGAGCACGCTGGAGGAGCTGTACCTGCTGGGACGCCTGGCGCGCGGTCTCGGGACACCTCACATCGATCACCGGCTGCGCCAGCGCGATTATCGCGACCAGGAAGCGGATCCGGTCTGTCCGAGCCTCGGGATGCGCATCGCCGAGATCGACTCGCTCCAGGGACTGCTGCTCATCGGCTCGCACCTGCGCCGCGAAGTGCCCATCCTCGCGCATCGCGTGCGCAAGGCGGCGCACCGCGGAGCCCGCGTTGCGCTGCTGAACCCGGGAAATTTCGAGTACCTGTTCCCGGTCGCCGCGAGTGTCGTGTCACCGCCGACCCAACAGGTCGCCGACCTCGCGGCAGTCCTCGCGGCCGCCTCACAGGCTGCGAGCAGGCCCGTGCCCGATCATCTTGGGGAGATCGTAGGGTGTGCGAAGGTCGAGGACTCGCACCGAGCCGTCCTTGCGGCGCTCACTTCCGGTGAGAAGCGGGCAATCTGGCTGGGCGCTCTGGCTTTGCGGCATCCGGCGTATGCGGACTTGCGCGCACTCGCGGCAGCGCTCGCCGACATCACGGGCGCGTCGCTCGGCATCCTCGCCGAAGGCGGCAACGCGGCTGGTGCGTATCTCGCCGGTGCCGTTCCTCATCGCGAGGCGGCCGGGCGCCCGGCCGCGAACGTGGGGCTGACTGCGGCCGGCATGCTCCAGAGTGCGTTGAAGAGTTACCTCCTGTTCGGCGGTGTCGAGCCCTGGATCGATGCTTTGGACCCGAACAGCGCGCGGACACTGTCGCAATCGCAGTTCGTCGTTGCCGTCACGCCGTTCGCCAGCCAGCCATTGCGGGATGTCGCGCACGTGCTGCTGCCCATCGGAACCTTCGCAGAGACCTCGGGGACGTACGTCAACCTCGAGGGAAGCTGGCAGAGTCAGGCTGGTGCGGCCCAGCCGGTCGGAGAGGCGCGTCCGGGCTGGAAGGTCCTGCGCGTTCTCGGCAATCTGCTGAACCTCGGGGGCTTCGACTATCTCTCGTCTGAGGATGTGCGCGAGGAGCTGCGCTCCTTGTGTGGGCCCCCCGCCGGAGGGGCGACCGGATACAGTGGGAAACATCGGGTCGGAACGGCTGGTCCCGCAGCCGCGGCCCCGACCGTTGCCGATCTATCGATGTACCAGGTGGACGCGCTCGTGCGCCGGGCACCGTCGCTGCAAAAGACGCGGGAAGGCCGCATCCCGACCACCACCTACTGATCGGAAGGCTTTCATCAGTGCTCAAGACCTTTTCAGATGCCTGGCTTGCGTTGCCCGACTACGGCCGCTCGTCTGTCTGGATCGTGGTGGTCACGGTCGTGCTCATCATCTCGGTCGCCCTGCTGACTCTGTGGGAGCGCAAGGTGATCGGCTGGATGCAGCTGCGCCGCGGTCCGAACCGCGTGCGCATCTTCGGTCTCTTTCCGGGGCTGGGTCAGCCGTTCGCGGACGTCGTGAAGCTGCTCACGAAGGAAGTGATCATTCCTTCGGAGGCCAACAAGATCCTGTTCCGGATCGCGCCCATGATCACGCTCATACCGGCCTTCGCCGCCTGGGCGGTGATCCCGCTATCGCCGGTCGTGGTGATCTCGAACGCGAATGCCGGCCTGTTGTATCTGCTGTCGCTGACTTCGATGGGCGTGTATGGCGTGATCATTGCGGGCTGGGCGGCCAACTCGAAATACGCCTTTCTCGGGGCCATGCGCTCGGCAGCCCAGATGGTGGCCTACGAGATCGCGATGGGCTTTGCCCTCGTCGGGGTCATCATGGCCTCGCAAAGCCTGAATCTCGGTGACATCGTGCATCGCCAGGAGGGCGGCCTCCTGGCGTGGAACTGGTTCTGGCTGTTCCCGCTCCTGGTCGTTTATTTCATTTCCGGCGTTGCAGAGACCAACCGCGCGCCCTTCGACGTCGCGGAAGGCGAGTCGGAGATCGTGGCCGGCTTTCACGTCGAGTACTCCGGCATCGCGTTCGCGCTGTTCTTCCTCGCGGAATACGCGAACATGATCCTGATTTCCGCGCTGACGGCGGTGTTCTTCTTCGGCGGCTGGCTCTCGCCGGTGGCCGGTTGGCCGGTCCTCGGCGACTCGATCCTCGCCACGCCGAGCTTCGCGTGGCTGTTCGCCAAGATCTTCGGCTTCCTGTTCCTGTTCCTGTGGTTCCGAGCGACGTTCCCGCGCTACCGCTACGACCAGATCATGCGGCTCGGCTGGAAGGTGCTGATCCCGGTGACGATCGTGTGGATCGGGGTGGAGATGGTGCTGGCCTGGTGCAAGGTCGGCCCCTGGTCACATTAACGAGACGCAACGAAAGCGGGAAACCATGGCTGTCAATCCGATCAAGACTTTGTTGCTGACCGAGCTGCTGCAGGGCATGTCGGTCATGATGCGCAACTTCTTCAGGCGCAAGTACACGCTCAACTATCCCGAGGAGAAGACTCCGCAGTCGCCCCGGTTCCGCGGCCTCCATGCGCTGCGCCGCTATCCGAACGGTCAGGAGCGCTGCATCGCCTGCAAGCTGTGCGAGGCGGTGTGCCCGGCGGTGTGCATCACCATTGACTCCGATGTAGCCGCGGATGGCACGCGACGCACCAGCCGGTATGACATCGATCTGTTCAAGTGCATCTACTGCGGCTTCTGCGAGGAGGCCTGCCCGGTGGATGCGATCGTGCTCACGCGCATTCATGAATACCACATGGAGCATCGCGGCGAGAACATCATGAGCAAGGACAAGCTGCTCGCCGTCGGCGAGCGCTACGAGGCCATGATCGCCACTGACAAGGCGGCGGACGCGCCGTACCGCTGACCGTAAGCGCTTTCCGGGGGAGACCTTGCTAGTACAGGCTCTGTTTTATGTTTTTGCCACGATCCTGATCGCCGCCGCGCTCGGGGTCATCGTGTCGCGCAATCCCGTGTACTCGGCGCTGTCCCTCGTGCTGTGCTTCGTCACGTCGGCGGCCATCTGGCTGCTGATCGAGGCGGAGTTCCTGGCGGTGGTGCTGGTGCTGGTTTACGTAGGCGCCGTCATGGTGCTGTTCCTGTTTGTCGTGATGATGCTCGACATCAATCTCGAGGAGCTGCGCGCCGGATTTACCCGTTACGCGTGGCTCGGGGTGCTGACCGCGCTGGCAGTCATCGTCGAGATCGTCGGCGTCGTCTGGGTGCGCGGCCTCGGCATGGATGTCACCAAGTCCCCGACACCCACGGCTGCCGAGTACAGCAACACCCTCGAGCTGGGTCGCGCCCTTTACACGCGCTACGCGTATCCGTTCGAGCTGGCTGCGGTGCTGCTCCTCGTCGCGATCGTGGCGGCGATCTCGCTCACCATGCGGCGCAGGGCAGGCCTCAAGCCTCAGGACATCAACGCGCAGGTCGCAGTGCGCCGCCAGGACCGGGTGCGCCTCGTCAAGATGGACGCGGAGAAGCGCTCATGATCACGCTCGCTCATCTGCTCACGCTCTCGGCGATCCTGTTCGCTCTGTCGGTCGCGGGCATCTTCCTCAACCGCAAGAACGTGATCCTGCTGCTCATGTGCGTCGAGCTGCTGCTCCTGGCGGCGAACTTCAATTTCATCGCCTTCTCGCGCTACCTGGGCGATATCAACGGGCAGGTGTTCGTCTTCTTCGTGCTGACCGTGGCGGCCGCCGAGTCGGCGATCGGGCTGGCGATCCTGGTCGTGCTGTTCCGCGAGCGCCGCAGCATCAACGTCGAAGATCTCAACACGCTGCGAGGCTAAAGCGTGAGCATGAATCCGTCCCTGCTCGTCTGGATCGCCGTCTTGCCGCTCATCGGCGCCATCGCTGCCGGCCTTTTCGGGCGGGTCATCGGGCGCGCGGGAGCACACACCGTCACCATCCTGGGCGTAGCGATCTCCTGTGCGCTGTCGATCCACGTGCTGCACCAGCTGTACTGGGAAGGGGTGCCGGTGTTCGACGGGCCGGTCTATACCTGGCTGATCAGCGACGGCGTGCGGATGGATGTCGGCTTCCTGATCGACCGCCTCACGGCCCTGATGATGGTCGTGGTCACCTTCGTGTCGCTGTGCGTGCACGTCTACACCATCGGCTACATGCACGATGACCCGGGCTACACGCGGTTCTTCAGCTACATCTCGCTCTTCACCTTCTCGATGCTGATGCTCGTGATGTCGAACAACTTCATGCAGCTCTTCTTCGGCTGGGAAGCGGTCGGCGTCGTCTCCTATCTCCTGATCGGCTTCTGGTACACGCGGCCGAGCGCGATCTTCGCCAACCTGAAGGCGTTCCTCGTCAACCGCGTGGGCGATTTCGGTTTCGTGCTCGGCATCGCGGGCGTCGTGTATTACACGAGCTCGTTGCACTATGCGGAGGCATTCGCGGCCGCGCCGAAACTGGCACACACCATGCTGCCTCTGACGTCCAACACCCGCGTCGAGGCGATCACGCTGATCTGCATCTGCCTGTTCATCGGCGCCATGGGCAAATCGGCGCAGGTGCCCTTGCACGTGTGGCTGCCCGACTCGATGGAGGGCCCGACCCCCATCTCGGCGCTCATCCATGCCGCGACCATGGTGACCGCGGGTATTTTCATGGTCGCGCGCATGTCGCCCTTGTTCGAGCAGTCCGAGGCGGCGCTATCGTTCGTTCTGGTCATCGGCGCAACGACGGCTTTCTTCATGGGGCTCCTCGGTATCGTCAACAACGACATCAAGCGCGTGATCGCCTATTCAACGCTCTCGCAGCTCGGCTACATGGCCACGGCGCTCGGCGCGTCGGCCTACGGCGCCGCGATCTTTCACCTGATGACGCATGCCTTTTTCAAGGCGCTGCTGTTCCTGGCCGCCGGCTCGGTAATCATCGGCATGCATCACGAGCAGGACATGCGCAAGATGGGCGGGCTCGCGAAGTACATGCCGATCACGGCGATCACGAGCTGGATCGGCGCGCTCGCGCTCATCGGCACGCCGTTCTTCGCAGGGTTCTATTCGAAGGACCCGATCATCGAGGCCGTGGGCCACGCGCACCGGTGGGGCGCGAGTTACGCTCATTATTGCGTGCTGGGCGGTGTGTTCGTCACGGCGCTGTACACGTTTCGGATGATTTTCATGACATTCCATGGGCCGGAGAGATTCAGGGAGGGTGGGCAGGCGCACGCCGGCCACGACGCGCACGGGCACGCCGGCCACGACGATCACTCATCGGATGCGCAGGATCACGGGCATGGCCACCAGGGCCCCGTGGTGCCGCACGAGAGCCCGGCCGTCGTCACTGTCCCGCTGATCGCTCTCGCCGTCCCGTCGGTGGTCGTCGGATTTCTCACCGTGGGCAATGTGCTGTTCGGCGATTACTTCGGCGACGCCATCCGCGTGCTGGAGCCCAATGACGTGGTGGGCGAGCTCGCGAAGGAGTTCCACGGCGCAACCCGGATGGCGTTGGCCGGCTTCACTTCGCTGCCGTTCTTCCTCGCTGCCGCCGGCGTCTTGACCGCCTGGATCTGTTTCCTCTGGAAGCCGCAGATTGCCGACCAGGTCGCCCGGGCGCTTGCCCCGGTCCGCACGCTGCTCCTCAACAAGTTCTACTTCGACTGGTTCAACGAGAAAATCATCGCGCCCCTGGCCCGCGGCCTCGGGCTCGGGCTGTGGAAGGCGGGCGATCAGGGGCTCATCGATGGAGTAGCGGTGAACGGCTCGGCGGCGGCGATCGGCTGGTTCGGCAGCGTGCTGCGGCGCGTACAGAGTGGATATCTGTACGTTTACGCTTTCTGGATGGTCATCGGCCTGGCGGTCCTGCTCGGCTGGTTCCTGGTTCGACAATAAGCTCGCGGCGGTTACATGCACGGCCTTCTCTCCATCTTGATCTGGCTGCCCATCGCCGCAGGCGTGCTGGTACTGCTGCTCGGCGAGCGCAACATCGCAGCCGGTCGCTGGGTGTCGCTGCTCGCCGCACTCGCGACACTCGTGCTGTCGATCCCCCTCCTGACAGGCTTCCAGACAGGGACCGCAGCGATGCAGTTTCCCGAGTCGGTGGTGTGGATCGAGCGCTTCAAGGCGTACTACGCGCTGGGTGTCGATGGCATCTCCCTGCCGCTGATCGTGCTGACGGCGTTCATCACGATTCCGGTCATCATTGCCGCGTGGACCGTCATCACGGTGAGGCCGGCGCAATACTTTGCTGCCTTCCTCATCATGGAGGGCCTGATGATCGGCGTCTTCTCGGCGACGGATGCGCTGCTCTTCTACTTCTTCTGGGAAGCGATGCTGATTCCGATGTTCCTCATCATCGGCATCTGGGGGGGACCCCGCCGCGTGTACGCCACCATCAAGTTCTTCCTGTACACGTTCCTCGGCTCGGTCTTCATGCTCGCCGCGCTCATCTACATGTACGTCAAGGCGGGCGACTATTCGATCGCGAGCTTCCAGGCGCTGCCGCTCACCTTGAGCGAGCAGCGGTGGATCTTCATCGCGTTCCTGCTCGCGTTTGCCGTGAAGGTGCCGATGTGGCCGGTGCACACATGGCTGCCGGATGCGCACGTGGAAGCCCCCACGGGCGGCTCCGTCATTCTGGCGGCCATCATGCTGAAGATGGGCGGCTACGGATTCCTGCGCTTCAGCTTGCCGATTGCGCCGGATGCCAGCCGGGAGCTCGATCTGCTGATCATCTCCCTGTCCCTGATCGCGGTGGTGTACATCGGCTTCGTCGCCCTGGTGCAGCAGGACATGAAGAAGCTGATCGCCTACTCGTCCATCGCGCACATGGGCTTCGTGACGCTCGGCGCGTTCATCGTGTACGAGATCGTTCGCAACACCGGCGCGGTCCAGGGTGCCGGGATGGGGATGGACGGCGCGATGGTGCAAATGATTTCGCACGGTCTCGTCTCAGGGGCACTGTTCCTGTGCGTCGGCGTGCTCTACGACAGGGTCCATAGCCGGCAGATCGCGGACTATGGCGGGGTCATCAACACGATGCCGATCTTCGCGGCGTTCATGGTGCTGTTCGCGCTGGCCAACACCGGCCTGCCCGGTACTTCGGGTTTCGTGGGCGAGTTTCTCGTCATCATCGCGAGCTTCAAGGCGAGCTTCTGGTATTCGCTGTTGGCCGCGACGACGCTGGTGCTGGGCGCCGCGTACACGCTGTGGCTGGTCAAGCGGGTCATTTTCGGGCCCGTCGGCAACTCACACGTCGCCGAGCTGACGGATCTGAACGGGCGCGAGTTCGTGGTGCTGGCTGCTCTCGCGCTGGCGGTGCTATGGCTCGGCGTCTATCCGGCGCCGCTGCTGAAGATCATGCAACCCTCGATCCATCACCTGGTGGATCAGGCCATCGCCACCAAGATTCCCCTCTAGAAGGCTCTGGCACCGACATGTCCGATACGATCCTGACCTGGCAGAGCCTGTCCCCGGCGATCCCCGAGATGTATCTCGTCGCTGCCATCTGCGCGATCCTGCTCATCGACGTTTTCGCAGGGGAGGGGCGCCGCGGCCTCACATCGACGCTGACCTTGCTGGCCCTGGTCGTTGGCGCGGCGCTGACTGTCGAGTATGCGCGAGTGCCGCAGCCCACCGTGCTCTTTGACGGGATGTACATCGCCGATGACCTCGGCTATGTGTTGAAGCTGACAGGGTTTCTGTTCGTCGCTGTAGGGTTGCTGTATTCACGATCCTACCTCGAGGATCGCGGGATACTGCGTGGCGAGTACTACGTGCTGGCCCTGACAGCTCTCCTGGGCATCTTCGTGCTCGTGTCCGCCAACAGCCTCCTGACGGTGTACCTCGGGGTGGAGCTGCTCGCACTGTCCGTCTACGCGCTGGTGGCCTTCGATCGCGATTCGGGCATCTCGGCCGAGTCGGCCATGAAGTATTTCGTGCTCGGCGCCCTCGCATCCGGAGCGTTGCTCTACGGCATGTCCATGATCTACGGCCTGACCGGCACTCTGGACCTGCAGGAATTGGCGACCCGCCTGCACAGTCCGAGCAGTCTAGGTGTCACCATCGGACTCGTGTTCATCGTGGTGGCCGTGGCCTTCAAGCTGGGCGCCGTGCCTTTTCACATGTGGCTCCCCGATGTCTATCAAGGAGCGCCTACCAGCGTGACGCTGTTCATCGGTACCGTACCGAAGATCGCCTATTTCGCGCTCACGTTGCGCCTGCTGGCTCATGGCCTGGGGGGCACGGTCGCCGAATGGTCGCAGATGCTGAGCGTGCTCGCGGTTCTGACCCTGGTGGTCGGCAATGTCGTCGCGATCGTACAGACAAATCTGAAGCGGATGCTCGCCTATTCGACGATCGCGAATGTCGGCTTCATCGTTCTCGGCTTCGTGGCGGGCACGCCGGATGGCTACACCGCCGCGCTGTACTACACGCTGGTGTACATCCTGGTCGTTCTCGGATCCTTCGGCGTGATTCTGCTCGCGAGCCGCAAGGGCTTCGAGGCTGACGAGCTGGACCACTACAAGGGGCTGTACAAGCGCGATCCGCTCCTTGCCCTTGCGATGATGATGTTGATGTTCTCGACAGCCGGTGTGCCGCCATTCGTCGGTTTCTGGGCGAAGCTGCGGATATTCCAGGCGTTGTGGGAAACGGGCCATTTCTGGCTGGTGGTCATCGCCGCGGGAATGTCGGTGATCGGCGCGTTCTACTATCTGCGTGTGATCAAGCTGATGTATTTCGATGCGCCGGAGAGCGGAGTTCCAAATGCGCTTCAATCCATGGGCGTTCGAGTGGCCCTGGGGATCAACGCCGCGGCCGTGTTGATTCTCGGCGTGTTACCCGGTCCGCTGCTGGACCTGTGCGGGCGGCTCATTCATTGAGCGTTGCGTCGCTCACCGGCACGCGTCGCTCATCGGCACGCTGAGCGTTGCGTCGCTCACGGGCGCCGCAAGTTGGCGGTGGTCGGCAGGTGCGACAAGAACCCGCCATCGAGAGGGATATTGATGCCGGTGAGAAAGACCGATTCATCGCTGGCGAGGAAGGCAACGAGCGCCGCGAGGTCGGCCGGAATACCCAATCGCGGCGTGAGATGGTGGCTCTCCATCATTGCGATGCCTTCCTCGCCGATATAGGAGCGCGCGGTCTGGGTCAGGATGAGGCCGGGAGTGATGGAGACGCAGCGGATGCCCTCCTTGCCGTATTGCGTTGCGATGTACTGGGTGAGTGTCAGCACGGCTGCCTTCATCGCGCCATACGCCGATAGCTGCAGATCGCCGCTGCGGGCTGAATCCGAGCCCATGTTGATGATCAGCCCACCGCCGGCGGCTCGCAGATGCGGGATCGCATACTTGCTCGCGAGCACGTATCCGCGCATGGTCACCTGGTAGACGAGGTCCCACACGGCGGCGTCCGCGGTCTCGATCGGGCCATCGCCCGCCGTCGTTGCGGTTCCATTGTTGTCCAGGAGGTCGAGCCGGCCCCAACGCGCGATCGTGGCGTCGATGAGCCCCTTGATCGATTTCTCGTCCCGGTAGTCGAAGTGGTAGGCGAAGCCGCGATCGCCGAGCTCGCTGGCCACTCTGGTCGCCGCCGCCATGTCTACGTCGGCGACGACGACGCGTGCTCCCTCTGCCGCTAGTCGACGACTGGCTTCGGATCCGAGTCCGCCGCCACCGCCTGTGATGATGGCGACCTTACCGTCGAGCTTTCTCATGATCAGTTCTCCCGTCACGTCGAAGGTCCGCGGCCGCGCGGCATTTCCGCAGCGCGATGCCGGCATTATCCGCTAAAGACCGCCTCGCGATCCGGTGTGCCGCCGGACGAAGTCGGCGGCCTCTCGCAGTGCGTGCGCGCCTTCGCGAGTGCCTCCAATGGGAAAGACGTGCGCCATCTCGGCATATGACCGGTGGTCCACGTCGGGATTGCGCCTCTTCAACCGCAGGGCATCCGACTCCAGCACCTCTCTGTCGCCTGTGAAGAGGAGGGTGGGCGGCAGACCGCTCTGGTCAGCGAAGAGCGCACTGATCCGTGGATCCCGGGGATCGAGCCCGGGTGCCCAAAGCTCGGCGACATGGCGGATCAAGGCACGCGTGATCGACGGGTCTCGCCGCTCCAGCGCAGCCTGATCATCGCCGCTCGCGCTGAGGTCGAATACCGGCGAGAACAGCACGAGCGCGGCTGGCAAGGGATCGCCGGCGTCTCGCAGCGCTTGCGTCATCAGGAGCGCCAATCCGCCTCCCGCCGAATCGCCAGTCACCACCAGGGTCCGGGCGCCGAGCCTGGCAGCCGTTTCGAGATAGATCTCGCGGGCGAATGCGATCGATTTTCGCCACGTCGCCTCGGGGGCCAACGGATAGTTGACCAAGGTCATGTCCGCGACGATGTGATTGAGCAGCCCCGAGACGAGACCATACTGTATCGGCTGCATGTCGAATACGAATGCGCCACCGTGCAGATAGAGCAGGTGGACCGGCGCCGGCGCGGAATCGCGGCGAGTGAGATGGAACAAGGATCCGTCTGGACGGGCCTCTTCCCGAAAATCGAACGATCTCAGCAGCGCCTTTGGGGGACGGGCAGCACCCCGCTCGCGGTTCTTCCGTATCGCCCGCTGAAGACCGTGCTGCGTCTGCAGTCCAGGCAAGAGAAGCTGGGTCAACACCTTGCTCAACCCGAACAGGATCGCGCCGCTGACCGGCCCGCGCATTCTTACCTTCGTGGAAGGTGTGATCTTCGAAGACGTCATGTCGTCAAGGATGCAGCGGCAACGGACGGTTGAGCGCCTACCAATCGGTAGGACCCCCAGGGGCGGGGAGGGGGCAGATTCGCCTGGCAGATCGATCACGGGTGCGTCATGACTGGCCTATTCGACATCGCCGGCAAGGTTGCGTTGGTCACCGGCGGGGCGCAAGGCATGGGTCGCATGATCGCCGAGGGATTGGTGGAGGCCGGAGCCAAGGTCTACATCACCTCCCGCAAATACGACGTATGCCGGCAAACCGCGTGCGACCTGGCGGCGTCCGGCGGCGAATGCGTCGCGCTCAGTGCCGATCTGGCCACCCCCGAGGCGGCTGTTGCGCTCGCAAACGAGATCAGGTCACGCGAGACTCGGCTGCACGTTCTCGTCAACAATGCCGGCCGGACCTGGGGCGCGCCGCTCGAATCGTTTCCGGACAAAGCGTGGCCCGGGGTCATGGCGGTGAACGTTCAAGGTCCCTTCACGCTCGTACGCGAGCTGCTGCCGCTGCTCGAGGCCGCCGGCTGCGCCGCCGATCCGGCACGTATCATCAACATCGGCTCGCTGGCTGGCGCTGCCGTGGAGCGCCTGTCCGCGTATTCGTACTCGGCCAGCAAGGCCGCCATTCATCATCTGTCAAAAGTGCTGGCCGCGGATCTCGCCGAGCGCCACATCACGGTGAATGTCATCGTGCCGGGTTACTTCCCCACACCAATGACTGCGCATATTCGCAAGGAGGATGCGGAAACTCGGAAGCTGCTGGCTCGTGTGCCGCTCGCGCGCCTTGGCAGCGCCGACGACATCGCGGGAGCATGTATTTTCCTGGCATCGCGCGCCGGTAGCTACATCACCGGCGGCGAGATCTTTCTGGACGGTGGCATGGCGGGATGCCGGTGACCGTGAGGAGTCGGGGCTGGCTAGCGGGGCCGAGCTCTCGGGTACGAAGTCGAGCTCTCGGGTACGAAGTCGAGCTGCCGCGGGGACGGCCGCACTATTGCGTATCCGCGGCGGCGAGGAGCGCTGTGTCAAAGTAGTAGGGATAGATGCGGAACAGCTTGCCATCCTTGAATCTCCACAGTTCCAGCACGGTGCTCTCGAAGGACTTCCCGGTTTTACGGGATCGGCCGGAAATGGCAAAGCGGATGACCAGACTATCCGCAGATTCGCCCGCGTACTCGAGCAGCTGCAGGCTGAATTTCGCCCACGTGCCGACGACCGCGCTGCAGAGCGCGAGCCAACCCTCGGTGCCGCGGTAGACTCCGCCATAGGGGAGGCTGGCCGCTTCTTCGACTTCAAACTGCGCGTGCAGCATCTGCCCCATTGCGGCTCGATCGCCTGAGTGCATTGCGGCCAGGAACTGTTCGCTGAACTTCCGGTGGCTCAAGCTTTCCTCCCGGCACACGAGTTGAGGCCTCCAGTGTGCGGCCTCAGGTGAGCCTACAGGCCTGTCCAACGATAGGCTCACCGGCATGGTGCGCGCACGGCCAGCGACGTATGGCGATCCACCCCCTTGTGGCGCCCAGCGACGTATGACGATCCCCTTGCGCGCTAGCGACGTAAGGTGATCCCCTTGCGCGCTAGCGACGTATTCCCAGCTCGCTCGCGCCGCTCCCACCATCCCTCGCTTTGGATAGGTCTGCCCGCTGCCCCCTCACTTCACAATCAAAACCGAATCACAGAGGGCTCGAACGTGAACGATGGCTACGACCATGGCTTCGATGTCGTTGTCGTGGGCAGCGGCGCTGCCGGTTTGACCGCAGCATGGGCAGCGGCGCGTGCCGGACTGACGGTCGTGATACTCGAGAAGGCCGCTGTGTTCGGAGGTAACACGGCGCTATCGGGCGGCGGCGCCTGGATGCCCAACTCTCCAACCCTGCTTCGCCACGGCCAACAGGATGATCCCGCGGCGGTGCTCAAATACCTCCGCGCCCTTGCCCCCATGGTCGATCCGGAACGCCAGCGGCGTTTTCTGCAGGAAGCGCCGCAATTGCACCGGGCCCTGGAGGCCGAGCTGCCGTATTTCAGGAACGCATTCGAGTGGTACCCCGGCTATTCCGACTATCACCCGCACCTCGGAGGCAACCCCCTCGGGCGCGGCCTCTGGCCGGCCCCCATCGAGTTCGATGTCATTGGCGAAGAGGCCGCGAGAGTTCGTCCGAGCCGCATCAGAATGGACATGCCGAAGGGTACGACCCGGCTGTGGATCAAGAGCCGGGATTTCAAGGATGTGGCCAAGATGCACTGGGAGGGATGGGCGCTCACCCGCTACCGGGTATTCATCCGGTTTACCTGGCGCATTCTGAAAGGGATGATCACCCGGCGATATATTGCGACCTCCGGCAAAGCCCTGGTCATCCGCCTGAGAAAGGCCACCCAGGAGGCCGGGGTGCCCCTGTGGCTGAACACGCCGTTGAAATCGTTGATCGCCGAGGGGGGCGCCGTTGTCGGCGTGAACGCCGAGCGGGACGGCAAGCCCATCAGGATCGAGGCGCGTCGAGGCGTGATCATGGCCGCCGGCGGCTTCGAGTTCAACACGCAGATGCGCGCCAGGTATCAGCCCCTGGTCGCGGAGAATTTCAGCTCCGGTGCTCCCAGCAACACGGGGGATGGCATCCGCGCCGGCGAGGCCGTCGGCGCCGCGACCGACTTGATGGACGGGGCCTGGTGGATGCCTGCATTGGTGCGGCCGGAATGGCCGCACCCGTCGGGATGGGACCGGCAATCGCCCTATCAGTTCATCGTGAACGGCGCCGGCGCCCGCTTCGTGAACGAAGCGACCAACTATGTCTCCTTCGGTCAGGCGCAGATCGAGGGCCAGCGGACGGGCGTCAGCCACAATCCAGTCTTCATGATCACCGACCATCACGGCTGGACTCATAACATCATCTACGGTCACATGCCCGGAAAGCCGATACCGCAGGAGTTGCTCGACTACGGCTCGATCGCCGTTGCGGACACACTGGCGGCGCTGGCACGGAAAATCGGCGTGCCCCCGCACCAACTCGAGGCGACCGCCGAGCGCTTCAACGAATTTGCGCGAAACGGCCGTGACCTCGATTTTCACCGCGGAGACAGTCCCTACGACCGCTACTACGGCAACCCGCGCCTGAAGAATCCCAATCTGGCGCAAGTCAAGCAGCCGCCCTTCTACGCCATCAAGTTGGGGCTGAGCGACCTCGGAACGCAGGGGGGGCTGCTCACCAATCCGAACGCTCAAGTGCTGGACAAGGACGGCCGGGTGATCCCCGGTCTGTACGCCGCCGGGAACAGCAGCGCATCGATCATGGGCTACAGCTACGCGGGAGCCGGCGCGACGATCGGTCCGGCCATGACCTTCGGGTGGATCGCCGCCAACACCTGTGCGGGACTTGCGGATACCGCTCGCCCGCTCGATCAGGCGCTTGCGCCGCCGTCGCTCGCCAGGCAGGCGCCGTGAATGTTGCGTGCCCGGTCGGAGGCGAGGTAGACGATCAGGTCGGCGACATCGGCGGGCTCGGCCGCGGGTCGGATGCCGGAGTAACGCGCGACCAGGCTGAAATCGGCGTCGGTCGGATAGCTCTCGTTCCTCATGATGTTCGTGTTGATGCCACCCGGTGCCACGGCGTTGATGCGTATCGGCTGACGTACGAATTCCATGGCCAGCGACTTCGTCATCTGGATCAGGGCGGCCTTGCTGGCGCTGTAGGGAACCACGTACGCCGCTCCCATGAGACCCCCCACCGAAGCGACGTTGACGATGTTGCCTCCGCGCGCGAGCAAGTGCGGAATAGCGGCCTGGGATAGCCAGAACGGCGCGGCGAGATTCACGCTCATGACCCGGTTCCACAGGTCTTCCGACACTGCCGTGGCGTGCGCGGCTCCCAGAACGCCCGCCACGTTGCAGAGCACGTCGATGCCGCCGAAGCGCTCGACCGTGCGGGCGATGACCTCGATGCACGCGTCGCGCCGGCCCAGATCCGCGCTCAAAACCAGACATCGCGATACACTGTCAGCGAGTGTCGCGGCGACGGCCGTCAAGCCGCTCTGATCCCTGTCCACGAGGCTGGTCAGCGCGCCCTCGCTTGAAAACCTCTGGGCGCAGGCGCGCCCCAGGCCGCTCGCGGCACCGGTGATGACGACGACTCTGTCCTGGAACTCCGGCATCGATCCTCCTGAAATCGCAGCACGCCGGCTCGCCGTCCCTGGGGTGCGGCGCGCGAAGCTTCCGGCTCATCATATCGCGGGCTGCGATATGCGGATCTCTCCTTGGATAGGGTTGGTGCGCACGCAATAGCCTTATAAGCCTGGGCAAGAGCGCTCTCACGGAGATCGTATGGCAAATAGTCCGGCAACTGCGCGGCGAGCGCGTGCGCTGACCCTGGCAGCGATCGTCGCAGAGCGCGCGAAGACGGATGCGGACCGCAAGGCTGTGTTGATCGACCGTCATGAGGTCACGTACGCGCAGATCTGCAGCAAGGCCGAGCTGCGCGCCCGGCAGATGCTGCACATCGGCGTGCGGCCGGGCGACCGCGTCGGCGTGTTGCTGCCGAACTGCCAGGAGTACCTCGAGATCGTGGCGGGCGCTGCACTGATCGGCGCCATCTGCGTGCCGATGAACATCCGCTACAAGTCGCGCGAGCTGCGGCACTTGATCGCCGATTCCGGCATGTCGCTGATGTACACGCTGCGGGCGGTCAGGCAGGTAGTCGAGTTCGCGCCGCTGCTGCTGGAGGCGCTTCCCGGGCTGGCGAACGCGGCCGATCGCCACGAGCTCACTCCCGCCGAGGCTCCCAATCTCAAGGCGATCGTGGCACTCGATGCGGCAACTGACTTCATGCTGCGGGATACCGAGCTCGCGCAGTACGCGGGCGAGTTGCCGCCGCCGCCGCCACCCGAGCAACCGCTGCTCATCATGTATACCTCCGGCACCACGTCCAATCCCAAGGGTTGCATCGTGCCGAATCGCGCGATCCTCTCCAATGCCTGGGCGATTGTCGATGTCTTCGACATCGGTGCGGACGATGTATGGTGGTGCCCGCTGCCGATGTTCCACATCGGCGGCCTGTTGTTCATCATTACGATGCTGGCCGCGGGCGGCCTGTATTCGGGCGTGAGCCACTTCGATGCGGCCGAGGCGATCGAAGCTCTCGAGAGAACGCCGCCGACCGTGTTCTATCCCTTGTTTCCCACGATCGCACTGCCCATCATCGATCATCCGCGCTTCGCGCGGCTCGACCACAGCAGGATGCGCTACATGTTCAATCTGGCGCCCGAGGGCGTGCAGCGGCGCATCCAGGCGCTCGTTCCGCATGCGCCGATTCTCGGCGCGTTCGGCATGACCGAGACCTGCGGTACGGTGTGCTACGGCTCGCCCGACGATCCGCAGGACAAACGTTACAACACCTGCGGTCGGCCACTGCCCGGATGGAGCTTGAAGATCGTCGATCCGGCGACGCACGCAGAGGTCGGCTGCGGCGAGCGGGGCGAGATCGCGGTACGGGGTGTTGGCCTGTTCGGCGGCTATTGCAACGAGCCGCAGCTGACTCGCCGGCAGCATCTGCCGGACGGCTACTTTCTGACCGGCGACGTCGGCTCCGTGGACGAGGGCGGGCGCCTGAGCTTCCATGGCCGCTTCAAGGATCAACTCAAGGTCGGCGGTGAGAACGTCGCCGCGCTGGAAGTGGAGTCCTTTCTGGCGACGCATCCGGCCGTCGCACTGGCGCAAGTCGTCGGCGTGTCCGATGAAAAGTATGGCGAGGTCGTTGCGGCCTTCATCGAGCTCAAGGAAGGGTCGCGGGCAACCGAGCAGGAAATCATTGATTTCTGCACCAACAAGATCGCGCGGTTCAAGATCCCGCGGTACATCCGCTTCAGGTCCGAGTGGCCGATGTCGGCCACCAAGATCGTGAAGTACCGCCTGCGGGAAGCGCTCGAGGCCGAGCTGTCGGGCGGCCGGACCGTCTGAGCCGTCTCGCAGGGAGACCCATGGAAGCCTACATCTACGATCACGTGCGCACGCCTCGGGGCAAAGGCCGGCCGGACGGTGCGCTGCACGAGGTCACTTCGATTCAGCTCGCCACGCAGTTGCTGCAGGCCCTGCGCGACCGTAACAGCCTGAACACCGCGCTGTTGGACGATGTGATCATCGGCATGGCCCAGCCGGTGGGCGAGCAGGGTGGCGTGCTGGCGCGCGCTGCGGTACTGCAGGCCGGCTATGCCCAGACTGTCGCCGGGCAGCAAATTCACCGCTTCTGCGCGACAGGGCTCGATGCGGTGAACCTGCTGGCCGCGCAGCTGCATGCCGGCATGATTCAGGGCGGCATCGGTGGCGGCGTCGAGTCCATGAGCCGGACCGTCATGGGTCATGACAGTGGAGCCTGGTCGGCCGACCCCGGCGTCGCTTTCGCCAATCACTATGCGCCCCAGGGCATCGGCGCCGACCTGATTGCCACGTTGGATGGCTTCAGCCGCGAGGCTGTCGACGCGTACGCCGTCGAGAGCCAAGCGCGCGCCGCGCAGGCATGGCAGGAAGGCCGCTTCAGGGGGGCGATCGTTCCGGTGAGGGACGTGCTCGGCGAGGTGCTCCTCGATCGCGACGAGCCTGTGCGTCCGGGCACCACGCTCGAGGGTCTTGCCAGGCTGAAACCCGCATTCGAAGGCTTCGGACGAGCGGGCTTCGAGGCCGTCGTCAAGGATCGCTATCCGCAAATCGAGGCGCTTCGATACGTTCATCACGGCGGTAACAGCTCGGGCATCGCCGACGGCGCGGGGCTGGTGCTCCTCGGGTCCAAGGCCTTCGGCGCGAATGCCGGTCTGAAGCCGCGTGCTCGGATCCGCGCGTATGCCAACATCGGCTCCGAGCCGACGATCATGCTCACGGCGCCGACAGCAGTCTGCGCGAAGGCCCTCAGAGCCGCCGGCATGAGCAAGAGCGACATCGATCTGTGGGAGCTGAATGAAGCCTTCGCCAGCGTCGTCATGCATTTCATCGATGAGATGGACATTCCACACAGCCGGATCAACGTCAACGGCGGTGCGATCGCGATGGGCCATCCGCTCGGCGCGACGGGCGCGATGCTCCTGGGCACGCTGCTGGACGAGCTCGAGCGCCGCGATCAGGGCACCGGCGTCATCTGCCTCTGTGCGGCCAACGGCCTGGGCACGGCCTGCGTCATCGAGCGTGTTTGAGCACCACCGATAGGGCAGACAGCATGCGTCACCTCACCCTGGAAGAAGCCGCGGACGGTTTCGCAACCCTCATGCTCGATAACGCCGACGAGTCGATGAACGTCGTCAACGACGCCTTCATCGCGGATATGGAGGCCGCCACCGCGGCGATTGCCGCGGATGCGAGCGTCAGAGGCGTGATCCTGACATCGGCCAAAAAGGCTTTCATGGCGGGAGCCGACCTCAAGCAGATCGTCAACCGGTACTGCAAGCTCAGCAAGCAGGAGGCGTTCGCTTTCTCGCAGCGCGCGACACGGATGCATCGTGCGATGGAGCAGTCGGGCAAGCCGTGGGTCGCGGTCATCAACGGCCTGGCGCTGGGCGGGGGATTCGAGCTGGCGCTCGCCTGTCATCGCCGCATTCTCGTGGACGATCCCAAGGTGCTGGTTGGGTTGCCCGAAGTGAATGTCGGATTGTTGCCGGGCTCGGGCGGCACCGTGCGCCTGGGAATCATCGCCGGCATGCCGGCGGCGTTGGATCTGCTGCTGTCCGGGCGCCCGGTTGGACCCGCTGAAGCGCTGAAGATGCACCTCGTCGACGAGGTTGTACCGGCCCATCAGGCCATTGCCCGCGCCCGCGCCTGGCTGGCCACGACGCCCGATCCGGTCAAGCCCTGGGACAAGAAAGGCTGGATCCCGCCGCAGAAGAAGGGCATGACCGTGCCCGAGGACAGCGCGGCCTATACGGCCGTGATCGCGGGCATTGCAAAAAAGGGTTACCACACGCCGGCGCCAGTCGCCATTGCATCGTGCGTGTTTGAAGGGCTGCAGTTACCTTTCGACAAAGCCCTGGCGGTGGAGGGCAAATACTTCGCGAAGCTGCTGACCGATCCGGTCGCTCGCAACATCATTCGTACCAGCTTCATCTCCAGGCAAGCCGCCGAAAAGGGCGCGCGCCGTCCGCCTGGTCTACCGAAGTCGCAAGTGAAGAAAATGGGCGTCCTCGGCGCGGGCATGATGGGAGCGGGAATTGCCTACGTCGCGGCGAATGCCCGCATCGACGTCGTTCTGCTGGATCGCGACGTGCCGACCGCCGAGCGAGGCAAGGCCTACACGAGCAAGGTGCAGGCACCGCTGATCGAAACGGGCAAGCTCTCGCAACACGATGCGTACGCCGTTCTCGCCCGCATCGAGCCGACGGATGACTACGCGTTGCTGCAGGGTTGCGATCTGATCGTGGAAGCCGTATTCGAGGACACGGCGATCAAGGCCGATACCACGCGCAAGGCCGAGGCGGTGATCTCGTCGAACGCCGTGATCGCCTCGAATACCTCCACGCTGCCGATCTCACAGCTGGCGCAGGCTTCCAACCGTCCCGATCGATTCATCGGTATCCATTTCTTCTCTCCGGTGGATCGAATGGGACTGGTCGAAGTCATCATGGGCAAGCAGACTTCGCCGGCGACGCTCGCCCAGGCACTCGATTTCGTTGCCCAACTGCGCAAGACGCCGATCGTCGTCAACGATAGCCGGGGTTTTTACACTAGCCGCGTGTTCCAGACGCTGATCCACGAAGGCGCCGCGATGCTCAGGGAAGGTGTGCCTCCCGCTGTCATAGAGAATGCAGCCAGATCGGTGGGCCTGCCGGCCGGCCCGCTGGCTCTGTTGGATGAGGTGAGCTTCGACCTGCCGCTGCAGATCGTCGATCAGGCTCTCGCCGCCGAAGGCGAGCAGTACGCGGTGCCGGTCGGTGTGCCGACCTTGCGCAAGATGCGTGCGATCGGGCGCTCGGGCCGCAAGTCAGGCGGCGGTTTCTACGAATACCGGCAAGGGGGTACGAAACGGCTCTGGCCAGGGCTGGCTGAGCTCTTTCCGGTCAAAGCCGACTATGACATCGAGGTGCTCAAGAAGCGCTTCCTGTACGTGCAGGCGCTGGAGAGCGCGCGCTGCCTCGAAGAAGGCGTGCTGCAGACACCGCAAGACGCCGATCTGGGCGCCGTTTATGGCTGGGGCTTTCCACTGTGGACGGGCGGCACGATCAGCTACATCGACACGGTGGGTGTGCAGAATTTCGTGGAAGAAGCCGACGGGCTCGCGAAGCGGGAAGGCTCGCGTTTCGCGCCGTCAGACGGGCTGCGCGCGCAGGCAGCGCGCGGCGAGGCCTTCTATGCGAGCGAGGGAGCCGCTCCAGCCGCGGGTGGCCCTATCCGCCGATAGGGTCACAGGACAATCGGGTATGCTTCCATGCCAACCCACCGCGTTTTGGGCGTTCCTATCGCAGGATGGGTGCGGGATCGCGGACAGAGCGCCTGTGCAGAGCGCCACGAGGGCCTTCGGCGAGGAACGTGAGGGGGACTCCATGAGCTTTGTCTCGACTGCGATCATCGCCCCGCCCGGCAGGAAGCTCATCCATCGCGCTCGACTCGAAGCCTCGTCGGCCCAGATCGCCGATTCCCGCCTGACGACGATCTGCGCACCGGCCGGCAGCGGCAAGACCGTGGCTGCGCTCTACTGGTTCAATCTGCTGAAGTCCCAGGGACGACCGGGACTTTGGATCGCTGCGCGCTCGGGCATCGGTGACTTGGATTCCTTCCGGCAGGCGCTCAAGGAGGCGGGCATCGTCGCTGGCCTGCCCTGGGCGGATCTCGACAGCTCGCAAGGTGATGTGGCTTGGCTCGAGCGGCTTTGTGCTCCCGGCACGCGGAAGCCGGTGCTGGTGATTGACGACGCCCAGTTCCTGCAGGCCGACGCGCTCGCGTTTCTTTCCAAGGCTATCGTCGCCGCGCGAGATGCCCTGACCACTCTCATCGTGTCGCGCGGCGCGATCGGAATTCCGCTCGCTCGCATCCGCTCGCTCGGCTTCCTGGTCGAGATCGGACCTGAGGACCTCCGATTCGATCGCGAGGAGGCTGCGATGTTGGTCTCGCGCATCGCCGGCATGCCCGTCGATGCCGCAGCGATGGACCGGATCATCGTCACAACCGATGGCTGGGCTTCGGGCCTCGTCATCGCCGGCAACAATTACCGCCGCACGGGCCGCGCCGCCAGGAGCAACACGCCGTTCGACGATCGCCTGCAGGCGCAGTTCACGGACTACTTCAACGAAGAAGTGCTGGCGCTGCAACCCCCGGCCGTCCGGCACTTTCTGATCGATACTTCGATCCTCGATGAATTGACGCCGGCTGTGTGCGCTGCGCTCACCGGGAGTCAGGTCGAGAACGCGCATGCCGTGCTCGATTCAGCCTACCGGGCAGGGTTGTTCCTCACGCCGATCGATCGCGTCCACAGCCGCTACGCTTACTATCCGCTGTTTCGGGCGTCCGTGGCCGTTGAGTTGACGATCAGCGCGCCGGCCCGAGTGGCCGAGCTCCATCGCCGCGCCAGCCGGTATTACGTCGAAAAAGGCGACGGTCTGACGGCTCTGAGGCACGCCGAGCTCAGCGGCGATCAGGAGTTTCTCGCCGATCAGCTCGATTGCCTCGCGAACGAGCTCACTTATGAGGGACGCCTGCTGCGAATCTGCGAGCTGAGCGACCGGCTGCCCTGGTCGGTGATCAGCGCGCGGCCGATGCTCCTGCTGGCGCTGGCGTGGCGGCGCATCAGGTGCTTGTCTTACGCGTCCGCGGAGCGATTCATCAATGCCGCCGCTGCCATCGCGGAAACCCGCCCGGATGATTTCACGCTGCATCATCTCGTCCGTCACCGCCGGATCCTCTTGGATGCGGCGCGCGACGATATGCGCGTGGTGGAAAGCAAAGCGCAGGAGCTGCTGTACGACCTCGGGGCCGACCAGCCCTACTTGAGCTGTACCCTGCTAGCCCAACTGATGTCGGCACGCTGCGAGCTGTATCACTTTCGGGACATTCTGAAATTGGAGGCGGAGACTCACCGCGCTCTGGGACGCCTCGGCTCCCAGTTCGGCTCGATTGCGTTGAAATCGGCAGTCGGCCAGACGATCGTCGTGCAAGGCAAGACGGCACTGGCCCGGCGCCTGCTGGAAGAGGCGCTCGCGACCGCGGAAGAGTACCAGGGCAAGGGCTCCGGACTGGCTGCGTTGCCGGCGCTGCCGCTGGCGGAGGTCCTCTACGATCTGTCCGAGCGGGATCGCGCCGCCGAGTTGATCGAGCAGTACATGCCCACGGCGCGCGTCTGGGGCTTCGTCGACCAGTTGGCCGCCGGGTACATCGTCCGCTCGAAGCTTGCTTTTGCGCGCGGCGATACCGCAGGAGCGTTGGCGGGTCTCGAGGAAGCGCACATGGTCGCCATCGAATGCGGACTCGACCGGCTCCGTGTCTTCGTCGTCGCGGAGCAAGTGCGCATTTTGACCAAACTGGGCAAGAGCGCCGAGGCACAAGCGGCGGTCCGGGCCGGCGGCATCGAGATCGAGTCCGACCCGTTTCCGGCCTCGGTGCCGATGCGACAGGACGAGTTCATGGCACTCGCCTGGCTGCGGATCGAATTGCAAGGTCAACGGCTGGCGCGTGCGGAGAGAGTGGCGATGCGCTGGCTGGAATTCGTCAAGCGTAGCGCCGCCATCCGCTCCGTGATCATGTTCCAGTTGATCGTCGCTCAGATTGCGGTGCGCAGAGGGGATCGCTCGAAAGCCCAGCGCGCGGTGCGCAATGCCGTCGAGCTGGCGGAGCCTGCCTCGTGGATCCAGGTCTTCCTCGACGAGGGTGAGGTGATCTGGTCCTTGCTGAGAGAGGCCTACACGTTCAACTCCGAGCTGGAGACGACGCCCGCCGATATTTTCGCATCCCGGCTCGTCGCATGCCTGCCGGGCGAGCCCGGGGCGCGGGTAGACCAGGACATGCACGAGGACATCGGCCCCGCTTCCAACCTCTCCCCGCGCGAGATTGACATCCTGGCTTTGGTCGGCGGCGGCCTGCGCAATCGCGAGATCGGCAAGCGGCTCGGGCTGACGGAGGGCACGGTCAAGTGGTACATGCAACAGATCTACGACAAGATCGGTGTCCGGCGCCGCAGCCAGGCGACGCTGCGGGCACGGCAGTTCGGCATTCTCGGTCGCTTTCACGTATCTGATATCCCCGTTGCGCGGGCACGCTGCCCTCTGGCGTGAAGTAAATTAGTCGGCGTTCCCATGAGCGTCTTGCGTGGCGGCCGCCACCGGCCTACACGCGCCCTCACTGAGAACCGCAGGTCCAGTGGCGACAGACCCGTAGGCGTTCATGGCCCAGATTCCGGAGCGACCCGATTCGCGGCGTACGAGCGCTGACACGCGACCCCTCGCGGGCATTCGCATCTTGGAGCTGGGCCGGCTGTACGCGGCGCCGTTCGCCGTTCAAGTTCTGGCCGACATGGGCGCGGACGTCATCAAGGTCGAGCGTCCGGGTCAGGGCGATGATTTTCGGCACTATGCGCCGCAAAAGGTCCGAGGCGTCGATGGAAGTGAATGCATCGAATCGGCCAACTACCGGTCGGTCAATCGCAACAAGCGATCGATCACGGTGGATATCCGCCAAGCCGAGGGACAGCAGATCGTTCGGGATCTCGTCAAGCGATGCGACATCGTCGTCGAGAACTTCAAGGTCGGTACGCTCAAGAAGTACCGGCTGGACTACGAAGCGCTGCAGGCGGTCAACCCGAGCGTCGTCTACCTGTCCCTCACCGGCTTTGGCCAGGACGGTCCGTACGCAGGCCGCCCGGGCACCGACGCGCTGTTCCAGGCGATGAGCGGGCTCATGAGCTTGACGGGTGAGCCCGAGCGGATGCCTCAACGAATTGGAGTGGTGATCTCGGACATGGTGGCAGGGCTCTACGCCGCCAACGCGATACTGATGGCGCTGCGCTCTCGGGAAGTGCTGGGCGCGGGCGGCCAGTTCATCGATATCGCCTTGCTCGACTGTTCGGTTGCCGCCATCGCCGCACAGGCGCTCGAGATGTTCTCCACCGGGCGGGTGCCGTCACGACTCGGAACGCGCGCCTACGGATCGGCACCCTCCGAGATCTTCCGGTGTTCGGACGGCCTGTTGCAGATGCAGGCGACGTCCGACCCGCAATTCCATCGCTTGTGCGATGCCATGTGCCTGCCGCTGCTCAAGACCGATCCGCGCTTCGCCACACGCATGGATCGCTATCGCCACATCGAAGCACTCGCCGCCTTGCTGAATGACCGCTTCGCTGCGCGCACGGTGAACGAATGGTACGAGCACCTCGTTGCGGCCGACATCATGTGTGCGCCGGTCTACAACCTCGACCAGATCTTCGTCGATCCCCAGGTCCTGCATCGCGGTCTGAAGGTAGAGCTCGATCGCGAGGGCGTGGACACCGTGACCGTCATCTCCAATCCGATCCGCTTGGGCGGAAAGTCAGTGCGCGAATACCGCGCGCCTCCCTTTCTCGGACAGCACACGGCTGAAGTGCTGCAAGAGGAGCTGGGCTTTTCGTCCGATGACATCGAACAGCTCAACAGAAAGGGAGTCATCTGAGGCGATGGGCGCTTTTCTGCAGCGCGGCGGCGCCGGTTGCATCGAGACCGAGGCGGTCACCGTATGAAGCTCCGCGAGATTGCGTACAGCCGTTCCGGTGACAAGGGCGACACGGCCAACGTGTGTGTATTTCCGTACGACGACGCGGATTGGGAGCTGTTGCGCGAGAAGCTTACGGCCGAGAGAGTCAAGGCGTTCTTCGCACGCACCGTTCGGGGCAGCGTCGAACGCTATGAGTTTCCCAGGCTGAAGGGGTTGAACTTCGTGTTGCACGGCGCGCTGGGCGGAGCTTTCTCGGCCAGCCTCATGGTCGATACGCAGGCGAAGTCCTACCAGTCTTTCATTCTCGATATGGACCTCTAGCTGACCTCGCGCAGGCAGAAAGGGCCAGCGCGCCAGCTGACCGAATCCACCGCGCTCGGAACGAGCGCCGACCAGGGGAGGATGAATGTCGCATTTCCAACGATCGATGCCGATCTCACCGCGGGCACTCGCGGGGTACACGCTGGAGACTGTCCGAGCCCCGGCGGCGTTGATGGGAGCGAACGGGATTCGCATGGCTCCGGATGGCCGGTTATGGATCTGTGAGGCATTCGCTCAGCGAATAGCCTCGTGCGACACCCGGACCGGTGCGCTCACCACGGTGATTCCTCGTGACGGCAGCCTGATCGCGCCCGACGATCTGGCATTTGACTCCGCGGGGACCGCCTATATCACCGACAGCCATCGCATTACTTGTCGACGTGCCCAGGGGTCGATGTTCACGCTGACCGATCAGCTCATCGGCGCGAACGGCATAACGATCGACAGCGAGGGGCGGTTGTACGTCGATGAGCTTCGTCCTGTGGGACGTTTGATGGAGATCGATCGCTTTACCGGCGCGATTCGCGTCATCCATGACAGTCTGGAGTTTCCCAACGCGTGTGCGAGGGGGCCCGATGGGCGGATCTACCTGCAAAACGTCGTGGCCGGTATCGTGTACGCGGTTGACGTGGCGTCGGGTGAAGTCGAGCGGATTGCGGATGGTTTCCAGATCGTTTCCAGCGTCAAGTTCGATTCATCGGGCCGACTCGTCCTGTCCGAGGGACTCAGCGGAATCGTGACCGCAATCGATCTCGGGACGGGCAGGCGCGAGCAGCTCGCACGCATGCCGCTCGGCGGCGTCGACAACATAGAGCTGGACCGTGACGGTTCGCTCTATGTCTCCAGTTACACGACGGGAAGCATTTTGAAAGTGTCGAGGGGCGACCGGACGGGAGGGGAGCTTCTCGTGCCGCCGGGCCTGCTGCGGGTATCCAGCATCGCAGCCTCTCCGAAGGGCGGCTTCCTGGTTGCGAATCTATTGAGTGCCGTCGAAGTTCAAGCCGACGGAACGTTCGCCGATTGGTGCACCTGGACCCCGGCCTTCCGGGAAGATTTCGTGCTGGATGTCCGGCCGCTCGGTGCAGATGAAGCATTGCTGCTCACGGAGGGCGGTCAGGTCTATCGTTGTCCTCGCGGAGCACTGAGTCACCCTATCAAGGCAGCCGCCAAGGATCCCAGGGTCGGTCGCGACATTCTGATTGCTCCTGAGCGCGCGATCGCCATCGGCGATGATGACCACGGAATTCTCATCGCCTTCGAGGGCGGAGAAGTGCACCGATTCGGTAGCGACGGTACGCTGACGCTCGTCGCCAACACGGGCCAGAAGAGCATCGCCGCCGTTCACCAACGGGGCAGCACCCTCGTCGCGGCTGACCCGCAGTCCGGCACAGTAGCGATCGTGCGCGATGGCGTGGTCACTTTTCTAGGAGACTTCGTCCGTCCAACGGGTGTTGCTCTCGATTTGGAAGCTAAGACCGCTTTCATCGCTGAGCACCAGGCGCGTCGCGTCGTTCGTTGTGGATTGACGTCGAACGCCCGGGAGACCGTCGCAACGGATCTTCCATTCGGGTGGCCACAGCCCGAGCCACCGCCGATCGGCCGTGCCAGTTTGCTGGTGCAAGCAGACGGCACGTTAGTCATTGCCTGCGACGGGGACGGTAGCATCAGGCGCCTGTTGCGTCGATAGCGCATCAGGCGGCTGTTGCTTCGATAGCGCATCAGGCGGCTGTTGCTTCGATACGCTCGCCGAGCTCGACACCACAGATGACGACCGGCGCGTCGGCAGTGCGTTGCCGTGGACCTCCTCTTCGCCGCATCAGCCCTTGGGCATGTCGAGGACGCGCTCGGCGATGATGTTACGCATGATCTCGTTACTGCCCCCGGCGATGGTGCCGCCGAGTCCCGTCAGATAGGTGAACGTCGGGTCGCTCGACAGCTCGTCGAACCCCGGCGCGTGGCTGTGTGCCTCGGGGCCGACCGCGCGGATCATGAAGTCCCCGACATTGCGCCGCAGCTCGGTGTTGATGAGCTTGACATAGGGGACAGTCGTCGCCGCGGCCGGTGAGCCGGTGCCCGATTGCTCGAGCAGCTTGCGCATGAGGCGTCGGCAACCCTGGACCTCCGCGAACAAGCGCATGAACTCGCGGCGCAGCTCACAGTCCTGCAACCATGCCGCCTGCGTCCTCAGTGCATCGGCGAAGAAATCCTCCATCATGTAGCGGAGCCGCTCGTTGCGTTCAAAGGACAGCACGCCGCGCTCGGAAGCAAGGGTCGTTTGCGCGACGTCCCAGCCTTCGTTCTCGGGCCCGACCCGATTCGCGGCCGGAATGCGCACGTCGGTGAGGAAGATCTCGGCGAACTTCGCCAGACCATTGGCCTGACGTAAAGGACGGACTTCGACGCCTGGTGTGTCCATGTCCATGATGAAGTACGTGATGCCCTTGTGCTTGGGGGCATCCGTGTCGGTGCGAGTCAGCAGGATGCAGTGCTTGGCGTACATCGAGTGCGACGACCAGATCTTCTGGCCGTTTACGACATAGTGATCACCCACGCGTACTGCGCGTGTACGCAGCGCTGCGAGGTCCGAGCCGGCGCCGGGCTCCGAGAAGCCCTGGCACCAGATCACACCCTGGGAAACCCCGGGAAGATATCTGGCCTTCTGAGCCTCGGTTCCCCACTTCATCAGCGTGGCAGGGACATGGTTGAGCGAGATCGTGAATTGGCCGAGAGAGGGCGCGCGTGCGCGTGTGATCTCTTCGGCGATGATCACCTGGTTACGCAGCGACAGGTCCGCGCCTCCGTAAGCCCTGGGCCAGTGCGGTGTTCCGAGGCCCACCTTGTTGCGCTCGGACATCCACCAAAGCTGGTTCCTGTGATACGTCCGGGCATCGCGCGCCGGTTTGGCCTGCTCGGCCTTCAGCACCTCGGCCAGCCACTGGCGCAGAGCGGCGCGGAAGGCGCCTTCGTCATGGATTTTGTCGAGAATCACAGTCGCAACTCCGCGGTGGTTTGGCCTCCCAGAGTCGCTGCGGTGAAATAGTCCGCCGCACGGTCACGCAAGCTGGCGGCGTTGCCCGCGATGTCTCGATTGAGCAGCGCGCGCTTGAGGAAGATGTGGCAATCGTACTCCCAGGTGAAACCAACACCACCGTGAAGCTGGAGACACTCCTGCGCGACGAGCTCGAGCGTCTCACCCGCAGCGGCCTTGGCCAGGCAAGCCCACATGCCGGCGCTCGGCTCGCGATCGCTCGTCGCGTGAACGGCCTGATCCAGCATTTCCCCGGCCTGAATCACCGCGGCCGCCAGATTGGCGCAGCGGTGCTTCAGTGCCTGGAAGCTCGCGAGCGGGCGGCCAAACTGCACACGCTGCTTCAGATATTCCACCGTCTGCTCGAGCAGCGCGCGGGCGCCACCCACGCAATCACCCGCCGCCGCGAGGCAGAGGCAGTGCCGCAACGCCGCGGCGACGGATCCCTGCCGCTCGGTGATCAGCGCCAGCGGTAACGCCTGGCTCAGCGTCAACCGGCCGACACAGCGGGTTTTGTCCCAGATGTCGGCGGGTACGAACTGCGCATCGGGCTTGCCGCATTCGATCAGCGCGAACACCCTGACGCCGTCTTCCTGCGCCGGAACGATCGCGATCGACGGGCTGCGCGCACTCAACAGGAGTGACGTCAGTCCGGATAGCTCGCCATTCCTCAAGGGCAGTGGCGGGTGCTCCAGCGTGAGTGGCAAGGCGAAGGTGCGGCCACCGCGGATCAATTGGGGAAGCAGCGAGCTCTTGAGCGCTTCGGTGCCGATATCGGCCAACCACTGGGCGGCCGCCAGCGTCGGGACGAAAGCGCCCGGCGCCATGTTGCGCCCGAGCTGCCGGTAGAGAATATCCAACCCATGGGCGCCCAACGCCAATCCGCCATAGGCCTCGGGTATTCCGATTCCCAACCAGCCTTGCTCGGCCGCCACGGCCCACAGCCGCTCATCCAGGCCTCGTTGCGTGTCGAAGAAATCGTGCACAGCCTGTCGGCTGCATTCTGCCGTCAGCGTTGCGGCGATGCTCTCTCGCAGCGCGGCCAACTCGTCCCGGAGGGAGTCGATGTTCATTGCCCCGTCCCCGCTGCCCTGTCCGACATCGCCGTCCGCTCGTTCCATCCAGCCCGACGCGGGCGAGTCGTGGATCAGATCCCTTCGACGAGAGTCACGCGAAAATCGGCGGCTTTCTTCCGATGCGCCGCGGCGGCCTGATACTCGGGCGAGTGATACCAGGCCTTCGCATCCTCCGGGGATGCGAACTCCAGCAGCACGATTGCGTGCGGGGCCTTGCCCTCCAGGGCTTCCATGTGCCCGTATATGACCAATGGTTTCGCGCCCGACTTGTTCGGGATAGCGGTGGCCTTGTTCACGTAGCGCTGCATTTCTGCGGCATCGCGTACGTCACTCTCGCGGGTGAACAGAATATAAGCGGGCATAGAGGAGCCTATTGACCGACGTGGCCGGCAGCCGAGGTACGCACGATGCCATACATTACACATCGCTCGAAGCGAGGTGCTCCGGCCTCTGCCGGGCGCTCCATTTATCCCCTATGTGATATGTGCACGGCGAGGCCTTCGCGGGAACCTCCGCGTGGTTTACTGGAGCTGTCTTGCGCCTGCAGGCCTTTGTCGCTGCCCCGACGGTGCCCGAAATCCTGACATAGCGGCCACGCGGCGAGCTTCCATGACGGGGGGGACCTGGATGATGCTGAGTGCGACTACCACCGTCGCTACAGAGGGCACGCTCGGACTGACCCGCCGGCTGGTTTCCGAGGTCGGCCAGATCGCCTCGCTGCCCCTCTCCGATCGGGCCGTGCAGTGGGCCCGCCATACGGTGCTGGATTGGATCGGCGTGACGATCTCCGGTGCGCAGCAACGCTCTGCGCAGATCGCTCGGGCGGCGATGCTGGCCGAGGGGGGCAACCCGGTCGCGAATGCTATCGGTTCTGCGCACCGCATGAGCGCCCGCCAAGCAGCGCTGTGCGGCGGAATTGCCAGCCACTCCCAGGATTTCGACGACATGGGTCTAGGGGGGCATCCGTCCGTCGTCGTGCTGCCCGCGGTGTTTGCTCTGGCCGACGAACTGCGGACCGATGGTACCGCCGTTCTCAACGCCATCCTGCAAGGATTCGAAGCGTTCAAGATCGTTGGCGCGGCCGTTGGGGAGAGCTCCTATGCTCGCGGATTCCATTGCACCGGCACCTTCGGCGCGTTCGGTGCCACCGTCGCGGCAGGATGCTTACTGAATCTCGATGCCGCGCAGATGCTCAACGCGCTGGGCATTGCTGGCACCCAGGCCGCGGGTCTGCGCGCCAGCTTCGGCACCATGTGCAAACACGTGAATGCAGGCAATGCCGCTGCAATCGGCGTGCTGGCCGCCCGGCTCGCTCAAGGCGGCTTCACGGGAGCGCACGATGTGTTGGAGGCGCCACACGGCTTCGCCCATGCGATGAACAGTTCGCCGGCCGATCTGGACCCCGGCCGCCCGCGCGCTTTTCTCCAGGAGCGGCTGGCCATCGAGCAGAACATTTTCAAACTGCATGCCGCCTGCGGCGGCACCCATTCGGCGATTGAAGGTATTCGCGCCATCCGTGCGCGCCACCCGTTCTCGATCGCTGAAGTCGCTGGAGTCGAGTTGTTCGTACCGGCGCTCCTGCCCGGCGTCTGTGGCATCATCGGGCCAAAGACGGGTTTGCAGGGTATGTTCAGCATCCACTATGCCGTCGCGCTGACGCTGCTCGGTCTTAGTACGGGGCCGGAGGCATTCACGGACGAGCGAGTGAGCGATCCCGCGGCGATCGAGGCGCAGAAGCTCGTGAAGTACACGGTGACGGACCGGATTGCCCATCTGGCACATCCCACCGAGGTTGCGATCAAGCTCAAGAGCGGCGAGACGCTGACCGCGGCGGTCAACATCTTCGAGCCCCGCGACAATCTCGACGCGCAGTGGGCGGATCTGGTGGTGAAGTTTCGGGGCCTGGTCACGCCGGTACTCGGCGAGGCGTGCGCGCATGAGTTGGTAACCCTCATCTCGCGGTTCGAAACGCTGGGCTCGATCCGCATGCTGACTGACAGAACGCTGACGGCGTGAGCGGGGAGTCGCCTCATGAGCGCGGGGCCCAAGGACAGACGAAAAGAGGCGGTCGCGCAGGCCGACTCGCCTAATCCTCGCCTGCCGATGGAGGCCTGGGAAGGCCCTGCCTATCAGGACATCCTCGACATCGACGCGACCTTCCAGCCGGTGTCCGATATCGTGCGCGAGCATCGCGTACCGGATCTCGGTACGGCGCCGATCAGTGCCCGTCGCTATACCGATCCCGAGTTCTTCAAGCGGGAGGTCGAGCATGTCTTCTTGAAGACGTGGCAGTACGCTGTTCGCGAGGAAGAGATTCCCGATGCGGGCGACTATTACCTCTTCGATCTGGTCGGCAAGTCGGTGCTCGTGACGCGGCAGCAAGACGGATCGATCCGCGCGTTCGAAAACGTGTGCCGCCATCGCGGCCGCAGGCTGGCCACGCAGAGCGGCTGCAGGAAGGCGTTCCGCTGTCCCTATCATGGCTTCACGTGGGAGATTGACGGCAGGTTCCGTCCAGGCCCTGTGATGTGGGATTTCCCTGAAATCGACAGCACGGACTTTCCTCTGCAAGAGGTGCGCGTCGCTCGTTGGGGCGGTTTTGTGTTCGTGAATTTCGATGCGCACTGCCGCCCGCTGGAGGAGGTGATCGACCCGCTGCCGCGCCACTTCGAGTACTGGAAGATCAACGAGGTGTACAAGGCGGCACACGTCGCCAAGATCTTGCCGGCCAACTGGAAGGTCTGCGCCGAGGCGTTCCTGGAAAATCACCATGTGGGCGTCACGCATCCCCAAGTCGCACCCTACACGATGGATGCCAATGCGCAGTACGACGTGCTCTCGGACCACGTCACGCGATCCATCTCGCCGCATGGCTATCCTGGACTGCTCTATGAAGGACCCAGGCTGTCGCCGCAGGAGGTTCTGGAACTGGCGATGCGCAACGGCAACAAGGCCGGCAACCCCGCGGGCGACCTCAGCCTGGGTGAGCTGACCGAGCGGCGTTTTCTGGCGTTGACCGGGCGCCGGAACCTGGCGGAACGCACGGGGCGCGATCTATCGGATCGGTGCGACGCCGATTTCATCGACGGGTTCTCTTACGATCTGTTCCCTAACTTCCATCTCTGGGGAAGTCTCGGAACGAAGATTTCCTATCGCTTCCGCCCGCAGGGGCTCGATCATGAGCGGACGCTGATGGAAGTGTTCCTCTACAAGCTCGTGCCCGTTGACCGCCCGATACCGCCGCCCGCGCCTCTGCAGATGCTGGGCCCGAACGACAAATGGGCGCAGGTCCAGGGCGATCTGGCCTATCTCGCCGGGGTGTACGATCAGGACGAGTCCAACATTCCGCAGGTTCAGGAGGGCTTGCGCCAGATGGGCGACCGCGGCATTCATTTCGCGCGTTACTCGGAGATCCGCTGCCGCAACCTGCATCGCATGATCGACCTCTACATAGCGCGCGGCGAGGCGAAGAGCGTGGGCTGATCAACACAAGGCGGGTACGAAGGCGTGAGCCCCTAACTCGCGCGGCGGGTGAGGTCGACATGAACCTTCAGGTTGCCGCCGGCGCTCTTGCGCAGCGTCTCCAGCCGCACGGGGAGATCCTCCAGCGTGATGACATCGCTCACCATGGACTCGGGATGCAGGCGTCCGGCGTCGAAGGCCCGCGCCGTCGCCGTGAACTCCTCAGTCGTATACCCCATCGGGAAAAGCAGGCGTATCTCCCCGAAGGTGAAGCGCGCGGGCACTATCGGCTCCGGGGTCATGCACATACCCACCTCGAGGATGGTGCCCCCCGGGCGTACATGGTCGGCCGCGAGCGCGATCATGCCCGGCTTGCCCACGCAGTCCGCGACGATGTCCGGGGATTCTCCGCCGAACATCTCGCTCAGACGGGCCCGAGCGTCGGGATCGAAGCCCACCACGGCGTCCGCACCCATCGACATCGCCAGGTCGCGGCGATGCGCCGACCGAGACAGCACCACGATTCGGCCCGCGCCGAGTTGCCGAGCCCAATAGATGGCGGCGAGCGCCATCGAGCCGGCACCCATGACCAGAACGCGGGCGCCGGGCTCCACTCGCGCAAGACGCATGGCGTGCAGCCCGCAGGCCATCGGCTCGACCAGCGCACCGTCTGCGAAGCTCAGGCTATCGGGCAGGCGGATTGCAACTTTCGGTGGGATGACCGCATATTCACCGAAGCCGAACATGCCGGTGGCCTGGTTCCTACACAGTAAGGGGTTCCCCTCTCTGCAGCCCCGGCAACGGCCGCAGCCGATCACCGGGAGGGCGGCAATTCTGTCGCCCACAACATGTGTACGAACGTTGCGTCCCACTTCGATGACTTCGCCGGAATACTCGTGCCCGAACTGGCCGCTGCCGAACTTGAACGGGCCGTCCGAGGTCATGGCCACGTCCGTGCCGCAGACACCGCAACGGCGGACTTTGATCAAAAGATCATCGGGCCCCGGCCGCGGGATCGGCAGGGTCTCGATCGATACCCGGGAGGTGGCTCCATCGAATGTGGCTGCTCGCATCGTCGTGCTCATATGGGTATCAACCTTTGAACGCGAGGATCTCGCGTATGCGAGCGAGGATCGAGTTTGTGTGAGGCATCTGTTTCAGCTCGATCTCCTGCGAATAGGCGATCGGTGCGTAGTCCGCCCCGAAGCGCGCGGCGGGCGCCTCGAGAATCGAGAACAGCTCCTCGTTCAGGGTGGCTGCGATTTCCGAGCCCAGGCCGCAGAACTGCGTGGCTGCATGGACCACCAGGGCACGGCGGGTCTTCTTCACCGATTCCAGCACTCGGTAGTAGTCGAGGGGCAACAGGGAACGTAAGTCGATCACCTCGGCGCTGAGACCGTCCTGGGCCAGCACCTCCGCCGCGGCGAGGCACTGATGGACCTGCCATCCATAGCTGATCAGCGTGATGTCGGTGCCCGGCCGCACGACCTTGGCCACGCCGAGCGGAATGCGGTAATCGGCCAGCGGCATCTCGCCCTTGAATGCGCGCAGGAGCGCGATGGACTCGAGGTGAACGCAGGGATCGTCGTCGAAGATGCAGCTCAGCAGCAGGCCTTTTGCATCGCGAGGGTTGCTCGGATAGACCACCTTGAGTCCCGGCGTGTGCAGCAGCCAGGCTTCCAGCGACTGCGAGTGCTGAGCGCCGAATCCGCCGATGCCACCACCGACTATCATGCGAATCGTCATAGGCACATGCGTGGCCGCGCCGGACATGTAACGCTGCTTGGCAGCGTGATTGGCGATCTGGTCGAGGCAGACCGCGGCGAAGTCGCAGAACATGATCTCGACGACGGGTCGCAGGCCAACGAGTGCGGCCCCTATTCCGGCACCGATGATCGCCTGCTCAGCGATCGGCGTGGTTCGCACGCGTGCCGCGCCGAATTTCTTCTGCAGGCCAATTGACGTCTTGAACACACCACCGGGAGGGTCGCCGATGTCCTCGCCGAGTAGGAACACCGAAGGATCGGCGGCGAGTGCGGTGCGCTGCGCGTCCGTGATGGCATCCGCCATGAGAACGGACTTGATTTCATCGTCGGGAATAGCAACGTCTGCGCGCAACGGATGGTGACCGCGCCGGGGCACCCATTCCGGATCGCTGTAGACATCGATCAGCGTTTCTTCGTAGGGCGTGGCGGGGCTCGATAACGCTGCTGTCAGTGCAGCGTCCACCTCGGCCTTGGCGGCGGCTTCGAGCTGCTTGATCTCGTCTTCCGTGCATACAGCACCCTCGATGAGCAGCGCACGTGTCTTGATGATCGGTGCGGTGTTCTTGCCGGCATTGAGCTCTTCCCGTGTCAGATCCGGGTTGTCGCCGATACCCGCGTGGCGACCCAGACGCAATGTGACTGCCTCGACAAAGATCGGACCCTCGCCGCGACGCACCGACTCGACGATCGGCTTCATCCGCTGGTAAAAGGCCACGGGATCGTTGCCGTCGAGCTTGACGCCTCGGAAACCGTACGCTGCTGCCCGCGAGGCGAAATCTTGGCTCGAAGTATAGCCGGCGGGCTTGGTGTACTCGGCGATCTGATTGTTCTGACACAAGAAGATGACGGGCAGCTTCCAGACACCGGCCAGGTTCATCGCCTCGTGCACCGCGCCAATCGATGTCGCGCCGTCACCGAAGTTCACGATCGTCACCCGGCTTTCGCCGCGCATCTGCACCGCCAGGGCCAGCCCATTCGCGATCGGCGCGCCAGAGCCGACGATCGCCGTGGTCAGCATCGAGCCGGAGGCCGGATCGCTGATGTGGGGCGCTCCCCCCTTGCCCTTGTTCGTCCCGCCAAGGCGGCCGAGCGATTCCGCGAACAGACCCTCGAGCGCAACGCCCTTGGCCACTTGATCGTGGATGCCCCGGTAGGTCGTGACCATGTAGTCGCGCTTGTCGGTCAACTGCGCAAGCGTGGCCGGGATGGCCTCCTGGCCCGTCATGGGCCAGTAGTTGAAGCGCAATTGGCCGTTCGACAGACCTTCCCGGGTCGCCTTGTCCACGGCTTCGATCCGCGTCATCTGCCGGTAGATCTCCTTCAGAACGCTGGCGTCGATGTCGAGATTCAAGGCAATGGGCGCCTGGGTGCTCAATCCGCTCTCCTCATTACGCCTTTCGATGCGCGGTACGATGACGCTGAAATCAATCGAGCTGCCGGGTTCGTTGCAGATTCCAGACGCGTGATTTTCGCCCCTCTCGCGGCTGCCTGCCAGGCCGCCGGGGGAATGAGATTTGAGGGCTTCTATGTACGTGATATTTCGGGATTCGGGCGCTGATCTGACCGCCGGAAGGTTTTCTCTTGCCACGGGGTTCGTCATAGTCGGGGGGCAGCCCCGCGCCGTCCAGGGGCCGCGACGCGAAATCATCATTCGAACAACTGAGCAGCCCATGAGCGACTTCGCGACAGCCGCAAGCCCGACCTACGAGACCGCTGAGCCGGTTTTGTATTCGGTGGAAGGCTCGATTGCGTGGATCATGCTGAACCGTCCGCGTTATCACAACGCGCAGAACGGGCAGATGCTCTACGCGCTGGATGCTGCGTTCCGGCGCGCGCTCGACGACAGCGCGGTCAAGGCGATCGTGCTGGGGGGCGAGGGCAAGCACTTCTCGGCCGGGCACGATATCGGTACTCCCGGGCGCGACGTGGCGGTGAGCCACGAGCGTGCGCATCTGATCCCGGATCATGTCGACAAGCCCGGCGCCGAATTTCTCTACACGCGCGAGCACGAGGTGTATCTCGGCATGTGCCGCCGCTGGCGCGCGATGTCCAAGCCGATGGTCGCGATGGTGCAGGGCGGCTGCATCGCGGGTGGACTCATGCTGGCCTGGTGTTGCGATCTCATCGTGGCCGCGGAAGATGCCTTCTTCCAGGATCCGGTGTTGACGATGGGCATTCCGGGCGTCGAATACTGGGCACATCCCTTCGAGCTGCCGCCACGTGTGGCCGCCGAGCTCCTGCTGCTGGGCGAAAGGATGTCGGCACAGCGCGCGCATCACTTCGGCATGGTCAATCGCGTCGTACCGCGGGAGCAATTGCGGGCCGAATGCGGGAAGATCGCCGGGCGGTTGGCACAGCAGCCGGCGCTCGGCGTCTGGCTGACGAAGCAAGCCATCAGTCACGCCGAGGATCTGCGCGGCAAGAGAACCGCAATGGATGCGGTGTATCACATGCATCATTTTGCCCATGCTCAGAACGACCTCGTGCACGGTAGTTCCATCGCCGATATGGATGCCAAGGCGATGGCTGGGGCGAACAAAGAACGAGCGGGCGAAGGCTGACTGCCGGCGACGCCCTGTCGTCCCCTGGGGGGGGGTAGCCAGTGAGTGGAACGAGGAGGGTAGCAGTGAATGAGGGCGATCTGTCGGGAAGTGCTCCATGAGCCGCTATCAGGACAAAGTCGCCGTCGTTACCGGCTCGGCAGCGGGAATCGGCCGTGCCATCGTGCAGAAGTTGATCGCCGAAGGCGCCCATGTCCTTGCCACCGACATTAATCGTCGCGGCGGCGCCGATGCCTTGGCCGCTGAAATGGGCGCGCGTTGCAGTGCGCTGACGGTGGATGTCACGAAGGAAGATCACGCCGACCGATGCGCAGTCGTGTGTCACTCGAGAGGTATGTCGTCAATGAGTCCCGCGCCCAACGTCGTCACATCTGTCTGGACCGGCGAGCTCGACCCAAACCGCACTTACAAGTTACTCATCGACGGACAGTTCGTCGAGGGTGCGGCAGGGGAGACCTTCCAATGCGAATACCCCTTCACGGGTGAGAAGTGGGGAGCGGTACCCGTCGCTACGGACACCGACGTCGACCGCGCGGTGAGGGCGGCCGACAAGGCGTTTCGCTCCGGATGGAGTCAAACCACGCCGGCGCAGCGCGCCGCATTGCTCCGCAAGCTCGCAAATCTGGTGCGTGAGGATGAGAGGGCCCTGGCGCTGTTGCAGGTTCACGAGAACGGCAAGCGCCTGGTCGACATGCAGTCGACCGGCGCTCTCCTCGCCGCGCTCGCGGAATACATGGCGGGCCTGGCGGAAACCTCGCACGGCTACACGACACAGTCCAACGTGCCGGGTGTAACCAGTTACGACGTGCGTGAGCCGCTCGGTGTCGTCGCGGCGATCACACCGTGGAACAGTCCTTTGCTGCTGCTCGCCTGGAAGTTGTTGCCGGCGCTGGCCGCTGGCAACACAGTCATCGCGAAGCCTTCCGAAGTCACGCCGCTGTCGACCCTCCGGCTCGCGGAGCTCTGCATGAAGGCCGGGTTCCCGGAGGGCGTCATCAATGTGGTCACGGGCTACGCACAGGTTGGCCGGGCACTCGTGAATCATCCACTCGTGCACAAGATTGCCTTCACGGGTGCGACGAGCACGGGCCTGTCCATTGCCGGCATCGCGTCCGCGCGGGGAGCGCGAGTGACTCTGGAGCTGGGCGGCAAGTCACCGAACATCATTTTCGCCGATGCGAATCTCGAGCGCGCGATTGACGGCGTCATCACGGGCATTTTCAGCGCCACGGGACAGTCATGTATCTCGGGGTCACGCATCCTGCTCGAGCAGTCGATCGGGGACGAATTCCTGGAACGGCTCGCGCAGCGCGTGGCCGCGTTGAAGCTCGGCGATCCCCTGGACCCGACGAGCGAGATCGCGCCGCTGGCCTCTCGCGCGCATCTGCAGAAGGTTCTAGGTTACATCGACATCGCCAAGGGCGAGGGCGCAAAGACGCTGGTTGGCGGAGGACGCCCCGCCGACGCGGCGCTGCGCAATGGCTTCTTCGTCGAGCCCACCCTGTTCACCGGCGTCGACAACGACTTCCGGATTGCGCGCGAGGAGGTCTTCGGTCCCGTCGGTGCCATCATCCGCTTCAAGGACGAAGCCCATGCCGTCCGCCTCGCCAATGACACCGAATTCGGGCTCGCCGCGGCCCTCTGGACGGAGAATGTTGGCCGGGCGCACCGGATCATTCCACAGCTCAGGGCCGGAACGGTATGGGTGAACCAGTACCGCACCGCCGATCTCGCGCGGCCGTTCGGAGGCTACAAGCATAGCGGACTCGGCCGCGAGCTCGGCCTGCGCTCGCTCGATCCCTATACCGAGGTCAAATCGGTTTTCATCGCGCACTGACGCGGCGAGGCGTCTCGCGCGCGTCACGGACACTCATGCAACATCCCCCTCCCAACTCGTGGTTCGTCAGTTACCTCGTGCCATGTCCAACCTGATCGTCACTTCGCGCTCGGATACCAGCGTCCGCCCCCTCCCCATGTCGCTGGACGCAATCACCCCGCAATGGCTGACAGCGGCGCTGCGTGTGAGAGCGCCGGGCGTCACCGTCCGCGCTTTCGAGGTCGTCGATGTCATTCACAAGACCACCACGCTGGTGCGGGTGAAGCTGGACATGGACGAGGAGGGACGGCGTGCCGGTATCCCCGACCGCGTGATTCTGAAGGGGGGATTCGAGCCGCATAGTCGTGACATGTGGCAGATGCACGAGATGGAAGTGCGCGGTTATCGCGACGTGCTTGCGGTGCTCGAGCTACCTGCCCCCCAGCTCTACTTCGCTGATTACAACCACGACCAACGTCAGGCCATCCTCATCATGGAGGACTTGACGCTGCGCGGGGTTGACTTCTGCAGCGCGTTGCGGCCGCAGAGCTTCGATCAGGTCGCAGGCCGATTGAGCGCTCTGGCCCGCTTCCACGCGCGGACATGGGGCAGCCCGGAGCTCGAGCAGGGACGGTGGAGCTGGCTCTCCCGCGGCATGAGCGATATCCGTTATCACCTGCAGCAGTCCTGCATCGAGAAGCCGCAGGTGTGGCGGCGCTTTGTGACCTCCCCGCGAGGAGCAGCCGTGTCGACGCGGTTTCACGATGCGCAATGGGCGCGAGAGGCCCTGAATCGCCTGGCTCGTCTGAGCGACAGCTTGCCCCATGTGTTGTTGCATGGTGATGCGCACCTCGACAATACCTATATCACGGCCGATGGCTCGCATGGGTTCTATGACCCGATGTGCCATCGCGACCATGCCATGCGCGATGTGGGTTATCACATCGCGGGAGCGTTGGACACGGCCGATCGCGGGCGCTGGGAAGGGCCGCTGCTGCAGCACTACCTGGATGAGCTGAGCCGGCTCGGTGTGCCCGCGCCTGGTTTCGACGAAGCGCTGCGCATCTACGCTGCTTACCTGGCCGTGGGACTCATCATCTGGCTCTGCAACGACACAGTGTTTCAGCCGGAGGTCGTCAACACGGCGAATGCAGCGCGTTTCAGCGCCGCGATGCTCGACCACGACACCATGGGCATTCTGGCATCGCTCGCCTAGGCGGGCAGGCGTACTCTACCGTGGTGACAGGATCCCTATGAAACTGACAGACAATCAGAAGATCACGCTGTTCGAGAACCTGGTCCGGGTCAGGGAGCTGGACGAGTGGTTCATCGACGCGCTCATGACCGGCAAGCTGCCGCTCTTTTATCACAGCACACAGGTCCAGGAGGCAGTGGGCGTCGGTGCATGCACGTTTCTGGAAGACGGTGACAGTGTGTACGCCACTCACCGCGGGCACGGCATCAGCAAGCTCATCCCGAGAGGCGTGAGCATCGCATCCATCATTGCCGAGCATTTCGGCAAACTCACCGGTAACAGTGGCGGCGCGTCCGGCTGGCACCCCGTGGCGCCGGACAAAGGATTCCCGATGTACACCGCGCTGGTCGCCGAGAACCTCGGGTTGGCGGCAGGGACGGCGCTGGCAGCCAAGCTGAGCGGGAAGAAGCGGGTGGTGGTGTCGTTCGAAGGGGATTCTGCCGCGGCGAAGGCGGCGTTTCACGAAGCGATCAACTTCGCCGCGGTGAACCGGCTGCCGATGATCGTTGTCATCGAGAACAACGAGATGGGGCAGCACACCCCGCTGGAGACGTATCTCGTCAACAAGGACATCGCCCATTTTGCCCCCGGTTACGGCATTCCCGGCGTCATCGTCGATGGGCAAGATGTCATCGCGGTTCACGAGGCCGTCCAGGCTGCGGTTGCCCGTGCGCGGGCGGGAGATGGCGTGAGCTTGATCGAGTGCAAGACGTATCGCCTCCGCGGTCATTCCGAAGGCGGTCCCGATGTGTCGATGGACCAGCCGCGTTCCAAGGAAGAGGCGGCGCGCTGGCTGAGAGACAAGGATCCGGTCAAGTTGTTCGGCAGACAGTTGCTGGACGAAGGCGTGCTCACTCGAGCCGACATTGCGCGGATCCATCGGGCGGCCCAGGACGAGATCGCGGATGCAGCGCGATTGGCAGCCGAGGCGCCGTCGATTCCCAGTTTCGAGCATCTGCAATCGCTGCTGTTTGCGGATTGACCGCTCGAGTAGGACAGTGACGATGAAGGCAGAACAGCGTTCGATGTTGGAAGTCATGAACGCGACCATCAAGGAAGAGATGGCGCGCGACTCGCGAATCATCTACATGGGTGAGTGCGTGGTCGGCAGCGCGATGGGCATGACCAGCGGGCTCTACCGGCAGTTCGGGCCGAGCCGCGTGATCGAAACGGGGCTCGTGGAAAATACCATGGTGGCCGCCGGCATCGGGCTCGCGCAGCAGGGCTACCGACCGATCATCGACCCGATGATGGCGGATTTCCTGACACCTGCCTATGCGGCCTTGACGATTGCGGGGAAGAACCGCTTCATGCACGGCGGGAAACTGGATCTCCCCATGGTGATCCTCACCACGATGGGTGGCTATCTCGGGCTCGGCGCCGAGCATTCGGGCTGTCCCGAAGCCCAGGTCATGCACATCCCGGGTCTGAAGCTGGTGATTCCAAGCACCATCACCGATGCCAGAGGCCTGCTGAAGACGGCGATTCGCGACAACAACCCGGTGGTCTACTATTTTCATAAGCGACTGATGCGTGAGAAGGGACCCGTGTCCGACGATGACGGCGCCATTCCTTTCGGCGTGGCTGACGTCAAACGAGAAGGTAGCGACATCACCGTCGTGGCGACGGGTTACATGGTCGCTCTGTGTCTCGACGTCGCCAGGAAGGTTGCGGAGACGGGCATCAGCGTGGAAGTGGTCGATCCGCGGACCCTCGTGCCCCTGGATATGGAGACGATCGTGAGATCCGTGAAAAAGACCTCGCGGGTCGTCGTGGTGGACGAGGATTACATCACCTGCGGTGTAGGGGGTGAGATCGCGATGCAAATCATGGAACAGGCCTTCGATTACCTGGACGGCCCGATCAAGCGCATCGGTGCCAAGGGGTGGGTCCCTGCAACCTCCATCGACAAACTGGTTCTGCCCACGCCGCAGGAGATCTGCGATGCGATCACGACCTTGGTGGGCGCCGACCGGGTGCCGATCGAGGGTATCAAGCCCGCGAGACTGGTCGAGATCAAGCCCGCCGGCGACAAGCCGGCTCAGGCGTGATCGCGAGCCGGCCGCGCTCGCAAATAGAAAACAGTCTCTGGCAAGTCGCTGAAGGTGTGAGCAATGGCTGAACAGCTCGTTGTCCCTAAGCTCGGCATGGCGGCGGCGGTCGTGATATTGACCCAATGGAAGGTCGCGGAGGGTGGCCGGGTTGAAAAGGGCGACATCGTCCTGGACGTAGAAGCAGAGAAGACCACGTTCGAGATGCCGGCACCGAGTAGCGGCTTCTTGCACATCCTGCTCGACGAGGGTGCGGAGACCGACGTGAACACGGTCGTGGGTCTGATTGCGGCGACCGAAGAGGAATATGCCACCCTGAAGCAGAGCGCTCGGGAAAGCATGGCCGCGAGTGGGATCGAGCAGGCAGCGCTCGAGGAAACGGTCGCGGCGGCCCCGCGGCCGGAGGGAGCTCGAGCTCCCATCTCGCCCGTGGCACGGCGGCTAGCGGCCGAGCACGACATTGATGTCACGCAGGTCAGCGGCTCCGGTCCGGGGGGAAGGATCCAGAAGGAGGATATCGAGCAGGCTATCCGGGCGCGGGCCGGTCGCGCGACTGCAGCGGCTTCCAACGACCTGAATCAGGGCAAGCGGATCAAAGCGACGATTCCCTATAGAGGAATGAGAAAGGTCATCGGCGAGAAGATGATGAAGAGTCTCGCCGTGAACGCGCCCAACACATTTTTTGGCGACTTCGATCTGACCGAGATGGTCCGGCGCCGCGAGGATCTCGTTCGTCGCGAGAAGCAGCTCGGTACCCGGATCACCTACGCGCAGATGATCATTTTCGCGGTGGTACAGGCGTTGCGGCAGTTTCCGTTGATGAACTCGAGCCTGATCGACGACGAGATAACGCTCTGGGAAGACATCAACATCGGCATGGCGGTAGCCCTCGGCGACGAGGGCGAGAAGGGCCTGGTCGTGCCGGTCATCAAGGATGCAGGTGCCAAGTCCCTGGTGGAGATCTCCGTCATGGCGACGGAATTGCGTCACAAGGCGCAGACGAACCGGCTCACGCCCGATGAGATGACCGGAGGCACGTTCACGGTCAGCAATTTCGGCTCCGCCGGCGTCAGTGCGTATTCCACGCCCATCATCAATAGCCCCGAGTCCGCCATTCTGGGTGTCGGGCGCCTGACCAGGAAGCCGATCGTGAAGGGCGATGAGATCGTCATCGCGCCGCTGCTGCCTTACAGTCTCACCCACGACCATCGTGTGATCGACGGCGCGGCCGCGGAGACCTTCATGAGCATTCTCAAGCAGCTCGTCGAGGGGCCAACATCACAGTGACCGGCGGGTGCCTCGAGCCAGCCCGCGACCGCGCTTCAGCGGGGTCCCTTCGGCAAGCCCAGAACACGCTCGGCGATGATGTTGCGTTGGATCTCGGCGGTGCCGCCGGCGATGGTCTCGGAAAAGACGTCGAGGTAATCGTGTCCCCAACCCTGCCGGCCCAAGACTTCCGGTCCATCGATGCCGTAGAGGTCGACCGCGGCCGTCGCCACCCGTTGCGCGAACTCCGAAAAGCTCAAGCGCATCATCGAGCCGCTGGCATCCGGCACGGCGTGCCCGGCATCGAGCGCGAAACGATAGGTCGCGGCGCGGATGGAGGCCCCTTCGGCGCGCAGACGGCCGAGGCGCAATTTCAAGTCAGGACGCTCGGCGGGGCATGCGGCGAGCAGCTCCTCGACCTTCCTGATGTAACCGAGCAGCAGCGCGAGGCTCGCGGTGCCGCGCTCGAAGCCGAGCGTTGACATCGCCGTCGCCCAACCGTTGTTCACCCCTCCGACAACGTTCGAGAGCGGAATACGCACGGCGTCGTAAAACACTTCGCAGTATTTCCGCGGCCCGGCCATCGTACGAATGGGACGCACGGTAACCCCGGGTGTGCTCATTGGACAGATCACCCACGACAACGCGGCGGAGGTTCTCGCGTTCGGGTCGGTACGAATCAGCAGCTCCTGATAGTCGGCAATATCGGCGAAGCTCGACCAGATCTTGTGACCGTCGACGACGATCTCATCGCCTTCGATCCGGCCGCGCGTGCGCAGATTGCCGAGGTCCGAGCCGGCCCCCGGCTCCGAGAATCCCTGGCACCAGATCACTTCGCCCGCGAGGATCCGCGGTAAGTGAGATTGCTGCTGCTCCGGCGTGCCGCTGGCGATCAGCGTCGGGCCGGCGTGATTGAGGGCCACGAAAGCAGCATCGAGCGGTGAGGGCGCACCGGCGCGCGCGTACTCCTCGAACCACACGATTTGCTCGAGCACCGATAAACCGCGGCCGCCCACCTCCTTGGGCCAGGCAATACCGGCCCAACCGCCGCGCGACTGCGTGCGTTGCCATGCCAGGACATACTCACGCGAGGCGGGACCGTCTTCAGGCGATGCAGTGGTCGGCACGTTCGCGGCGAGCCACTCGCGCGCGGCGCGCCGGAAAGCAGAGATCGGCGTTGTCATGTTATTTGCTGTGGGTCGTGGCCGCGAGGGTGAGCCGCAATTGATGCTTCAGTACCTTGCCGGCGTCGTTGCGCGGTAGCGATTCCGCGATGACCACTCGTTCGGGCACCTTGAAACTCGCTACTCCGCGCGCGTCGAGAAAGGCTCGCAAGCTCGCGAGGTCCGGACCGGGCTTTTGCTTGGGCACGATCACCGCGCACGCACGCTCGCCCGTGCGTGCATCGGGCAGCCCGACGATCGCGATTTCCGCGATCTGCGGATGGTCGATGAGAATGTCCTCGATTTCCTTCGGAGCGATGTTCTCGCCGTTGCGAATAATGATGTCCTTCGCGCGGCCACTGATGACGAGATAGCGACCCTGTACCCAGCGCCCGAGATCGCCGGTGCGGAAGTGGCCATCGGCATCGAACGCATCCGCCTCGTCTTCGCAGTGCAGGTATCCGACGAACATCTGAGGGCCGCGCGCGCGTACCTCGCCTTCGCCTGGTCGAGCGCCGGGATGTTCGGCGAGCTTGATGTCGGCGATGCCGGCATGGCCGTCGGTGTCCGCGGCCAATGCCGCCGCCTCGCGGTCGGTGACGCCGACCGTCGTTACCGGCACCTCCGTGGAGCCGTACACGCGCGTGACGATGGCGCGCTCGAAATACTCGGTCGCAACGCGCACCAAAGAAGGCGGTACGGATGCGCCGCCGCAGATGAACACTTTGAGGCTCGGCAGGCGCGTGCCCTGCTGGCGCGCGGACGCCAGGATCTGCTCCAGAAACGGCGTTGCGCCCGCTATGTGCGTGCAGCCCTCGGCATCGATCAGCTTCACCGCCTCGTCGGCATTCCATCGCTCCATCAAAACCGCCGTCGTACCCAGGAGGAGCGGGCTTTCGAACGCATAGATCGAGCCGCCAATGTGCGCGATCGGCGAGGGAACGAGGGACTTGTCGCCGCGATCGATCAGCCAGTGATCGCGAATCTGCGAGGTCAGCGCGTGCAGCGTGTTATGCGTATGCAGAACGCCCTTCGGGCGACCTGTCGTGCCCGAGGTGTACATGATCATGCGCACCGCATCCGGCTCGACGTTCGGCAGTGCGACGGGCGACGCCGTCGGCTGCAGCAATGACTCGTAAGCCGTGAACGGTCCGGCGTCGCCGCGCACGACGACGATCTCCGGGGGCGATGTCATGGCCGCGACGACGCGTCCAAGCATTGCTCGGAAGTCAATCTGTTTGATCTCCGACGGAATGAAGATCTGCCGAGTCGATGCGTCTTGCAGGATAAAGTGCAGCTCGTGGTCGCGCAGTGAGGGCAGTATCGGATTGACGGCCATGCCGGCCAGCGTCGCGGCCAAGTAGATGACGGCGGCCTCGTACCAGTTCGGCAGCATGAATGACACGACGCTGCCGCTCGGCGCACGCTTCAGCATTGCCTGGGCCAAAGCGCTCGCCTGAGTGTACAGCGTGCGGCAACCGATGCGGCGCTCGCCATCGGCGATGAGCACGCGCTGCGGAGTTTCCGTCGCGGCGCGGCGCAGGCTATCAGCCAATGTCTCGCGCACCCACAAGCCCCGCGCGTAGGCATCGGCTGCCCGCGTATCGTCCCATCGAACCAACCGATTCGCGATGAGCTTTCGACCAGCGTGGCTATGCATAGAGAGTGAATGTTGCATCAAGGCGTTCGGATGAGCACATCCTCCACGCATGACAGCATCGCGACCGAAATCCACCTATCTTTTTACAGGGGTGCGCTGTCGCGGAGGCCGCATCATCGGCGTTTGTGGACGACCGGGTCGAAGGCTCTCACAATACCCAACGTCTCATCTCTCATCCAGGCCAGGCAGAGGTCGTGCAAGCCGAGTCACGCTATCACCCCGGTGCGGATCAGGTCGCATTGGCGAGCACCGTGTACGAGTCCTTTGCGCCCTTGCTACCGCTGTCGCGCCTGCATGCTTCGTATGTTGAAGATGAGCGGACCTGGTCGAGTCTCGAGCAGATGGGGATCTTCGGGATCAGCGTCAGTGAGGACCGCGGCGGCAGCGGGCTCGGGGCCGCCGAGGAAGCCCTGATCACCCTCGGTCTCGGGCGGCATCTCGCGTCCCCCGCCGTGTTGGCGACGATCGGAGCGACGCATGCGTCCGATGCTGCCGGCGCAATCGATCTGCAAGGCCGGAAGATTGCGGCGGCGTATCGGCGCGGCGACCGCGTCATCATCGTCGATGACCCGGGCGCCACTGTGGCGCTGGTGAGAGAGCAGGGTGCCGCCACACTCCTTGAGATCGAGGATGCGAGCGGTTCGTCGATTGACGATCATCTGTGGTTGGCTCATTTGCGCACCATCACGTGCGCCGGTCAGCCGCTCGCGCGCTTCGACGCTCCGCGACTTCTTCGGCTGAGATTGATCGATGCGGCCGCGCTCGCCGGAATCGCCGCGGCGACTCTCGACATGGCCGTCGCCTATGCCGGCACGCGCGAGCAATTCGGCCGTCCGATCGGCGCGTTCCAAGCCGTGAAGCATCATTGCGCGAACATGGCGATCGCAGCCCGTTGCGCGTGCGATCAAGTGAGCTTCGCCGCGGTCGCGATCGACGAAGATCGCGACGACGCCGCTCTGCAAGTGGAGAGCGCGTTGTTCGTCGCCGGCTCGGCTGCACTCGAGAACGCCGGCAAGAACATTCAGATCCACGGTGGCATGGGGTTCAGCGACGAGGCTCATCCGCACTTGTTTTTGAAGCGCGCGCAGTTGCAGATCCGCATCGCCGGCGGGTTGGATGCCGCAAACTCGCGTCTGGCCGGCTCCAGCCCGGGTGGATGACATGCAGGTGGCCATCGTTACGGGTGCAAGCAGCGGCATCGGCTTCGGTACGGCCCTGAAGCTCGCCGGCATGGGCATGGCCGTCGTGGGCAGCGGTCGCGATGCCGGCAAACTCGCGAGTCTCGAGCAGGCGATTCACGACCCGGAGCGGGCCGCGACCCTGGCCCTCGATCTGACCGCCGACGATGCGCCGAAGCGTCTCGTCGCCTTCGCCCTCGCTCGGTTCGGCCGCATCGATTTTCTGATCAATAATGCGGGTGTCGGCAGTCCGAAGCCGTTGCATGAGACCGACGACGCGATGTTGGACTACTTCCTCGGCCTCATGCTGCGCGCGCCGTTCCGAATCGCGCGCGAGGTGTTACCCCACATGAAGTCCGGGGCGGCGATCATCAACGTCACTTCGACGTTCGCCGTCGTTGGCGGTATGCGGGGCGGCGCGTACTCGGCGGCGAAGGGTGGCCTGACAGCGCTGACGACGCACATCGCGTGTCAGTACGGGGTGCAGGGCATTCGTTGCAACGCCGTTGCGCCTGGGGTGACCGTCACGCCGATGACCGAGGGCCGGCTAAAGGATCCGCGGTTTCGTAAGATCAACGTGGAGATGACGCCCTACCCGCGCCTCGGCACTATCGAAGACATCGCGAGCACGATTGCATTTCTCTGTACGCCGGGCGCCAGCTTCATCAACGGTCAGACCATCGTGGTCGACGGCGGCTGGAGCTCGACGAAGTATCTGTCCGATCACGCGCTGCAGTCCGAATGGGTGCCGCAGTCCCGATAGTCTGATTGGCGCCGGTGTTGACACCGCGTGCGCGGTCCGAATGATATGCTCGAAGCGCTATCCTCCTAGATTCAGGCCACCTCCTCATGGACTTTCAATGGGACGCCGAACAGCAGGCTTTTCGCTCGACGGTTTGCAATTTCCTCGCGAAGCATCTGCCGCCGGACTGGGAGCGGCAGGCGCTCGGTCCGGGCTCGACCCATCAAAGCGCGTTCTCGAAAATGTTCTGCGGCGCGCTGGCGCGCGAAGGCCTGCTCGTGCCGCATTGGCCGACGCGCTGGGGCGGACGCGATGCGGACCCTTGGGCGGCGTTCATTCTGGCCGAAGAGATGTGGGCGGTGGGCGAGCCGCGCGGCGGCCAATACATGAACGTGAATTGGATCGGTCCGACGCTGATGCGGTGCGCTACGCCAGAGCAGCAGGAGCGCTATATCCCGCCCATGGCCCGCGGCGAGACGATCTGGTGTCAAGGGTTCTCCGAGCCCGAAGCCGGATCGGATCTCGCATCACTGCGTACGCGGGCGGATGAGTGCGGCTCGAGCTATCGCATCCATGGCCAGAAGATCTGGACGTCCTACGCAGGTGATGCCGATACCTGCTTCCTGCTGGCGCGCACCTCGGGGGGCCGCCAGGGCATTTCGATTTTCTTGGTGCCCATGAGCACGCCCGGCATCACGATACGCGAGATTCCCAGCGTTATCGGCGAGGGCGACCTTCACGAAGTGTTCTTCGACGACGTCGAAGTGCCCGCAAGCGCGATGCTGGGCGCAGAAGGCAAGGGCTGGGAAGTTGTGCGCACGGCGTTGTCGCTCGAGCGCGTTGGGATCCCGCGCTTTGCGCTCGCCTCCCGCGTGTTGAAGCGCGCCGTCGGAGTGCTGCGAAAAGCCGAACGCTTCGCTCATGGCGCGATCGAGCAGGCGGCGCGAGCGCAGGCGGCGTGCGAAGCAGCGCGCCTATACAGCTACAACATCGTGGATCAGCGAAAGCACGGCGTCGCAACCGGACCCGAGGCGAGCGCGGCGCGCTTTGCGACCGTGGTTGCGGAAAGACTCGTGGCCGAATTCGTCGTGGAGCACGTTCCTGAAGCGCTGGCGGGCGGGGACCCCTTGATGCTCGCGCATCATCAGCGCGCCATCGTCGCCGGAATCGCATCGGGTGCGGCCGAGATTCAACTCAATCTCATCGCGACGGACCTCCTGCATCTGCCGCGGGAGCCGCGCTGATGAACCTGCAGCTCACCTCCGATCAACAATCGCTCGCCGCTGCGGTCGATAAGCTCGCCACGCAGTTCGAGAGCAAGCCGGCGCAATTCCACGGCTTCGCGTTGCTCGGGGATGACTTGGAGCGGGAGCTCGACGCCGGGCAATATTTCGATATTGCGGCGGTTCCGGAGCTGGGGCCGGTGTCGGCGGCGATCGCGGTTGAGCGGCTGGCACGGTTGCCATTTACGTCGGAATTCGCGCTCTCGATGCTGGTGCGGCCGCACTTGTCCGCCGAGCTGCCGCGGCCGCTCGCGGTCGTCGAGAGCGGTCGTCCCGGGCGCTTCGTCACGATTGCGAGAACTCTCATTGTGATCGACGGCGACAACATGGGCATTGCGCACCCGACGCCGAATGAATCTGAAGCCGTCGAGTCGCTGTACGCGTATCCCATGGGGCGACTGAAGGGAGAGCCGGAGGTCATGCCGTTGAGCTGCGATGCTGCCGCGAACGTCCGCACGTGGCTGCGCGTTGCGCTTGCTGCCGAAGTGAGTGGCCTGTTGGAAGCGTGCGTCGCCTCGGCGGTGGAGCACCTCACCCTGCGCAAACAATTTGGCCGGCCACTCGGCACGTTCCAGGCGTTGCGGCATCGTATGGCCGAGTGCGCGGTGCTGGCAGGAGGTGTGCGCTGGCTCGCGTTGAAAGCGGCGTGGACCGGCAACGCGGGTGATGCGGCCCTCGCGGCGCTTCACGCACAGGAAAGCGCGACGCGCGTGACGTACGAGGTTCATCAAATGCTGGGCGCCATGGGCATGACGCTGGAGCACTCGCTTCACCTATGGACTTATCGATTGAAGGCTTTGCAGTCGGGGCTGAGCGGGCGCGGCGCTCAAGCGTTGGCGGTCGCTGAACATTGCTTCGGCGCTAAAGCTCACCCTTGAAGTCACCGGAGGCGATCGCCGCGGTTTTTGCAGGGTGAACCGCACCGCGCGACGCCATGACGCGCAGACGCTGTATACGCCGCCGAGTGAAGAGCCAGCGGCCGTCGCGTTTCTCGTATCGCTCATGGTAGAAGCCGAACCCGTGGAGCCAATGGTCTTCGTCACCTTGCTTCCAGAAGTGATAGTCCTCGAGATACCAGATGCCCGAGGCGGTGGTGGGGGACTCGATCGTGATGTCGGGCGTGTGCGAAAGATGTTGGATATCGACATGGCCGATGTCATGGCGCAGGTGATTCACCATGTCCTCGCGGGTCCAGGGCGCGTAGCCGTCGTTGATCGACTGGTGATCGGGCGCGTGCAAGTCCGTGTAGATATCCCATTGCTTGAGATCGACCGCTCGGTCGCGCCGGGCTTTCAGTTGCTTGATCTCCTCGATGGCGAGCAGTCTCTCGATGTCGGAAACGGGGCTCATCTGGGGTGCCTCCCGGGGTTGTGACAACGGTTACCTGGCGGAGCTCTCGAGGATCCGCTCAGGGTGGCGCGCGGTCCTTCGCGCCATTTCCCAGAATCGGCTGGCAGCCTGATTGTGCGCGAGCGGCAGCCGCATCAAGGCCCAGCAGACCTGCAGCGGCGGCTCCTCGATCTTGCGGATGAGGAGGTGATCGTTCAATTCCGGCAACTCTTTCGAGAAGTCCGGTGACAGGGTCACCACGTTCAGCATTGCCGCGTAACGAAACAGGGCCTGGAAGCTCATCTCCGGGCATTCCTTCCAGCGGATGTTGAGGCTCTGCAGGGATGATTTGAGCCACGCGAAGAAGGCCGGGTGGTAGGCGTCCTGCAATATCATCACTTGAGAATTCTCGAGTCCTCCATGCACGTCAGCCGGGTACTGCGCCGCCTTCGATTTCGGCACGATGGCCTGCAGGTCGTAGGCATAGAGCGGCAGGACCTCCCAGTCTTCCTCGGGCGCCGGGCAAAGTGTCAGGATGATGTCAAATCGTCCGCTCGTCAGGCCGTCGAACAGCTCGAACGGAGGCGAGCTGATGATGTGCATATCGACGTCGGGCGTCGAGCGCAGGAATTCGATGATCAGGCGGTTGCGCTCGGGCACATACAGGGTGGCCGGGTCCACCCCGAGGTCGAGCTTCGCGCTGTTGCGCCGCCTGATCGAGCGCATCTCGTCGCTGACATCCTTGCACAGAGCCAACAGGCGCTGCACCTTCGGCAGCAGTTGCCGGCCGCTCGCCGAAAGCCCGATCAATTTCCCCCGCGAGCGCTCGAACAGTGTGGAATCCAGCAGCTCCTCCAGCTCCTTGAGCTGGGCGGAAATCCACGGCTGCGCGCGATTCAGGCGGCGCGAGGCGCGTGTGAAGGAGCTTTCTTCCGCGATTGCGGCAAAGGCCTGGAGCTTGCGGATGTCCGTAAACATGCCATGCCACTCGCCGCGGGAGGGTACCTCAGCCTCGATGCGCGGTGGCTGCGACTCGGGATGTTTGTCCATGGGACGCTTCCGCTCGCGGGCTCGTCAGTGCTTCGCCCTGCATATCATAGTGTATCTGACTCGTCGCGGGCCGAGCGCCTCAGGTCCTCGGCAGCGACCGGTGCTCGATCAGCGTTCGCGTAATACCGGCAACCGTGCAATCGTCCCCATAGGCGGCTCCGCCGAGATGGCCGAAGAAGTGCACGTGCTCCTCGCGCCGCTCGGCTTCGCGGAAGAAGGTGCGCAGATACCGGTCGAATTCAGGGAATGCCAGCTCGTCCCAGGGCATATCCTCCGCGGAGCAATACCTCACTTCCAGGCACTCATCGCCGCACACGGGATCGATCTGGCGATCCAGCTCGACGACGAAGCCGACGTAAACCTGATTCATGTTGGTCAGGCTCGAGACGGCATAGAACCGCAATGCGCCCGCCTCGAGCGCCACGCCGGTCTCTTCCCGGGTCTCGCGCACCGCGGCGTCTTCGAGACTTTCGTTTTGCTCGACGAAGCCGCCGGGAAGGACCCAGCAGCCGATCCGCGGCTCGCGCGCTCGGCGACACATCAGGACACGGCCGCCGGCGGTCACGATGGTGCTGACCAGCACGATGGGACTCCTGTAGGTGGCGTGGCCGCAATGCCCACAGGTGGCATCAGTGGATGACACCCGCATCTCTCCAGCTCTGAATCTGTTCCGGGCTGAAACCCGCGGCGCGCAATATCTCATCGCTGTGCTGACCCTGACGGGGGCCAGGACTCGAGATCATGCCCGGTGTCGCGGACATCTTGATGGGGATGCCCGCAAGGTAGAGCGCATCATCGATGCCCTCGATGTGGATCGGAACCAGCATTTCGCGCACCGCGAAATGCCGGTCGCGCGCGATGTCGTCCATGGTGTAGACCGGACCGAAAGGAATCTTTCCGCCCAGCCGCTCTACCAGCTCTGCGCGGGTGAACCGGCGGGTCAACTCGGACACGGCCTGGTCGAGTGTGCGGCCGGCCGTCGCGCGCGCCTTCTGGGAACTGAATGCATCGAGCTCGGCGAGTTGTGGCGCGTCCAGTGCCTGACAAAACAGACGGAAGAACTCCTGTGAAACCGTAGCCACCGCGACGTGGCCGTCGCTCGCCGGATAAAGACCGAACGGCGACATCAGGGGATGAAAGTTCCCCTCCGGCTTGGCGACCACCTTGCCGAACGACCATTGGTGGACGATGCGCTCGCTCATCGCGAGCACGGCATCGACCATGGAGACGTCGACGAACTGGCCTTGTCCGGTCCGTTTGGCGTGGATCACCGCGCACAGCACGCCGATCGTCAGGTAGAGCGCCGGAACGATGTCTCCGACACCCGGGCCCACTTTCAGCGGCTGATCGGCGGTCGGGCCGGTGATACCGCTGATGCCGCCCATGGCCTGGGCAACCACATCGAAGGCGGGCCAGTCGGCGTAGGGGCTGCGGCTGCTGCGGGGATCGCCGAAGCCACGGACCGTCGCATACACCAGCCGCGGATTGCGTTCACGAAGCAACTCATAACTCAAGCCCAGGCGGTCCATGACGCCCACGCGGAAGTTTTCCACCAGCACGTCGTAGCCGGACACGATGTCGCGTATCAGGTCGCGGCCTTCGGGGCGCTTCAGATCGACGACGATGCTCTTCTTGTTACGGTTGATGCTATGAAAATAGCCGGAGTTGCGCTGCTCGAGGTCCTGAGCGTGGTACGGTCCCGTGGTCCGCGCCAGGTCCCCACTGACCGGCGGCTCGACTTTGACGACCTCGGCGCCGTGATCTGCGAGCATCTGCGTGCAGTACGGACCCGCGAGCGCCTGAGTCAGATCGAGCACGCGAAGTCCTGTCAGCGCACCCCAGCCGAAGGGCTCCTCAGGGCCGACCGATCCACTGTTCTTATCCACTGCGATCTGGCTCTAGATCAGGTAGATCTGCTCCGCAACGCCACCGAACAAAGCTGCCTGCTCGCGGGCATTGTACTTCTGCGCTACCGCCTCGAAGGCCGCAAACACGGCGTCCGCCTGCCCGTAAGAGAGGTCGACGGGGAAATTGCTGGCGAACATGCAGCGCTCGGGACCGAACAGGTCGATGCACGCCTGGTAGTAGCTGCCCAGAACCTGACTGTCTGCCTGATGAGTCCACATGCCGACGCCCGATAGCTTGCAGTAGGTATTCGGCAACGCGGCCAGCTCGCGAAGCTCGCGCCGCCAGCTCGTAAACTGATCGGTCCCGTGCGTGGACGGCCAGCCGCAATGCTCCAGGATCACGGTGAGCTGCTCGTGCCCACGCAAGGCCGCCGCGGCGGCGGCAATGCCCTTGTCGAAGCGTGTCACCGCATCGTAAACGAGCTTACGTCTGGTCAATGTCCGTAGAATACCCTGAGACAGGGGATCGTCGTAGTCCATTCCGTTCAGAATGCGGATGCCGCGAAAGCGCGGCGACGCCGTTTCTCGATCCAGGGCCGTCTCGATCTCGTTGAGCGACATCGCGAGGTCCACCGTGCCCACGGTGGCGCGGATGAGCGGTTCGGCTCGTGCGACGGCCTCGATCCAGCGACTCTCCGCCACGGCGTCCTTCGCTCGAGTGACCGCGGTGACATGGACGCATTTCCTGACGTCCATCGAGGCCACGGCTTGCCCGTACTCGGCCAGCAGAAAACGCGCGGGGAAGCAGTCCTTCAGGCCGAGGCCCCAATCGTTACCGGGAACGGGAAACGCGTACCACGGGTTCGCGATCGAATCCCACAGGTGCATATGTGCATCGACAAATGCTCGTTTGCCGTGGGTCATCGGTGTGCCGCTACTTCCAGAACCCCGTCGGCTTGACCTTCACATCGAGGTCGACCTCCGATTTCCGAAGCTGCGGGGCGCCGCCGCATTCGCGGCGCAGCGCCGGCATGACTTCCTCCGCGAACGCCTGCATCTGGTCCTCGACTTCCTGGGGGTGGAGCCCGCCGGTCTCGAACCAAACATTCACGGCGAAGTCCTCATATCCGCAAACTTCCTTGGTCCGCATCAGTCCGTCGATGATCTTCTGCGGCGGACCGCAGAGCGCGAGCTCCTTCTGCTCGAGGATCTGCGTCGTGATGCGCGTGTCCACGGGCCAGAACGGCTCGTTCGCTTCGGCCAGGATCGCGGCGAATCCGAAGCTGCCGTAGTAGTCCCAGCCGAGCTGAACGCCGCGCTCCCAGCGATGCCGCGCTCCGAGCTTGCCTTGCTCGATGTGAATCCAGCGGCCCGGCACGACGCCGCGCCGCTTCTGCGAGTCCCAACCGCGCTTGAAGGCGCCGCGGTTCTTGTAGTCCGGAAAGCCCAGGCGCTCGGCTTCCTGCTGGTAGATATCGATGTTGCGCTTCAACCGGCTGTTGTTTTCGGCGAGGAACTGGCCGTTGATGCCGCGCTCGGCGGCCCAGCGGATCGTGCGGTCGCTGGTCATCGGCGCCCACACCTGCGGATGAGGTTTCTGCGCCGGCTGCGGAAAAACGCTGATCTGTCTCAAGACGGTCGTCGTCGCCTGCACCGGGTTGCCGCCGGAATACATGTCGGGACGTCCGAGCTTGAGAACCTCGGCGACCGTGCGCTCCATGGCAGGCTCGCTGAACAGCGCGATAGTCTGATTGTGCCCCCACTTGGTGTAAGTGGGCGGAATGGCGAAGTTCTCGCCACAATGATTGAAGGAGAGCTCCGTCCAACACTTCAGCAGGATCTCGAAGGCCTCTTCGAAAACGGCGCGATTGCGCTCCTGATCCTGGATCGTCGCGCCGAAGTTGCGACCCATGACCTCCACTTCGCGCGGCTGGTAACCGCGGCCGATGCCCACCTCCACCCGGCCTCCGGATACGAGATCCAGCATCGCGACTTGCTCCGCCAGACGTACCGGGTGGTGCATGGTGATGACGTTGGTCGCCTGGCCCAGCCGGATTCGCCGCGTGTGCGCGGCGATCGCCATCTCGCTGAGGATGGGATTGGGGCTGTATTCCGCTCCTTCGGGTTGGAAGTGATGCTCGGTCTGCCAGAAGGCGTCGAAGCCGAGCTTGTCAGCCAGAATGCCCTGTCGGATCGCGGCAACGATGCCGCGTTGGCAGGACTCGTGGATAGCGGCGAGGTTGCCGGCCGGAATCACGATGCCGCCCGGCGCTTCCTTCAGGGGAACGTCCACGGAGCCGTTATGGAACACGCCGATGTCGATCATGTGAGGCTCTCCGAGACTCGGTATCCGATGGGACCGTTGAGGAGTCGGCGGCCGCACCGTAGCAGTGCCCGCAATCGGCGGTCCAATAGGAATTTCTCCGAGCGTATACGGAACTCTTATAAGGTCGAGTGGAGTCGATCGACAGTTGCGTACGCTGCGGAACCGAGCTACGGTCGGCGCCACTCGCTATGAGACCAGCGGCGCAACGATGTCTGCGAGCGTACTGTGTAGCAAGGTAGCAAGAGACGCGGTAGCAAGAGACGCGCTCACGCACCCGGCCGCGCCATGTCATGAATCTGGAGTTGGCCCATGAAGATCGATGCGACTGCCGCTGACAAAAGTGACGCTCCTGACGCGAATGCCTGGCGTCGGCAAACCCCCGGCAATCAGGGCTGGCCGCGCGTGGCGCGCGCAGCAGGGCCGAAGAAATTCTTCATGGTGTCGGCGGACACGCATATCACGCCGCCGAAGGCTCTCATCAAGGAACGAATCGCCGCCGTCTACCGCGATCGCCTCCCGCGCATGGAGGTCGCCCCGGACGGCTCTCGCGTTCTGCACATAGAGGGGGCCAAACCGAGCCGGTTGATACCCGGCGATCTCGAGGGCGAAGATGCGTACCGGGCGCATGCGGACGTCATCGGCGATGATGCGGACGCGGATGTGGCCCGGCGGATGAGCGATCTGGAGAAGGATGGTGTCGACGCCGAGCTGATCTTTCCGAACGGCCCCGCGCTGGGCGCCTTCTGGACTCCAGACCCGGGCTTTGCGCAGGCCCAATTTCGTATCTACAACGAGTGGGCCGCGGAGATAACCAAACCCCACCGGGCGCGGATGAAGATGGCGGCGTGCATCGCCACCGGCGACGTCGAGCTGGCGGTGAAGGAGATTGGCCACGCCGCCAAACTGGGCTTCGATGTCATCACGTTGCCCTCAGCGCCGTCTCCCGGCAACAAGGAGCGCAAATACAATAACAAGGAGTTCGACCCGCTCTGGGCTGCCATCCAGGAGACCGATCTGACGATGACGTTCCATGTGGCGACCGCCGGAGACCCACGGGCCGCCCGCGGGCCGGGCGGCGCGATCATCAACCGCGCCCACTCGCACCAATCGGTCACCGATCCCCTGACCGCGCTGTGTACGTCCGGCATATTGGACCGCTACCCGAAGCTGCGGTTTGTCACGGTCGAGGCGGGGATAGGCTGGATACCCGCGCTCCTGGATCTGATGGACGAGACCTACCACAAGCATCACATGTGGGTGCGTCCCAAGCTGAGCCACGGGCTCCCGAGCGATTATTTCCGCGCCCATGGCGGCGCGACGTTCGAAGAAGATCGGTCGGGCGTGCTGCTCGTGGAACCCTATGATCTGACAGGTAACTTCTGTTGGGCCAACGATTACCCGCACCACGAAGGCACGTTCCCCCATTCCGCGGCTGCCATCGAGCGCCAGATGGGCCATCTCACGGATGAAACGCGCGCGCAGTTGCTCGGCTTGAATGCGGCCCGGCTGTTCAAGTTTCCGGTGCCGGAGCGGTACGCCTGATGACTCGCCATCAGCCGCCCGGAGGGCGCGATCGCGAGACGGAGTGTCAGGGGCGGCATTTGTAATATCACATCCGTGAAATCACGATGCGACCGGTCGGTGTACAACGTATCCGCTGAGACGATACCTCGGATAACGTGAGAGCGGCACCGAGAATGACCGACATCTGCAAAATCCCCGCGATAGACGAGATCACCGCGCCCTGGCTGACGGTGCAGCTCAGGGCGGCGGGGTTCGAGGACCTGAGGGTCAAGAGCTTTGCGAGCCAACCTGTTGGGACGGGGCAGGGCGGTAGCTGCTATCGGATCGCGCTGGACTACGAACACCCGCAGCCGGACCATCCCAGGACCGTCATCGCGAAGTTTCCCACCCGCAGCGAGCTCGGCCGGCGGGCGGCCGTGGAACAGAAGATCTACTTGCGCGAGGTGCAGTTCTTCAGACAACTCGCGCCGCGGCTGTCGCTCACGCTGCCGCGTCTGCCACGCAACTACTACGCGCAGATCAACGGGCACGGCCCGGAATATCTGCTGCTGCTCGAGGACGCCGCGCCGGCCGTGCAGGGCGACCAGATCAAAGGCTGCAGTACGGACTTCGCCCGGTGGGTGGTTCCGGGCCTGGTCGGCCTGCATGCCCCGAGCTGGCACAATCCGGCGATCCTCGGCCTCGACTGGCTCATCGATGATCAGGGCGCCCGCAACGCCTGGATCATGAAGATCTATCGTCAGGGCCTCCCGCATTTCGTAGATCGCTGCGGCACGGCGCTGACGCGGGACGAGCTGAAGCTCGTGGAGCGGGTCGCCGAGGCAACGGTGTTCCCTTCCGAATGTCCCGCGATGCAGCCTCACTGCCTGGTTCACAGCGACTACCGGCTCGACAACATGCTGATCGACGAGCGGACCTCGCCACCCGATGTCTTCATCGTCGACTGGCAGACGATGATCGTAGGCAATCCCATGCGGGACGCGTCCTACTTCCTCGGTGGCTGCCTGACGGCCGAACAGCGTACACCGATCGAGAAAGACCTGGTGCGCGACTATCACTCGAGGCTGCTCGAGGCCGGTGCGAGCGGCTATCCCTGGCAACAGTGTTGGGACGACTATCGCCAGTCCATATTCCACGGAATCATGACGGCCGTTGTCGCCATGCTGTACGCGACGCAGACCGAGCGCGGCGATGTCCTGTTCAGGACCATGGGGCAGCGTCATGCCCGGCAGGCGTTGCAGCTGGGGGCCGCCGAGTTCATTCAGTGACGAGAACCGCGAATGCTCATCAAGTATGACGATCTTCCGTTGCAACAAACGGCGGAGTCATTGGCCTATCTGGCTACCAGCGACCGGGAGGCGTACGGCCGTTACTGGTTCAACGGCTTCTCGCCCGGGGGTGATTTCTATTTCGGCATTGCCTTCGCGGTCTACCCCAACCGCGATGTCATGGATTGTGCCCTGAGCCTCGTTGACAAGTCGGGCAAGCACAGCTCGTTTCGCGCATCGCGGCGTTGCCCCGTCGATCGCACGGAGATGAAAGTGGGCCCCTTCACGCTCGAGATCCTCGAGCTGATGCGGGTGATCCGCGTGACGATCCTTGACAACCACACGGGCATCACGGCGGATCTGACTTTCGTCGGCAATACACCCGTGCACGAGGAGCCGACGGATCGAGTCCGCCCCGGCGTGCGGATGGTCATGAAGGCCAAGCGCTATACGCAATTTGGCCGTTGGAACGGCTTTATCGACGTCAAAGGCGAGCGCCACGACATTCAGGATGCTTACGGTATCCGGGACCGCTCGTGGGGCTGGCGCTTCTGCGGGGAGCCCCAGGGAGGCACGCATTACCTGCACCCCTCGCAGGCGTTCTATCTGTGGTCACCCATCGAGTGGGAGGACTGCTGCACCCATTACGGCACGTGGGAAGATGCCGAAGGGGTCAGCATGAAGAAGTTCGGCCAGATCTTCCCTCTGTATGACACCCGCACCCGGTTCGATACGCTCGATCCGAAGGGATTTCGGGAGATCGCCGCGGGTCCTCACCGGTTGCAGTTCGCGGACAAGACCTCGCGCTTCGTGACCGGCGGCGAATTCGATCTGCTCGACGGCGACCGTATCAAGACCATCAAGCTCGAAGTTCTGCTGCGTTTCCACATGTACGGCATCGGCTATAGCCATCCGGAATGGGGGCACGGCTTCTGGAAGGGCGAGGAGGCGTACACGGCCGAGGTGCTGACCGCGGATCAGATCGACAAGTCCGCGCCGAAGTTCCAGCACGCCCAGCAGGTGATTCGGGCCTCGATGGGCGACCGGGTCGGTTATGGCGTCCTCGAGCAGGCGATATTTGGCAGCCAGCATCAATATGGTTTCCGAGGGCTCACGGATCCTTTGCAATAGATCGACAGGGTGGACCGTCGGGGGTCGTAGCTCTCAATAAGCCCAAGGGGCGACATGGGTCCGGTCAAATCTGCTCAAAGAACGCTCGCGATTCTCGAGCTCATGGAAAGAATGAGGCGGCCGGCGCGTGTCTGCGAAATCGCCAAGCTGCTCGGTTATCCGCAATCCAGCGCTTCGGTTCTCATCAACAGCCTGCAGGATCTGGGCTATCTCAAATTCAATCGCGAGACCCATGAGTACGCCCCCTCGATCCGGGTGGCCCTGGTGGGCGGCTATTTGCGCTTCGACAACCTGCACGCACATCAGGTGCTCGATCTCATCTGTGATGTGCGGGACAGGACCGGGCTCACGACGATTCTCTCGACACGCAACGGCGTCCATGTGCAATACATCTACGCCCTGGCGGAGCCCGGCCGGCGCATGTTAGGCCTGCGCGCTGGTAGTATGCGTCCGCTCACTCGTGCATCGCCCGGTGTGATGCTGCTTACTGCGTGCACGGACGACGAAATCAGCAGGGTTGCCCGCTATCTCTACGAGCATGTGCCCAATCGCGATGACCGCGAGCGTTTCGAGAACGTTCTCGCCGCGGTGCGCGAGGCGCGAGAGGTTGGTTACGCCTGTGTTCTGCGGCGGCTCAAGGTCACGGCGGGCTCGGTCGCGGTCTTGCTTCCATTTCGCGACAGCTTCGGCAAGCAGCTGGCACTGAGTGTCTCGGGGCGAGCCGAAAAAATCGACGAGTCGAAACTCGAGCTCGTCGAGGCGATGCGATCGGCCATCGGGAAGTATCATCAGCCGGTGCCCGGGTAACGGGCCCGCTCGAGTCCGCTCCCGCGGCAGTTACCGGTGCTCGAGGCCGGGACCGGTGTCTATTTGATCCGATCCCGGTAGTTGGGGACCTGCCGCCTGCCATGCCTGAAGTCCGCCACCATGGCGTCGATTTCCGCGCGAGTAGGCGGCTTGGTGGGGCCCAAGCACTGGATCAGGCGCATCGTGAGCTGCAGATAGACGACGAAGATCGCGTACTCCACCACGCCGCGCTCGCCCATTCGGGCCTCGACCGCGTTCCATGTGGGCGCATCCATTTCGCCACGCACGGTTTTTCGGATGAAGTTGACGAGCAGGGCTTCTTCGGGCCTCAGTTCGGATTCGCGGCCCGCGCGCAGCGCTTCGATGGCCTCGATTCTCACGCCAACCGAGATCGCGTCCGGCAGATGCGAGCCCTGCACGATCTCGGTGTTCAACTCCAACGCAAGCACCTGATCGACCCATTCACGATCGGCGTGTGTGAACGAGTCCCCGCGATCGCCGGCTGCGCGCACCACTTTGCCCATCGTGCTCAGGCAGGCGCTGAGAATGGGGGAGTGCAACAGTTGCCCGTAATAAGGCGCGTTGACCTCCGCATCCGCAAAGCCCATGGCAATCGCGCGACTGACCACCTCTGCATAGGCTTTGAGCTCGGCGGGGTCCGAGAATTCCGAACGTGCGGGCTGACGAATGGGCCAGGGCATGAGTCATCCTCGTTTGTAGTCGTGTTCTACCGGGTGAGTCGCCCGCTGTATGGAGTGACTCGCCGCGTGGGTCGCACCCCTGAGCAGTGGCCAGATCGCCTCGACGGGTTCCATGACTCGGAAGGAAGGACCGATGACGCTGATGGCGCCGATCGGTCTGCCGTCAGCGTTGAGCACGGGCGCGGCGATGACTGTCAGATCGGAGCGGTGTATCGCATACCCAAGCCGCCGGATCTCGGCGAGATCTTTTCTCAACGCTGGCTCGTCGGGCGACGGCCCGTCGGAGAAAGCCAGGATCGCGCGTCCCGCGGCAGTCGCGAGCATCGCCTGCGGCTCGCCGATCCCGGGTACGAACCGGATGGGGTTTGGGCTCTCGACGTGAGCGATCGCGAGAATCGTCCCCGACGCCTGCCCGCTACTGCCGATCGGGACCGCCAGGGTGACCGTCTCGCCGGACCGGGCTGCCAGGTTCTGCAGCAACGGCATGAGCAGCCGCCGGATGCTCTCATGGTGCCTCGCTTGCGGCGCAAGCCGCTGCGCCAGAGCCAGGAATCGCGGGCCCGGCGCGTAACCTCGGCCCACCGACTGCACGTAGCCGACTCTTTGGAGAGTCTTCAGCAGGGCCGTCAACGTGCTTTTGGCAATACCCAGCGTGACAGCCAATTCGCTATGACTCAGAGGTCCAGCGGCCTCGGCCAATTGCTCGAGCACCATGACGACTCGCTCGGGACCCATGCCGCCGGGTGCTGGCGATGCAGGCATCTCGATCGGTCCGCGGATATCGGCTTCGATGACTCTACCCGTGCTGCGAATCCGGGACTTGGGCTGAGCCCCGTGAAGGTCACGTCCTAGGGGAAACGTTCCAATACCGGAACGTCATGTTCCGATAGTCGAATCATACGGGACGGGCCCTGTTGCAGCAAGGTGCGTGAAGTTCTAATATACGAATTAATAGTTCCGATAATAGAACAATCCGCCAAGCCGTTCCAGGAGGGTTCGTTGATGAACGAGAACCATCGCAAGATCAGCCCGCGGCCCGTCACGGATGCGGAGGCGGCGCATTTCCAGGAGCAAGGCTGGGTCACCCTGCGTCGTTTTTTCACGCCGGAGGAGTGTTGTGTTCTGTTGGATCGGGTGAAAGAGTTGATGGGCCATGACGCCGAGACCGTGGCGCATCCGACGGGGTCGGCCAAGATCGGGTTCTTTCACACCTTCGAGCCGCTCGCCGTCGAACAGAGCACCGGGAAGGTTGCCGATGCGCTCTTTCACGAGGTGTCCTTCTCGTCCGCATTCGGACGTGCCGGAGCCAGGCTCGCGGGTGAGCCGGTGCGTTACTGGGTGGACGGGGCGCTCGTGAAGATGCCCGCCGCCAGCAGCAAGACCGGGGCCGGTCCTACCACCTGGCATACCGACGTGGGCGCGTGGGAGAGCTCGCCTTTCAACCCGCGATCGAGGGGGCCGTTTCAGTTTTGGGTGGCGCTCTGCGATGTTCCCCACCATCGCGGAACGATGCGATTCGTCGGCAAGCAGAGCCAGACGGAAGAGGCGATGAAGATCGTGGCCGAGCATGAGGGGGACCCGGTTGCCACCTATCCGCTGCTGGAGAAGCTCGGTGTCCTCTCGCCGCGTCTCGACCTCCAGGCAGGCGATGCCACCGTGCATGCCTCTTCAACTCTTCATTCAGCCTATCCCAACCTGTCGGACGAGCCGCGTTGGGTTTACATCAACAGCATGTTCAGCGCGGCCGCCCGGTACACGGGACATTCCTTCTGGCCCATCGAAGGCATTCAGGGCATGGAAGTCGGGAAGGAGTTCGCCGACTATCGTTTTCCCGTGCTCGCCTGAGAGAGATCGATAGAGGGGTCGATACCGCGGACCCTGCACGCGGTCACCTGCACGCGGTCACCTGCACGCGGTCACCCTGCGGGGGTTGTTGCCAGCGAGCCGCCGTCGACCAGTATGTCAGTGCCCGTGATGTAGCTCGCCGCTCGAGAGCAGAGGAAGGCAGCGACTTCAGCGACTTCATCCGGCTGCGCGGCGCGACCGAGCGGCGATGCTTTGATCATGTGAGCCATCATGGGATGGCGTTCCATCTCCGCGCGTCCCATCGGGGTATCGATCACACCGGGGGACAGCGACAAGATCCGCGCTCCACGCCGACCGAAGGCCGCGGCTTCGCGTCGCGCGAGCAATTGCACACCGCGCTTGGAGAGTGAGTAGGCCATTTCGGGCGTCGCATCGGCCGTCAGCAGTTGCCGAGCCGATTCGGGTGTGAGAGCGGCATTGATGCGCTCATCCAGCGAGGGTCCCAACAGATGCCCGGCGAGGGAGGCGTAGAGCACCGCCGCTGCGTGCTCGGCCATGCGTGGCCGCACGAGGCCGACGAGGATCATCGTGGCTGTGAGATTGACGTCGAGAATGCGTTGCGCATCCGCCATGCTCGAAGACAGGCCGGCACAGTGGATCAGTGCCGCGATCGATCGCGTGCCCAGAGTCGACAGGAAACGCTCCGTGAAGTCGCCCGCGGCGATGTCGGCGGTCAGCAGCTCGGTATGCGTCCCTGTCCCAATCGATGCTCGCGTTTCATTCAAGCCCTGTTGGCCCAGATCGCACAAGATCAGGGTCCGCGCGTGCTGTCCGGGCGCCATGCGCATTGCGGCGGCTCGACCCATGCCTGAGCCCGCGCCGGTGATGACGATCACGTCTCGTGTACCTGGCATGTGGCAGCTCCTTCAGATGAGCGCGCTCAAGGCGTCTTTGTTGAACGGCAGCAGCTCGTCGAAACGAGCCTCTTTGATCTTTCGTGCCCAGGTAGGGTCGGTCAGCAATGCGCGGCCGACAGCGACGATGTCGAACTCGCCGCTTGCCACGCGCCGCGCGAGCGGAGATAGGTCCGCGGAGACTTCAGTGAGCTGGCCCAGCTCCGTGACGGACATGGGGCCCTTCAATCCCACGCTACCGACCGTGATTGTGGGTTTGCCCGTGAGTTTCTTGATCCAGCCCGCGCCGTTCAGGGCGGAGCCGGGGAACTCCTCATCCCAGTAACGTCGTTGCGAGACGTGGAAAATGTCGACGCCGGCATCTGCAATGGGCCGAAAAATGGCCGCGAGCTCTTCCGGAGTGTTCGCGAGGCGAGCGCTGTAGTCCTGCTGCTTCCACTGCGATATGCGCAAGACGATAGGGAAGTCAGGGCCTACGGCAGCACGAACGCGCTGAATGAGCTCGACGGCGAATCGCGTTCTTTGTACAGCGTCGCCGCCGTATTCGTCGTCACGCTGGTTCAGCGCGTCCCACAGGAACTGATCGATGATGTAGCCGTGGGCGCCATGGATTTCGACGCCGTCGAATCCCAGCTCGCGCGCGTTGACCGCAGCGCGCGCGAAGCTGTCCTGGAGCGCGACGATTTCGCTCTTGGACATCGGCTGAAACACCCGCTTGCCGCCCGGCTTGAACACGCCCGATGGGCTGGCGCTGGGCAGATCGCGGTTTGGATAGTCATCGGTGCGCGGGTCGCGCATGATGCCGACGTGCCAGAGCTGCGGGATGATGGCGCCGCCCGCGGCGTGCACTTCTTGCTCCACCCGCTTCCAGCCTTCGAGTGCCTTGCCGTGGAATGCTGGTACGCGCACAGAGTAGGACGACACCGGATGATCCACCGTCGTGCCTTCGGTGATGATCAAGCCGACTTCGTTCTCGGCGCGACGGCGGTAGTAAGCAGCGACGTCAGGGCCGGGATACTGATTCGGCGATTTCCAGCGTGTCATCGGCGACATCGCGATGCGGTTCTTGAGTCGCAGCGTGCCCCATTCGAAAGGCTGGAACAGCGCGGCGAGAGAAGGATGGGTCATGGTGGCAGTACGGTGTGCACGCTTCCTGGAACGTCAGAACGAGCGCGGGAGGCCGAGCTGTTCGGCGATCATGTTGCGGGCCATCTCGTCGGTGACGGGGCCGATGCGCTGCAGGCGGCTGTCGCGCCAGTAGCGCTGCATGTCGGTGTCGGCTGAGTAGCCCATGCCGCCGAGGATCTGGATGCCCAGGTCGGCGCAGCGGTTGCTGGATTCGGCGGCGGCGACCTTGAGGACGGTGGAGTCGAGGACGGAGAGCCGGCCGGCGAGGGCCTTGTGGGCGCAGTCCATGAGCATGCACTCGAGGGAGTATTGGGCGATTTTCATGTCGGCGATGTAGTGCTGGATGGCCTGGAACTGGCCGATGAGGCGGCCGAAGGCCTTGCGCTGCTGGGCGTAGCTGAGGGCATCCTCGAGCACCCCATCCAGATAGCCCAGGCAGTTGGCGCTCATGAGCAGCCGCTCGTTGTTGAGCATGGGCAGGATGCAGGCCCAGCCCTTGCCCGCGCCGCCCAGGACGGCCTCGTGGGGGACGAAGACTTTCTCGTAGTGCACCAGGCAGCTGCCCATGGCGCGCATGCCGAGCTTTTTGAGCGGGGTGATGGTGATCCCCGGGGACTTGGCCGGGACCCAGAAGAGGGTGAGACCGTGGTGGTTTTTCTTCACCCCCTGCTCGGTGCGCGCCAGCACCAGCAGGTAGTCGGCCACCTGGCTCTGGGAGCTCCAGATCTTCTCCCCGCTGATGAGCCAGCCCTCGGAGACGGGCGTGCCGAGGGTGCGCATGGCCCCGAGCACATCGGTGCCCCCGCCGGGCTCGGTGAGGGAGATGGCTGCGCGCAGCCGCCCGGCGGCCAGCTGCGGCAGGAACTGCTGCTTCTGGGCCGGGGTGCCGTGCAGGGTGAGGGACTTGACGCCGGCGAATTGGGTGATGCCCCACAGCCAGCTCAGCCCGGCGAGGGTGCGGGCCAGGGCGCGCGCGGCAATGACCTGCATGAGCACGTCCCCGCCGGCCCCGCCGTACTCCTCGGGAATGCCCAGGGCATGAAAGCCGCCCTCGGTGAGCTTGTCCCACAGCTCGAAGGGATACTGATCCTCCTGGCGCTCGAGCTCGCGCGCCCACTGCTTGGGCATCTCCTGGGCGACAAAGCGCTCGACCATGTCCTGGAAGGCCAGGTGCTGTTCGGACAACTGCAGACTCATCGTGACCCAAGCTCCACCGTGCAACGGCCTCGCAGGCTAATCACTCCCCCACCCCCCCGAACCTGACGTTTGGCAGGTCGGCCGCGATCCCCGCGATCCCCGCGATCCCCGCAATCCCCGTGCGCCCGCGGCGGATTCCGCTCGCGCCGCTCCCACCTACCCCTCGCTTTGGATAGGGTCTGCCTGCCGACCCCTCATCTCATAATCAAACCGAACCCACTCGTGCGGGGAGCTCGGTCCGGGCGATGCCTGCAGGGAGCTCGGTCCGGGCGATGAATGAGGAGGCGCACGGCATGTCCGAGAACAAAAATCTGGTTCGCTCCTACCTCGAGGCCCTGTCAACCGAGGGAATGGCCGCCCTCGAGCGCTATGGAGCCCAGGATGTTCGCTGGTGGGCCCTGGGAGTCGGAGAGGTCTCGATGGAGCGGCTGAAGGGCTTCGGCGATTTCATCGGCGCCCAGCTCGCGGGACCGATGCAGTTCACTCTTCATGAGCTCATCGCCGAGGGTAATCAGGTCGCCGCCGAAGTGGAAAGCTATATCCCGCTCCAGAACGGCAAGGTCTACAACAACCGCTATCATTTCAAGTTCATCATCGAGGACGGCAAGATCGCCGAGATCCGCGAGTACGGCGATACGCGGCATGCGGCGGAGATTTTCGGTGATCTTCTGGGGGGATAGGCATGGTTGCAATCAAACCCGCAGGTTACTTCTTCGACTGAGATGGACGAGGCTCCATCTCATGATCCATCGGCAGCAGGATAGTTTCGTGTCCAGTGCCGGTTCCGCAGGTGTCCGCGGCAAGGCCGCAATCGTCGGCGTCGGCACGACGCGGCAAGGGGAGCATCCCGGACGCAGTGCCGAGGAGATCGGGATCGAGGCCTTGCAGCTCGCCCTGGACGACGCCGGGATCGGGAAAGCGTCCCTCGACGGCCTGATCACTTGCAAGACGATCGAAGGTTTTGGCGTCGATACTGCCTATGGCTCGCTGCTCGGCGTCGATTTGGCCTACAGCGCCTCGCTCGATTATGGAACCTGCAACTTTTCGCTACACCTTGCGGTGATGGCCATTGCGGCAGGACTGGCGACGACCGTTGCCCTGATCTACGGCTGTAACCAGCGGACCCATCGCGTTCGCTTCACCGGCACGGCGAGTCCGGCAGCGGATTTCACACTCCCGCACGGCTACTTGCACATGGGAGGGCCGTACGCGATGGCGTTCCGGCGTCATCAGCATCTGTACGGAACGACGGAAGAGCAGCTCGGACATGTTGCGGTCGCTCAGCGGGAATATGCGCGTCTCAACCCGTTAGCGATTTTCCGCGACCCGTTGACGATCGACGAATACATGGCCGCGCCCTATCTCATCGCGCCGCTGCGTCGCCACGACATGACCATGATTTCGGACGGCGGCGCTGCGCTCATCGTGACGGCGGCCGATCGAGCGCGCGACTTCAGGCGGGCTCCGGTTTACGTGCTCGGACTCGCGGAGCATGCGGGTCTCGCCGCCAGCGAGCTCGAGGACAACGTCATGCGACCCTGGCTCGAGCGCGTCGCCACGCGCCTCTACGAGAGCGCTCGGATCGATCGGAGCGAGGTCGATGTGCTCTATATCCAGGATCCCTTCAGCGTCTACGTTCTGACGATGTTGGAGAGCTTCGGGTTTTGCGGTCCCGGCGAGAGCGGGCCGTTCGTCCAGGAAGGGCGAACCCGGCTCGGCGGAGAGTTGCCCGTCAACACCAACGGAGGGCACCTGTCCGAAGCCTATATGTGGGGCTGGCTGCACCTATGCGAAGCCGTGCGGCAGTTGCGCGGCGAATGCGGTGCGCGGCAGGTCGCCGACGCCAAGATCGCCCAGTACTGCTCGGCCATGGCGAACCAGAAGGGCGCCGCTTCGATCCTGGGGGTGGAGCCATGACCAGCCCGGTGGCGGTGCTCTTGCCTGATGTGTCCGCGCCGTTGACGGCGCCGTTCTGGCAGGCCGCGCGCAAGCGCCGATTCATCATGCAGCGTTGCGCGGGCTGCGGTGAGCTGCGCTGGCCGCCCAAACCCCTGTGCCCGGCATGCCTGCGCCCGGCAGCCCTCGAGGATTGGCAGGACATTGCGCGTACCGGGCAGATCTGGTCATTCTGCGTCTACCACCGGGCGTTCCATCCGAGCTTCGCGGACAGGATTCCCTACAACGTCGCTTACATCAAGCTCGACGCGGGCCCGATGTTCATCAGCAATGTCGTTGACACCAACGAGCTGGCGATCGGCCGCGCCGTCGAGGCGCGTTTTGACGATGTGACCCCCGATGTCACGTTGATCAGATTTCAGTTGCTACCCATTCGGGAGCCCCGGCATCCGGTGCTCCCGGGCACCGCTGCCAGGGAGAGCTCCGATGCCCGGTAACTGCGATCCTGCCATCCGCGTTACTCGTGATCGAGATAGTCGTGCAGCATTTGTTTCAACTCGGGCCGACGCTGCAGCATGCGCTCTCGCGGGCCGGCGACGGCCAGGGAAATGAGCTCCGTGCCCGCCTTGTTCGGGATCAGCGTCGCGATGGCGTGAACGTCGCGAGGGCCGCTGATGGCCGAGTCGGTCTCGGCAAAGCCCATGCGGCGGAACTCCCTGATCGACTCGATCACGCGATCCTCGCTGACACGAAGCCTCTCTTCCGCAATGTTCCGGCGCACGATGCGCCTCATCATCTCTTCGCTCAAGACACTCAGAAGAGCGCGCCCCGACGCGCTCATGGTCATGGGCCGCGTCGTTCCCCCTTGCACGTTGAACTGAGATCCGAGCCTGGGCCGCAGGATGTACACGTACTGGATCTGACAGCCCTGCTGGCGTCCCAGGACGACGGTCTCGTGCGTTCTCGCCTGAAGACTGTCGAGCCGTTCGGTGAGGGTGTCAGCGGGCAGCTCCGGCTTGAGCCAATCGCCGAGGAGCGTGACTCGCAAGGTCGGGCGGAATTTGCGCACGCCACGCAGCCACTCCAGGTAGCCGAGCTCCTGGAGGCTGCGTAGCAGGGCCGACGCACTCGATTGGGGGATCTGCAAGGCATCCACGATCTCGGATGTCGAGGCGGGCCGCCGGATGCGTGCGAAGAACTCGAAGACCAAAATAGTCCGCTCGGCGGACTTGACGATTCTGGCAGTCACTTTGCAGGACCTCTTCTTCTGACGACCTGTACTGACGGCGAATGCTCAGGGAACTGCGATAACACATAGTGGATGCCGCGCGATCCGCCTGGGCACCCCCCTTTCGATAGGGGTGGCTGGGGCAGACTGGACCCGCGCTGCCGCGCGCTACGGCGCGGACATCTCGGAAGGGATCGGGTGGGTCACGGTGTGGTCGGCGAAGCCTGCTTCCGCCGGGCCGGGTTGCCTGGACGCACGTGCACGCTGTGGCGCCCCCGGGCCGTACTTTCCACATATGCGATATTTGCGCGACAAACTAGATGAGCCGATTCGTCCGGCTCACAATGATGTTGATGTCGCTTTGACAACCACCGCTGATCCCCGATCGGGGAACTAAGGTCTCGGGGATCAAAGTCCGGTTGTGTGGACGGGCGGCTTCGAGACAGGGGTCACTCGCTCGCAGCATCTCGAGATGCCTGTTGCGATCGGGCAATTAGCATAATGCGTGTCGGCATCGTCGTTGTCATCTAAGGGGGGGGTATGCGAACGAGGAACTTGCGATCCGCCGGGCGGTCCTGCCGCGCATTGTTGGGTTATGGCGCGCTGTTCATGCTGGGCGGAACGTACTGTGCCGCAGCCGAGACCGCGGCCGAGGGTGTGCTCGAGGAGGTCATCGTCACGGCACAGAAGCGCGAGCAGTCGGTGCAGGACGTGCCGATCTCGATCAGCGCCATCACTCAGGACTCGCTGCAGGCGAATCGAGTTGCCAACGTCATCGATCTCAGCGCCCTGGCCCCCAACATGACCGTGCGACCTGCGACGGGCGGAGTCGGGCTTCCCAGCTTTTCGATGCGCGGCGTGGTGAGCTACGGCTCCGTGCCCGGATCCGACAAGAGCATCTCGCTCTACCTCGATGGAGTCTACGTCGGCAGCACGATCGGGTCGGCCTTCGACCTTCCGGAAGTGCAGCGGATCGAAGTTCTGCGTGGCCCGCAGGGGACGCTGTTCGGCCGAAACGCCACGGCCGGCGCGATCAGCGTGGTCACGCCCAATCCAACCGGCGAGTTCAGCGTGCGGCAGGACGTCTCTTACGGAAACTACGATTACATTCGCGCTAAAACTCGCGTCGAATTTCCGCAGTGGGGCCCCTTGAGCGCGCTGATCAGCTATGTGCATGAGGCGCGCAACGGCGACATCAATAACCTCGGAGCCGGCCAGGTGTGGGACCGCAGCGGCCCGGGCACCCACCAGGGCGTGGCAGCCTCGCCGCAGACTCTCGGGGACAAGGATGCGGACTCCGTGTTCGCGGCGCTGCGATTCCAGCCGGCCGGCAACGTCGATATCATCGACAAGTTCGACTTTGCGCAGGATCACAATACCCCGCAAGGCACGGCGCTCATCGCGGTGAGTCCGGACGCGCTCGGACCGGGTTTCGCCCCGTTCCTGAACGCGATTTTCAACAGCAACACACTGCGGTTAGCCGGTGCGCACCGCCCGGACTTCGTGAACAACTCGTGGGCGACGCCGGGTTACCAACGCAACCTCGGCAATAGTCTCACCGCGACCTGGCAGATCGCCGACCACCTGTCGCTGAAGAATATCGGGGCATACCGTAACTCGTACGTGTATGCGAACGATCAGATCTCCGGCGCCGGGGGGCTGCAGGTCACCGCTCCGGTGGCAGCAGTCCTGGCGGCATTCTCGGGTCTTCCGCCCGGATCGCTGGACGGATTGATAGGCTCGCCGTTCGTGCTCTCCGACTCGCAAGCCGCGAGCAGCGCCAAGCAGTGGAGCGACGAGCTGCAGCTCAACTATGATTCGAAGTACGTGACGGTGACGGCCGGCGCACTCTACTTGTGGCTGAAGACGGTGTCAGGGAATACTCTTGCCACGAATATCACGTCGTTCGCACCGGTCCCGGGCGGCCGAGTCGCTCTCGCCCCGTTCAACCCATTCAATATATCGTACAAAACCACCAACTCCACGGCGGGTTATTCCCAGGCGGAGTTCCACATCACACCGCAGGTGGATGTCGTAGCCGGTGCCCGCGTTACCAAGGACCGCAAGGGCGGCACGGACTACGTGAACGGTGTGCCTTTCCAGTTGCCGTACGACAAGACCAAGCTGACATACTCCCTCGGCGTCGACTACAAGCCGAAGGAGGACTGGCTGGTGTACGGCAAGTACTCGACGGGTTTCGTTTCGGGCGGCATCGTAGGCTCCATCCCCTACGAGCCGGAGACGGTGGAGTCCTGGGAGGCGGGTTTGAAGGCCGACCTGCTGGATAAGCGGATGCGACTCAGTTTCGCGGCGTTCACGGCGTTGTATGAACACCTCCAGACCACCAACCAAGGTATCAACATCGGTCACCCGGAGCTCAGTATCGTGATCGTGGATCAAGGTAACGAGCGGGCCGAGGGGTTCGAGAGCGAGCTCACGGTCGCGCCGATGTCCGGGCTCACCTTCAACGCCGGCCTCGGCTACACGAACTCCGACTTCACCTCCGTCAATCCGATCCTGGGTACGACTTCGACTTTCCTGCCGACGCTGCGGCCGAAATGGACCTCCAATCTTTCCGGGCAATACGAGACCATTCCTGTATGGGGCGACGCGCGGCTGGTCTTCCGCGCCGATGCCGCCTGGCACTCGAGGATTCTCCAATATGCGTATGTTCCTGTACCAGCCGGCTACGGGGCGATTTACGACACACCGCAGTCGTGGGTGGTCAACGCGCGGGTCGCGCTGAAGGACATCAAAATGCTGCGCGCCGACGCAGAGGTTGCGCTCTGGGTGCGCAACCTCACCGACAACAGCGAGGTTCAGTTTCCGGTCGCCTTCGGCAACCCGCCTTTCCTCGCGTCGTCGACCTACCAGGCGGCACGAACATACGGAATAGATTTGAATGTCAGGTTCTAGGTGCGATGGTGCCGGCACGGGAGCCTCGGAATGACCGGGATGCGCGAATGGGCGCATACCGAAAGTCCGGTGGCCGCGGCGATGGCCGGCGACCCGTCGCTGCTGCTGGGCGCCTACGACATCGACAGCCTTGGCTATAGTGCCCTGGAGTTCGTCGTTTCAGGGACGGCAACCTCTTACACCACGACGCAGCCGCTCGCAGAAGCGAGCTGGGGCGCCGTACCCGCGGACAACGCGCGCTTCGCAACGCGGATTGTGGTTCTGCGGCCGAAGGATCCTGAGCGCTTCAGCGGGACGGTCATCGTCGAATGGCTGAACGTAACCAGCGGGATGGATTCACCGGCGGTCTGGCTGATGGCTCACCGCCAGCTGGTACGGGCGGGTCATGCCTTTGTCGCGGTCTCCGCTCAGAAGATGGGCGTCGAAGGCGGCGCGAGCATCCTGGGTCCGGACAATTCCCTCAAACGGATCCACCCCGAACGCTACGGTGGCTTACATCATCCCGGAGATGCCTTCTCCTATGACATTTACTCGCAGGTAGGCAGACTGGTGCGCTCGCCGCATCCGGGGGGCGTTCTCGGGGATCTTGTCGCGCAGTACGTCATCGCCGTGGGCGAGTCGCAATCGGCCGCTTTCCTGACGACGTATGTCAACAGGGTCGATCCGCTGGTGAATCTGTTCGACGGCTTCTTCATCCACTCCCGACTCGGCGGGGCGGCGCGACTCGATGGCGAGCTGGCGATCGCCGCAGAGGAGGGTTTCTCCAGTGTGCGGCTTTGGCAGGAGTCGCGGGTGCCGGTGATGACGTTCGTCACCGAGAGTGACGTGTTGGGGTTCGGTCCGATGGTCGGGTTCCACACCGCGCGCCAGCCGGATACGGACTTTCTGCGTACTTGGGAGCTTGCGGGGGCCGCCCACGCTGATAACTACACGATAGCCGTATCTTTCATCGACACAGGCTTGGCTCCGCTGCAGATGCTGGCGGCGGGATATGCTCCCACCCGCACTGTTTTGGGGGAGCCGTTGCCGCAGGCAATCAATTGCGGACCTCAGCATCACTATGTCGCCCAAGCCGCGCTCGACGCATTGGATCGATGGGTGCGCACCGGCACCGCGCCGGCCAGTGGGGCGCGGATCGAACTGTCCGCTACGACGCCCGCGAGTGTCGTGCGTGACGAGCACGGTATCGCGCGGGGTGGCATCCGCACGCCATGGGTTGACGTACCGATCGCGCGGCTCTCAGGCGAAGGGAGTCCCGGAAGCCTGATCGCGGCTCTTTTCGGGACTTCCGAGGTGTTTGACCAGGCGACCCTGAAGCACCTCTACCCGGGCGGAAAGGCTGATTATCTCGGGCGCTTCGAGGCCTCGCTCGATCGCACGATCCGGCAGGGATTCGCTCTGTCCGAGGATCGTCAGGAGATTCTCGATCTCGCCAGCGCGATGTGGCACGGTATTCATTGAGGTTGCTTCGCCAGACTCAATGTTCGTGGTCATTGGCTCGCGCATCACATGCTTTTGCATCTTCACCGTCACCGTGACCGGGCCTTTCCAACGATAGACTCACCGGGCTGGGCGCGGATACCGGGCACGCGCGCGGGCTGGCCGCAAATCATGCCGTCCCGGCGGCGGGTCGATTCGAGACGGTTCAACGCTATCGTGATCTTGGAGCACGCGTAATGTCGAAAGAGGGCGAAATCACGGCCCACGGGAAAGACGGCGAAGCCACGGCCCCCGCAACTGCAGGTATCCTGGAGTCGACGCTGGCCAGCCTCGATTTCGATATCGAGCAGCTTCGGGAGAAGTATCGGCGCGAGCGGGACAAGCGAATCCGCCCCGAGGGCGAGCGCCAGTACGTCGAGACCCAGGGCAAGTACGCCCGCTATGAGGACTTCGATCCTCACGCCCCGACGATCGTCGCGAGAGAGCCGATCAAGTCGGCCGTCGAGATCCTGATCATCGGCAGCGGCTGGTCCGGGCTGATGATGGGGGCGCACCTCAAGATGGCGGGGTTCTCGGATATCAGGATCGTCGAAAAGGCGGCCGATTTTGGCGGTACCTGGTACTGGAACCGCTATCCGGGATGTCAATGCGACATCGAATCGTATTGCTACCTGCCGCTGCTCGAGGAGACCGGCTACATTCCGTCGGAAAAGTACGCGTATGCGCCGGAGATCTTCGAGCATGCGCGGCGGATCGGGCGGCACTTCAGGCTCTACGAGAACGCCGTGTTCCAGACCACGGTCACCCATTTGAAGTGGGAAGAATCGCAGCGGCGCTGGCTCGCGACCACCAACCGGGGCGATGAGATCCGAGCACGCTTCGTGCTTCACGGGCCCGGACCCGCCAGTCATCCCAAGCTGCCGGGCATTCCCGGCTTCGACCGGTTCAAGGGCCACACTTTCCACACCTCGCGCTGGGACTACGGCTACACGGGCGGTGACAACCGGGGAAACCTCACCAAGCTCGCCGACAAGCGAGTCGCCATCATCGGTACCGGAGCGACCGCGCTGCAGTGCATTCCCCACCTCGGGGCCGGCGCCAAACATCTTTATGTGTTTCAGCGAACCCCCTCCACCGTGGACGTGCGCGGCAACAAGCCCACCGACCCGGACTTTGCCAAGACGCTGAAGCCGGGCTGGCAGCTCGAGCGCCAGAAGAATTTCGAATCGATATTCTTCGGTGCGGACATTGAGGATCTCGTCAACGACTCGATGACCGCGGCCGGCAAGATCATGTCCGCCGCTTATCGTGAGAGCGATCCGAAGCGCGCGGCGCAGCTGAGTGAGCTGCTCGATTTCAAGGACATGAACAACCTGCGTGCGCGGGTCGAGCGGGAAGTCAAAGACCCGGCGGTGGCCGAGTTGCTCAAACCGTGGTACCGGCGCTTCTGCAAACGGCCCGGCTTTCACGACGATTACCTGGCGACGTTCAATCGGCCCAACGTAACCCTGATCGATACCAGCGGTTCTCATGGCGTGGAGCGGATTACCGAGAACGGCGTCGTTGCGAATGGCGTCGAGTACCCCGTCGATTGCATCGTCTATTCCACCGGCTTCGAAATCAGCACGGGTTGGGAGAAGCGCATCAGGGTTCCGATCCAAGGTGTCGGTGGGAAATCGCTCTACGAAAAGTGGAACCGGGCCGCCGTCTCGCTCCACGGCTACGCCACTCATGGTTTCCCCAACTGGTTCTACGTCGGGCTCGGCCAGGGCGCGTTTTCCCTCAACTTCACTGTCGTGCTGGAGGGGCAGGTGAGGCATCTCGCCTACATTCTCGCGCAGGCCAGGGCACGCGGCGTTACCCGGATCGAAGTTGCGCCGGAGGCCGAGAAGGCCTGGACCGAGTTGTGCAAGCGGACCTCCGGCTACGACATCGAGTTGCAGAAGAACTGCACGCCGGGTTACTTCAATTCGGAAGGCAAGCCGGGTGAGGGTCACAGTGTGGTCGCCGAGGCCTACTCGCTCGGCGTCCTGTCGTTCGAAAATCTGCTGCGCGAATGGCGCGAACGAGGCGGGCTGCAGGGTCTGCAGATGACCGCCGAGCCCGGCCGTGAGTAACCTCTCGATCGGGTGACCGGACGACTTGCGAATAACCGGCGACGTGCTCCGCCCTAACCGCTCCGCGAAGAGCGGCTGAGCCGGCGTCGCATCTCCATGTGCGCGTCGTTCTCCCAATCCGCGTAGCCGAGCAGCGTCCCCTCCATCCTTTCGAACCCGTCGTTCCAGCCGCCTTTTGCCGCAATCTCCCACATGAGCAGGTAGGCCGGGATCCGCCACTGCTGGTCCGGGCAGGCGTACAGGACGCGTCGGAATTGCTGGCCCGGGTTCGCCGGTGTTGGCTTCGCGTAGATGTGCTCGTGCTTGATGAACCGGCCGGCGCTCACGTAGGGATCGAAGAAGCGCTCGGGTATCACCTCGTACTCGGTGACGGGAGGGTATTCATCCACGAACGCGGCCAGCGGCTTGCGGCCGTTCAGCATGAGGTCCAGCTCGCGGTTGGTGTGAACCTTGTAGGGCAGGTCGTCGACGACTGCCCAGGGGCGAATGGTCGTCGGCAGCAACCCGGGATCAAACTCAACATTGAACCGTTGCACGAGGCGGCCCGCATCGGCCTCTTCGAGCAGGTATTCGCCCTGCGGATCGAAGTCTGCGGCCCGCGGCCCGAGGCAGGAGCGCAATTGCTCGAGGTCATCGACCTCGAAAGCCGCATCGGTGGCAATGCAGCCCGTGGTGGGGTTGATGGCCTCGAGCACGAAACGATTGTGATGATTGGGCGCGATCATTGAAGAATCCCCCCGTCCCCGCACACCGAGTCTGCCGTTACCCGCCGCTTACTTGTTGGTGGCCGATCGCGCGCAGTCAGGTCTCCGCGCCGGCAATGCCACGTTGTTCTGCGACAGGGCGGCCATCGTCCGCAACGCTATTGGGAGTGTCAATAGTCGGCCCGGGCCGAGGTTGCTCGGCCTGGGCTATGCGTCAGGCGCGGGCGACTACTTCTCGGGCGGGCCGAGATCCAGGAGGGATCGCAGTGTCACGGGCGAGTCGCCGGCGACCCCCAGCAGCCAGAACACGACGCCCGAGCCGGCACCCCAGAGCAGAACACCCAGCCCGGGTAGAAACCCGAAAGAGGGCAGATGCGGCGGCGAACGGATGACGGCGTAGGTGATGAGGCTAGGCAGGGAGCAAACGACGCCGCCGACCGCGAACTGCCACCAGCTGCGCCAGTAGCGCCGATCGAACAGGAACGCGAGCGGCAGGCCGAGAAACAGTATCGAGCCGTAGGCGGCGATGGTGCCCACCGGGATGGCATAGGGCTCCGCGAGGATGATCGCCGGATAGAACGCCGACAGCAGAGGCGTCAGCGCGAACGCGAGCGCCAGCCGCCGCCACTGGAGCCGGGAATCCGAGTCCGGCCCGACGGGGATCTCGGGTAGTGCGATCAACGACATATCCGCAACCTAGCGTCGTGATCCAGCAGGTTCAAGTGGGCAATGGACTTTTGCGAAGTCGGTCAACACTGACTGCCCACAATACGCTGAAGGCTGTGGCTATGCACAATCCGCCCGCAATCATGAAAGCGTGATCGTAGCTGCCCTCCTGGGTCCGGATCAGCCCGGCAAACGAAGTGGCGAGCGCCGCTCCAACCTGATGAGCCGCCATGATCCAGCCAAAGACCAGTCCGACGTTCTCGGCTCCGAAAGCGGCGCGCGTCAGGGCGACCGTGGGAGGCACCGTCGCGATCCAATCGAGGCCATAGAAGACGGCGAACCACGACAGCCCATGCGCTCCCGCATCAAAACCATACGGGAGGTACAACAGGGCCACACCCCGCAGCCCGTAGTACGCGAACAGCAGATAGCGGCTGTCGACCCTGTCGGACAGCCACCCGGAACCCGTCGTCCCGATCAGGTCGAATATCCCCATCACCGCCAGCAGGCTCGCGGCCTCCACTTCGGGTATGCCATGGTCCATGCATGCGGGTATGAGGTGCGTCCCGACCAGTCCATTGGTGCTTGCCCCGCAGACGAAGAAACTTCCGGCAAGCAGCCAGAATGTCCTGGTGCGCCCCGCCGTTGCGAGTGCGGACCACGCGGCTGCGAATGGATTTCTCACGACCACCGAGGGAGACAGCACCGCGTCGCTGTGCAGTCCCAACGGTCGCAATCCGACACCCTCCGGGCTATCGCGCATCAGGAGCATCACGAGGGGAGCAATGGCAAAAGCAACCAAAGCCATGGTCATGACAGCCGAGCGCCAGCCGTGATCGACAACGATGCGCGCGAGGAGGGGCAGAAAAACCAGTTGACCCGTCGCGGCGCTCGCGGTGAGTAGTCCCAGGGCGAGCCCTCTGTTGGCATGAAACCATTTTTGGACGACGGAGGCGCCCAGCACCACGGCGATGATTCCCGTGCCGATACCGACGAGCACACCCCAGTAAGCGAGCAGCTCCCAGGGGTGCTGGATGGTGACGCTGGCGAGTGTCCCCGTGCCGATCAATATCGCCGAGGCCGTCATCATCCTACGCGGCCCATAACGGTTGATGAACCCGGCGGCGAACGGCCCGATCAACCCGTAGAGGAGGGTATTCACGGAGATGGCGAACGAGATCGTGGCTCGCGACCAGCCAAACTCATGCTCCAGAGGCACGATGAGCACCGCGGGTGTGGCGCGGATGGCGGCCGAAACCAGCAGGGAAACGAACGTCACGCCCAGGACGATCCAGGCGTAATGAAGCTTCTTCATCCCACGATCATAGAGACGCTGTGACTCGCTCGACCGCCTTCGCCGCGCGCCGCACGACGTCGTCGATCTCGTCGCGCGTGATGATCAAGGGCGGCGCGAAACCGAGAATGTCACCGTGGGGCAGGGCGCGCACGATGAGCCCCTCCTCGAGGCAGGCCGCGGCCAGGCGCTGGCCGATCTTCTCCTTCGGCTCGAATCGCACTTTGTTCGGGGGATCGCGGGCGAACTCGATGGCACCGAGCAAGCCCGCGCCGCGGACCTCGGCGACGTAAGGTCGGCCCGCGAACGTCTCCTGCAACCGCGCGAGAAAGTAGGGCGCCAGCTGCGCCACGTGCTCGATCAGGCGGTCGCGCTCGATGATATCGAGATTCGCCAAGGCCGCTGCGGCGCAAAGCGGATGCGCGGAGAAGGTGTAACCGTGCCCAAAGCTTCCGAAAGTGTCGGACCCCTGCTCCAGCACGCGCCAGACACGCTCACCGATGAGCGCCGCCGAGAGCGGCAGGTATCCGCTGGTGAGGCCCTTGCCGACGGTGATGAGGTCCGGCTCGATGTTGTAGACATGCGAGCCGAAGGCAGCTCCGAGGCGGCCGAAGCCACAGACGACCTCGTCCGCGATCAGGAGGATGTCATAGCGACGCAGGACCTGCTGGATCTCGTCCCAGTAGCCCTCCGGTGGCGGTATCAGACCGCCCGTTCCGAGAACCGGCTCGCCGATGAACGCCGCGACGGTGTCCGCTCCCTCGGTCTGGATCAAAGCTTCGAGCCGCGCCGCGCACACACGGGAGAAATCCCGCTCTGTCATGCCGGGCTCCGCGTGCCAGAAGTAATGCGGTGTGATGGTGTGGAGGATCGGCCCCTGCGGCAGATCGAAAGCCCGGTGATAAGTGTCGAGCCCGGTGAGGCTGCCGGACATCACCGTGCCGCCGTGATAGCCGCGCCAGCGGGAAATGATTTTCTTCTTGTCGGGCCTTCCGAGCACGTTGTTGTAGTACCAGACGATCTTGAGCTGCGTCTCGTTGGCATCCGAGCCGGAGAGGCCGTAGTAGACGCGTTGCAGGGACCCGCCCGCCATCCGCAGAACGCGCTCGGCGAGGCGGATCGCCGGCTCGTTCGAGTAGCCGGAGTAGGCATGGTAGTAGGCCAGCTCGCGAGCCTGCTGCTCGATCGCCCGGGCAATCTCGGGACGCCCGTAACCTACGTGTACGCAGTAGCGGCCGGCGAAGGCATCCAGAAGCTCCCGCCCGTCGCGCTCGCGAACGCGGATCCCCTGGCCGCTGGCGACGATATGGGGCTCCCCGGCCGCTCCCGAAGAGAACTGCTTCAGGTTGGCGAACGGATGCACGAGCGTCTGTCGGTCGAGGCGTTGAAGCGCTTCGGTTGTCGTGGCGGTCATGTGGGCAGTGTAGCAGGTTGAATAGCTGGGACCGGGCCGTCCGGCGGCGGCGCTGTTAACATGTCGCGCACGGGCTGTGCACGGATCGTGCACAGTCGCGCGCACAGAACCCATGAAGTTACGCACGCGCCTCAATCTCGTCGTGGCTGGCTTGACCGCCACCTTTGTGGCCGTCCTGATCGCGGCGGAAATCGTGGATGCGCGCTCGTCCGTGCGTGAGGAGATCGAGGCGGCCAATCGTGTCGCGGCCCATCTTCTGGGTCGCATCGCTGCCATCAATTCGAACGAAGGGGGCACCCAGGTCGTGCTCGGATTTCTGCAGCAGCTCGGGCGCGTGCGGGCGAACGAGGTCATTCTGCGTACCGATGCCGGGGTGGAGCTATACCGGTCGCCTCCGTCGCCCTATAAGGCGGGCCGCTCCGCCCCCCAGTGGTTCACGCGCATGCTGGCGCCGCAGTTTCCACGGCATGTATTCCCACTTCCGGGAGGGGTGCAACTGGTAGTGGAGGCGAATGCTTCCCGCGCCATTCTGGATGGTTGGGATGATCTGCAGACGCTCTTCAGCTTCGGTGCGGTCATGCTCCTGATCGTGAACGGACTGGCGTTCTGGCTGGTCAGTCGCGCGCTGGCGCCTTTCCCCGCCATTGCCGCGGGACTGCAGCGGATCCAGGCCGGTGAGTTGGATTTCCGCCTCCCGCCGCTCGGCGGCGCAGAGGCGAGCGCGATGGGCCTTGCGTTCAATGGCATGGCACAGGCGGTGGAGGACAAGGTGCGGGCCGAGCGCAAGGCCCGCGATGCCGAGATCCGCCTGGAGGAGGGTCGCGAGAGGGCTCGTCTCATCGAGCAGCACGTCGAGGAAGAGCGCAGATTGATCGCTCACGAGCTGCACGATGAGTTCGGGCAGTCGGTGACCGCGATTCGGGCGCTCGCCCTGGCGATTTCGGCCCAGGCCGGGGATGCGCGCCAGGTCGAGGTCGCGCAACTGATCTCGACGGAGGCGGGTCGTCTGTACGATGCGATGCATGGCCTGATTCCCCGGCTGATGCCGTTGTCGCTCGACACTCTGGGTCTGGCGGACACCCTCGAGAGCCTGCTGCGGCAGTGGCAGGGGCGCTATCCGGGGGTCGAGCTGTCGCTGGAGCAGGAATTGCCGGACACCCTCGGGCCGAGTGTCACTCTCGTGATCTACCGCGTGGTACAGGAGGCATTGATCAACGCGCTGAGGCACGCACAGGCGCGTGCGATCGGTGTCGTAGTCAAGGCCGACGCGAGCAGTGTTTGCATCACGGTGACGGACGACGGCGTCGGTCTCGCCCCAGGGTGGAACCAACCGGGTCACTTCGGGCTGCGAGGTCTCGCGAGTCGGGTCGAGGGACTGGGTGGGGCGTTCGCTGTGACAGATCGCGAGCCGAAGGGCGTGCGTCTGAGCGTGGACATCCCCTTGGGGGCCGGCCCGTGATCCGGGTGATGTTGGCAGACGATCATGCGGTCGTACGGACGGGGTTCAGGCTTCTGTTGCAGTCGCGCCCCGATATTTCGGTCGTCGCGGAGGCGGCGACCGGTGAGATCGCATGCCAGTTGTATGCGGAGGTTGTTCCGGACGTTGTCGTGATGGATCTCGGAATGCCGGGCATGGGCGGGCTCGAGGCGATACGCCGCATACGCGCGCACCACAATCGAGCCAGGATTCTGGCGCTCTCGGCGCACGATGACCCCCAGTACGCCAAGCGTGCGCTGCGCGAGGGCGCCCTCGGCTTCCTGTCCAAGCGAAGCGCTCCCGAGGCATTGATCGAAGCAATCCTGCGTGTAGCAGCAGGCGGACGGTATCTCGACCGGCTGATCGGCGGGAGGCTGACTCACGGTGAGATCGAGGGTGAGTCGCCGCTCGAGCGGCTTTCGGAGCGGGAGTTCGAGGTTTTCGTGCGCCTCGCCGGCGGTGCGTCCGTGCAGAAGATCGCGGCCGATCTGAAGGTGTCCGCATCCACCGTCGGCACGCATCTTTATAACATCAAGCAAAAGCTGGGGGCTGCCAACCAGTCGGAGTTGACGTTGCTGGCGATTCGTCACGGCGTGATCCAGCCGTGACGAGCCGCGATAGCCCCGCGGATCGACCGTTGCGGACGATGGAGCGCGAGGCGATCGTCGCGCGCTTCGCTGGAGCTTTGTCGCAGGGCGACGGCATTGCGGGTGCCCATTGCGTGCACGAGCTGTGGATGCGTGGCGAGTGGCCCCAGAATATCGAGGGCGCCCTCGAGCGCCTGTGGGAAGCGGCGGCGGCATCCATCCCGGATTGGCTGCCCATGCGCTACATCGACTGGTTACCGCTGCTGTATGAGGTGACCGGACGGTTTCAGCCGCAGCGCAAGGGACGCATGAATGTATATTTGATCCTGCTCGACTACGCGGACCGAAGGCGAGCCGCCCACGGTGTGTATGTCGGGATGAGTCGCTACGCGCCGGCGCAGCGCTTCGATCAACACAAGGCAGGTATCCGCGCGGCGGGTAGCGTTCTGAAACGGGGTGTCGAGGTGCTGGCCGGTCCGGCGCTGCATTTGCAGAGAATCTCGCGGGCCGATGCCGCGCGGATCGAGAGGGAGCTGGCTGAAGCCCTTGCTGATGCCGGCCTCCTGGTGCAGGGCGGGCACTGATGCGCGCGGGCTATTTCAGGCTCAGCTCCACACGCACTTTGTCGCCATCAGGAGGTTTGGACGCCGCACCTATGACGAATACGCGTGCAGGATCTATCTCACCGCTGCCCAGCAAGGCGTCCTGAATCGCCTGAGCGCGGCGCTTGCCGAGTCCTTCGAGCTGCGAGTCAGCCACCGTGATGTTCTGCAGCAGCGGCCCCTGCAGATCTGCGATCGCAGCGGCATAGTCGGCCTCGGCCGCCGCTTTCTTGCCGGCCTTGTCGATCGCCTCGGCGCTCTGCGGCAGGTCGGCTGACTTCCCGAGCTCTGCTTTGTATTCGGCCTCCAGGAGGCGGAAGTGCTCCGGCGCTCTAGTCAACACGGCATCGCTCGCCTGAGCGGCATCGCCGCGCTTGCGGGCCGACCGGCCCTGCGCCCGCGCGAGCAGTTTCTCGTCGAGCTGCTGACGTGCGAGCGCGGCGCGATCCACATCCGTCGCATACGTCATGGGCACATCGAGCTGCAGCTGCGTTTTTTCCTTCAGGGCCTTGACGAGGTTCGTGAGCTTCGTCCGCTCCGGAGGATCGAGGCTGGCGCTGCCCGGCTGGAAGTCCACGTACTTCATCTCCTCGCCGCTGCCGCCGAACAGGTGGCCCAGCGCCGCGAATGGGGCGGTCGCGATCTTGGTCAGGAGATTCAGAACCGCCTTCCAGATGAGGGGCGCCAGACGGAACTGCGGGTCGTCGAGACTGCCGGTTACCGGCAAGTCGATGTCGATGACACCGTTGCGATCCTTCAGCAGTGCGACCGCCAGCTTGATGGGCAGGTGCACGGCGTCCGGGCTGTCGACGTGATCGCCGAGCTGCAGCTGGTCGATTACGAAGTGATGCTCGGCGGTGAGCTGCCGGTTCTCGACTTTGTAGCCGATATCCACGGACAGCTTGCCCTTCTCGATCTTGTAGCCCGCGAAGTGGCCGGAGTAGGGTGTGGCGCTCGTCATCTCCACACCGCGGAAATTCATCTTGATGTCGCTGTAGGCGGTCGCGGCGAGCGGATTGATCTGCCCCCAGATGCGCACGGGCGCGTAGCGATCGACCTTGCCTTGCAACTCAACCTTCGCGCGCGACTTGGGGTTGGATGAGAGGCCGGTGATCGAGCCGTTCAAGCCCTGGATGCCGACGGCAAAATGCGGTTGGATCCAGAAGTCGGCGTAGTTCGCGGAGCCGCTGTCCACTCGCACGGAGTCGATGACGATCGGCATCGTATCGGTCGCGGCGCGCGCCTGGCCCTTGGCGCCGTGCTGCCTCGCGTGGGCCGGGGAGTGTGCGGTTGACTTCGCTGTCGCTGCGGTCTCCGGTGTGGGCGCACCCGACCCATCGCCCGTACCTTGCGCCGCGGAGGAGGCCTGCGGCGCGGGCGACTCGGCGGGCACACCCGGTGTCCCGGCCGTTATCACGGGATGCGTAGAGGTATCTTCCGCCTCACCTTGCTCGACCGTGGCGGCCTGCGCAGCGCCCGCCGGCGAACGCAGAATCCTCGAGACATTGACCGAGCGATCCGACTCGATGATCACACGCGCGTACGGCGCCTTGGCCGTGATGGTGTGAATGCGCAGCTTGGCGGGCTTCGAGCGGTAGTCGATACCGGCCACTTTCAGCTGCTCGAGCTTCACGAAATCGAGCTTCAGCGCATTGTCCACGGTGCGCAGCTTGGATACCTCGATGTCACCTGTTACGCCCAGAGCGCCGTCCGCGCCGCGTTCGACGGCGAGCTTCGAGCTGAGTAGTCCGCTGAGCAGGGTCATCGCGGTCTGCTGAGCGAGGTACGGTTGCAGCACGGTCAGGTCCAGGTGCCCGACCTCCGCCTGACCCTGGAACGATTGCAGATCGGGCGAGGCATCGGCCTTGATCGCGATGCTGCCCTTGCCGTTTACGGGAGTGTTGAATGTCAGGGACACTGGAGAGGTATGAGCGGTACTGAACCCTCCGAGGTGCAGATCTATCGCATCCAGCGTGACGGCTACCGTCGGCGAGACCTGCCGGTCTTCAGCGGACAGCTGGAGGCCCGCCACGGTGATGTCCGGAACCGCAACTACCCATGGCGCGGGCGGGGGTGTCGTGCCCGGGGCGGCTGCGGCACTTGGCGCGGGTGGGGGTGTCGTGCCACGCGTCGCCGCGGCTGTGGCGCGAGGGGCCGTCAGCTCCAGCAGGTTCACGGCATTCGGTTTCGTCAGCCACGCGCGGACGTCGCCACCTGACAGGCGGACACTGCCGACAGACACCGTGTGCCGGCTGACATCGGTGTGCGTCTCGTGGACTTCGACCTTGTCGAGCTTGATGTAGTCCTCCGAGCCACCCTGCGGACGAACCGCCAGGTCGCTCACTACCAGGTCATGAACGTCTACGGTGAGGGCGGGCGGCGAATGGCTGGCGTTGAAGTCATATTCGCCGGTCAGCGCGATGACGCCGGTGGGCAGGTCGAAGCTGACGCTATCCTGGATGTAACTCCACAGCGTGCGTGCCTTCACACTCGTCAGCTCGAACTTGCCACGCGAAGCAAGCGGCAGCGTGCTGAGCGACCCGCTCCAGCTGAAGCGCTCACCCTCGTCCGAGACGGCTATCAGATCATATTGGCCCGCCTTGCCCGTGGTGCTGAAGTGCTGCAGATCGAAGCGAATCGGTTTCAGGTCCGCGGTGAAGGGAGTTGGGCGCGTCTGGTCCTCGAACGCGGCGGCCCCATCGATGAGGCTCAAGCGGTCGATGAAGACCCGCGCGGGCTCGGGATTCGCCTCCGGCTTCGCATTGGGCTCGGGCGGCAGCGCCAGGTCAGCCAGATTCAGCGTCCCGTCCGGGTGGATGAGGGCGCGCACGAAGGGCTGCTCGAGGATGATCTGATCGAAGCTCGCGCCCCGGCGCCACACACTGGCGATACTCGCGTCCACCAGAAGCCGCCGGAAGGCGATCATCGGCCGGCCATCGCGTTGCGGCAGCGATAGATCTTTGATCTCGAGCGCAAGCGTGAACGGGTTGAAACGAATCTCGCCCACCGCGAGTTGCCGGTGGTAATGCCGGGCGACGAACGCTGTGGCGTTCGAGCGCACGAGACGCGGCACGATCCAGAAGCCGAAGACCGCGTAGAGCAGCAGAAGCACCGCGAGCGGCAGTGCCACCCACAACAAGAGCCGGCGACGAGACAGCATTCGATGCTTTCCGAGTTTTATCTGCCATTATAGGCCATCGGGACCGGCTTCGAGCTTCGAGGGCTTATGGGTAGCGCGCCGCTTCGGTACCAGGCCGGCTTCGGCAACCATTTCGCGACCGAAGCTCTGCCCGGCGCGCTGCCGGAAGGCCGCAACTCCCCACAGCAATGCGCCTTCGGCCTGTACGCCGAGCAATTCTCGGGCACCGCCTTCACCGCCCCCCGACATGCCAACCGGCGCAGCTGGCTGTACCGTATCCAGCCGGCGGTCGTGCATGGAGAATTCCGTCCTCTGGCGCCCGGCCGTCTCGTCAGCCGCTTCGACAGCGGAGCCATCTCGCCTGCCCCGATGCGTTGGAGCCCGCTGCCCATCCCTGCCGAGCCCACCGATTTCCTCGACGGACTGTGCACTGCCGCGGGCGCCGGGTCTCTGGGGCAGCACACGGGCTGTGCCATCCACTGGTATGCCGCCAACCGCTCGATGCATGACCGGTTTCTCTACGACGCCGATGGCGAGCTGTTGATCGTGCCCCAGCTCGGCAGGCTGCGCGTGCTGACGGAGCTCGGAATCCTGGAGCTCGAGCCGCAGGAGATCGTCGTCATCCCGCGCGGATTGCGCTTCGCCGTGGAGCTGCCTGACGGCTCGGGACGCGGTTATGTTTGCGAGAATTACGGTGCGCCGCTGCGGCTGCCCGATCTGGGCCCGATCGGCTCGAACGGGCTCGCCAACCCCCGCGATTTCCTGGCGCCCGTCGCCTGGTACGAGGATCGCAGGGGCGCGTTCGAGTTGGTGGCGAAGTTCCTCGGCAGCCTGTGGTCCGCGCCGCTCGAATACTCGCCGCTGAACGTCGTCGCGTGGCACGGCAACAACGCGCCCTATAAATACGACCTGCGGCGATTCAACACCCTCGGATCCGTGAGCTACGACCATCCGGACCCGTCGATCTATCTGGTGCTGCAATCGACCAGCGATACGCCGGGGGTGGATGCGCTCGAGTTCGTCGTCTTTCCGCCCCGGTGGCTCGCGATGGAGGATACGTTCAGGCCACCCTGGTTCCATCGCAACATCGCGAGCGAGTTCATGGGTCTGATCGTGGGTCGCTACGATGCGAAGGCCGCGGGTTTCGAGCCGGGCGGCTCATCGCTGCACAATTGCATGAGCGGCCATGGTCCGGATGCCGAGACGTTCGCGCGCGCCAGCAGCGAGGATACCCATCAGCCCCAGCGCCTCGCGGATACGATGGCGTTCATGTTCGAGACACGCACGGCGATCCGCCCCACGCGGTTCGCTCTGCAGACGCCTCTGCTGCAGCGTGATTACCCGCAGTGCTGGCAGTCGCTGCCGCGCAATTTCCAACCGCCCGGGTGAATTGCATGCGCCAGCTCGATGCCTCGCACGATCCCGCACTGCGCAGTTGGGTGGAGTCGGCGAACGACGGGCGCAGTGATTTTCCGATCCAGAATCTGCCGTTCGCAGTGTTCAGGCCGCGGGGCACCATGGAGAGCTTTCGGGGTGGGGTGGCCATCGGTGACCAGGTGTTGGATCTGCGAGCGGTCGCCTCGCTGGGGCTCGCGTCGGGGTTGGCGGCCCGCGCGCTCGGCGCGTGCACCTCACAGACGTTGAATCCTCTCATGGCACTCGGCCCCTCCGCCTGGTCGGCGTTGCGCGCGACGCTGCAGTCACTGTTGCGCGCCGGTGCTTCACAGGCGCCAGTGCTCGCGCGAGCTCTGCTCCCGCAAGCGGCGGTGGAGCACGGACTGCCGGCTGCCATCGGCAACTACACTGATTTCTATGCTTCGATCCATCACGCCACCGCCGTGGGGCGCCTATTCCGTCCGGACAATCCCTTGCTGCCTAACTATCGGTGGGTCCCGATCGCGTACCACGGCCGCGCATCGTCGATCGGCGTGTCGGGGCAGACGATCATCCGGCCGCTGGGACAGCTGGCGCGCGGAGCGGATGCAGCGCCCGTTCTGGGTCCGAGTGTCAGGCTCGACTACGAGCTCGAGCTGGGGGCGTTCGTGGGTCCGGGCTCGCGACTCGGCGAGCGTGTGCCGCTCGCGAGCGCCGAGGACCACCTCTTCGGGCTATGCCTGCTGAATGACTGGTCGGCGCGCGACATCCAGGCCTGGGAAGCCCAGCCGCTCGGGCCATTCCTCGCCAAGAGCTTCGCGACCACGATCTCCCCCTGGATCGTCACCATGGAAGCGCTGGCTCCGTTCAGAAGTCCGTGGAGCCGGTCGCCACCCGACCCCGAGCCTCTGGCCTACCTCGACGCCGCGAGCGTGCGCCAGGCCGGTGCACTCGACGTGGAGCTCGAAGTCCGTGTCGAGAGCCAACAGATGCGGGCGGCGGGCGCTGCGCCCCACCGCCTGTCACATTCCAACTTCCGGGACTCGTACTGGACCCTCGCGCAGATGCTGACGCATCACACGGTCAACGGTTGCAATCTGTGTCCGGGGGATCTCCTGGGCACGGGCACGCAGTCCGGGCCGCGACCTGCCGAAGCCGGCTCGCTGCTCGAGCTCACTGCCGGCGGCAAGCAACCTCTCACGCTGCCGTCGGGCGAGCAGCGGACGTTCCTGGCCGACGGCGATCGAGTGGTCTTACGTGCCTGGTGCGAGCGCGCCGGGAGGGTGAGGATCGGGTTCGGGGAAGCGGCCGGCACTGTCGTGCCGGCCACCCCTGGCGGCTGATCTTCAGTTGCTGCCGGCGGCGGGCGCCGGCGTCCGGGTCGCGTGCCGCTGCTGCCACTCGGCACGGCGCTGCTGCATCGTGGCCTTCATGTTGGCCAGTACCTGCGGCAACTGGTCGCGCTGCGGCTTCGTCAACACGTTGTAGATCTGGCTCTGCAGAGTGCTCTCGCGATCCAGACGCGCGCTCGCGAGACTCTTGGCGTTCTGGAGGGCGGTTGCGTAGTTGGGATCGCCGGGGTTTGCCAACACCGTCCAGTCAACTCCCGCCGCGGCGCGCGCGGCCTGCTCCTGGCTGCCGGCTGTCTGCAGAAGTTGCTCGATGCTCTGCTGCTGATCGCTCGTCAGATTGAGCTGGCGGGTCGCCCGCAGCAGCGAGCCGACGAGCAGGCCATGGTGGCGTCCGTGCCAGTGACGCCCTGGAGCGGGCGGCGCGGCGGCGGTCGTCGGCGCGGAGTCCGCGGCTGCGAGCGCCACGGCACCGCCGGTTCCGACTGCGGCCGCGGCAACCAACACGACGGTCAATTTCCGATTGAGCTTCATGGTGACGGGTTCCTGGAGTGATAGTGAGCAATTGTTACGGATCGTTACACGGGAGCCGGCGATGTCATGTAGGTCGTGTCGGACCCGCATGCAGCCTGCGGCGCGGACTCCATGTCGTCAACAGCGTCCGACGCAATGAAAGGTTGACGTGTGGAATGGCGGCCGCGGAGCGGATCGCTCGCAGCAACGTGACGCCCGACGCATACGCGCAGTCGGTGGGCAGTGTTACGAAGTGTTTGGAGTGTTACGGAGTGAGCGAATGCGTCACTGCGCCGGCGCTACTACGCGCGTCACTGCGCTGGCGCTACGACACGCGTCACTGCGCTGGCGCTACGACACGCCATGCCTGCGACGGATGCAGGATCGCCCACCAGAGGGACGCGAGGCCGCCCGGTACCTGCGGAGCGTCGGTCGTGCCCCGCACGTCCACGGTCTGGGAGTCCTGCTGCTGCTCCTGTTGCTCGGGGGTCGCGAGTGGCTGTTGCAGCTCTTCCTGCGGGACCACGTGGGTGACGTCAGGAGCTTGCAGCTTCAGGCGGGTTCCCTTGCCCATGTCAGAGCTCGATCGGCTGCCGCCCCTGGTCGGCTGAGGTGTGGCTGTCGTTTGCACCGAGACAGTGGCGTAGGGAGAGGTCGGGACCGGAGCCCGACCCATGCATTGCAGGCTCAGCTGGAAGCAGACGAGGGGAGTCGAGTTCCTGGGCTGGACGCCGGCTACCGTGGGGCCGCTGGGCGTGGGGGCGGTGGCCGCGGTGGGCTGGTCGGTCCGCGTGACATAAAGCTCGTCGGCCAGCGCGTCTGCGCAGAGCGTACAGGCCGCGAGCGCCAGAAAGGCCGACCTCGAGACCGCGGTGCTCGTCCGGCGGGTTCCGCAGGCCCCCGGGTGGCGCTGAGAGGGAGGCGCCGCGACGGAGGTGCAATAGCTCAGCGTGTGCTTCATGTCCAACTCCCGAGGCGCTACCGCGCCCGTGCGGGGCTCTGTGCCCCGCCTGGCTCTACGGTACTGCCGGCTTGCCCGCGCACGCAATCGGTCCGCGACGAATCCCGGGTAGGCGATCTCCTACAGGCGAGCGTCCAACCCGTCACATTTTCGCTAAACAACGCGCCGCGGGCCCCTCATCGGTCGCATCGCCACCCGGATTGTCATGAGCTTGAAACAGCGTTGCTATATTTGGTTCACGGGGTTTTTCTTGCAGGAACCATCATGCCAAGTTTCTCTCAGGCTCTGCGAACACAGCGTTGGGACGATCACCGCTACTACCATCACAGCCGCATCAATCAGTCGCTGCATCTGCTGAGCGCCACGAGCTTCCTCGCCGCGTACGCCATGATCTTCAAGAGCCCGGTGGCCTCGGCCATGATCGGCTGGCTGGTGGCGATGGTGAGCCGCCAGGCGGGCCACTTCTTCTTCGAGCCCAAGGGCTACGATGAGGTCAATCGCGCGACCCACGAGCACAAGGAGGCCATCAAGGTCGGCTACAACCTGCGGCGCAAAGTCGTGCTGCTCGCCATCTGGGCCGCGGCCCCGCTGATCCTGTGGCTCGATCCGACGCTCTTCGGCCTCTACAACGCCCCCGCGCCGGCGGAGTTCATCGACCACCTGGGTCAGGTTTGGCTCGCCATCGGGCTCGGCGGCCTGCTGTTCCGCACGGTGCAGCTATTCCTCCTGAAGGACGTGCAGACCGGGCTCGTGTGGATCACGAAGATCATCACGGACCCTTTTCACGACATCAAGCTCTATCACAAAGCGCCGCTGTATCTGCTGCGCGGGGAGCTGATCGCGCCGTTGCACGGAAGAGACGAGCTCGAAGCATCTCTTTCAGGACACGACGCTTGATCGCCTCGTTGGTGAGGGTCCCCTCCCACCACCAGCCGTCCGCGTGCATCGCCCGGGTCGCCGACAGTATCCTGCCGGCGACCTCGGCGAACTCCTGAGCCGTGAAATCCAGGCTGAAGATGAAGCGCCCGGTGCCCACCCAGCTCAACGCCAGTCCTGCCGCGCGCAGATAGAATTGCAACATCCAGTTGTAGCGCGAGGGCTGCAGGTAGCACAGGGTCCAGATGGTCGACAGATTGGCGATCCGGACCGGCATGCCGGCCTCGCGCAGCCGCTCGTTCAGGCGCTCCACGCGATCGTTCCAGACACCGTCGAGCCCGCGATAGAGGCCGCGGACCGCCTCGGTATCCAGGCGGCGCAGGAACTCGTACATCGCTCCCATCACGTACGGATGGGAGTTGAACGTCCCGCGGGCGAAGCAGATGTCCGCCGGGCGGTCGGCGCGAAATCGCTGCATCAGGTCGGCTTTGCCGCATACCACACCGACGGGCAGGCCGCCTCCGAGGGTCTTGCCGTAGGTCACGAGGTCGGCGCGCACCCCGAAATACTCTTGGGCGCCGCCCAGCGCGAGACGGAAGCCGACGAATACCTCGTCGAGGATCAACACGATCTTTCTGTCCGTGCACACCTCGCGCAGCTGGCGCAGCCACTGCGTATAGGCCGCGCGATCGAAGTGAGCGCTGCGGCCGCTGTCGACGAGCGCGGAGTCCCCGGGCGCCGTCGCGTTCGGATGCAATGCCTGCAGCGGGTTGACCAGCACGCACGCAATATCGCCCCGACTGCGCAGGACCCGCAGGGCTGCCTGGCTCATGTCATTGAGCGTCAGCGTGTCAGGGGTGTCCGTCGGATTGCCTACGCCAGGTTGCACGTCGCCCCACCAGCCGTGGTAGGCACCGCAGAAGCGGACCAGGTAGCGCCGCTTCGTGTGATAGCGGGCGAGCCGGACAGCCTGCATGACGGCTTCGGTGCCGGACATGTGGAAGGAGACTTCGTCCAAGCCCGAGATCTGTTTCAGCCGGCGTACGTTGTACGCGAGCACGGGATGGTAGGCACCCAACACGGGCCCCAGATCGCGCACCCGCTCGGCGCCGGCGGCGATGCATTCCTTGTAGAAGTCGTAGCCGAATACGTTGACTCCGTAGGAGCCGGTCAGATCGTAGAGCGGGTTGCCATCGAGATCGGTCACGACGCGCCCGGCGGACGACTGCAGGAAGCTGCCCGCGCGCAGATGCTGGCGAACATACCGGCTGAACGGGTAGGGCACTCGGTATCGGGAAGTGAACTGCAGGTCCGAGATGCTGTCCTGCACCTCCGCGGTGAGTTGTGCCGTCTGCGGGAAGCGCTCCCGGTAGTATTCGGCGAGGCGCATGAATCCCGCCTTCCTCTGAGCGGCGACCTCCTCCGGCGCCCCGTCGGCCTGGAAGAACTCTGCCTCGTCGTAGTCGTAGAACGGCACCTGCGAGGCAAGGCGTTTCGACCAGCGCGAATGACCGGCAAGCGAACGGTGCTTGGCGCGGGAGAGTTGTATACGCAACCGCACACGGGGCAACAGCGCAAGCAGCAGCAGCGCCGGGATGACATATATGTATGGAGTGAATGGCACGGCCTTCCTCGTCGTGGTGCGCGAATTTATTTCAAATGAATGACGTTAAGATGACGTCCCGCTCGGCGCTGGCTCGCCTGAGTCAATGGGAGCAGCTCAATTTTCTGCTCACCAACCGCATTCCGCGCCGCTGGCTGACGATCTTCGTCGGCTGGCTGAGCCGCATCGAGCAGCCGCTCGTGCGCGATGCCTGTATCGCGGTGTGGCGTTGGTTCTCGGACCTCGATCTGAGCGAGGCGCGCAAGAGCGAGTTCACGAGCCTCGGCGACTGCTTCACGCGCGAGCTGAAGCCGGGGGCGCGCCCGGTCGATGACGATCCACGGGTAATCATCAGCCCGTGCGATGCGATCGTCGGCGCTCACGGGCGCGTGGTGGACGGCACCGTCCTGCAGGCAAAAGGGTTCCCCTACACATTGATGGATCTTCTCGCGGATGAGTCGCTCGCCCGCCGCTATCAGGACGGATCGTATGTGACACTGCGCCTGACCTCCAGCATGTACCACCGGTTTCACGCGCCATACGACTGCCGGGTGGAGCAAGTCAATTACATCTCGGGCGATACCTGGAACGTCAATCCCATCGCGCTCAAACGCATCGAGCGCCTCTTCTGCAAGAACGAGCGCGCCGTCATCCGGTGCCGCCTGCCCGGCGCCGGCGAGCTGCTGACGCTCGTGCCGGTCGCGGCCATTCTGGTGGCGAGCATCCGGCTGAAGTTCCTGGATGTCCGCCTGCATCTGCGTTACCGCGGCCCGAACGTCATTCCCTGCGATTTCGCGGCACGCAAGGCAGAAGAGATGGGATGGTTCGAGCATGGCTCCACCCTCATCGTCCTGGCTCCTCCGGGCCTGTCCCTCGCCAGTCATCTGCGTAGCGGCGAGCGCATCCGCATGGGCGAGCCGTTACTGGAATTCGCAGGAACGCCTGACGCCCCGAATGAGGGCGATGTGTCTTATCAACCGCAACGTCTCGAGGCGTGATGTCCGGCACATCCTACGGGTTCCCGGGGTCGCGCTCCTGCGGCGAGGTAGTAATATTCCACCTTCCCCGATCATGCTCAGTACAACCGGATGGACCTGCGGCTCACCAAGATCTCCCGGGCGCTCAGCCATCGGAAAAGCCGGCCTGCGGCCGTTTTTCCGGGCGTGGGGTGTCTGTTCCTGCTGGTCGCGATGGGCTTTGCGAGCGCCCAGGCCGCAGAGCGTTGGGTCGGTCTCACCGACATGCCGATCCAGTATCTCGCGCGCGACAACGAGCTGCCGAACTCCGCCGTGCCGACGGCGCTCGCGGAGGATAGCGACGGCTTCCTCTGGATCGGGTCCCAGAATGGCGTGGCTCGCTGGGACGGCTATCACTTCCGCGTTTCGCGCTCGGAGCATGCCAAGGAGGGATCGCTACCGGACAATTTCGTCCAGACCCTGCACACGGATGCTCGGGGCCGGCTCTGGATCGGCACGAGCTCCGGCGGTCTCGCTCGCTACGAACGGACGCATGACCGATTCATCGTCTACGGTGCGGGGCCCGAGGGCCTGAGCCATGTCAGTGTCCGTGACATCGCCGATGATGGCGCGGGAGGCATCTGGGTCGCGACGGATGGCGGACTGGATCATCTGCCCGCGGATTCCGCGCGCATCGAGCACTTTCGACACCGGGACGACGATACCGGCAGCATCCCTGATGACCAGGTGCGGGCGGTTCTCAGAGACCACCGCGGCACTCTCTGGGTAGCAACCACCCACGGCGTTGCGCGACGAGCCGTCGATTCGACGCGGTTCGAGCCCGTCGCACTCCCAACGCCGGAGGCTCATCAACCATCAACGTGGGCTTTGCTGGAGGCCAGTGACGGACGCATCTGGGTCGGCTCAGTGCGCCACGGCGCCTACATCATCGATCCGGCGACCGGTGTCGCCGTAGCGGTCCAGGAGAGCGGCCCGGGTCTCTCGCTGCTGCAAACTGAGGATGTGGACGCCCTGATCGAGGCGCGACCGGGCGAGGTCTGGCTGGGCACCCTCGGCCACGGAATCGTGGTCGTGGATACGACCACGTCCCGCACGCGCCGCGTTCGTCACGACCCGACTCTGCCGGCCGCTCTCGCCGACGACACGATTCAGTCGCTGCACAAGGACCGGGCGGGACTCGTATGGATCTGCAGCGACCGGGGTTTGGGTTACTACGATCCGGGCCAAAGCGCGGTGCTCACGGTCTTCGGCGCATCGAGCCGTGCCGATGGCATCTCGGCTTCCAACGTCGACTCGGTTTTCCCGCTGTCCGATGATCGGATCTGGCTCGGGCTCGATAGCAACGGGGTGGACGTCATCGACCCGGCGGGCCGCAGAGTGGCCGAGCTGCGGCCCGATCCCGCGCACCCGGAGACCTCGCTGCCGAAGGATTACATCAATTCCTTCGTTGCGGAGCCGAGCGGGGACGTCTATGTAGGCACCGAGCAAGGGCTCTATCGCGCCGACCGCGCGGCGCTCCATGCGGTACGCATCCCGGTTCCACAGCGCGACCCCACGGCCGCGGTCTGGACGGTCCTGTTGGCCGACCGTGTACTGTGGATCGGGGGGTTCGATGGCCTGTGGGCGCTCGATCCCGCCACGAGACAGGCGCCGCCACGGTTCGACCACAATGCACTGACACGGCAGCTCACCGACCAGCGGGTCACGGTCTTCGAGGCGTCGGGCGGGGACAGCCTGTGGATCGGCACCAAGAACGGCTTGAACCGGCTCGATCTGCGCACGCGCACCGTCGAGAGAATCCTGCCGGACAAGGCGGACTCACGGGCCCTGAGCGGCGCGTACGTCACTTCGCTTCTGACCGACGCCCGCGGCCGCCTGTGGGTCGGAACACTCGGCGGCGGCGTCAGCGTCCTCGAGTCCCGCGACGAGAAGGGTCGCCCGCGCTTCCGGCGGCTCGGGTCGGACGAGGGCTTGATCAATGACAACGCCAACAAGCTCCTCGAGGATCGCCAGAAGAACGTCTGGGTGAGCACCGACAACGGTCTCGCCGTGGTCGATGAAGAGACCTTCGCCATTCGAACCCTGCGGCGCGCGGAAGGCGTCGCCATTTCCAGCTATTGGGTCGGCGCGGGCGCAGTGACCGCCGCAGGCGAGCTGCTGTTCGGAGGAGTCGGCGGCCTCACGGTCGTCCGGCCGGATCGTCTCAGCCACTGGGCCTACCACCCGCCCGTCGTGGTGACCGACATTCGAGTGGGCGGCAGGAGCGTGGCATCGCGGGAGATCGGTCCCGATGGCACCGGGCCCATCACGATCAGCCCGAAGGCCAACAATCTCGCCGTCGAGTTCGCGGCCCTCGACTATTCCTCGCCGGAGCGCAATCGCTACGCCTACCGGCTCGATGATTTCGACCCGGATTGGGTCGATACGGACTCCACGCGGCGGCTCGCGGTCTACACGAATCTTCCCGCGGGCGACTACACGTTGCGGCTGCGTGGCTCCAACCGCGACGGTGTGTGGGTGGACCAGGCCGTCGGCCTGCCGGTGCGGGTGCTGCCTGCCTGGTACCAGACCCTGAGCTTCAGAATCCTGGCGGGCTTCCTGGCACTGGGGCTGCTCGCGGCTCTGGTCCAGGGCCGCACGCTCTACCTGCGACGCAACCAGCGAGACCTCGAGCGGCAGGTCATCGAGCGCACCAAGGAGCTGCGCGAGAGTCAGCGGCAGTTGGAGAAGATTGCCTATTTCGACACGCTGACCGCGTTGCCCAACCGCCGCATGTTCACCGAGGAGGTGCGCGAGCAGCTCGTGCTGGCTCGGCTCGAAGCCGCGCACTTCGCGCTCCTCTTGATCGACCTCGACCGTTTCAAGCGCATCAACGACTCCTTGGGTCATGATGCCGGCGATGCTCTCCTCATCGAGGCGTCGATCCGCCTCCAGGCGGCAGTGCGGAAGTCGGACTGCGTGGCCCGGCTCGGCGGCGATGAGTTTGCGGTGCTCGTCGCCAACAATCCCGCGGCGACCGATATCGAGGCAATCTGTCAGCGGATCACGGAGAACTTCGTGATGCCCGTGCTGCTCGGACAGACCGAAGTGCGGGCGAGCGCGAGCATCGGGGTCGCGGTCTTTCCGGAGCACGGCGCCACGATGGACAACCTGTACAAGTCGGCGGACATCGCTCTCTACGACTCGAAGCGCGCTGGCGGTCAATGCTGGCGATGGTATCGCCCGCGGGATGCGGGCTCGACCGTCAGCGTGCCCGTCATCTGACGGGTTACACGTGCGTGCCGTGCCCCATCAGGCCCAGCAGGCCGATGATGATCAGATAGATCGCGACGATGTAGTTGAGAAGACGCGGCATGACCAGGATGAGGACGCCGGCGATCAGCGCAATGATGGGCCCCATGGTGACGTAGACACTCATAGCCGCAGGTCTTCCTCCCAGAACTCCGTCCCCGCCCTCACGGTGAGGTCGCGGGTTTCTTCCCTCTGCCGCAGCTCGACCCGGCGGATCTTGCCGGAAGTGGTCTTGGGCAAGTCGCAAAACTCGATACGCCGGATACGCTTGTAGGGCGGAGCGCGTTCGGCGATAAAGCTCAGCACCGACCGGGCGATTTCCGCGGACGCAGTCAGGTGCGGTCTCAAGACCACGAACGCCTTGGGTACGGCCAGGCGGCGTGCGTCCGGGCTCGGCACGACGGCCGCTTCGGCCACCGCGTCGTGCTCCAGAAGGAGACTCTCCAGCTCGAAAGGACTGATGCGATAGTCCGAGCTCTTGAAGACATCGTCGTTGCGGCCGACATACCAGTAGTAGCCATCGGCATCCTGCCTCGCAACGTCGGAGGTTGGGTAGAACTCGCCGCCAAGGCGGATGCGCGTCAGCTCCTCATCTCCCGCGTAGCCCAGCATCATCGCGCTGGGGCGCTGAGCGCCGAGCGATATGTTGATCTCGCCCAGCTCCGCCGCGTGCGCCGTCTCGTCGAGCAGGACGGTGCGATAACCCGGCAACGGCCGGCCCATCGAGCCCTGTTTGACCGGCTGACCGGGGGAGTTGCCGATCACGCAGGTGGTCTCGGTCTGGCCGTATCCGTCGCGGATGATCAGTCCCCAGGCCGCGCGTACCTGCTCGATCACTTCCGGATTCAGCGGCTCGCCCGCTCCCACCAGCTCCCGCAGATGGACGCGATAGCTTGCCAGCGGCTCGAGGATCAGGGCCCTCCAGACCGTCGGTGGCGCGCACAGCGAGGTGACACGATCGCGTACCAGGGCCTCGAGTGTGGCCTTCGCGTCGAACCGCGGCTGGTTATGGATATAGACGGTCGCCCCGGCATTCCAAGGCGCGAAGAAGCAGCTCCACGCGTGCTTCGCCCAGCCCGGCGAGCTGATATTCCAATGAATGTCCCCCGGCTGCAGGCCGATCCAATACATCGTCGAGAGGTGGCCGACCGGGTAGCTCTCGAACGAATGCAACACCATCTTCGGCTGTGCGGTCGTTCCTGACGTGAAATACAACAGAAACGGATCGGTGGGCCGGGTCGGCCCATCTGCCTCGAAGCGGCTGAGCTGCGTCGTCGCCTCCTCGTAGTCGATCCATCCCGGCGCGGCGCCGCCGACCGCGATTCGCGTGCAATCGGCGCCGATACCGGCGAATTTAGGCAGAGCGCTGGCGTCCACGATCAGATGCCGCATGCGTCCGCGCCGGACCCGATCCGCGATTTCGGCTGTAGAGAGCAGCATGGAGGCGGGGCTCACCACGGCGCCGAGCTTCATCGCCGCGAGCATGACCTCCCACAGGGCAACGATGTTGGGGAGCATGATGAACACACGCTCGCCGCGCCTCACCCCGCGATCGCGCAGGAGGTTGGCTACCTGGTTGGAGCGGGTGCGCAGGGCCAGGAAGCTGTAGTCCGCGCTGCCTGTCTCAGAGTCAACGATGCGCAGCGCCGGGCGGTCGTTACCTTCGGCCTGCCGGTCGAAGAAGTCGAGCGCCCAGTTGAAGCGCGCGAGCCGGGGCCATTCGAATCCGGCATAGGCACGCTCGTAGTCGTCACGGTGAGCGAGGAGGAAGTCGCGGGCGGCCAGGAACGCTTCGGCGGATATCATTCGAGCAGCATTATAGCTGTTCCGGGCGTCCCCAGTGCTACCCTTCGCTCATGAAGATGTCCGTGCTGTCTCGCGCTCGCCGCCGTGTCCGGGATGGACTGCTCTGCCTGCTCGCGGCGGGGTTTCCGGCCGCGATTCTGTTGTCATGCGGGGGAGGGGATTCCGGCAGCACGTCCGCTGCGAACACCGCGCCGAGCATCACGGCCCAACCAACTGCACAGAGCGTCACAGCTGGACAGACTGCGACCTTCTCGGTGACCGCAGCGGGTACGGCGCCACTCAGTTACCAGTGGGCACGCAACGGCATCGCCATCAGTGGGGCCACTTTCGCCAGCTACTCCACGCCTGCCACTGCCGGGTCGGATGACGGGTCCACCTACTCGGTCACCGTCTCGAACGCTGCGGGTAGCGTGACGAGCTCCAGTGTGGCGTTGCATGTAAGTACGAACGGATCTAACCCCCCGCCAACGGGCTCGGGAACGGACGTCGTGACCTTCAAGAACGACAACGGTCGGACCGGACAGAACCTGACCGAGACTCTCCTGACGCCGTCGAATGTCAATTCGCAGAGCTTTGGGCTCCTGCGCTCGTTGTCGGTCGACGGCAAGGTCGATGCTCAACCTCTGTATCTGTCGCAGCTCACCGTTGGTGGCGCCTCGCACAATGTCGTTTTCGTGGCGACGGAGCATGCGTCAGTCTACGCGTACGACGCGGATACGGGATCGAAACTTTGGCAAGTCACGTTGCTCGCGCAGGGAGAGACGACTGCGAAGCAAAGCGATGCGTTCGGATGCTCCCAGGTCGTACCCGAGCTCGGGATCACGGCGACCCCTGCAATCGATCGCAACGCGGGTTCTCACGGGACGATCTATGTCGTCGCCATGTCGAAGGATGCCTCGCATTTCCATCAGCGGCTCCATGCGCTGGATGTGACGACGGGAGAAGAGCTGCTCGGCGGACCTACGGAGATCGCTGCAACGTATCCCACGAGCTCCGGTACGACCACGTTCGATCCTCAGGCTTACGAAGAGCGAGCGGCGCTACTGGTGGCCAACGGTACGATCTACACGAGCTGGACATCGCATTGCGACCGGCAGCCGTACACGGGGTGGGTCATCGGGTTCAGCCAGAGCTCACTGACGCGCAGCGGCGTGCTGAACGTCGCGCCCAATAGTGCGGGCGCCGGCCCGGCGATCTGGATGAGCGGCGCCGGGCCCGGGGCCGATGCCGCGGGCAACGTCTACTTCCTCACGGCCAACGGCGCGTTCGAGCCTGCTCTGGACGCGCAGGGGTTCCCCAACAAGCAGGACTACGGGAATTCATTCGTCAAAATGGGCGGTTCGAGCTTCGCAGTAGCGGACTATTTCGCTCTGGAGGACACAGTGGCGGCCTCGGCCGCCGACCGGGATCTCGGTTCCGGAGGCGAGCTGCTGTTACCCGATCTCACGGACGGCAACCATACTGTGCGTCATCTGATCGTGGGCGCAGGCAAGGACGGGAACATCTACGTCGTGAACCGCGACTCCCTGGGCAAATTCGATGCGAATGCCAACCATATCTGGCAGCAGGTGAACGGCGCTCTCGGCGGCCGGGTCTTCGCCTCGCCGGCGTACTTCAACAATACCCTCTACTACGGAGCCGGCGGCGCCTCGTTGCGCGCTTTCCAGATTGCGAACGCCATGCTCGGGGGGGCTGCCACCGCTCAGACAGGGAACACGTTCACTTTTCCCGGCACCTCACCCGTCGTCTCTGCCAACGGGACCGCCGATGCCATCGTCTGGGCACACGAGAACACGGACCCTGCCGTTCTGCATGCATACCTCGCGTCCGACCTCTCGCACGAGCTGTACAACAGCAATCAGGCCGCTGGCCAGCGCGATCACTTCGGAACCGGCAACAAGTTCATCGCTCCCGTCGTTGCCGACGGCAAGGTGTTCGTCGGCACCACGAATAGCGTCGCCGTATTCGGTTTGCGCTAGAGCATTCGGTTTGCGCTAGAGAAGCGTTCCCGACAAAGCTCCCGTTCCCGGAAGAACCCGCGTTGCGGCGTCCGGTACTCATGTGCGCGGACATCTCGTCAACGCCGGCTGCCGCGCCGGTATCACAAGCGGGGAGGGACGTATGGTCCCGGATCGTAATGGAATCGCCTTCGGAGTTTTCGGGCGCGTCGCAATTGTGCTGCCACTGGCCTTGCTCGCAGTCAACTGCGGTGGCAGCGACCACAACACCATGAATGCGCCGCCGCCATCGGTGACTATCAGCGTCTCGCCTTCCACCGTGAATACCGGCGAGGCCGCGACCCTCACATGGTCGAGCACGTTGGCCGCAAGCTGTACGGCGAGCGGGAGTTGGTCGGGAACGGAAGCGACCAGCGGCACGCAGACGGTCACTCCAACCACAACCGGAAGCGCTACTTACACTTTGACGTGCGCAGCGCCAAGCGGAAGCGGGTACACGGGCGGTGGCGGCGCGACGACCTCGCAGTCGACGACGCTGACCGTGAATGCCGCAAGCACGTTCACCGTCAAGAATCTCGTGGGTGACACCGCCGCGAGCGCGCCGGCCACGGTGGATCCCAACCTCGTGAATCCGTGGGGTATCGTTTTCGGTCCCGGACCGGTGTGGGTATCCAACAACCACAGCTCGACCTCGACGTTGTACGACGGGAATGGAGTCATCCAGCCGCTGGTCGTCCAGTTGCCGGCCGGGACCGGCGGCGACACCTTCGATCCGACGGGCATCGTATTCAACAGCAGCAGCGACTTCGTGGTGAGCTCGGGAGGCCATTCGGGCGCCGCGTTGTTCATCTATTCGGGCGAGGGCGGCTCGATCGCCGGTTGGTCGAATGCTGTGGACCTGCAGCATGCCATCACCGTGTACACGGACACGGGAGGAGCGGTCTACAAGGGGCTCGCTATTGCCAACAACGGCACTGCCAACTTCCTGTATGCGACGGATTTCCACAACGGGAAGATTGACGTCTTCGATGCCACGTACACGAAGCAGGCTGCCGCCAATTTCCCGTTTGCAGACTCGTCCGTGCCGGCTGGGTACGCGCCGTTCGGGATCCAGGCGATCGCCAACGGGCCGCAGGGGACTATGCAGATCTACGTGACGTTTGCGATGCAGCAGGGTCCCGACAACGTGGACAATGCCAACGGGGCGGGCCTTGGCATCGTGGACGTGTTCGATACGAGCGGCGCGCTGATCAAACAACTGGTCGCTCCGGGGGGAGCCCTGAACGCGCCGTGGGGGCTGGCTCTGGCCCCCAGTGACTTCGGGACCTTCAGCAATGCCTTGCTGGTGGGTGATTTCGGAGACGGCAAGATCTATGGATACGATCCGTCAACCGGTCGCTTCCTGGGAGCGCTGACGGACTCGACAGGTACGCCGCTCAGTACGCCGGGGCTGTGGGGTATCGCGTTCGGGAACGACGTGCAACAGCAGCCGCACAACACGCTTTACTTCGCTGCCGGTCCGAATGACGAGGCGAACGGCCTCTACGGCCGAATCGATCTGGCGCACTGAGGCGCGAATACTTTAAGTCCGGTAACGAATGCTTTGTCCGATAGCCGGAAGTCGCCTGGCTCCCCCACGGCTCCGGACCACCCCCCACGGCTGGCGTGTTCCTTGCGCCAGTCGTGGGGTCGCTGACCCGGAAGCGATCGACCGCTGGATCGATCCGCTTCCGACGGTCTTTACGGGGAGGTCACGCCCAGAGAGCGCAGGATCTCCGTCGCTTTGTCCTTGATCTCCTGGCCCTTCGCGGCGGCTCCCGCGAAGTCACCCGAAGTGAAGGCGCTGGAGGCCTGGTCCCACCCCGACTTCACGGTCTCGAGACCGCTCTTTGCCGACTCGACCGCGGCCTTGTCCACGTTCTTGGGCAGCTTGCGGGTCTTGGCGAGGGTGGCCAGGCGGGACTGGATCGTCTCGACCATCTTGGGCACCTCGGTGCTCAGGCTGGCCCATTGCTCCTTGGCCTTGGCCAGTGCGGCCTCGACCTCCGTCTTCTTCGCGGCAACGGCGTCCTTCAGATTGTTGATCGCGGTAGTGACGGCCGGCGCGGCGGTCAGTACCGCCTTGTAGTCGCCCTTGGCGAGGCTGTCTTTCAGGGAGCTGACCTGGGTATCGACCGCTTGCAACTGGTCGGGCAGGTACTTCTGCGCATCCTCGCGGACCGAAGCGAGAGCGGCGTCCACGGTGGCCACCAGCTTCTCGGCCGGCTCCTTCTGGCTCGCGCAGCCTGCGACGAGCACCGCGAGCAACGCGGCGAACAGCCAAACGGTTTTTCTCTGCATCGATGTCCCCTCTGACGACATGGCGAATGTCAAGCCCACGCAATCTAGCGCGGTCACGTCGCAAGGTCACGTCCTGGATGTCGCGAGGTCGCGTCCGGGACGCCTGCGACGTCCGGAATGCGTGCGAGTGGCGTCCGGGATGCCTGCGACGTGGCGTCCGGGATGCCGCGTGCCGCGGGGGTCTGCGGCCTCAGGCGATCTCAGGCGACCAGCCGGACTTGCGTGGTCAGGAGCTGCTGGCGGTCGGCGCAGGGCCCCACCAGCAATTCGACCTCCCCGGGCTCGAAGACGCTCTGCAGGGTCGCGTCCAGGAACCGCAGGTCCGCTCCTGCCAGGCGCAGCGTCACGGTACCAGTCGCGCCTGACTGCAGACCGATCTTGGCGAAACCGCGCAGCTCGAGCGGGCGTGTCACGGAGGCGACCCTGTCGCGGACGAACAGGAAGGCGGTCTCCTCGGCGGCGCGCTCCCCTTCGTTCGCGATATCGACGCGGATCTCGAGGGTGTCGTGCTCCGACAGCGTGGGGGCGCTCGTTCGCAAGTTGGAGTATCGGAAACGCCCGTAGGTCAGCCCATGGCCAAAAGGGAACAGCGGCTCGTTGGCGACGTCGAGGTATTTGCTCGTGAAGTGATCCTTGAGGTCCGCGGGGCGGCCGGTCGGCCGCTGGCCGAAGAAGACCGGGACCTGCCCGACGGTGCGCGGCCAACTGATCGGCGTGCGGCCACTCGGAGACACGCGGCCAGTCAGCACGTCGGCCACGGCGTTGCCCGCTTCACTGCCGAGGAACCACGCGATCAGCACGCTGTGAGCGCGCTCGATCAGCCAAGGAATGATGAGGGGACGACCGCAGAACACCACGACGCTGACCTGTTTGCCCCTTGCGGCGGCACACTCCAGCACGGCTTGCGCCAGTCGCCGCTGGCAAGCCGGAATGATCGGGTCGGCGCGGCTGGCGGCCTCGCCGCTCATTCCCGCGGCCTCCCCGAGACACAGCAGGATGGCCTCGGAGCGCTCGCAGATCGCGACGGCGGCCTGGATGTGGTCGCGCTCATCCCTGTTGATCGCGACGGCGGCCTGGATATGGTCGCGCTCGTCACTGTCGATCGCGACGGCGGCTTGGATATGGTCGCGCTCATCACTGTCGATCGCGACGCCTTCCTCGTAGAGGAGCTCCGTCTGTGGCAGCGCCGCGCGCAATCCGGCGAGGACCGTCACATGGCCCTCGACCTCCCCGGCGGCGGCCCAGGCGCCGCGCATCTCGGCCTGCGCATCGGCCAGCGGCCCGATGACGGCGAGCCGCCGAATCGATGCCGGCAACGGCAGGACGTTGCTGGCATTTTTCAACATCACGATCGAGCGACGGGCCACATCGCGGGCGACCTGCCGCCGGGATGCCACGGCACTCGGCGGTTCAGGCGCCGCGCCTCTGCGGTAGGGATCGTCGAACAGACCCAGGCGCTCCTTCAGAGTCAGTACCCGGCGCACCGCGGTATCGATCTCGTCCAGGGTGACGAGCCCGCGCGACAGCGCTTCAGGCAGCCCGCGGCGGTAAGCATCGGCCATCATGTCGATATCGATCCCCGCTTTGAGTGCGAGCACGGCGGCTTCCGTCAGATCGGCCGCGACGCCGTGCTTGATCAGCTCGCCAATCGCGTTGTAGTCGCTGACGACGACGCCCGCAAAACCCTGCTTCTCGCGCAGCCAGCCGCGCAGCAGCGGCACGTGCGCCGTCATCGGGATGCCGGCGAGATCGGTGAACGCCGGCATGAGCGCGACGACACCCGCTTCGAGAGCGGCAGTGAATGGAGGGAGGTGCACCTCGTGAAGACAGCGTTCGGAAATGTCGACCGATGCGTATTCGCGGCCCGCCTGCACCGGCCCGTAAGCGCAGAAGTGTTTGACCGTGGCAGCGACCGAGTCCGGGCGCGACAGGTCATGGCCCTGGAAGCCACGGACCTTCGCAGCCGCCATGAGTGAGCTGAGCCAGGGGTCTTCGCCGGCCCCCTCGACGGTCCGTCCCCAACGCGGATCCCGGGAGACATCCACCATGGGAGCGAATGTCATCGCGAGTCCGTCCGCTGCCGCTTCTGCCGCAGCCTCGCGCGCGGTGAGCTCCCAGGCGGTGGGGTCGAACGAGGCAGTCTCGCCCAACGGTACCGGGAAGAGAGTGCGATGCCCGTGGATGACATCGAGGCCGAAGAGGATCGGAATCTTGAGTCGGGATTCCTCGACAGCGAGCCGCTGCATCTCGCGTATCGGTGCGCTGCCATGCAGGTTCAGCAGATTGCCGATCGTGCCGGCCTTGATGGCCTCGGTCGAATCACCGGCGATGACGGGACCCGTGACGGCGTATCCCGCGGCGGTCATCGTGAGCTGGCCGGTCTTCTCGGCGAGCGTCATGTTTGCGATCAGCTTCTCGATCCGGTTCATCCTCTATCCCATTGCGAGCCCGAGCGCGAGATGATAGACCGGCCGGCAACAGAAAACGTGAGCGCCTCCCGACAGGCGCCAGCGCGGCTGCTGCCGCAGTTGCGCAGGCCCCGGTCTTGCTCGAGCCTGCCGTACCCCGTGAAACAGCCTGCCGTGGGCGGGTGAAAGAAGCTCCGTGCCGAAGTCCAGCAAACAGTCCGAATCCAAGTCACCCCGCACGCGCGTCGAGCGCGACTCACCCCGGACACTCGCGGCGCTGCCGGATGACGCGCTGCTCGAGCGGATCCAGCGCCAGACCTTCCGCTTCTTCTGGGAAGGCGCACATCCGGTCAGCGGGCTCGCTGCCGACCGCCTGTCGCGCTCCGCCCGCGCGGCGTCGAGCGAAGACAAGCGCGACTTGATCGCCATCGGCGGCTCCGGATTCGGCGTGATGACGTGCATCGTGGCCGCTGAGCGGGGTTGGATCGAGCGCGCTGCGGCCATCGAGCGCTTGCGCGCGATGCTCGATCTGCTGCTGCGGGCGCCGTGCTATCACGGCGCGTTCCCGCATTTCATGAATGGCCGCACCGGCGCCACGATTGCCTTTTGGCGCAAGGACGATGCGGCTGACATCGTGGAGACCTCGTTCCTCTGCATGGGACTGCTGTGTGCTCGCGAATACTTCGATCGCGACACGCCGGCCGAGCGCGACCTGCGCGGCCGTATCACGTTGATATGGGAAGACGTCGAATGGAGTTGGTTCACTCAGGGCGGCCGCGAGCTGCTGTACTGGCACTGGAGCCCCAACAACGGCTGGGGCATGGATCACGAGATCCGGGGCTGGAACGAGTGCCTGATCGTGTACGTGCTGGCGGCATCCTCGCCGCGCTACGCGATCGATCCGCTGGCCTATCACCGCGGCTTTGCGAACGGGCGCGATTTCCTGAATGGCCGCAGCTACTATGACATTCAACTGCCGCTCGGCATGCCGTACGGAGGCCCGCTCTTCTTCACGCACTATTCGTTCTGCGGGCTGGATCCCCGGGGGCTGCGCGACCGCTACGCGGACTACTGGCAGCAGAATCTGCGTCACGTACGCATCAACCGCGCGCATTGCGTGGCCAACCCTCACAACCATCGGGGCTACGGACCCGGGTGCTGGGGGCTGACAGCGAGTGACGATCCGGATGGCTACTCGGCCCACGCGCCCGATAACGACAACGGGACTCTCTCGCCGACCGCTGCTCTGGCGAGCCTGCCGTACGCGCCAGCCGAGGGCCTCGCAGCCGCGCGCACTTTCCTGACCCGTCTCGGCGACAAGGTCTGGGGGCAGTACGGGTTCGTCGATGCCTTCTGCGAAGCCCGCGACTGGTACGCCGATTCCTTTCTCGCCATCGATCAGGCGCCCATCATCCTCATGATCGAGAACCATCGGACCGCGCTGCTGTGGAACCTGTTCATGCGTGTGCCGGAGGTACGGACCGGCTTGCGGCGCCTCGGCTTCTCGAGCCCGCACCTGGACGGCGGCAAGGGGCGATGATGCAAACGACGCTGGATACCTGGCTCGAGAAGCAGTATCGCTATGCGGCGGCAGCGATGCGCAGGAGCATCTCCGCAGTGGACCTCGTCAAGGAGCGTCCCGGCTTTGGACAGGCTGTGCGCGCGCTTCCCGGGTCGGTCGTCGCTTCGCCGGTGCTCGCTGCCTATGATCCGGATCCGGATTATTTCTTTCACTGGTATCGGGACTCGGCTGTGGTCATGGACGCACTCCGGTTGCTCCATCTGGACCGGATCGTGACGCCATCGGATGCCCGCGCCGCCTTCGCCGATTTCGTCAGATTCAACAGCGGGCTTGCCATGCTCGATGGCGGCGAGCTCGTGCGCTCGCCCGAGTGGCGAGCGAGGGTGACGCCCGATTTTCGGAAGTTTCTGCGCACCGATGCCGATCTCAGGGGCGCGGTCGGGGCGGCCGTGTCGGGTGAGACGCGTGTGAATCCGGACGGCACGCTCGACATCTCGCAGTGGGCGCGGCCTCAGAATGATGGGCCGGCGACCCGCGCCCTGATGATGTTGCAGTGGATGGGGTGCGCGCCGGTCGATGCTGCCGTGAAAGAGGCCGCCGCGGCGTTGATCCGCGCCGACCTTGCGTTTGTGAAGCAAAGCGGGCGGGAGTCGTGTTTCGATATCTGGGAAGAGGAGAGGGGTCGGCACTACTACACGCTGCGCGTGTCGGCAGGTGCGCTACGCGCCGGACACGACTGGCTGCGCGAGCAGGGCGACGCCAAGGAGGCCGAGGCCTGCCTGGGGGAAGCGGGCGCCATCCTCGAAGAGCTCGATGGCTTCTGGCTGGAGCAGGAGGGCCACTATCGATCTCGCATTCTGGAGGGCGGCGCTCGCTCATCGAAGGAGCTCGATATCGCGATCGTCTTCGCCGCAATCCATGGAGGGGAGGGTGGACTTGCGCACTCAGTGCACGATCCGCGCGTGCATGCGACGCTCGCCGCTCTCGAGGCCATCTTTGCCGCCGACTACCCCATCAATCACGGGCGGCCGCAGGGCAGAGGCGTCGCGATGGGGCGGTACCGGGGCGATGTGTACTACTCCGGAGGGGCTTATTACTTCTCCACGCTCGCCGCCGCGGAGCTCTGCTTTCGAGCCGCCGCGGGGAGCCAGGGCGGGCAGTTTCTGGAGAGGGGCGATGCATTCCTCGAAACCGTGCGCGCTTTCACGCCGCCGGATGGCCAGATGTCCGAGCAGTTCGATCAGAAGACCGGAGCACAGACCTCGGCCCGCCATCTCGCCTGGAGTTACGCCGCACTCATCTCGTGCAGATGGGCGCGCCGGGCCGCCGTCGAGCGCGTGCGGGCTTAGGGGCTTCGACAGGTGCACCCTGTCGAAGCCCCGGGAGTGCGACCCGCGCCTCATCTACGAATGGTGAGGTATCGCGCGTAAGCGGTTGATCCTGTATATACCCGTGGAGGCGACCTGAGAGTCCGGTCGCCCGCGGGGTCTATTTGCTTGGGGCGGGTCGGGCACAAAACGTGGTAATGACGGCAGGATGAGCGAATCGTCCGAACCGGAATCCGATACTGAGATCGAGGAGCGGGAGCAGCCCGGTCTTCGACGTCAGCTCGGCTTGATGTTGCGCGCCCTCGGCACCTCGTCGGTCGGCAAGAGCCTCGGGGCCCTGATCGTCGGGATCCTCGGGGTCGTCCTCATCACGGCCTACGGGCAGATCCGCCTCAACAGCTGGAACAAGCCCTTCTACGATGCGCTGTCGCGCCGGGACATGCAGGAGTTCCTGGTGCAGCTCGTCACGTTCTTCGTCATCGCGGGCTGTCTCCTGGTCCTGAACGTCGGTCAGCGCTGGCTGACCGAGACTTTGAAGCTGAAGTTGCGCGAGGGACTCGTCGGCGATCTCGTGCGCGACTGGATGCAGCCGCGACGGGCATTCTGGCTCGCGAATGCCGGGCCGATGGGTGTCAACCCGGACCAGCGCATGCACGAGGACGCCCGCAAGCTCTGCGAGCTGTCGGCTGACCTCGGCATCGGGCTGCTGCAGGCCTCGATTCTCTTCCTGACGTTTGCCGGCGTGCTCTGGGTGCTGTCCGCCGACTTCAGTTTCCGGATTGCCGGGCGCGACTACGCCGTGCCGGGCTTCATGGTGTGGGCGGCGGTTCTCTATGCGCTGTTCGGCTCTCTCCTGAGCTATTGGGTGGGACGCAGCCTCATCGGTCGCAACGCGGAACGCTATGCCCGCGAGGCGGACTTGCGATTCTCCATGGTACGCGTCAACGAGCACCTCGATGGTATCTCGCTCGCGGGCGGGGAGGCGGACGAGCGGCGCCGCGTGGAATCCCATCTGACCGCGGTGCTCACTGCGACGCGCCGCCTGGTGACCGGGCTCACCAACCTGACCTGGATCACCGCGGGGTTCGGCTGGATCACCCTCGTCGCCCCCATCCTGGTCGCAGCGCCGCTGTACTTCGCCGGCAAGATCTCCTTCGGCGGCCTCATGATGGCCGCAGCAGCATTCACCCAGGCACAGTCCTCCTTGCGCTGGTTCGTGGACAACTTCAGCGTCATTGCCGATTGGCGTGCCACCCTGCTGCGAGTCGCGAGCTTCCGTCAGGCACTGACGACAGCCGACGTGCTGCGCGATTTCGAGAGCCGGATTTCCTACGACGACGGTGCCGCGGGATCGATCACGATCGATGAGCTCGAGGTCGTCTCTCCCACAGGTACCGATACGCTGCGCGAGCGGAAGGTAACGGTCCGCGCCGGCGAACGAATCCTCATCGTCGGATCCCCCGGCACCAGCAAGACGCTGTTGTTCCGCGCGCTGGCGGGCCTGTGGCCCTGGGGCTCGGGCCGGATCACGACACCTCGAGACGAGGCGATCCTGTACCTGCCGCGCGGGACGCCGTATCTGCCTCGAGGAACGCTACGCGAGGTGCTGGCCTATCCGATGAAAGTGGAGGACTTCCCGGCCAGCCTGTTCCCGGCTGCATTGAGCCGCCTCGGCCTCGAGCGTCTCGTGCCGCTGCTCGATGTCACGCGCCGCTGGGATCGGGAGTTGAGTCAGGACGATCAACTGTGTCTGGCATTTGCCCGGATCATGGTGCAGTCGCCTCCATGGCTGCTCGTCGACGACAGCTTCAGCTCTTTGGACGACGAAGTGCGCGAGCGGGTCATCGACGTCTTTAGCAATGAGCTGCGGCGCACTGGTGTTATCCTCATCGGCAGAGCGCAGTCGCGCGAGCCGCTCTTCTCGCGAGTGTTACACCTCGTGAAGGCGCCCGCGACGCCGAAGCTCGTGCGCCAGAACGCGCCCGGCACGCACAGCGCGACGCACGAAAAAGAAACTACTGTCGGCCACTGAGGGAGGCGATCTGCTTGACCGCGACGCGGCTCTATAGCTTGTTGCTGCTCGCCCTCATGGGCTGGAGCGTGCAGGCGCAGGAGCTGGACTTCCGTGCTCCCGCGGGCGTCAGCGATCCGACGGCCGCGGCGACCATGCGCGACCTTGCGGTGAGAATCCTGCCTGTCTATCAGGAATCGGATGCCGAGCGGTATCTCACGAATCTCTCGGTCCTCCAGATGGCCGCGGCCAACTATCCCGCCGCCTACGCAACCCGTCAGTCTCTGATGGAGAGGCGGCGCAGCGGACCGTCGACGCGCGCGATCGTGTATGACGTCTATGCCCGGGCGAAAGACCTCGAGGCGGAGAATCGAGTGCCGTTTGCGCAGGGCTTCGCGCAGTCCTATCGCGACGTGGTCAACCGTCTGGGCGATCAGGACGCCTACGCAGCCACCCACTGGCTCGTTCTGCCATTGTCAGGATTCCAGGACGCCCTGCAGCGGTCCCTCGATCAATGGCGCTCGAAGCGAGCGATCCCACTATCGGATGCCCTGGAGCTGCTGCGTACTTACGTGGCGTACGACGCCTACCGCAACTTCTCTCCGTTCGTGCGCGCGCTCAATGAGGAGGACGACGCCAGGCGCTACGTGGCCGAGGACGACCTGCTCATCAAGACGGCCTATGGCGCCACCATCGCCGCGGTGCTGGTGCGTCCTAAGAATCCGGCCGGGGCGCTTCCGACCCTCCTGGAGCTGACCGCGGACGTGAATGCGCCCAACTACGCAAAGGAGTGCGCGGCCCATGGCTACGTCGGTCTGGTTGCCTATGCCCCCCTGACACGCAAACGTACCGGCACGATCGTGCCTTACGAGCATGATGGTGAGGACGCTCGAGCCGTCATCGACTGGATCACGGGTCAGTCCTGGAGCGATGGCCGTGTCGGAATGTACGGCAGCGGCTATGGGGGATTCACTCCCTGGGCTGCCGCGGCCGCCAAACGGCCACCTCCCGCGCTCAAGGCGATCGCGGTGAGCTCCCCGACGGCTCCGGGCATCAACCTGCCCATGGAGGGCGGGATCGTACACAACTCGTCGTATCGGTGGCTCACCTGCGTGACCCGCATTCGAGGCGTGGACGAAGGCAATTGCGCCGACGATGGCTACTGGCGCTCGCTCGATCAGGACTGGTACGCGAGCGGTCAGCCCTACCGCGACTTTGCCGAGCGCGAGCGCGCCGGCCGGCCCGTGCTGCGGCGATGGCTCGGTCACCCGAGCTACGATCGCTACTGGCAGAAGATGATTCCGCATCGCGAGCAGTTCGCGCACGTCAATATTCCGGTGCTGGCGATGACCGGCTATTTCGACCCCACGATGGCCGGGGCCCTTTATTATTTCTCGCAGCACACGCGCTTCAATCCGCACGCCGATCACTCGCTCCTGATCGGTCCCTATGATGAGGGCGCGCTTCAACAAGGCACCGCGCCCGCGGCGTTGCGCGGTTACTCCCTCGATCCCGCCGCCCTCATCGATCTGCATGAGCTGCGCTACCAGTGGTTCGATCACGTGCTGAAAGGCGCGGGAAAGCCGGATCTGCTCAAGGAGCGCGTGAACTACGAAGTCATGGGAGCCAACGAGTGGCGGCATGCCCCGTCGCTCGAGGCCATGGCAGCAGGCCCGCTGAAGCTATATCTCGACGCGGGTGCCGCCGGCGCCGACACCTACAAGCTGACCGCGCGTAAGAGCACCGAGGCGACTTTCGTCCCGCTGAAAGTGAGTCTCACGGACCGCAGCGATGCGACCTGGAGCCCTCCGACCGACCTCCAGGGGCGGGCGCCGCCCGAACACAACAGCGTGACGTTCGTGAGCGAGCCGGTGTCGCAGCCCCTGGAGTTGCTGGGCGGCCTGTCCGGACACCTGGACTTCACTGTCAACAAGATGGACGTGGACCTCTACGTCGCTTTGTACGAGGTGCTGCCCGGTGGCGAATACCTGCGACTGTTCGATCCCGTGTATGCTTTGCGGGCCAGCTACGCTCGGGATCGCGAGCACCGGCAGCTTCTGAAGGCCGGAGAGCGCCAGCCACTCGTGTTTCACAGCGAGCGTCTGACCGGCCGGAGGATCCAGCCAGGAAGCCGGATTGCACTGGTCCTGGGTGTCAACAAGAGACCTGATCAGGAGATCAATTACGGGACGGGCGGCGACGTCAGCGATGAGTCCATCGAGGACGGCAAGGCCGCCATCAAGCTGCGCTGGTATGCGGGTAGCTACGTCGAGATCCCCGTGCGCGGGGTGACCCCCGGGCCGGCCGCGAAGCAGGGGTCCCGGAAGCGATAGGCGCCCCTCTATACAATGTGGCAGGATAGTTACAGCGGCGCCCGTACCGCTTTATCATGCGCTCGGGAGCACCCCGGGCGGGTGCGGATGCTTTTACATACAGGAGACGAGCTTGGGAGTACCGCTGCTGCAAAAGTACCGGGTGGCGCGCTATATCGCCGCGCAGAAGCTGCGTGGACAGGAGCGATATCCGCTCGTCCTCATGCTCGAGCCGCTGTTTCAGTGCAACCTCGCTTGCTCCGGTTGCGGCAAGATCGACTATCCGAAGGACATTCTCCAGAAGCGGATGAGCGTTGCCGATGCGCTGCACGCGGTGGACGAGTGTGGGGCGCCGATGGTTTCCATTCCGGGCGGCGAGCCGCTCATCCACAAGGAGATGCCCCAGATTGTCGCCGGCATCGTGGCGCGCAGGAAATTCGTATACCTGTGCACGAACGCGATTCTGCTGTCGAAACATCTCGATGAGTACACGCCGTCACCCTACCTGACGTTCTCCGTGCATCTCGACGGTAACCGCGAGCGGCATGACGAGTCGGTCTGCCAGGAAGGGGTGTTCGACAAGGCGGTCGCGGCAATTCGCGAAGCGCGCTCGAGGGGCTTCCGCTGCACCGTCAATTGCACTCTCTTCAACGGAGAGAACCCGGATGAGGTGGCGAGCTTCTTCGACACCGCCATGGAGCTGGGTGTCGAGGGCATCATGGTGTCACCGGGATACAGCTATCACCACGCTCCGCGCCAGGATGTCTTCCTCGGGCGCGCGGCGAGCAAGCGGCTGTTCCGCGAGATCTTCGCGCGCCGCCACGGACGACGCCGTCCCTGGTCGTTCAATCACTCTTCACTGTTTCTCGACTTCCTCGCCGGCAACCAGGCGTATCAATGCACGCCGTGGAGCACTCCCACCTACAACATCTTCGGCTGGCAGCGCCCGTGTTATCTCATGTCGGATGAGGGCTATGCGCCGAACTTCAAATCTCTCATCGAGGAGACGCGTTGGGAGAGCTATGGAGTAGGGCGTCATCCGCGCTGCGCGAACTGCATGGCGCACTGTGGGTTCGAGGGCACGGCGGTCAACGATGCCTTCGCTCACCCGTTGAAGGCATTGAAGACGGCGATCCAGGGGCCTCGGGTCAGCGGTCCCATGGTGCCCGAGCTGCCGTTCCTCTATGAGGACCCGGCTCCGATCGCAACCGTGCCGGTGTCGGAGATCGGACGCCGCCAGCGATCGGAAGAAGATCGGCCCGTACCCAGCGCGCCTCCTGCCTGACCTCGACGCTGCCCTCACGTATGGAGAAGTCTGCTTGAATGCTGCAGCCGACGGTGCAGTAGGGGACGAATACAAAGCGCGCGAATCGTTCGCCGCCCAGCTCGACGCTTGGCGGGACCGGATGGAACGGGCGCTGGATGCGAGGCTGCCGGCCGCGCACGACGTGCCGACTCGCCTTCACGAGGCAATGCGCTACAGCGTGCTCGGCGGCGGCAAGCGCGTCCGCCCTGCGTTGCTCTTTGCTACAGCCCGAACACTCGGTCTGTCCGAGGACAAGGTCGAAGCGGCGGCCTGCGCGCTCGAGTTGGTACATGCCTACTCGCTCGTCCACGACGACCTGCCGGCCATGGATGACGATGACTTGCGGCGGGGTCGTCCCACTTGCCACAAGGCCTACGACGAGGCCACGGCGGTCCTCGTGGGCGACGCGCTTCAGCCGTTCGCCTTCGAGCTGCTGGCTCGTGACCCGTCGCTGCCGGCATCGCCGGCCGTGCGGTTGCGGCTGATCGAGATTCTGGCTCAGGCCATCGGCACGTTCGGCATGGCCGGCGGACAGGCCATCGATCTGGAGGCCCAGAACAAGAAGCTCGATATCGCGCAGGTGGAGGACATGCATGCACGCAAGACCGGAGCGCTCATTCGCGCCAGCGTGCTCATGGCGGCCGCCTGCGTGCCGTCGCTCGACAGCGAGCTCGATGCCGCGCTGACGAGGTTCGCAACACCGATTGGGCTCGCCTTCCAGATCCAGGACGATCTGCTGGACGTCATCGGCGACGTCGCCACCATTGGCAAGGCGACGGGTGCCGACCGCGAACGGGGCAAGCCGACCTATCCGGCCGTGATAGGCGTGGAGGCTTCCCAGGAGCGGGTGCGACTCCTGCATCGCCAGGCACTCGACTCGCTGACGCCGTTCGGCAACCGTGCCCTGCCTCTTCGTCTGCTCACAGACTGGTTGCTGTCGAGAAGCTCTTGAGACGGCCAGGCACAGGATGTGCCCCGCCGCCGAAGGTGGCGGAGGCATGGGCAAAAACCACGCTTTTTGCCCAATGCCACGCTGGGCGGGGCAGGATGCCCCGATCCAGCGTCCATAGCTAGAGGACTTGCGTTGCAGCCCCCCTGTGTGGACCATTCGCTCCCGTGCAACTGATTGAAATCGAACCTGGCCTGTCCGACGAGGACTTCCAGGACCGCATTCTTCCTGATGTGTCGCGCACGTTCGCGCTGACGATCCCGCAGCTCCCGCCGGCGCTGCGGACCGCCGTCACGAGCGCCTATTTGCTGTGCCGGATCGCCGACACCATCGAGGACGAGCCGGCGATATCGCCGGCGGAATCCTTCGCCCTGCTCAAGCGTTTTGCCGCCACCATTACGGGTGCGGAGGCGCCGGGGCCGCTGGCAGCGGAAGTCGTTGCGCGGCTCTCGGACAGCACACTACCGGCCGAGCGGCTGCTCGTTCACGAGATGCAGAGAGTCATCCGGGTCGTCAACGGCTTCGATGAGCGCCAGCGCGCGGCACTGCGGCGCTGCATCGAGGTCATGTGCAATGGCATGCACCATTTCCAGCAGACGGCGAGCCTGCGCGGGCTCGCGACCCTGAAGGAGATGGACAGCTACTGCTACTACGTGGCCGGCATCGTGGGTGAGACCTTGACCGAGCTCTTCTGCGGCTACTCCAGCGTCATCGCCGAGCGGCACAGCGCTCTTTACAGCCTGTCGCGCTCGTTCGGCGAAGGGCTGCAGCTGACCAACATCCTGAAGGACGTCTGGGAGGATCGCAGCCGGGGCGCCTGCTGGCTGCCGCAGGACGTCTTCAGCCGCTACGGCATCGATCTCGGCCAGCTCTCTCCCGGGCGCCGCGATGCTAAGTTCCACGAGGCCATCGTGGAGTTGATCGGCGTGGCTCACCGCCACTTGCGCAACGCGCTCGAGTTCACTTTGCTCATCCCGCGTGCCGAGGCCGGCATCCGGCGCTTTTGCCTGTGGGCAATCGGGCTCGCCGTGCTCACACTGCGTAAGATTCAACAACATCCCGGTTATCGCTCCGGAGCGGACGTGAAGGTGTCCCGATCAACGGTGGCCATGACGACGTTTCTCACCAATCTGACCTTGCGCAGCAACTGGCTGCTCACCCGGTTATTCGAGCAGGCGGCTCGCGGCCTGCCGCTGGTCCCGACGGGATCGCCGGCGACCGCGTGGGTGCACTCGGAAGGAGGCGCGCGATGAAGCGCAGTCCTCTGGAGCCTCACGCATCGAGCCTGTCGGCCGGTGCCCTGCCGAGCGCCGCGCGCGAGGTCGGAATCGAGATTACGCAGCGAAATGGAGTGGATGTCGCGATGCCAAAGTGGTCTCGGGGCGCGCCGAGCACGGCGCTCTGGGAGGATCCTCGGCCGTACTCGCCGCTCGAGGGATCATCCAGTCTCGATGCGACGATCGTGGCGGCGCGCGATGAGTTGATCGCGTTGCAGCGCTCGTCGGGTCACTGGCTCTTCGAGCTGGAAGCCGACTGCACGATCCCGGCCGAATACATCATGATGATGCATTTCCTCGGGGAGCTGGACGATCCCCTCGAGAGGAAGATCGCGACGCACCTGCGCGCCAAGCAGGCGCAGCACGGCGGCTGGCCGCTCTATCACGGTGGCGAGCTCGATCTGAGCTGCACGGTGAAGGCGTATTTCGCGCTCAAGCTCGCCGGGGACGATCCCGATGCTGCGCACATGGCGCGGGCTCGCGAGGCGATTCTTCGGCACGGCGGCGTCGCGCGCAGCAACGTATTCACCCGCATCAGTCTCGCGCTCTTCGGTGAGCTTCCGTGGCACGGCGTGCCGTACCTGCCGGTGGAGATTTTCCTGCTGCCCCGGTGGTTCCCGTTTCACTTCGACAAGGTGTCGTACTGGTCCCGGACGGTGATGGTGCCGCTGCTCATCCTGTGCACGCTCAAACCGCGAGCGAAGAATCCTCGTGGTGTCGGCGTCCGGGAGCTGTTCGTCACACCTCCCGAGGAAGAGAAGCACTACTTCTTCAAGAAGGGGACCCGGCTCAGTTGGATCGCGAAGGCGTTCTACGCGATGGACCAGATCGCCCGGCGACTGGATCCGCTGATCCCGAAGTCGCTGCGCGAGCGGGCCACGCGAGAAGCCGAAGCGTGGATGCTGGAGCGGCTGAACGGCGAAGACGGCCTCGGCGCGATCTTTCCGGCCATGGTCAACTCGGTCGAGGTCATGACGATCCTCGGCTACCCGCATGACGATCCGCGACTGGTCACGGCCAAGCGCTCCGTGCACAAGCTGTTGGTGGTGGGGGCACACAGCGCCTACTGTCAACCGTGTGTGTCCCCCGTGTGGGACAGTGCGCTCGCGAGCCTGGCCATGCAGGAAGAGGGTGGTGAGCCCGCCGTTCAGGCGTCAGAGCGTGCGCTGCGCTGGCTCGCTTCCAAACAGTTGAGCGATGAGCCCGGCGATTGGCGGGTGCGCCGGCCGCATCTCGAGGGGGGCGGCTGGCCGTTCCAGTTTGCCAACCCCCACTATCCGGATCTGGACGATACGGCTGCCGTCGTGTGGGCCATGCAACAGTCGAAGGACCCGGCGGTGTTCCGCGAGAACATCGAGCGTGCCGTCAACTGGCTGGTAGGCATGCAGAGCAGCAACGGCGGCTTCGCGGCATTCGATGTCGATAACACCCGTTACTATCTCAATCAGATTCCATTCGCCGACCACGGCGCTCTGCTGGATCCGCCCACGAGCGATGTCAGCGCGCGCGTCGTGTTGGTCCTGGGCCGACTCGGGCGCCCACAGGATCGGCAGACACTGCGTCGCGCCGTAGAGTTTCTGCGCGCCGAGCAGGAGGTGGATGGCTCCTGGTTTGGCCGCTGGGGCAGCAACTATATCTATGGCACCTGGTCGGTCCTGACCGCGTTCGCCCATGCGGGCATACCCCCCAACGATCCCGCGGTGCGACGCGCCGTGGCATGGCTCGCCTGCGAGCAGAATGCCGACGGTGGCTGGGGCGAAAGTAACGATACCTACGCGACTCCGGTACCCACCGATGCCAACGGTGCGGTGAAGACCGCGAGTACGCCGTTTCAGACGGCATGGGCGTTGTTGGCGCTGATTGCCTCCGGTGAGGCGCGATCGGACGTCGTGCGTCGCGGCGTGGAGTACCTCCTGCGCGAGAAGCCGATCGAGGGTCTGTGGAGTCATCCGGACTTCACAGCTCCGGGCTTTCCGCGTGTTTTCTATCTGAAGTATCACGGCTACGCGGCTTACTTCCCCCTGTGGGCACTCGCCGCCTATCGCAACCAGCTCAGGCTCGGAACGAAGCATTGAGCACAGTGGGCATCGTCTCGGCACTCGGGGCCGAGGCGCGCCACTTTGCGCCTTCCGGCGGGAGCTCGGGTGTGGCCGCCGTGCTCACGCATGGGGCTTTGTCGATTGTCAGCGGAATGGGCTGTGAGGCCGCTGCGCGCGGCGCCCGCACCCTGATCGCGCAGGGTGCCACCGCTCTGACGAGTTTCGGGATGGCCGGCGGCCTCGACAGCCGCCTGCCCTGCGGTGTCATGATTCTTCCTCACGAGGTCATCCATCTCGATGGGCGCTCCCATGCGACGACCTCATCCTGGCGCGAGCGGCTGGCGGCGACGATCGCCGCTACGAGTCAGGTAGTCGAGGGTCGGCTCCTGACGACCTCGCATCCCATCGCCTCCGTCGCTGAGAAAGCGCAGCTTTTCGACAGGACGGGGGCGGCGGCCGTGGACATGGAGAGCTTTGCGGTCGCCGAGGTGGCTCACGCTCATGGCCTGCCGTTCATCGCCGTGCGGGTGATCGTGGACACGGCGGCGGACAGCCTCCCGCGATCGGTTCTGCTCGCCGGTAGCGAGGGTCCCTTGCGAATCGGGCGGCTCCTGGCGGAGCTCGTGCGGCAACCGCGCGACCTCGCCGACCTCTTCAGGTTGGCGCGCCGCTATCGGCTCGCGAGTCGATCGCTGGCGAGCATCGGCAAGGCCGACTCGCCGGCGTATCGCATCTTCTCTGATGGACCTCCGGCGGGGCTGTCGTGAGGGCGGCCGTCACCGGGGCTACGGGCTTCGTCGGGGCTGCGGTCGCGCGCGCGCTGCTCGCAGCGGGCTGGCAGGTCAGGGCGCTTGCACGCAAGGGGTCGAATCGGCAGAACCTTTCCGGGTTGACGGTGGAGGTCGCCGAGGGTGATCTCACTGATGCGCGGTCGCTGGATGCATTGGTGATGGGTTGCGATGCGTTGTTTCATGTGGCGGCGGATTACAGACTCTGGGCTCCCGATCCGGCCCCTCTCTACGCCGCGAATGTCGATGGGACGCGCAACATCCTTTCAGCGGCGCAGCGGGCTGGAGTCGGACGTATCGTGTACACGAGTAGCGTCGCCACCATCGGGATCCCGCGCGACGGCTCGCCGGGCAACGAAGACACCCCGGTCGGCCTCGAAGACATGATCGGCCACTACAAGCGTTCCAAGTACCTCGGCGAGCAAGTGGCACGCGAGGCAGCGGCGGCAGGTACTCCAGTCGTGATCGTCAATCCCTCGACGCCCATCGGACCCGCTGACGTGAAACCCACGCCGACAGGCCGGATCGTGCTCGACGCCGCCGCCGGCAGGATGCCGGCCTACGTGGATACCGGTCTCAACATCGTGCATGTGGACGATGTCGCCGCCGGACACCTCCAGGCGCTGCACAGCGGCCGACCGGGCGAGCGGTACATTCTCGGCGGACGAGACATGACTCTGCGCGAGATTCTCGAGAATGTGGCGGCCCTGGCGGGCCGCAAGCCGCCACGCCTCCGACTGCCCCATGCCGCGGTCATGCCGGTGGCCTATATCGCTGAAGCCGTTGCCCGCTTCACAGGCGGGGATACCCGCATCACCGTCGAGGGGGTCCGCATGTCGCGCAAGCACATGTTCTTTTCCAGTGACAAGGCGGCGCGGGAGCTGGGCTATCGGTGGCGGCCGCCGGCGCAGGCCTTCGCGGATTCCATCCGGTGGTTCGAGGAACAGGGTCTGCTGCACTAGATAGCTGCGGCACGGCCTTTACTTAATCTGCCTGCCGTTCGTGGGGCGCATGACCGCGCGACCTTTCAGCACGCTTGCGCGCCTCTTCGAGCGCCGACTCGGCATTGACCGAACTGTTCGATGGGGGCCACACTCGAAGCCTCGGCCAATGGTGAGTGGCCGTGGTCATGAGCGCCAGCGAAGACTGGGCACGTACCTTGCGAGCGAACGGGCCGGCTCGAGCTCGAGGCCAACCGCATGGGCAGCAGGGCGATGAGGCTCTGCCACACAACGAAGGGGAACCAGGGAGCCGACCCACGTAGAACCAGGAGTCGACCCACATTGAATACTTCCGGCTCACCCAGAGTGCTGTTGATCGGCCCGTACGATCCGCACTGCGGTGAATACACGTTCCTCGCCCCGCCGTTGGGCGTCTGGCGCCTCGTGGGGGTGCTGGGAGCCGCCGGCGTGGTGGCCGAGGTCTTCGATCCGAACTGCTGCGGGTCCCCGCCCCAGGTAGCCCTCGAGCGCGTCCTGACCGGCGCGCAGTGGGACATCGTAGGCCTGTCCACCACGGGGATGACGCTCCGCTTCGACCTGGAGCTGGCGCATCTGGTGCGTAGAATTTGCCCGGATACCTTGATCGTGGCCGGTGGTATGGAGGCCACATTCCGGCCCGAGCTCATGTTCGAGCTGGGCCCCTTCGATGTGGTCATCATGGGGGAGGGCGAGCGTCCTCTCGTGGAGCTGGCTTCGCGCATGCGGAGCGGCGCGCCGCTGAAGGGCATCGCGGGCACGGCGGAGCGAACCGGGAACGGCACGGTGCTCTCCATCCCGCAGCGGGCAATGACGCGCACGGAGCTGCGCGACGCAATCTACAGCACTCCGTACGAGAGGATGCCCTATCAGGCCTACTGGCAGCGCCTCGAGTCCGCTTATCGCGTGGGCGCGTTGCCGAGTAAGGCGGCACGCGAAGCTCACCTCGCGGAAATCCGCTCCGTCCGGTTGATCACGCTCAACTACTGTCCGATGGGCTGCACCTTCTGCTCGGCGACCAACTTCCTGCACGAGGCGCAGGGAAGTGTGGCCGCGATCGCGCGCCTGGAAGCGCACGAGTGCATCGCCATGATCCAGAAGATCCTGGTGGCGCATCCGCGCACGCGCACGGTCATCTTTCAGGACGACATCTTCGCTTTCACCTCCGATCGCCGGGTGTTGCCGCTGTGCGAAGGCATCATCGCCGCCAAGCAGCAGGGCCGCATCCCGACTCATCTGGGCTTCATCAGCACGAACCGCATCGACGCCATGTCACGCGAGCGCTTGAGCGCCATGCGGCGGGCCGGCTTCCGCGTGGTCGGCTTCGGCATCGAGAGCTTCTCGAGACGGGTGCTGGCGGAGTTCAACAAGGAGCAGATTCATCGACACATCGAGCCGATGCTGACGACTGCGCTCGAGCTCGGTGTGACCCCGTTCCTCGACCTGATCCTGAGCTCGCCGGGGTCCACGCTCGCCGACGTCGCCGAGACTCTGCGCGAAGGGCACAAGTGGTTGCGGCGCGGCTGTGAGATCGGAATGTATCCCTATGTCATTCCGTTCTCGGGCGCCGCGTTCTCCCGGGACCCGAAGCTCCTGCCTCACACGCACTACGCGCGGCGCGCCGTTTCCGGCACGGCCATCCAGTGGGAGCAGCCGGCCAAGATATTGCCGATGGATCCGGTCGTCGCCGAGGCGGTGTTACGCATCGAACGCAGCTTCGACACGTGGCTGGCGGCACTCCAGGACGAAGTCGCTCACTTGCCGTCGCGAGTGCGCTCGCTCCTGTGGATCCTGTGCTCGTTGCCGGTGATGGCGGAGCACGGGTTCCACATTGCCGATGAGAGCGAGGTGCGGGCCGCGTTGCGGGCGCGCCTTCCCGCCACGAACCGAGGGGTGGCGCGACCCGCCGCCGCGACCGCGTGAAATGGGAGGGCACTTGGACGGTGCTTGCGCCAGTGGGCGTGTGCGCCCTGCTGGCCGGATGGATCGTGCTGTCCAACAAGGAGGCCACCGGCCTTTCGATCTTCGTGTTCGGGCTCGCGAACCTGATCGTGTACACCGATGCCATCGACTTTGGCCTGCGGCTCTACATGCGGCGTCGGCATACAGCGGCCGCGAGCGCCGAGCCCTACGCCGGACAGAGCACGCAGCTCTCGGTCAACATCGGCTCGATCCTGCCCGCGGGTGGCCGCAGTATGGTGCCGGCGGCGCCCTTCGCAATCATCGCCTCGGTCTTCAACCTCGAAGATCACGTCGATGAGTTCACGGAAGCGTTTGCGCAATACAAGGATCGCGTCTGGCTGATCAGCGACGGCTCGACTGACAACACTGTGCTGCGCCTGCGCCAGGCCGGTTGGCGTTGCTTCGAGGATGGCATCAACCGCCGCAAGCCCGGCGCCATCCGCCGTCTTCTGCAGAAACTGCCGCCGCACATCGAGACTGTGATGGTGGTCGACCCTGACATGCGCATACGAGGGCTCGATGAGGGAAGCAGCGTCGACCTGGATCGCTTCGTGAGCGACTTCCAACAGTCCGGTGCGGTTGCCGTATGCCCGCGCATCATGATCGAGCCGGATGGATTCCTCGCACGGTTCCAGGCATTCGAGTACGCGCTCGCCTTCGGCGTGGGCCGCCAGAGTCTCTCGGACTTCAGTATCACCTGCGGCGTGTCGTTCTATCGCCGCGCTGCGCTCGAGCGCGTGCTCGAGGAGCACTCCCTGTCCGTATACGCCGAGGATCTCGAGAACGCCATGCTGCTGCTCGGTCGCGGCGGCCGCATCTATTACGACGGAAGGCTCGTCGTGAGCACCGAGGGCCCCGGCACGCTGTCCCGCTGGTTCTCGCAGCGGGTCGGCTGGTACCACGGACTGCTCAAGGTCTACGTCGAGCGCTTTCCGGAGGTGCTGAGAGTCAGCCGCCGCTCCGTGTTTGCCGCGTATCACTACCTCATCTATGTGGGAGTGCTCTCGCTCGCGATGCATCTCGTCAAGATGGTGAGCGCGGTGCTCCTGATCGCGAGCTTCATCAGCGGCCTCGACTTTCTGCTGCTGGGGCTGATACCGCAGGGTGGCTTGCTGAGCGCCGAGTACTTCACCGCTGCGGTGAGCAGCTATCTGGCGCTCGGCGTCATCGCGCTCTTTACGGTAGTGCCCAAGGCCGAGCGCGGCTACATCGCACCGATCGTGCCCCTGTTTCTGTGCTACGCCATTACCCATATCGTGCCGATGTCGGTAGGCTTCGGCAATTACATCGCGATCCGGCTCTTCGGTCGCCGCATCTATCAGGATCACTACGAGAGTCCCGCGGATCCGACGCTGACTCCGGGTTCCCTGGGAGTCACTGAATGAATGTCAGAGGTATTCCCGCCCCCGCCGCTTACCAGCCGGACCGTTACTGGGAGGACCGCGCGCAGCGCTTCGCGGGCGAGGGCGCGGGCCTTGCGGCTGTGTGCGCCTACGGCATGCCCGAGTTCTACAACCGAGCGATTCATCTGGAGCAGCGGCTGGCGCTCGCGCCGTGGCTCGATGTCAGAGACGGTGCGCGAGTGCTCGATGTCGGCTGCGGCGTGGGGCGGTGGAGTCTGCGACTCGCATCGCAGGGCGCGGTCGTGACGGGCATCGACTTGAGCCCGACCATGATCGCGCAGGCAACGCGGCGCGCCGCTGCAGCCGGAGTGCAGGATCGATGCCGCTTCCTCGTGCAGGATCTCGCCCACCTGAATATGTCCGCGCAATTCGACCTGATACTCGGCGTCACGGTGCTGCAGCACATTCTCGACCCTCGGGCATTGCATGCGGCCGTCGGCGCAATGGCCGAGCATCTTGCGCCCGGTGGGCGGATGGTTCTGCTCGAGGCCGCGCCGAGCCGGATGGTTGACCGCTGCGATACCAGCGTGTTCCGGGCGCGCCCGCGCAGTGCGTATGCGCAGCTCTTCGCCGAGCACAGCCTGCGGGTCCGCGCGCTTTCCGGGGTCGATCCGGCGCCGTTCCGGATGCGATTGTTGCCGCACGTGCGCTCGCTGCCGCGCCCGCTGTCGCTGGCCGCTCTCGCTGTGGCAACCGGCCTGTCACTGCCGGTGAACGCGCTGATCGGCCGACGAGCATCTCCCTTCTCGTGGCACGCCGTGTTCATACTCGAAAGAATCAATAAGGGGGCAAATCATGCCCACTAGCCGTCGTCTTGCCGTCGCGGTCGGCGTTTTCGTCGTCCTCGGCATCGTGGTCGCCGTGGGGCATTGGTACGAGGGACGCCAGGCGCAGCCGCGGCGCTCGGCCGACAAGAGCTCGCTCGTGCACGTCACCAACGCGGGCGACCGGGGACCGGGCACCCTGCGGGAGGCGCTATTCATCGCCGCGGCGGGGAAGGGGCCGTCCAACATCTCCATCGAGGTCCCGCGAATCGAGATCGAGAC
>DATEJM010000065.1:0-64472 GCA_035277965.1 Steroidobacteraceae bacterium | reverse complement strand
GGCGATCCATCCGCAAGTGGTGTTGGATGACCGCGACGGTGAAACGAGCCTTGCGCCAATTCTTGTTCGCACTTTTGGCGGGAGCGCTCGCTGCGTGTGCTCAAAGAGAACCGCCGTTTCTCCTGAAGAACATCACGGGGCTCATGCCGCCGTTGCAGTTCGCGTTGACGGATCAGGACGGCCGAGTCGTCTCAGCGCAGACTCTGCGAGGCCGAGTCGCGCTGCTGTACTTCGGTTACACGCAATGTCCGGATGTCTGTCCGACGACGCTGGCAAATCTGTCTCGGGCCATCCGCATGCTCGGTTCTGAGTCAGGGAAGGTTCGGGTGCTGTTCGTCAGCGTCGATCCCGCGCGTGATACCCAAGCGGTGCTCAAGCAATACGTGGCGAACTTCGGCCCTGAATTCGTCGGCCTGCGAGGTGACGATACCGCCTTGAATGCCCTGACCCGTCGCTACCGTATCGCCTACTACCGTGAGAAGCCGGATGCTCACGGGTACTACTCGGTCGATCACAGTAGCGCGGTGTTTGTGTTCGACCAAAGAGGCCACCCGCGGCTCCTTGCGGAGGAAAGGACTGATGCTGCGGCGATCGCGAAGGATATCCGGCGTCTGCTGGAAGCCGACGCAGAGAGCACGTGAGTATCTTGCGCTGGGTCCGCCGGCCGTGCCGTTTCCAAGATCGGGCGCATCGCACTGCTCTAACCGGCCGCACCGTTCAGAGTCGGTGCCAAGATCGGTGCCCCAATTCAGAGCATCTATGACCGTCGAGGTGGTTGCACCACCCGCCGAACGTCTGTCCAGCAGGCAGGTAGTGGCGGGGATTCTGCTTGGTATGTGAATTGCACGGATACGGGGCGACCTCTGGGGACTTGGCAACAGGGTTGGGGGCCCGAAGAACGATGCAGCCGATGACGCGTCTCGTTCAAGCCGATCGTACCTCCTGTGGCGAGGGCATGGGGCGGCCGGCTCGCCTCGCTGAAAATCTTCACTATCCCGTAACTCTGGACCGCCGATCAGAATCCGGCGCAGAACGGAAGTCTCGGAAAGCCATCGCCGGAGTCACACCATGACAAGAGCGAAGCTTGTCGTCGTCGGAAACGGAATGGCCGGTGTCCGCGCGGTGGAAGAAGTGCTGGCGCGCGGTGGCGACCGAAAGTTGGAAATCACGATGTTCGGGGAGGGGCCTTACGGTCACTACAGCAGGAAGAAGCTTTCCGAGGTACTCGCCGGCCGTCAGCAGGAAAGCGAAATCTTCATCAACCCCTTGGCCGGATACCCCGAGAGCTCCGTTGCTATGCACCTGGGCTCCCCGGTTACCGAGGTCGATCGTGCGTCGAAGGTCGTGTTTGCTCGAAACGGTACGCGTGCACGTTACGATATTCTGCTGATTGCCACCGGTAGCCGCTCGATTACACCGCCGCTTGCGGGAGCATACGGATGCGAAGGAGGGCTGAAGTCAGGAGTGTTCGCGTTCAGGACGCTGGAGGACTGCCGAGCGATTCAGCGCTGCGCGCGCTCGGACCGCACCGCTGCCGTCATCGGCGAAGGATCGACTGCGCTGGAGGTCGCGTGGGGACTTGCGAATCGCGGCTCCTCCGTCCATCTCGTTCATCCCTCCGCGTATCTGCTGGGTACTAAACTCGATCGTCGAGCCAGCGAGGTGTTGTATGCGCGCGTAATGTCCCGCGGCGCTATCGTACATCTGGGCTCGGCCGTGGCCGATATTGTCGGCGACGACTGCGTGGAGGGTGTCGTCCTGGAGAATGGCATCAGCCTCGCTTGCGACATGATCGTGCTGGCGGTCGGCAGTCGGCCGAACGTTGAGATCGCAGTACGGGCGGGACTTGCCGTCGAGCTGGCAATCATCGTTGACAGTCACATGCGCTCGGTCGACGACCATAGTATCTTTGCGGTGGGCGAGTGTGCCCAGCAGCTGGGCAGGGTGCTTGGATCAGTATCCCCGCTTTGGGAGCAAACGCAGGTCTTTGCAGACTACGTCACCGGGAGTGATCCGGTCGGTGGCATCCCGATCGAAGGTCAGCCAGTCAACCCGACCTATGTGACGTGCTTTCAACCGCGGAGTATCGGTCCAGGACCAGAAGCTATCGCGAATATTCGATACGAGTGCGTTCCGACATGGGGCCAGGCGCGACGATAGTCGCAGCGAGGTGCGCTCGTAAGGCGAGGATCCATAGCTCTACGGGCAGCCGTCATTCGACGGGGCGGTCAGACCGGCCCTGCAATCGCCGGTCTCGGGCGGACGAGCCTCTCCATTCGGAGAATCGGGCAGGGCTATCCCTCCTTCGATTCTCCTTTCAAGTTAGCGATTTTTTGCAGCATTGCGGATGGAATAAATCTGAAATAGGCGCGCTCGATCATCCGGAGACTGGTGCCGGTTTGGGCAGCGACCGTCAGCGGGTCGACCCCGTGGATCTGCAGTAGCTCGCTGATTCGAGCATGCCGGAAGCTGTACGCCGAGGCGGTCTTTGGAACCCGAGTAGCCTTTAGGGCGCTCTTGTTTTGCATCCCGATCGCCGCACGGACCGCCTCCGCCCATTGATCACGGCGCCAGGGTTTGCCGTCCACGGTTGCGAAGAGCGGGTCGGCAGCCGACTTGCCCCTCGCCTGCGCCTCAAAGAATCTCACACCGTCCCCGTCCAGAACCACATACCGAGAGCGTAGTTTAGGAGGGCGCCCCTTGCGGTGTGAGAGCTTTAAACGGGCGCCGTCGAAATCGGCGGCTATGGCATCCGCCAACTCTTTCGGCCGGCCGCCCGAGAGCTCGAGTCCTCGCATGAACGCGCCCGCCTCGGGCGACGCCGACGCGATCAGGGCCTTCCTTTGTGTCGATGACAGAAACACGGCGGTCTCGGATTCATTGTCATCAGGAAGCGCTCCAAGGCGCCAGGCTGCTGGGTTACGCACTCGAGTCGAGACCGATCCGACCAGCTTCCCTTTATTCCAGGGGATGTGCGGCGTTGCCGCTGCGGTGTGGGTGAACTGCTCCATGATGGGCCCCCGCTCGTGAATGACGAGCCGAGTCTGAACCCTGAGCCCATGGGCGGTATCCGCGCCGGTGACGACTGTCAGTCTTGGGCGCTATCAATTGCAGCCTGGGGCTTATTTCGGTATAGTAATTATACCGTTAATATACCATTCGTCCGTTTTCGAGAGCTATGGGATTCGAGTACGACCCCAATAAGAGCGCTGAGAACAAGCGGAAGCATGGCATCGATTTTGAAGAAGCTCAGGGGCTCTGGGCGGATTCCGGACTGGTGGAGATTCCCGCTCGTACGACTGATGAACCGCGATGGCTGCTGGTCGGCAAGATCGCCCAGAAGCACTGGTCCGCGGTGATCACTCGGCGCGCTGAGAACATCCGGCTAATCTCTGTGAGACGGTCGCGAGACGAAGAGGTAGCGATTTATGAAAGCCAAGACATTTGACCGTAAGTTTGATTCGGGCGACAAAATCGTGGATCAACTTGATCTGAGTAAGGCACGACGTGTCGGGACCGACGCGAGGCGAGTCAATGTGGATTTCCCCGCTTGGATGGTGGACTCCCTTGACCGAGAAGCGCGCCGGCTGGGTGTAACACGACAGTCGCTCATTAAACTGTGGCTGGCAGAAAAATTGGGCCGTCCTGTCGCTTCCGGAGTGCGTTAGCGGCTTCCGACCCGAAGCCGCCGTTCCAGCGGAATTGCTACGCTGATGCATTCAGAACACAGACACCGGAGGGAGAATGCCCGAATCCCGAACTCTGAGCATCGCTATCGGCAGAACCTGGAAAGACGTCTACGAGACTATCTGGCAGCCACAGAGCTTTCCGAAGTGGGCGTCCGGCCTCAGTCAGTCCTCGCTCGAGAAGGTTGGTGACACGTGGACATGTGAAGGCCCGACGGGGAGCGTCAGAATACGATTCACCGGTCACATTCCTCGAGGATTGGAGTCGGAAGTCCAGCTTGCTCGCACTCGGCGCGCATGCGCCTTATACCGCTGCCCCACTTCTCGATCATGTCGAGCTCGTGGAAAATGCGTCCGATGACATGATTGCGGAGCTTGGAGACGCCGCGCCAAAGATCTTCTATGGTCAACCCGGGGATGAGAAGGCCGGGACTATCTATCTCGATACGATCATCAAAAATGGCAATCCGTATGGGACTTCCTCGCTGAGCGTAGTCCGCATGTACGACGCGTTTACGATGGCTTCCCGCACCGCAGCCTCGGGGACGGTCCACTTCTCGGCGTGACGCGCTGAACCACTTCGACCGATAACAATTTCTCGGCGCAGCTGTTTCCCTACAAAGGGAGTGCGTCGTCAACTGCTGTCGGTAACATGGACTGAAAGTCAGTACTGTCAAGAATGCGGCGGCGATCGGTGCCGTCGAAGAGACCGGCCTTGATATAAGAGTCTGGAAAGTGACGCAGCCTGTCCTTGCCGAATAGCAGCATTTCGCCGATAGTTGGGACTGTGCGGCCGTTATGTTTGGCAAGTACCCGAAGAGTAATGAGGTCTTTTTTTTCGAGTTGTCGAACGGATTTGAACAATTTCGCGGCAGCGTCGAAGTCGATTTCATCGGGGCTGCATTCCGGGAGTGGCTGCTCGTCGTACGATTCATTCCTGGCGAGTCGCTCGATTTGAGCAATAAGGGGTGCATCGGCAACGCGGTTGCTGGCTCCAACCCGGACAAAGACCCCTTCCGTGGGACCTAAGCGGGTAACATGATGAGGACCGGTCCAAGCGGGGTGGACGGTGATTGTCACCAGATAGGTCTTACGCCACGGACAGACCTCGATCTCTGGCACCACTCGTGGAGCCACGAGTGTGGAGATGAGGTTGGCAGCCTGTTCGGCGACTAGTACGGGGTCCGCGACCCCGCGCATCCGTCGCGTGCGATCTTCACCCCGATGATGATGGTTCCGCCGGCAGTATTGGCGAACGCAACGACGCTCCGGATAATGCCATCCGGAGAAGAGATGTCTCGTTTGAATTCGAGGGTCTTCCCCTCGGGAGAGGCAAGCAGCTCATTGATGTCCATACTCTGCAATTTACTCTGCAATGCTCTGCAAGGAAAGATTGCAGAGTAGCGAGTACCCGTGGCGCTGGCGTGCCACAAGAGATAAGCATGGGCGAGACCTCGAAAACTGGTGGCGAGAAAAGTTCGGGTTCGGCGGAGACGGTTGTCGGATAGATTGCAGAAATTCCGCGCGAATAGACTCATGGCGCTGTCTCTGGCCCACATCCTGACCACATAGCGACGGCGGGTCAGTGAGTAGGTCGGGACTCATCGCGACTCCCATACACGCCGAAGCGGCACGGCGAGTAGCCCGTCCCCAAAATTCACACTGGCCGTACCGTCGTACGGCACTACTCCCGATCTGAACCGTTGAGCAGCAGCTTCCCGAAGCTTTCGTAGTCCGCGGAAATCCGATTCGACGACGGTGGCCGCTGCCTTTACTTCGACTCCGACCACGGCAGTGCCGCCGAACTCGAGCACGATGTCGACCTCGAAGTCATCGCGATCGCGATAGTGAAAGAACTCGATCGGGTCAGGCCGCCAGCTCGCTTGCCGGCGTAGCTCCTGCAACACGAAGGTTTCGAGAAAAGGTCCCAGTCGTTCGCGCTCCTTGAGAAGTGTTGCGGCATCGACTCAGTTCTAACAACTGCGCGGACGCATGTAACGAGTTCTTGCGCTTCTTCGTGAAGAAGTTCGCGGATTGGACGCAGAATCTCGCCACGTTCATCGACATCGTCAAGACGCGCGAACCGGACCTGCCATGGCTTCGGTCTTCGCACGCTTCACGGAGGGATTTGGAACGGTTGACCTCAAGGCTGCGAAGCAGCTTCGTATGCCTCCTCAAACCGGTCCCGCCAGAGCGTGTAGGAGTGCCGCAGTATCGGCGAGACGCTGGGCCGCGGCCCGTTCACGGTCGAGGGCCGTCTGGAGCTCTTGACGCTGTGCATCGAGCAGCGAGAGCTCGCTGATTCCGCCCACGTCAAAGCGCTGTCGTGCGATCGCGTAGCTGGCGGCTGACTGCTCGGAGGCCGCCGTTCGGGCTTGCAGCGTCAGCGCGTCAGCTTCCAGTACCCGGAGGCTGTCGGCCACCTGCTGCAGCGATTCGAGCACGGTTTGTCCGTAAGCCTGGGCCGCGGCGTCGTAGGCGGCGATGGCGGAGCGCCTCTTCGCACGAAGCTCTCCGGCATGGAAGATTGGCTGCAAGAGCTTTGCGCCGATGCTCCAGACGTTCAGGCTGTCGACCAGGTCCGACGCCTTGGTCGTGTCCGAGCCTGCGTATCCGGAGAGGGTGAGATTCGGAAAGAGGTTGGCGGTTGCGACACCGACGTTCGCGGCGGCTTGATGCCAGAGCGCTTCCGAGGCGCGCAGATCGGGTCGCCGTCGCACGAGGTCGGAAGGCAGCGTAAGCGGCAGCTCATCGGGGAGCTGCAGGTCCTCGAGCTCGAGGGGCGGCAGGGCGGCCACGGCGGGCGCCTTGCCAGTGTACACGGCGAGCTGGTGATCGATCAGTTGTCTCTGGGCCTTCAAGGCCGGGAGCGTTGCGCGCAACTGCTCGAGTTGGTTGCGCTGGTTCTGCAGTTCCTCGAGGGCAATGCCGCCCGCCCGGTAGCGTTCCTCGCCGATGGCGATCTGGCGCTCCTGCGACTGCAGTAGCTGCTGAGTGTAATCGACTTCCGCCTGGAGGTCCGCCTGGCGAATCGCGGCGACCACGACGTTGGCCGCCAATGTAAGCTCCGCGGCCTCGGTCTCATACGACTGGTACTCGCTCTGTGCCCGCGTCCCCTCGATCATGCGCTGCTCCGCGCCGAAGGCATCCAAGGTGTAGGAGACGTTGACCTGGGCGTTGTAGAGCGTAAATGCAGATTGGGGTGGAATTTGCGCAATCCCAAAGGCCGCGGGATTGATCTTTTCGCGTGCGATGCCGAGCTGAGCGTCGAAAGCGGGATAGAGCGTGCCGCGCCTCTGCGCGGTCAGCTTCTCTTGCGCCTCCCTCAGACGGGCACGCGCCTGAAGCAACGTCGGGCTGTGCGCGAGGGCTTCCTCGACGAGCGCGTTGAGGGCATCGCATTGGAATGCCTGCCACCAGTGGCCCGGCACGATGGCGCCGCTCACGAAGTGCTGCGCGCCGCCAGCTCCACCCGGCGCGACCGCCGTGGCTTGCTCCTGCTCACCGGCAGTGTATTGATCGGTCGGTGGTGCGGCAGGCTGCCTGAAGCTGGGGCCAACGGAGCACGCCGAGACGAGACACGTCATCGCCAGGACGAAATGGCGCCTGTACATCGAGCTTCCCTTCATCGAGCCACCGTCAGTCCAGCGTTCTTCGGTAGAACCGCATCGCCACGAACATCACGAGCGCCATGAACAGCACGATCGGCCAGACATCGGTCCACAGATCCGGCCATCCGTTACCCTTCAGCAGAATCCCCCTCATCAGGCGATTGAAGTGTGTCAGCGGCAGTATCTCGCCAATGAACCGCGCCCAGCGCGGCATGCCCTGGAACGGGAACATGAACCCCGACAGCAGGATGTTGGGCAGGAAATAGAACATCGTGAGCTGCATGGCTTGCAGCTGGTTCTGCGCCAGCGAAGACAGCGAGATGCCCACCGTCAGATTCGCGGCAATGAAGAATAGCGCGGCGCAGTAGAAGGTAACGAGGTTTCCGGCGAAGGGGACGTGGAACATCACCCGCGCGGCGCCGAAGATGATGCTGACCTGGATCAATCCGATGAGGATGTAGGGTACGATCTTGCCGCTCAAGACCTCGAGCGGATGCAGAGGCATTGCGAGCAGGTTCTCCATGGTGCCGCGCTCGCGCTCACGGGTGATCGCGAGCCCGGTCATGAGGACCAGCGTCATGGTGAGAATCACCCCCATGAGGCCCGGCACGATGTTGTATTCCGTGATGCCCTCGGGGTTGTAAAGATTGTGGACACGCACCTCGAAGGGGGGCTGTCCCCCGGCGAGGGGCAGGAGCGGGCCCACGAGGTCCTTGATAGCAACCGACTGTGGCAGATGCAGCGCCGCGGAAATCGCATTACTGGTGGCGGAAGGGTCGGTCGCATCAGCCTCGAGCAATAGTGGCGGCCGTTCACCGCGCAGCAGGCGGCGAGTGAAATCCGGCGGGATGGTCAATACGAACTGCAGCTCGCCACGCGCGAGCGCGGTGCGTCCGACCTCCTCATCGGGAAGCTGTTGCACGATGTCGAAGTATTTGGACGCAGTCATCCCTGCGATGAACGTGCGCGTGAACTCGCTGTGATCCTGAACGAGCAGGCCCGTTGGGAGATGCTTGGGATCGGAGTTGATCGCGTAGCCAAAGAGCGCCAGCTGCATGATGGGAATGCCAACGATCATCGCGAAAGTAATGCGATCGCGCCGTAGCTGCAGGAACTCCTTGTGGACGATGCTCCACCAGCGTCCGGCCGAGAAGAAAAGCCGCTCCTTCATGACGGCCGCGGCCGCGACGCGGGTGCGGACGTGTTCATCAGGTGGATGAAGACGTCCTCGATTCCTGTGTCGACACGCTCCGCACGCAGCCCCTCCATCTGCGCCACCTGGGTGACTGATCTCTCGAGCTCCGCCGCGTCTTGCCCGATGACATGAAGCGACGAGCCAAAGACCACCGTCTGGTCAACCCCCGCTTTGCCCAGCAGCCGCTGTGACACGTTCGCGAGATGTTCTCCGTGGATGGTCCAGGTGCTGAGGCGCTGACTCGCTACCACCTCCGCCGCCGTTCCCTGCACGAGGAGTCTCCCGGAGGCGATAAAGGCGAGTTTGTGACAGCGCTCGGCCTCGTCCATGTAATGCGTACTGACTAGCACCGAGATGCCCTGACTCGCAAGCCGATGCAGCTCCTCCCAGAAGTCGCGCCGCGCGGTCGGATCGACTCCGGCGGTCGGCTCATCGAGCAGCAGCAGCCGCGGCTGGTGCAGCATGCATGCGGCGAGCGCAAGGCGCTGCTTCCAGCCGCCCGAGAGCTCGCCGGCGAGTTGCTCGGCTCGATCGCCTAGCCCGAGTCCTTCGAGCGCCTGCCGCACCGCCTGGGCGCGGTTGGGCATCTCGTAGACGCGAGCCACGAAGTCGAGGTTTTCCCGGATCGAGAGATCCTCCCAGAAGGAGAAGCGCTGGGTCATGTAGCCGACGTTGCGCTTGATGCGCGCGCTCTGCGTCAGGATGTCGTAGCCGAGGCACGTTCCGCTGCCCGAGTCCGGTGTGAGCAGTCCGCACATCATGCGGATCGAGGTTGTCTTGCCGCTACCGTTGGGCCCGAGGAACCCGAAGATCTCTCCCGGTTGCACCCTGAGCGACAGGTCCGTCACCACGTGCTTGGTGCCGAAACTTTTGTTGAGCCCCTGCACGTCGATAGCGGCAGCCGCCGAAGCGCTCACAGCAGCCGCACCTCGAGCGGTTGGCCGGGATGCAGCTTGACGGCATCTTCCGGAGCAGGATGCGCCTCGATCATATAGATCAGCTTCCCGCGAGTCTCGTTGCTGTAGATGACCGGTGGGGTGTACTCGGCCTCCGAGGATACAAAGGTGATCGTTGCCGTGATGTCCGTCGCGCAGCCGTCGCAGCGCAGGCTCACCTTGTGGCCGACGGCCAGAGTCCCCACGAGACGTTCCGGAACGAAGAAACGCGCTTTGATATTCTGCGGCGGCAGCATGCGCACCACGGGATTTCCGGCCGCAACCCACTCACCCTCGCGATACATCGTGTCGTACACGAGCCCCGCCACGGGCGCCGACACCACTTTCTGCTCGAGCCGCCAGTTCGCCTGGGCCACCACTGCCTGTGCATACGACACCTGCGCGGATTGCGCCTTCAACTGTTGCTGTCGGCCCGGAAGCCGGGCGACACCGAGCTGACTCTGCAGCTCGCTCACGCGAGCCTCATCGCTCGTCGCCTGCGCGAGCGTCGCCTCCAGCTGCTCGCGGGAGATGCCGCCGGCGAGATACTGCGCCTGATCACGATCACGTTGCAGCGCCGATTTGCGCGCGGCTGCCTGAGCCTGCAACAGCTGTGCGCGAATCACGTCGATCTCCGGAGTCCTCTTCCCGGTCTCCAGATCGCCAAGCTGCGCCTGTGCGACCGCCAGTTGGCGCTCCGCTTGGTGTTGCTGCGCTTGCTCCTCCGTCGCTTCCAGGCTGAAGACTCGTGCGCCGCGAGCGACTTGCTGCCCGCGAATCACCGCGAGATGCTCGAGGTGCCCCGGCTGAGAGGAGGCCAGATAGACGAATTCCCCTTCCACGTAGCCCTGATAGCTTGGGTGGCGCGAGCCGGAGCAGCCGCAGAGCACCAGAATCGACATCCCAACTATGGGAAACAGGCTGCGCAGTGCAGCTTTAACCTTATGCTGCCGCATCATCTGCTAATGGGCCGGTTGATCCCCGCACGGCGCAAGTAGGCGTGGCGGCCGCGATGGCTGTTGCATGAGCTCGAGATGCGATATCGAGCGACAGGACCAGTTCCATGAGCGGCCAGGTTTGACGGGTCGGCTGGTTCGATAGTGTAACCAAAAAATTCCGGCTCGCTACCTCGAAAATTCCCCGGATGCTCACGCCATCCGAGATCGCCGTATTGCGGGAGGACTTGAAAGCCGCGCTTTCCTACCCGAGGCTACGATCGAGCCGATGGTAGAGTCCGAATGCGCGCACGCCTCGAGGTCACGTCGGTTTGTTCGCGAGCAGGGCGGCCAACGACTGGGCCAGATTCTCGAGCACCGTCTCGTTTGGTAACGTCACGGTGAGCCGCAGTCGCCCCTGCCCGTCCCGTTCCAAACACTCGTTGAGACGCGCCTTGAGCTCGCCCGCCATCTTCGCTGCCCCATTCGTCGGCTCCCGTTGCGGGAGCATTTCCCCAAGGAATGCGAAAGCAGCCGCAACGAGCTGACCGCCAGCTTCCGACAGGCGCGTGCCCCGTGCGAGCCGCTCCACCTCCCGCCCCTGCCGCTGCTTCTCCGTCTCATCCACTGGAGCGTGCGCCTTCGCGCCGAGTAGCACCTCGAGGCGCTGTTTCAACTCATCGATGCCGGATGCGAGCGCCACCTCCCGCACATCGGAGTCCATATCGAGCGCAGCGAGCGCCAGATCGTGCTTGGCGGAAAGTGTCCCCAGCAACTTCTCCTCGATCGTACCCTCTGTCACCAGGAGATAGACTTGCACCGGGTTCTTCTGGCCCATTCGATGGGCTCGAGCGATACGCTGTTCGAGAACGGCCGGATTCCACGGCAGATCGACGTTGATGACGGTATTGGCAGCCTGAAGATTGAGCCCCGTCGAGCCTGCGTTGGTCGTGAGGAATAGGCGGCAGGTCGGGTCGCGCTGGAACTGGTACACGAGTTGCTGACGCTTCTTCTGCGGGACCGAGCCGTCCAGCCTGACATACTCGAGCCTGAGTCGCCGGATCTGCCGCTCGATCAAGCCGAGCATCGTCGTCCATTCCGAGAACAATACGATCTTGCGCTCTTCTTCCGCAGCCAGCTCCTCCAGCAGTTCCTGCAACCGCTCCAGCTTGGTCGAGAATCCCGGAGGATGTTTGTCCACGAGAAAAGTGCTGTCCGCGTTCATCCGCGCGATGAGGAGAGCCTTCTGCAGGCGCAGCAGATCCATTTCCGAGATGTACGGCTTGCGAACGATCGCACTCACGATCTTCATCTGCTCGACGTCGATGCAGGCCTGTTCATCGGTAGGCGCAATGCGCACAATCTCTGTGGTCCGCTGCGGCAGATCCTTCATTACCGAGCTACGCGTCCTGCGCAGCAGTACCGGCCTCAGCATCTGGCGCAGGACATCGAGATCCTTGTAGCCGAGAACCTTGCCCTTCTCGTCAGTGACGCGGTGGCGGTCAAAAAAACGAAACGCGGGCCCGAGACGCCGGTCATCGATGAACTCGACCACGGAAAACAGATCATCGAGACGATTCTCCAGTGGTGTCCCGGACAGCACCAGTGCAAACGGCGAGCGCAGACTCTTGACGGTCTGCGTCGTCTTCGCCTCCCAGTTCTTGATCCGCTGACCTTCATCCAGGATGATCAGATCCCATTTCGCACGCTCGATCGCCAGAATGTCCCGCAGCACCTGCTCGTAGTTACAGATCGTGAAGAAGCACCCGTTTTCGTATTGAGCGGCTCGCTCTGCGGCGCTCCCCAGCACAATCTGGCAATCGCGCTCCGAGAAGCGGAGAATCTCGCTGCGCCACTGGGATTTGACCGAAGCCGGGCAAACGACCAACACCCTGCGGAGGTCCGCTTCCCGCGCCAGCAGCTCCGCCACGCCGATGCCCTGAAGCGTCTTGCCGAGCCCCATGTCGTCCGCCAGAATCGCGCGCCCTGCGCCCGCAGCGAAGGCAATGCCGTCCAGTTGGTACGGCAGGACCTCGACCTTCAGCAGCGTCTTGCGTAGTGGATGCGTCTTCGGATTGCTCCGGATCTCTGCGACCGTTGCGGCGATGCGTTGCTGTAGCAGGCGCGTCTGGATGTACTCCTCCGCATCCGGATACACGGTCACGGGGACGTCTTGCGCTTCGAGCCGGCGGATGCGCTTGAGCAGGTCCTTCAGGTCGGTGATTGGTCTGTCGCGGATCGGGCGCACGATGGCGCTCGTTGCGTCATCGAGGCGCGCCGGCACCAACAGCCGCAACTCCAGGTCCTTGCCGTATGACAAATGCAGGCAGAGCTCCCGCTGCCGGTAGGGTCGATTGCGCTCCGATTCGGGGAATCGTCGCCAGACCTTGGCAAGCGCGTGGAGAATATGCTTGCAGGTGCCGAGCGTGTTTTTGCGGAAGTCCGGGCACGAGCAGTACGACTGACCCGGCTCCCACCCGCGCAGAGCGACCCGGTACGACTTGCCGGAGGCCGCATTGGTCAGCGTGTAGTCGGTCCAGATCTCCTCTCCATCCACAGACGTGAGCCGCATTCTCTCGGTGCGGGCACGTTCTTCCCGCTCCGCGATCGCCTGCGCAACCAGTGCTTCCTCGCTTATGCATTCAGCCGCCGGCTCCGGCGGTGCATCGGCCAATCCCAACGCGAGCTTCTCTTCCAGAATCAGGGAGAAGGCCGCGCCAGCGTGCTCGCACGGCACTTCGCAAATATCGCATCGCCACTCGAGACGTTCGCGCCGCGCGGGGCTGAGATTCAACGTGACCGTGGCGCCTCCCAGCGTCAACCGAAACCGATCCCGATCAAATTTGACCTGAGTGACGATGTCAATGTCGTATTTGCCACCCTCGGCAATGAGCCGACTCCCTTTGGCACCGAGAAGCTTCACCGCTCCGACGAAAGTGAGCTGCGACAACCTGTCGAAGAGCGTCAGCTCAGCGCTCGTTTTCGTCATGTTCCCGTGATACAAGATCGTTCTCCTCGATAACAAGCGAGTAACTCGTACTTCGCCCTCCCCCCGGGTCCTTGCTCAGCGCGCCACACTCGACGAGATCGAGGATGTCTCGGTAAGCCGTGTCCTGCGAGCACTCGCTCAGCTTAGCCCACTTTGATGTCGTGAGTTTCCCCTGGAAGCCATCCAGCAGCCTGTTCAGCACCTTCACCTGGCGTTCGTTTAGCGACTGCTGTCCAAAGCGCTCCCAGAAGCGGGCCTTTGTCAGCGGATTTGTGCTGACATACTGTAGAAGCGCTGTGTGCTTTCTTCGGAGCGGGCGAGCGCCATGTCGGCAATAGCCCGAGCGATGCGTCCGTTGTCGTCATCGAAGGGGTGGATGGTGACGAACCGCAGGTGTGCGAGTCCGGCGGTGAACAGGGGATCCGTATCGCCGGGTGCCTCGAACCAGCCTAGGAACCGTTTCATTTCTCCACGCACGCACGCAGCGGGCGGCGCCGCATAGTGGACCTTCTGGCGGCCGACCGGCCTCGAGACAATCTGCAGCGGGCCGCTGCTGTCGTTGCGCTACTTTCCAACGGTGATTTTGTGAAGCCCGCTCCGGCCGGTCGGGAAGAGCGCCGCATGCCAACCGAACAACCGGTCGGCTGTCAATGGTTGAGCGTAGTGGGTGGTCGCATCGAGTACCATCTCGACCACGCCCTCGACATTGCGGTCAGCCGCTGCCAGCCCGGCGACTTCGATGCCGAGGTGCCGTGCTACCGAGGATCGGACTTGGTTGCGATCGAGTTTTTCGCCTTCGATCTCGCTCGAGCGGACCACGTCCTCCGTCAACGTACTCCCACGTCAGGTCAGGCCAGTTGTCTCGTCCCCATAGGTATATCTAATCTCCGCATAATATGCGGCTATTATGGGCTCTATGTCTCCGCAGCGGCAACCAATATACGCATTATATGCGGAGAATAAGTCCTCTAATCTCCGCAGAGACCTGCGGGCATCGCGGTGCTCAATGGGTTAGCCTTGATCGTGTCGATCCGTCCCGCATGAACATGCAACACCACAGCCACGGTGCGCGATGGTCGTGCGCAGCTGCTGCGCTCGTCTCTGCGCTGCTGTTCGGCATCACCACGCCGCTCGCCAAGCAGTTGCTGAGCGACGCCCATCCTCTATCGGTCGCTGGTCTGCTCTACCTTGGGAGTGGTCTGGGGTTGACCGGACTCATCCTGGTTCAGGACCGCGGCCGCTTCGCTCTCGGGCTCACGCCCGCCGAGAGGCCGTGGCTCGCAGCAGCTGTCGCCGTGGGCGGTATGGCGGCACCGGCGTTGCTGATGTTCGGCCTTGCCCGTGCTGACGCCGCGGCGGCCTCGCTGCTGCTCAATCTCGAAGCCGTTTTCACCGCTGTCCTGGCCTGGATCTTCTTCCAGGAGGCAACCAGCCGGAGAGTCATTCTGGGGTTTGCGGCCATCTTCGTCGGCAGCATTATCCTGGTGTGGCCGTCGAGCTTGAGCGGCCATCAAAGCCCGCTGGCGCTGGCTGCAATTGCAGGTGCGTGTCTGTGTTGGGCGGTGGACAACAACCTCACGCGGAAGATCTCCTCAGGAGATGCGCGGTCCATTGCTGCCGTCAAAGGACTCGCCGCGGGCATCACGAATGTGGGACTCGCGCTGCTGCTCCAAGCTCCGTTTCCGTCCGTAGCGAAGTCAGGCGCGGCCCTGGTTCTGGGATTTGTAGGCTATGGGCTGAGCCTCGTGCTGTTCATCTTTTCCTTACGCAATCTGGGAACAGCGCGAACCGGGGCGTATTTCGCCACGGCTCCCTTTATAGGTAGCGCGGCCGCGATGGCGCTTTACGGCCAAACGGTAGGATGGCCATTTTGGGGAGCCGCCGTATTCATGGGGGTGGGTGTCTGGCTACACCTGACGGAGAACCACGAACACGAGCATGTCCACCAGCCGCTGGTTCACAGCCACGCGCATTCACACGACGCGCATCATCAGCACCAGCATGACGCCGGATGGAATGGCCAAGAGCCTCATGTTCATGAGCACACGCACGAGCCGTTACGCCATCGACACCCGCACTTCCCAGACATCCACCACCAGCACACGCACGGCTGATCTCGCATGCAGACGCCCGCGGCTGCGGCGGGCTCCCAAGTGAAACTCGCGACCGAACCTCGAAGGTCACCTTGGAATCCACGGCATTCATCTCCAGGATCCTACCGGATCGCGCTATCGGCTCCGCTTGCAATGGCGTAAGGCCGGGCGTAGAAGCCGTGGAGCTCGATGGGTCGAACGTTGATCAAGCGGTCGGCCCCACGTGTGCGCAGCAACTCGCCAAACAACACTGACAGGTCAGCGACGTGGCCACTCACGACGAAACCGCGAGCCGGTCGAACTCTCTAGGCGAGCTGACTCGCTATTTCCTGCGCCTGGGCTCGTTGGGATTCGGCGGTCCGGTTGCCCTCGTGGGACAGATGGAGCGGGAGCTCGTGGCCGAACGCGGCTGGTTGACCAAGGAGCAAATGCGCGAGGCCATCGCGGTGTGCCAATCGTTGCCTGGACCGCTCGCGATCCAGGTCGGCATCTTCGTCGCCTATTTGCGTGCGGGTCAGCGAGGCGCGTGGGCGGGTGGCTGGGCCTTCATCCTGCCGAACTTCCTGATCGTGGCCTCGCTCGGGGCGCTGTATGTGCATTTCGGCGGACTGAAACCCGTAACCGCGATCTTCTATGGCGTCAGCCCTGCAGTGATTGCCCTGATTCTGCACTCGTGCTATCGGCTCGCGAAGCTCGGAATGGAAGATCGCGTCCAATGGGTGCTGGCGGGAGTGTGCTTTCTCGTCACAGTGATGCTGCAAGCCGAAGTGGCGGTGCTGTTCATCGGCTCGGGTGTGGTTGGGGTTTTGTACTACGGCAAATGGTCTCGACGCGACACTGCGCCACCTCCGCTGGCCGTTGCGGCACCGCTGGCCGCGGTGGCTCCGGTGCCGGCAGGGGTTAGCGCGTCTGTGATCGGAAAGCTTCTGCTCTTTTTCCTCAAGGCGGGGGCGCTCACCTTCGGCAGCGGCCTCGTGATCGTTCCGTTTCTGCAGCAGGGCGTCGTGCAGCAGTATGGATGGCTCAACGAGCGGGACTTTCTGGTCGCCGTGGCCGTCGGGATGATCAGCCCGGGGCCGGTGGTCATTACAGCAACCTTCGTTGGATTCCTGGTGGCGGGATTCTGGGGCTCCCTGGCTGCCACGATCGGCATTTTTCTACCCTCGTTTCTGCTCGTGCTCGTGGTCGCGCCCATCGTGGCGCGCCATCGATCGAATCCGAACGTCCAGGGATTTATCAAAGGGGCATACGCCGCTGCGATCGGGACCATTCTCGGAGCATGCGTGCTGCTGGGCCGCATCGCGATTGGCGATCTCTTTACGATGCTCATCGCCACCGTCTCTCTCCTCGTTCTGTTTCGATGGAAGGTCAGCAACCCGTTGCTCATCGCAGCGACCGCCGTTGCCGGCCTGGTCGCGTTCCCGCTACTGCAACCGGCCTGGATGATGTTGAAGTGAAGTCTTTGGGCTTGCTCGCGCTGCTGCTCCTGGGCAGCGTGTTGACTCGCGCCTCATGCGCGACGCCGCTGCAGCTCGAGTATCAGATCCCCTTGGGGGACATCCGCGGGAGGATCGATCACCTCGCGATCGATGTGGGACGCCAAAGGCTCTTTGTGGCTGAACTGGGCAACGACACGGTCGGGGTGCTCGACTTGCGAAGCCGCCGGGCTCTTCGCACTCTAGTGGGCTTCCAGGCGCCCCAGGGTGTCGCGTATGACTCGCCTACTGACATGCTGTACGTGGCGAATGCCGGCGACGGATCGGTCCGCCTCTTCCGCGGACCGGACCTGACACCCGCTGGACAGATTGCCCTCGGGGATGACGCTGACAACGTTCGTGTCGACGAGGTAAGACATCGCGTCTTGGTGGGTTACGGTCATGGCTTTCTGGCGGTGATCGATCCCAGCACCCGCTCGAAGATTGCCGACGTGCGTCTGAAGGGGCACCCCGAGAGCTTCCAGCTCGACTCATCGGGACGATTTTCCTACGTGAACGTTCCCGATGCTCGCGAGATCGCCATCGTCGATCTCGCCGTCAATCGCCAGACCGACGCCTGGACAACCGCGGACCTGCGCGCCAACTACCCCATGGTTCTGGATGAGGGCCATCAGAGAGTGATCGCAGTCTTCCGCCGCCCGGCGGTCCTTGGGGTCTTCCGGGCTGCGGGCGGTGCGCTGCTCGCGTCAGTGCCCACGTGTGCAGATGCTGATGACGTCTTCCTGGATAAGAAACGAGATCGGCTCTACGTCATCTGCGGCGGAGGATTCGTGGATGTGTTTGAGCGCCGGGGCTGGGCGTACCAGAGTAAGGAACGCATACCGACCTCATCGGGCGCGCGGACGGGTTTGTTCATGCCGGAGCTCGACCGACTGGTCGTGGCGATCCACGCGAGCATCGGGAAGCCAGCAGCCATATGGATATTGCGCCCGGCCGACTGACTCATGCCCGCGGTGCGAATCTTCGGCAGTGAGATCTGACGGAAATACCCCTTGCTTGCTCCATTCTCACAAGCGAGCACGCGCGCCAACCCGGGCCCGCTGCTCTTGTCGCACTTCGGCCAGCGTGAGGCACGTTCCGACAGCGATCACTTCGAGGATCGGGTGGGCCTCGCTCGAGGGTAGCCGCAATCCGTGAACCTGCTCCCAGGCGCGAATACGCGCCGCGGGCGGGTTCGCGCTCGAACATTGCTCGGCCGCGTCCAGGCGTCTCTTCTGCGCACGCGCTTCCTCTTCGAGTGCGACACGCGCCCGATGATCCCGCATGATGTCACCCGCCCTCGTATGTGGCATCGCGTTGAAATCGACGGGCAGGGGCTTCGGAAGCATGTGCATCTCCTCAACTCTCAGTTTCTTTGATCTCGCCTGGAGACCGCAGCCGCCGCGAGAATGCCGCATGGCAAGGCCGCGGCTTCCTGCACCTCGAGCGGATCACCCTGCCGTCGGCCATCACTACATCGTATAACCATTCGGCAGGCTCAACGTACGTTGAGCCTTGCCAGATGCTAAACGTGCTCCGCTCGGTCCCTACCTGAAGACGGCGCTGTTCGGTCTCGGCCTGGCGCCGCGTTTCAAACAACGACGAGCATACGGTGTGATGGCGCTTGCCGTTGATTCGGCCGGTCGTCTCCACAACATAAAAGACGTCGAGCGGGGTAGTGATTTGACGTTCGGGGTTCACGGGCTGACACCGCACCATGAGACAAGGCTGGCGCGTGCCTATAGATGTCACTCGGGACCATCCCGGCAGAGTGCGCGTGCCGTGACACGCTCCGGGCCCGGAGTGCTCGTCGCAAACGCTTGCAGACATTCGCGGGAGCAGAGCATTGCGGGCTCTTCCTGATGGTCGATCGCCCCGGGATTCGGGTGCCTGCTCACGCGGAAGTGATCATACGGACGCTTTCCATCCTCGTGGCCAATGTCGCGTCCGCAGACATCGCACGTCATCACCAGGATCTCTTGGGGAGAGCGAAAGAGTCCCGTGCTGCGCCAGCTCATGGCGATGTTCCTCCTAGCTGCTTCCATCGCGGATCGACCCGCTAAGCCGCAGATCAAACTGCCGCCGCCGCGACGCGCCACTCAACTTTCGAGCTCGACGGTGACTCCCAGCTCAGCCTCGACTATCTCCTGCAGGGAGACAGCGGATAGCGTGAATCCAGGGCGTCGGTGATATCCGTCGAAGGTGACCCAGAGCGCGACCATTGCATCGATGTCGAGTCCCGTCAGGGTGAGGCACGTGACAGTCGTGCCGTCGCTCGAGATCCAGAAGCTTCGCTCGGTCGACTGCTGCCAGCGACGCGCAAAATACGGTCTGGCAATCTCGGCGTGGATGTCCTCCGCCTCGGGTACCTCATCCAACAAGCGAACCACCGCCGTAGAATCGGCAACGTGCGCTCGCGCACATGAAATCCTGGCATCGATCATATCGGCGTCCGCGTGACTCAGGACGTCCAGGCTGGCCCGCGGGTACGGATAGGGCCAAAGAGGCTGGGCGAGGGCTATCAGCAAGATGTACAGTACAGCAATTCTCGAGGGGCTGCCCGACTTTCGCGTCTCGAAGCCGGGGACAACGTATCCTCATCGAACCATGAGGTTATGTTCGAGCAAGTCGCCGCCGGAAGCGATTGTTGACTTGGTTGAAGAGCGAGGAACGGCTCCCATCGCCTGCGGCCGCGACTTGGATCGCGTTCGAGGGGTCACGGCGCGCTGCTTGGAGGTGTCTCATGGGCTCGGGCAAGTCTGTCAATATCCGCAAGCTGCACATCGCCGCTCCGAGCAACTCTTCGGCTTCGGCACAGGTCGCCGCGGGGCTGAACGAGCTCGACTTGGTCGCGCTCGCGATCATTCATTACTCATCCGAAGATCCGGATCACCCGGTCGAACACATGTTCGATGGTTGTTCGGGAAGAGGCGCGACGCGATGGATGAGCGCGCGCTGCGATGCCACGGAGCAGATTGTCATCGCATTCACCGACCCGGTAAACATTTCCCGGATGGCGTTTGAAGTGGAGGAGACCTTGGTCGGCCGTACGCAGGAAGTGAGGGTGGAGTATTCCGCCGACGCGGGCAGGACGTATCGGCAGGTCCTCGTGCAGGAGTACACGTTCAGTCCGCAGGGATCGACCTGTCAGCAGGAGAATCTAGCCCTGGAGCTTCGCGACGTCACTCACCTTCGCCTCATCATAGTGCCGAACAAAGGCGGGTCGGGTAAGGCGACGATCACTTCTCTGCAGCTGTTCGCGTAGTCCCGGCGGCACTCGCGCCCTGGCGTCCCGGTAGCAAGGGCATCTACTGCCGACGTCGCCCGAACGAGACGACGAGTCCCGGCGTTGCTGCCGGGACCCGGTGTCATCCCTTCAGGTTTTAGTAGCGGCGTGAGCCGCCATTGCGTTGTCCGGCCCCCCGCTCTCGGTCCTGGGCCTCATTGATGCGCAGAGCCCGTCCATCGAAGTCGGCGCCGTTCAAGGCTTGCATGGCGCGAGAAGCATCGGCATTGGACATCTCCACGAAGCCGAAGCCCCGGGGACGCCCGGTGTCGCGATCGGTGATCAACGCGATTTTCTCGACGGTTCCGTGCTGGGAAAACAGCGTGCGCACGCCATCTTCGGTCGCCGTGAAGGGAAGGTTACCAACGTATAGTTTCGTCACTATGAAGTACTCAAAATAAGAATGGGAACATCGGCAGTAGCGTCCTGCCTCCTGGTTCGCGGAGCTTTGCGCGGATGGCAGACGCTGGCCGGAGGACGCGCCGGAACGGCGCAGGGGCCAAGGCAGACAAGCCGAAAGATTACGAGCCGGGCGTCATGTTACCGCAGTTTGCATCCCGCTGCTGCACTTTCCCGTCTGCCGTCGATCCTCGGTTGAGTCCTGAAACCGAGACGGGGATCCCCGCTTGCCTCGGGCACGATGTCCTACAAACAAAGTCTCCCGCGGTGCTCTCCGTGGAAGTTGCGTTATTCACTCAGATAGCGCAAGGTCGGCGCGATGAATCTCACTCTGATCGACGCATTTCGCAAGTTCGGCGCGCTGCCAAAGTACCGCCTCCGCGGGCTATCGGCGATAGCAGCGGATGGCGCGATGGTATTGAGCTGCTCGGAGCAGCATTTTGGCAATCCCTCGCGCGGCGTGCTTCGGTACGAGGACAAACTCTCGCGAGAGCCGGAAGACTCCAAAGTCATCGGTCTGCTCGGGCAACATCTAACGCTTGCGCGCGATGGCGCTTTGCCGGTTCGCATGGTTGTCGCGTTTCGCGCGGATGTGCAGACCACGACGAGGAGCTATCACGTACGCCCCGACTTGATCGGCAAGATAGTGATGTTCGACGGCGATCACTTCATAATCGACTTCACGCGGCTGCCGGAGGTTGGTCAGGCGACCGGCTCCAAGCGGCGTAAATCCTCTCGAATGTCCTGATCGGCCTGGGTGACGGGCGCGAAGCGGCGTAGAGCCATTTCGAGACGGTTGTACACCGCGAGCCGCGTCAGTCGCCGCGGAATTTGGGCGGGCGCTTCTCCTTGATCGCGGTCACCGCCTCGAGATGGTCGGCATGCAACATCGAGAGGGTCTCGAGACCGAAATTCGCGTCCATGGATGTCACGAGGTCCCGCAGGACCGGGATATTGACTGCCCGCTTCGTCGTCCTCAGTGCGGTTCGCGGCAGGCCTGCCAGGCGTGCAGCGAGAGCGTTGACCGTTGAGTCGAGCTCACTGGCGGGGACGGCCTTGTGTATCAGGCCGAACGCGGCTGCCTCGCTCGCCGTCATTCGATCGCCGGTGAGCAGATAGTATTTCGCCCGCGCCAGCCCCATCAAATGCGGCCACATCAGCGAGCCGCCGTCTCCGGCCGTGAGACCGACCTGCACGTGGGGATCGGCGATCTTGACGTGCTCAGCCGCGATCGTGATGTCCGAATAGACCGCGAGCGTCGCGCCGAGACCGATCGCGTGACCCTGGACACGGGCGATGATGGGCTGGTCGAGGTCCAGCATGCTCATCAGGATGCGGCGGCCGCGACGCATCCCGCTGATCCAGTTTTCGTAGTGATGATCGCGGCGGCGGGCGATCATGGCGTCGAAGCTGCCGCCGGCGCAAAAGGCCCGGTCCCCGGCCGCAGTCAGGATCACCACACTGACCTCGGGGTCCCGATTGATCTCGAAGAAGATCTCGGCCAGCTCCGCGTCGAGCTGCTCGACGAGCTCGTTCAGCGGCGGATTGTTGATCGTAACCGTCAGAATCCGGTCTTTTTTATCGATCAGCAGCTTCTGGTAGTGGTCGTACACGAGGTCGCTCTCCTGTTTGGGCACGGCCGCAGGCGGAAGGCCGCACGGCATGTCGTGCGTACCTTACCCGAAGATCCGGTCTGACTCACGGCTCATGATTTTCATGAGCTGTGGCCGTGCAGTCGCGTGCTAGCATGCGCGCCCGTGAAAGTTGCCAGACTCAGTGCGCTGCTGATCGTGTCAGCGGCGGTCTCCGTGACGACTGCCGGTGTTGCCGTTGCCGAGGCGCCAGTGGACGAGATCGTCGTTACCGCGACGCGTATGCCCACCCAGGCGTTCGATGTCCCCGCGGCGATCACCTCTGTCAGCGGTGACGACCTGCGCGGTGACGCCCTCGGCATCAACTTGTCCGACGACGTTGGGGCGGTGCCGGGGCTGCTGGCGCGCAACCGCAATAACTACGCCCAGGATCAGCAGATCTCGATTCGTGGAATCGGAGCGAATTCGGCGTTCGGCATCCGCGGCGTGCGCGTATACCAGGATGGCATTCCCGCTACGGGCCCGGACGGCCAGGGACAGGTGTCGCAGTTCAACCTCGACTCCGCCGAGAAAGTTGAGATTCTGCGCGGCCCGTTCTCCGCGCTTTATGGTAACTCTTCCGGCGGGGTGATCCAGATCTTCACGGCCGATGGGCAACAGCCGGCCGAGCAGCGAGGCTCCGCGGCCTACGGGAGTTACGGAAATTTTCGGGCGGGTGTTGGCGCGAGCGGGATGACGGGCCCTGTTGACTACAACGCGGCATTGACTCACTTCTCGGTCACCGGGTATCGCGATCACAGCCACGCACACAACGAATCCTTCAACGGCAAGCTCAACTACCGGGTAAACGACAGCGGCCGCCTCAGCCTGATTGCCAACATCGTGTCGCGACCGCAGGCACAGGACCCGCTCGGCCTCACTCCCGCACAGTTCCGGGCGGACCCCTATCAGACCGATCCGGCCGCGGCCACCTTCAATACTCGCAAGAGCCTGGAGCAGCAGCAGGGCGGGATCATCTATGACTGGGATATCACGGAATCCCAGACTATACGGTTGGTGGGCTACTACGGGCACCGCACGGTCGAGCAGTTCCTGTCGATCCCCGTGAGCTCGCAGGCGGCGCCTCGTAGCGCAGGCGGGGTCGTCGATCTAAATCGCAAGTTCGGCGGCACTGATGCGCGGTGGTCGTGGCGCGGCGCGCTGGCGGGCCGTCCGCTGTCTTGGATCGCGGGATTCAGCTACGACCGGCAGAATGAGCTGCGCCGCGGGTACAACAATTTCGTTGGCACGACGCTCGGCGTGACGGGGAATCTACGTCGCGACGAGAATAACATCGTGCGCGATCTCGACGAGTACACGCAGGCGGTGTGGGAGTTTGCGCCCTCATGGTCACTGACAGCGGGCGTTCGCCGCAGCGATGTGAGCTTCGATTCGGAAGATCACTACATTACGCCGACGAATGGGAACGATAGTGGCAGCCTTTCGTATGGAGCGACGGTGCCCGTGGGGGGGCTGATGTTCAGGGCGAGGTCGTGGTTGCATTTGTACGCGAGTTACGGGCAGGGATTTCAAACACCGTTGGGATCTGAGCTTGCCTATCGCCCGGATGGCGGTGCAGGCTTCAACCCGCTGCGGGCAGCCCGCAGCAACAACGGTGAGCTGGGTGCAAAGCTGCAGATGACACACGAGCTCTCCGCAGAGCTCGCGGTATTCGAGGCATTGACGAGCAACGAGATCGTGGTCGACACGAATATCGGCGGCCGCTCCACTTATCAGAATAGCGGGCGAACACGGCGACGGGGATTCGAAGCGTCGATGAACTATCGCCTGCCGGAGCACTGGCACCTTCAGGTCGCCTACACGTACATCGATGCTGTGTACACCGATGAGTATTTGACCTGCGTGGCTGCGCCGTGCGCTGCGCCCAGCGCTCTCGTGGCCGCCGGGAGACGGTTGCCAGGGGTGCCGAAGAACGATGTCTATGCGGGTTTGCACTGGGGCTCCGAGCTGGGCTGGCACGCCGGGGGCAACGTGCAGTACGTCGGTGCGGTTGCGGCTAATGACATGAATACGGTCTTCACCGCGGGATACGCGACCTTCAGCCTGGACGGCGGATATGGGGTCCAGCTCCAGACGATGCAGGTGAATGGCTTTGTGCGAGTCAACAATCTCTTCAACCGGCACTACGTCGGGTCCGTTATCGTCGATGACGGCAACGGGCGATTCTTCGAGCCCGGGCCAGGCTTCAGCGTTCTGGCGGGGGCGAACATCAGCTTTAAATGAGGGCGGATGCGAGCCGCCACTGTGCTAGGATCGCGGCCCCCGGGGAGGTCCACGGCCTGAGCCGTGTTCTTGGCCGGGCGAGGCAGCGGTCCGTTCACGGCCGCACAGCTTGCAAGCAAGCTGCTGATTTAAATAAGATTCTGGCCTCGGGCGGGCGCCGGCAAAGCAAAAGGGCGTTCCGCGTGGTTTCCCGAGTGCGCCCGTAGCTCAGTTGGATAGAGTGCCTGGCTACGAACCAGGAGGTCGGGAGTTCGAATCTCTCCGGGCGCGCCATCTTATTGATTTTAAACTATTTTATGACACAGAAACCCGCAGTCTCTTGCGTTGCTTTTTGTGCACACTGGAAAGCACAACTTTGGCCGCCTCACCTGCACGCATGGCGGCAAAACCCTGTTCATACTCGTGCCAAGGCAGTCGGTGAGTAATGACCGGGGAGATATCCAGGCCCGACTCGAGCATCACGGTCATCGCGTACCAGGTCTCGTACACGGAGGCTCTCAACAGTAAATCACGCAGCGGTCTTCTTGGTCCGCTTGCGCCTCGGTGCGGCGTCGCGAGACGCCTTGATAACTTCCGCGCCTGTGCTCCCCTTCCACAGTGTGTGGGCTCGTCGGGCTGTCTCGCGCTGCTCCTCCTCGCTCTGCCTGCCAGGGTAGTCAGCGTCAACCGCGAGTAGTTGAGTGGGGACGTGCGAGATCATGTCCGTAAAGTCCTGAACGCCGCCCGCGATGTGTTCCAGCATCGCCGCAGACGCGGCGGCCGCGTCGCCGGCAAGCATGGACTCGAGAATCCGGGCGTGGTCTTCGCGCGAACGACGGATGCGCAGCCGATTCTGGAACACCGACTGGCGATACACCCGCGTTCGACTGCGGGTATGAGCGATCTCGGCGGCCAGCGGCGCGTTACGGCATGCTTGGTAGAGGATCTCGTGGAACTCGGCGTTGCAGCGGCTGTAACCCTGTGCGTCCCCGCTCTCCTCGAAGGCGAGACTCTTCTGGTGTATGCCCCTGAGCGCCTCCACTTCCTCACTCGTAAGCCTGCGCGTCGCGAGCTTCACACAAACGGCTTCGAGCTCCGCCAGCATTTCGATCAACGCGAGCAACTCCGGCATTGATAGCCGAGCGACGTGAATTCCGGCGCGCGGGGCGATAGTCACTATTCCCCGTACAGACAGTTGCAGCAGCGCCTCCCGCACCGGCGTGCGCGACACGCCGAAGCGAGCCGCCAGAGCGTCCTCGTCCAGGGCATCGCCCGGAATCAGGATTCCTTCGCTGATTTCCCTCTCCACATTCATCCGCACGGTTTCGGCCGCGCTCAATTTTCGTTCTGCATCTCGTGTCACGGTCATTCGCCCCGGAATTCCTCAGATCTCGAACCAGCCGTCGCCGCCTCACAGATATACCAGCGAGGCCCCGAAACTTCAGCTGCCCTCCCTGCAGTCTCGCAGAATCGCTGCGTTTACTTGACATCGGACCTTCAATATATGTAAGACTATAACTGATGTATCAAAGCGATCTGAAATGCATCGAATCATAGGAAGTGGGGCGCTGAGTCGCTTCCGCGTGGTGGATCTGAGCCAGGTGCGCGCTGGGCCCACCTGCGTGAAGCAATTCGCCGATTTCGGGGCCGACGTCATCAAGGTGGAGCCGGCCGACAGCGTGCCTCGGGGGGAGCTCTATGTCGGTGCGCGTGACGACTCCGACATGCAGAATCTGCATCGCAACAAGCGGTCGATCACGCTCAATCTCAAGGCCCCCAGGGCCCGCGAGGTCCTGTTATCCCTGGTGCGCACGGCCGACGTGGTCGTCGAAAACTTCCGGCCGGACGTGAAGCAGCGTCTCGGGCTCGACTACGAGAGCCTCCGCCAGGTTAATCCGCGAGTGATTCTGGTCAGTATCTCCGGCTTCGGTCAGGACGGCCCCTACCATGAGCGCCCGGGGTTCGACCAGGTGCTCCAGGGCATGTGCGGCCTGATGAGCACGACGGGCACGCCGGACGGCAGTCCTATGCGAGCCGGCGCGGCGGTCATCGATGTCAGCGCGGGCCTCTATGCCGCATTAGGTGCCATGACAGCGCTGCTGGAGCGCGAGCAGAGCGGAGAGGGCCAATGGGTGCAGGTTTCGCTGCTGCACGCCGGGATCGGGCTGATGGACTTCCAGGCGGCGCGCTACCTGGCAGATGGAACCGTTGCCGTCCGTGTGGGCAACGACCACCCCACCAGCATGCCGACCTCCGCGTATCCTACCCGCGACGGGTACCTGAACGTCGGCGCAGGCGGCGATGACCAGTGGCGGCGTCTGTGCCAAGCCCTGGGGCAGCCGGCGCTTGCCGACCATCCCGATTTCATCAGCGATCCGGACCGTGTCCGCAATCGCGATCAGCTGAATCGCCTGTTGAGCGCGCAATTCCAAACCCGCACGACGCAGGAATGGATCGCCTGTTTGTTCGACGCGGACGTGCCTTGCGGTCCGGTCTACACCATGGATCAAGTGTTCTCGGATCCGCAGGTGCGGCACTGTCGCATTGCCACACCGGTCGTGCATCCACGTCGTGGCGAGATCCGTGTCGTGGACCAGGTAGTCCAACTTACTCGCACGCCTGCCCGCATCGTCAACACGCTGGAGGACAAAGGGGGCAGCAATGACGAAGTGCTTCGCGAACTAGGACTGTCTGCCGAGGCCATCGACGAGCTGCGGGCGCAGCAAGTGGTTTGAACACCGGAGCGGACATGGCCGACCCGGCGCGACAAGGATCCGCTCCTGAGCTGCAGGTTGAGGGGGCAGTGGCGACACTGCGTCTATGCCGCCCAGCGCAGGCCAATCGCATTGAACGTGGCGACCTGGAGGTCCTCATGAGCCACTTCCGGTGGCTACGTGACCGGCACCCGCAGATACGCGCCTTGGTGTTCACTGCTAACGGGAGCCATTTCAGTGCGGGCTTCGACCTGCGCGCCTTCGCTGCGGCCCTGGAAGCGGGCGCGGGCGATGCCTTTGCCGAAATGGTGGACGCGCTCGAGGCGCTGCCTCAGACGACGGTCTGTGCCATCAATGGGGGCGTGTTTGGAGGCTCGACGGATCTGGCGCTGGCTTGCGATTTCCGCCTCGGGGTGCCCGAAACCCGCCTGTTCATGCCGGCGGCGCGCTTTGGTCTGCATTATTACGCGTCCGGGCTGCGCCGTTACCTCGCTCGATTGGGCCTCAATGCGTCCAAGCGGCTGTTCTTGCTCGCCGATGAAGTCGATGCGCAGACATTGCTCGAGATCGGCTACCTCACGGCGATCGTCCCTGCCGAGAGCCTGCAGGAAAAAGCAACAGCGCTTGCTCGCCATGCAGCTACCTTGGCCCCGCTCGCGTGCGCCGGAATGAAACTCGCCCTCAACGCAATGGCGGCCAACCGCTACGACCCCCTGGAAGGGGCACGTACCTACCGAGCCTGCATGGTCTCCGCCGATCTGCGTGAGGGCATTGCGGCATCCCTGGAAAAACGTGCCGCGCGGTTTGAGGGGCGTTAGGCACCCGATTCAACTGCCGCCATTCACCGGAGCCGGGCCGCCACTCGCATATCAAGATGGTTAGTAATATGCCAAACAATGCGTCGGATGCTTTGCGCGCCACGTCGCTGGCGACGGCACAACGCTTGGCGCGGCGGATCCTCACAGGCGGCCAACTCGCAAATACCTCCGTCGGACGCGTGTTCGAACTGCGCGATCCGGCCACCCAGGAGCTGATCTGTCCCGTGGCCGACGCGGATGCTTCCGATGTTGACACGACAGTCGCGGCGGCGCGCGCCGCTCAGCCGGCTTGGGGGAAACTGCCGGCACGCGATCGCGGCAAGCGTCTCATCGAAGGCTCGCATGTTTTGGCAGCGCATGTGGAGGAACTCGCCGCGCTGCTTGCGCTGGAGTCGGGCAAGGCGCTGCGAACGGAATGCCGTCCGGAGGCCGCCAATATCGCGGATGTGTTGCAATTCTTCGGCGGACTCGCGAGCGAAATCAAGGGCGAGACCGTTCCGTTGCGCTCCGGCGTGCTCGCTTATACACAACGCGAACCCCTGGGGATCGTTGCGGCGGTCCTGCCTTGGAACGTGCCGCTGATGCTGATGGCCATCAAAATCGCGCCCGCTCTGGTAGCCGGCAACACGGTCATCGTGAAGAGCGCGGAGGAAACGCCGCTGGCTGTGTTACGAGCCGCGGAGCTCTTGAGCGAAGTGCTGCCTCCAGGCGTACTGAACGTCTTGTCCGGCGACGGCGTCGGCTGTGGAGCGCCTCTGGTGGCACATCCTCAGGTCGCGAAGATCACATTCACCGGATCCGTCGAAACCGGCAAGCTGATCTACAAGGCCGCGGCCGCCAAACTGGTCCCGGTGACCCTCGAGCTCGGTGGCAAGAGCCCGATGTTGGTGCTGGCAGATGCAGACCTCGACAAGGCGGTGGAAGGCGCACTCGTCGCCATGCGCTTCACGCGCCAGGGGCAAAGTTGTACCGCCGCTTCCCGCATCCTGGTCCATCGGACGCTGCACGATGCTTTCGTGGAAAGGCTCACATCGGCGTTGGACAAACTCGTGATCGGCGATCCTTTCGACGAGGCGACCGATATCGGCACTCTCATCTCGCAGCCCCAGTTGGACAAGGTGCGTGGCTACATTGAACAGGGCAGGCGAGCCGGAGGCGCGGTGGCGCATGAATGCGGTCGGCTTCCGACGGAGGTCCGCCTCGCGCACGGGCTGTTTGTGCGACCCGTTGTCTTCACCGGCATCGGAAATTCGCATCCCGTGGCGCGGGAGGAGATTTTCGGTCCCGTGACCTGCGTCATGCCCTTCGAGACGCTCGACGAAGCGATTGCGATCGCCAATGACAGTGCCTACGGCCTCGCGGCCAGTGTCTGGACCCGCGACATCAAGCTGGCGCTCCGCGCTGTCGACGCACTCCAGGCCGGCTTTGTCCAGGTCAATCAGGCGCAAGTAGCCGGGCTGAACATCTGCTACGGCGGCTACAAGCAATCGGGCCTCGGCCGCGAGCTCACGCTGGAGTCGATGCTGGAACACTTCACCGCGCGCAAGAGCATCCTACTCAACTTCGACTGAAGGACATCACATGAAACTGCTGCGTTACGGGCCCATGGGGCACGAGCGTCCCGGCATCCTCGACTCGGATGGCCGCATCCGCTCGCTCTGGCCGGCGATTGCCGATATCACGCCCGAAGTGATCTCGCCGGAGGGATTGAAGGTGCTCGCTGCCCTGGATGTCAGGCGTCTGCCGGTGGTGGACGGTCCTCAGAGAATGGGAGTCCCCGTCGCCGGCGTGCGTCAGTTCTTTGCCATCGGCTTGAACTACAAGGGCCATATTGAGGAGGCCAAAAGCGCCGGGATCATGGCGCCGGACGAGCCGATGACATTCAACAAGGCATTGACCAGCCTGAGTGGGGCCGACGACGATATCATCCTGCCGCCCGCGGCAAAGGCCGGCGACTGGGAAGTCGAATTGGGCGTCATCCTCGGATCGCGCGCGGAGCGGGTGTCGGTCGATGCGGCGCTCGACTGCGTCGCGGGCTATTGCCTCGCGAACGATGTGTCAGAACGAGATTGGCAGATCAAGCGCGGCGGCCAGTTTGTGAAGGGCAAGAGCGCGCCGACCTTTGGCCCGATCGGGCCGTGGCTCGTGACCACTGACGAGATTCCCGATCCCCAGAAAGTCGAGCTGCGGCTGGATGTGAATGGCGTGAGGCGCCAGCACACCAGCACTTCCGACATGGTGTTCAGCGTCCGCTACATCCTGTCCCACCTGTCCGAGATGATGACACTCCTGCCTGGCGATGTGATCTTGACCGGCACGCCCGCGGGGGTCGGCGCCGGTATGAAGCCACCCGTTCACCTGCGGGCCGGAGATGTGATTGAGCTCACGTCGCCGCAACTCGGACGGCAGCGGCAGCGCGTGCGGGCCGCCGGCTGAAAGCTGCCTGAGCGCGTGCTCATGATGTCTCGATGCCCTTGCAAAAGCACGACACCGCAGGCCCCGCGCCTCGCGCCGGCGTGTTGAAGTCTGAACCGAATCGAACGCCTGGGGGGACATGAGGCCATGGCTACGATCAAAGTGTGCGACCTTGCGTATGTCCGCGTTCGTGTGCCGGACCTCGACCGTGCAGAACAGTTCATGAGCGACTTCGGCCTGGAGCGGTCGCATCGAACCGGCGATGCGCTCTACATGCGCGGATCGGGTCCCAGTCACCATGTGTATGTCGCGGAACGCGGGGAGGACAAGTTCGTCTCATTGGCATTCAATGTTCGCACAGAAGCGGAACTGCAAGTGGCGGCCGCTATCCCTGGAGCCTCCCCGGTCGAAATGATCACCGAGCCCGGCGGCGGTAAGCGGGTTCGGCTACGGGATCCGGACGGCAACGCAGTAGAGCTGGTGTGGGGAATCAAATCCGTGGCGCCGATCGAGCATCTCCGACACGCCCTCAACGACGCGACGGCAGGCTTGCGGCGCGCGGGTACGCTCGTTCGCCACACCCGTGGCTCCTCGAAGGTGTTGCGGATCGGGCATGGCGTCCTCATGAGCACGTCCCCTGCCAAAGCGGTGGAGTGGTACCAGAAGCACCTCGGACTGCTTTGCAGCGACGAAGTTGTCATGCCGGATGGATCGCTCGGGCTGTCATTCCAACGCCTCGATCGCGGCGCGGAGTACGTGGATCACCACGTGCTATTGGTGCAAGCCGGCCCCAAGCGCGGCCTCAATCACGTGTCATTCGAGGTTCAGGACTTTGATGACCTCATGCTCGGCCACGAGCACCTGAAGAGAGAGGGCTACGAGCCGGTCTGGGGCATCGGGCGGCATGTGTATGGATCTCAGATCTTCGACTACTGGATGGACCCCTGGGGCTTCATGTACGAGCACTGGACCGATACGGACCGCTTGAATTGCGATTTTGTCGGACTTCGCGGCGCCACGGTCGAAAGCGCCAACGGACCCTGGGGCATGGACGTGCCGCAGCGATTCTTCAGGCACGCCCATGATTGACCCGGCTGCCGAAGACGTGCGTTGAAGGGCGAGTGGGGGAAGAATGAACGCCAACGACTCCTGCACCGAAACATTTGATGTCGCGATCATCGGCTATGGACCCACGGGCCTGGCGCTCGCCTGTTGGCTCGGAAGCGCTGGCCACAAGACCGTAGTCGTCGAGAGGTGGCCGGATCTTTACGCCCTGCCGCGCGCCGGTCACGTCGATGGTGAAGTCATGCGGCTCTTCCAGAGACTGGGTGTCGCCGCAACGATCGCCAAGGACTCTTCGGTCACCGGACATACCGTGATCCGCGGCTGCGATGGTGCGCCGATCGCCACGATCGAAGCCGAAGAATCGGATCAAGGCTGGCATTCGCACTACTCTCTTTATCAACCGACCTTGGAGCAGGTTCTGGACGCTCGAGTACGGACTACGGGCCACGTGACCGTACTGCAGGGCTGGCAGGCGGAGCGCATCGATCGAGGCGGGGAGGGCGAAGTACGAATAGAGATCGCCTCGGGTCGGGCAAGCGACGGTAAATGGACTGCGACCGGGCTGCGACGGGTCATCGCGGCACGTTGGCTGGTCGGGGCTGATGGCGCAAACAGTGTGGTCCGAAATGTCCTGCGGACGACTTCCCTGGATCTTGGTTACCGGGCGCGAGCTCTGGTCGTGTTCGCCGAGCGGCTCGATCCCGAGGTGGGTGCGACGATGCCGGACAGTGAGGCAGGGATGGTCCTTCCTCGTCCGTATGTCGCGTTTCGAGAGTCCGGGAAGAGATTTGCCCGCTGGGAATTCCACGTGCATGAGGATGAGGCGTCGTCGGAGATGGACCGGGAGGCCAAAGCATGGGAATTGATCGGGCCATGGGGATTCACCCCGGCCAATTCGCGGCTGATTCGCCACTCCGTCTTCGAGTTCCGAACACTCATTGCCGAGAAATGGCGTGCGGGAAACATCCTCCTGGCCGGTGACGCCGCTCACTGCATGCCGCCGTTTCAGGGGCAAGGCATGTGCAGTGGGCAGCGCGATGCTGCCGCGCTCGCCTGGCGCCTCGATCTGGTGATCCGCGAGGTCGCCGATGCGGCCATTCTCGATAGCTACCCGGAGGAAAGACGGCCGCATGTGCTGGAGCTCACCCGGAACTCAGCCGAGCGCGGCCGCCAATTCATGGTAACGGATCCTGCAGCCGCGCGTAAACGCGACGCGCGCATGAAGGAAGGGCTCGTGACGGAGAATCTAAAAAGAGGCTATGGAAGCATCCCGGCGCTCGCCGCCGGACTGTTGATGAAAGGCCCCGGCGGAGTAGTCCCGCCGGCTGGGCAGCTATCGGCGCAATTCCGCGTACGGCATTCGGGACGGGAGTCGCTCCTGGACGACTATGTCGGCGCCAGCTGGCTGCTCCTCTCGGTGGACTCATCCCTGTTGGAATCGCTCGGGCAACCCGAGCGCGAAGTGTTGAGGCAGCTGGGTGCCCGCACATTGTACTTGGGACGCGACCACGGCCGAGTCGAGTTTGAAGACATCGATGGGAACTACTCACGCTGGCTGAACGGTCTCGGTTGCCGGATGGCGCTGATCCGGCCTGACTGCTACCTGTTCGGCGCAGCCAGCGAAGCGAGTGGGGTGCGCGCCCTGTTTCAGTCATTGAGCGAGCAGCTTCATTTCAGAGTCGAGTGCGCATGATCGGCAACAGGCACCGCCTCGAGCGAATGTTCACGGCGCGCAGCGTGGCCATCGTGGGCGCCAGCGAAACCGGTGTGCGCTCGAGAAATGCCATAGAGGCCATGTCGCCGAGTGCAGTGAGGCTGCACCTGGTCAATAGGCGCGGCGAGAGCGTGATGGGGCGCAGCACCTCTCGCTCGCTGAGCGAGCTCGTACAGGCAGGCACCCGTATCGATGTCGCCTTGATCTTCACCCATGCAGCGGCCGCGATCGAGTTGACGGCGGAGGCGTCGGCACTGGGAATTGGAGCGGTCATTGTCAATGCGGGCGGGTTTGCCGAAGCAGGCATCGAGGGGAAAGGCCTGCAAGATCGTCTGGTGCGAGCCGCCGGGTCCATGCCCTTGCTGGGACCGAATTGCAATGGAATGGTCGCGCCTGGACTCGGGCTGCATCTGGCCGGGTCGCCGCCGAAGCTGCCGATTTCCGCTGGCCGGCTGGCCTTTGTCACTCACAGTGGCGCCACGATGATGCCCATGGGCATGGCCGGTGTGGAACGGAAAATCGGCTACAGCTATCTCGTCTCGACCGGCAATGAAGCCGTGGTCGACATGGCGGAAGTGATCGACTACCTGATCACCGATCGGTCGACTGCTGCGATTTGCCTCTTGATCGAGACCATACGGCGCCCCGCGGCCTTTTGGACCGCCGTGGACAGGGCAATCGCCGCGGGGAAGCCGGTATTGGCGCTGAAGAACGGCCGCAGTTCCCGCGGCCGCGCCATTGCGAAATCCCATACCGGCGCGGTCGCCGGTGAAGCGTGGATTTATGAATCCGCGTTGCGCCAGCACGGGGTTATTTTAGCCCATGACCTGGTTGATCTGGCCGACCGTGCCGTTCTTTTCGATCAGGTCCCGCGTACCCGGTGGAATCGCGCGGCTGGACTGGCCGTCGCTTCCGGATCCGGCGGGTGGGTAACCATGGCCAGCGACGTTTGCGCAGAAGAAGGGGTGGCCCTTCCCGCGCTGGATGAACTTCGCGAGCAGATAGACAAAGTTGTACCGGGTGCATCGATAGTCAATCCGCTCGATCTGACGGGAGTCGCCATGACGGACCCTGACGTCATGGGCGCGAGCGTGCGCACATTCGTTGGTTGCGATGCCGTCGACACGGTGCTCCTGCAAAGTGCCGTTTGCGATGGCGCGCAGAGCGCGATCAACGCCTTCGCGGGCGCGGCCCTGGATATCGCCCCTGAAACCGACAAGCTGCTCATTATCGGTTCGATCGAGGGCGGTCCTATCGGCAGTGTCATGGACCGATACCGGAGTAGAGGCATCGCTGTTACCCGTGGACTGCGCGCCACCGTGCGCGCGATCCGGGCCATGTCCGATTTCGTCAACTTTGTCCCCGCGAATCGCCCTCCCCTTCCCGAGGGGCGCATGCTTCCCGCGCCATCCTCGGTGATCGAGCATTCTTCCGGCGGCCGCATGCTCGGGTTCGCCGACACGATGGAGCTATTGGCGGGTGTCGGCGTGCCGATGGCGCCCTACATGATCGTCAAACCCTCGGATCGACTCGCCATGCCGCCCCCGTTCAAGGGGCCCTATGTCGTGAAACTCGCGGATGTACCTCATCGCAGCGATATCGGGGCGGTCCGGCTCGGCGTGACGCTCGATACCTTTGCCGCGGCCGTGGACGAATTGCGATCGTTGGCCACCCGGCTGGGAGAGTCGCCCGCGGTCGCGGTGCAGCCTCAATATCGGGTCAGCAGCGAGCTGTTGGTCGGGGTCAACGCGACGAGCGAGCTCGGGCCGCTGGTCGTCTGCGGGTTGGGGGGGATATTCGTCGAGGTGATGCACCGGGTCGCAGGCAGGCTGGCGCCGTTTGCGCAGGACGAAGCCTTGCGATTGGCGCAGGACGTCAATGTCGGTGGTGTCCTGGACGGCCCCCGCGGCACTGCGTCCTGGCCCAAGCCGGCCCTGGCCAACATACTGTGCCGGATGGGCGATTTGGCGGTGCGTGCGCACCCCTGGCTCGAGTCGTTGGACATCAATCCTCTTGCGCTCACGCCCGATGGAATCGTGGCCCTCGACGGATTGGTCATTCTGCGCAATCCCGGCGAACCGCCGGGAGAACCGCTTTAGCCGCGGTGGCCACGCACACGAGAGCGGCATCCCGCGACGCATTCGGTCAACTGTTGGAGAGCTGAGAATGGCAACCGACAACTCTGTGGAAGCGCAGGAGCCGCTCGTCCGATACGCCGTCGACGACGGTGTTGCGACGATCACTCTGAACAGGCCGGCGCAACTGAATCCGATCAGCCATGGTCCGGGCAGCATGCAGCGGGCGATTGTCGATCTGTTGATCGCGGCCGACGCGGATGACGGGGTGGGGTGCGTGGTGATCACCGGAGCCGGGCGGGCATTTTCCTCGGGAGGCGATGTCGGCTCGGGACGCGCGCCCGAAACGGGTCTGGACTGGTACTGGTTCCTGAATGAAGAAGACGCCGACAACGAGAAGATCCGCGAGCTTCGCAAGCCGGTCATCGGGGCCATAAACGGAATCTGCTATGGCGCGGCGTTGATGATGGCGACCCACTTCGACCTATTGCTTGCGTCGAGCGATGCGCGGTTCGGCCTGATCGAGACCCGTTTTGGCGGGACGGGTGCCGAGACGCTCAACTATCTGGTTGGGCCGCAGTGGGCGAAGTTCCTGGCGCTGAGCGGCGAGCTGATCACGGCGGCCAAGGCAAAAGAGATCGGTCTCGTCATGGAGGTGTTGCCGCCGGCATCGTTATTGGAAAAGTCGCGGGATCTGGCGCGGCGCATTGCGGCGATGCCCCGTAACGCAATGATCATGAATCGGCGCCTCATCAACTCCGGTATGAACGTCTCGGGATGGAAGGCGCAAAAGGAGGCGGGGCTCGCCTTCAATGCCGCCACCAACTCGTGTTTCGGCGAGCACCGCGCGTGGAATGGCGAGCGGTTTTCGGATTTGATGCGGAAAGACTGGAAAGCCTACAAGGAGGTTCGCGATGCTCCCTTCAAGGAGCCGTGGCTCGACTCGAAACCCTGACATGCAGTTCATCGACCTGACGCACAGCTCATCGAAATGAGCGGCAGACATACGTTCCGTATGACTATTTTTTCGGGAATATCTCCATGAGTAAACGTTTTCAAGCAGTTTTCATCGAGGAAAGCGCCGGGGCAGCCGTCGCCGCCATGAAGGAGATCGGCCTGGAAGATCTCCCGAACCGCGACGTATTGGTGGAGGTCGCATTCTCCAGTCTCAATTACAAGGACGGACTCGCGCTGTGCGGCAACAGGAACAAGGTGGCTCGCAAGCTGCCCCTGATCGGCGGGATCGACCTCGCCGGCACGGTGGTCGAATCCCGATCTCCCGACTGGCATCCGGGGGACAAGGTCATCGTCAACGGTTGGGGCATGTCCGAAGTTCACTGGGGTGGCTTCACCAGATATCAAAGAGTCGATCCGGGCTGGATCGTACCGCAGCCCGATGCATTCACGGCCGAGCAGGCAATGGCAATCGGCACCGCGGGCTACACGGCCGCTCTGTGCGTCGAGGCACTCGAGCGATGGGGCTCCGTCTCGGCGGATGGAGAAGTTCTGGTAACCGGAGCGGCCGGCGGCGTGGGCTCCGTAGCAATCGCGCTGCTTGCGGCCAGAGGTTACAACGTGACCGCCTCGAGCGGCCGATCCGATACGCATGCCTACTTGCGGCGTCTGGGGGCGCGCAACATCATCGAGCGCGAAAGTCTCGCCGTCAAAGGGGCGCCTCTTCAGAAGGAGCGCTGGTTCGGAGCCGTCGATTCCGTCGGCAGCACGACTCTGGTCAACGTCCTGTCGCAGACCGCATACGGTGCAGCAGTTGCGGCGTGCGGCCTGGCCGGCGGCGCCGATTTGCCCGGTACCGTCCTTCCCCACATCCTCCGTGGCGTGGCCTTGCTCGGCGTGGATTCAGTGATGGCTCCGATGCCGAAACGTAAGGTTGCGTGGGCGAGATTGGCTCGGGATCTGCGGCCGGCGTTGCTCGCCGAGATGACACGCGTGGAGCCCATGTCGCGCTTGCCGCAGCTAGGGCAGGAAATCGTGGCGGGCCGCGTTCAAGGGCGCGTGGTGATCGACGTGACACGCTGATCCGGCAAAAAACACGCTCGTCGTAGAAATGCGAAAGCGGGGCCTGGTGTCGAAGGGGGCGATATGGCGATGATGAAGGCGGCTCGACTGCACGAGTTCTCCGCTCCGTTGCGGATCGAGCAATTGCCGATTCCGCAGCCTGGTGATAACGATGTGCAGGTGCGAGTCCATGCCTGCGGCATCGTGCCGAACCTTGCGAACATTCTCGCGAACTTGACCAAGTGGTTCCCGGCGCTCGTGATGCCGCCGCTGCCGGCGGTCTACGGGCTGGACCCCGCAGGCGAGGTCACCGCCGTGGGCTCTCACGTGCACGCGTGGAAGACCGGCGATCGGGTGTATGTGAACCCAGGCCGCATTTGTGGCGGTTGCCGGGCCTGTCGCAACAACGACAGCATCAACTGCGAGGCCTTTGCGTTGGGCGGCTATCTCGGCAGCTCGGCGAGATCGCTCGGACTCTTTGCGAACTATCCCTACGGGGGCCTGTGCGAATACATGGTTGCGCCCCAATACGCGCTGGTGAAGCTGCCCGACAACGTGACCTACAATCAGGGGGCGCGCCTGGGCTACCTGGGAACGATGTACTCGGCCATGCGCAAGGGAGAGGTCGGGCCGGGCAGCAGCGTGCTCGTCAACGGCATCAGCGGCACTCTGGGAATCGGCGGCGCCCTGTTGGGCCTCGCCATGGGTGCGACCCGCATCTTCGGCACCGCGCGCAACCGCGAACTGTTAGATCGCGTCAAGGCGTTATGTCCCGGGCGCATCGAGGTGTTCTCGACTGCCGGCGGCGGCGAGTCCATCGATTCCTGGGTGAAGTCGCGCACCGGCGGCCGGGGCGTCGATGTCTTCATCGACGCGCTGGGCCCAGGCGCACCGCACGAGCCGCTGCAACAAGGGATGCGCGCGCTGAAGAGAGGTGGGCGAGGCTACAACATCGGGGCGGTCGGTGGCCTGGTGGGCATGGACCTGCACAATATGATGGATAACGGTCAGGCCATGGAGGGATCGTGCTGGTTCACGGCGGGGGAAGGTCAGGATATGGCCGACATGGCGGAGGCCGGCACGCTCGATCTTTCCGTGTTCGAGCACGTGGCCTGTCCGCTCGACCGGGTGAACGAGGCGATTTCCGGAATGGCCGGTCGAAACGGCGGCTTCAGCAACTTTGTGATCAATCCTTGAGGGGACCGGAGCGCCCATGGGGGAGTCAAAGTGACTGCAAATATGAAGAGGGTTCCGACCTGCATCGGTATCTTCGGCGCGAGCGGCCATATCGGCGGGCCGATGGCGAGTTGGCTGCGCTACAGCGCGCCGCGGGTAAAGTTGCGGTTGATCACCAGCGATGTGGGCAAGGCGCAACGATTGCGCGCGAAGTTTCCCGATTGCGAAGTAGCGATCGGGGATTACTTCGATCTGCCGTCCTTGACGGATGCCGTAGCTGGAATGGAGGGGCTGTTCGTGGTGACGACCACGTGCACGCCGGAAGAGGCTGCGATGACGAACCTCATCGCGGCGATACGCCGTTCCAATACCCTGGTGCACCTCATCCGCGTGGTCGGCGAAATACCCTGCGCCAATCTTCGGCGGGTGCCGCAGGCGATTGTCAGGTTCGGCAGGGGGCTCGAGCTCCAACATCCGATTGCGCGCAGACTGCTCGATGAGTCCGATCTTCCGGTCACGTATTTCAATATCGGCGCCAGCTTCATGGACAATTTGTTGCGGCCGGCAATCTTCTCGCTGGGAAATCGCAAGATCGTCTGGCCTTCGCCCCGGGTGCCGTATATCGATCCTCGGGAAATCGGCGAGGCGGCGGCGCGCATATTGCTCAGCGACAACCGCCGTCATCTGTATCAGTTTCACACGCTCAACAACGGTAGCGACAACCTCCATACGAGCGAGATCGTGACTATGATGAGCGATGTGCTCCAGTGCAGGATCGAGTACGATTCGAGCAAGGCAAGCTTTCTGGCCGCGATGGAATCCGCGGTGAAGCGCGGCTTCGCTCCTGCGGAGCTGCCGGACTATCTGTGGGACTATTTCCTCTATGAAGAGGAAAACGACGTCGCCTGGGCCTTGAATGATTTTCTCGAGCGCACGCTGGGACGCAAACCCAACACCCTGCGCGCCTGGCTGCAGGAGCATCGGCAGGCGTTGTTGGGAAACCTGGGCCTCCCGTGCGCGGATCCCTAGTGGTGCACGCGCACTTGAAGCTGTTCGAACCCCCTCAGGAGGTTGTTGCGGGATCGTTTCTGCCGCAACAGTTCGAACCGTGAAACGCGAGGCAGCAGGGCCTCGACCAGCGCGGTGAGCTCGAGTTTGGCCAGGTTCATCCCGGCGCACATGTGATTGGCGTGCCCGAAGCCCAGATGATCGTTATTGGATCGATGTATGTCGAAGCGCTCCGGTACATCATAATGACGCTCATCCCGGTTGGCCGAGCCATACATGACCAATACCCGCGCGCCCGCGGGTATCGGCGCCCCTTCGATCGATACGTCGCCGGTCGCAACCCGGGAAAAGTGCTGAATGGGGCTTTCCAACCGGATGGCCTCGTTGATCGCGCGCGGGACCAGTTCCGGGTTGCGGCGCAGCTCTTCCCATTGGCCCGGATTCTGCGCAAAGAGCCAGATGAGGTTGGTGGTCGCAAAGATCGTCGTGTCCAGGGAGGGCGTCAGATAACCCTGCATCATTGCTGAAGCCTGGTCCCGGGTAAGCTCGCCGATCTGTGCGGCATGGTACAAGCCCGCCGCCCAGCCGTTGGGACGTACACGCTCAGCCAGGGTCGCATCGGTGGTGTAAGCCACCATTTCGCCCATGGTGCGTAGCGCCTCTTCTGTCCGAGGAACGTTCAGCGGCACCGCGCCGTCGAATGCCGCCGCCGCCCAGCTCAACATTTTTTGCCGGCCCTCTTCCGGAAGACCCACGAGCTCCGAGACGACCGTGAGGGGGAGAAACTGAGCGAGGTCGGTTGCAACGTCGAACTCGCCCCGCCGGACGAGTGTCTGCGCCAATCCTTCTGCCTGGCGAGTCATCCGTTGCCGAAGTGCCACGACTTCTTTGGCAGCGATGGGCTTCTCCAGGATGCGGCGCAGGCGCTTGTGCTCGGGCGGATCCGTGGCGATTACGGTACCCATCAACGCATGGTTCATGGGCTCGTTCATCGCAATGCCCTGGGCGGATGAGAAGTCCTGCCAGTTCGTGAGAACGGCCCGAACATCGGCGAAGCGGGGCACCGCATAGAAGCCATATCGGGCCAGGTAAACGACGGGCCCTGAGTTCCTCAGGTCCCGATAGAACTCGTAGGGCTGCTCCAATATTTCATCCGAGTAGAGGTCTACGCTCGACTCAGGCAGCTCTGGCATGGTGCGTTTCCCGAAGAGTTGGGTTTACGTAAACCGAGTAGATCATCGATGTAGGAATTGCGGCAGCGGCCCCTCAGAACCGGGTGCGCAGCGTCACGCCGTAAGTGGCCGGCATGCCCGCAAACCTCGCCAACGAATCGCCGGGCTTGAATAAATTAGTTACATAAAAGCGATCGGTAACGTTCTTGCCCCACAGCTCGACGCGCCAGCGATCGTTCGACGCCCCGATGCCCGCGCGCAATCCCACCAGCGTATAGGGCCTGATCTCGAAATCGGGATTGTTGCCGAAATCGGCCTGGCTGGCGGAGCGGGTGCTCACGTCGCCGCCGAAGAATGCGTTGAGCTCGGACGAGACCGGGAGCTCATAGAAGGCGCTGGCATCGCCTTGCCAACGTGGGGCGTTGGGGAAGGATTCGCCCTTGAGATCCACCACCGTGCCATACGGGTCGGAGGAGATGAAGGATCTCGAAATGCTCGTGTCCACGTAAGTCACGCCGATCGTCAGGGTCAGTCCGCGCAAGGGCCGCGCGCTGGCCTCGAGCTCGGCACCCTTCGCGGTCGACTTGGGTATGTTTTGCAGGGTGGGCAGCGCCCCGAACGGCGGAAAGATTTCATTGCCGAGCAACTGCTTGTTCAGGTAATCGTCGTAGAACACCGCGGCGGACACGTCCAGCTTGCGCTCGAAGAGAGCCGCCCTGGCGCCGATCTCATAAGCGGTCACCTGCTCCTGCGTGACGGGCTTGAACTGGCCGGCAAAGACCGCCGGTACCGGCGAGAAGCCGCCCGACTTGAAGCCGCGTGTGACGTTCGCGTAGACCAGCATATCCGTGTCGGGCTTCCAGTTGACTCCCGCGCGCCAGGAAACATTGCTCTGATTGAGCTGAGCGGTTACGGTCGGCAGCCGCTGCAGGGTGGTCGAATCGAGAGTAACGCATGCGCCCGGCGGTGCCGGGTCGTAGGGCAGGCCGGCGAGTGTCGGTAAGAGGGCAATCGCGTTGGCGAGGGCGCTATCTCCTCCGTCCCTCAGACAGCCCTCGAAGTCGCGGTCCTGCTTGGTGTACCGCGCCCCCATTTGGGCCGTGACCGTGGCGGTGATCGGTATGTCCGCACTTGCGAACCCGGCAAAGGTATCGACCTTCTGATTCGCGCTCTCGAGAATGTTGTTGTAGAAAAACGGTCCCACTACGCTGTTGCTCGAGTCGAGGTAGACGCCCAATGCGTCATCGGTGCGGTCGTGCTGGTAATTGCCTCCGGCCGTGACGTTGAGGTATGGCAGAGCGATCGCCGCGCGCAGTTCCTGAGAGAAGGTCTTGATGTTGCCGCGCTGATCGAGGTCGAAGAGATGAAAATTCACTCCACTGGTGTCGGTGGGCACGGCGCTTTGGGTCTTCGCATAGGCGGAAATCGACGTGAACGTCACCTGTTCGCTGGCGGTCCAATCGCCCCGCACGGAGAACTGAAACATGGAGTTGTCGCGGCGATAGGACTGACCCGGGAACCAGTCGGCCAGGCGCGCATCTGGCGGAGTGAGCGGACGGGTACCGATGAGAGCGAAGATGTCCGCCCGGCCGGGGGGCACGGTCGGATGATAGCCTACGAATTGGGACGCCTGCGTCTGCGACTTGTCGATCCAGCCATTCGCATTGAACTCGATGACGAGCCGATCGGCGGGAGTCCAATCGAGGAGCAGCCTGAGCGCCGTGAAATCCCGCGTGCCGAGGTGATCATCGGGACGGGTCTCGCTGATCTGCCAGCCATCCCGATTCTCATGTTTCGCGGCAATGCGAAACCGTAACGTATCGGTGATCGGCCCGCTGATATATCCGTTGGCGTCGATCTCGTTGAAACGGCCGTAGGTGAGATCGGCCCCCAGTCGCGCATTGGCCGTCGGCTTCGCCGCGATGAAGTTGATCGCGCCACCGGTGGTGTTCTGGCCGAACAGCGTACCCTGCGGTCCTTTGAGCACTTCCACCCGCTCGATATCCATGGACGCCGCGGGTGTCATGATCAGAAACGGCAGCGGCACCTGATCGACTGAAACCGAGACAGTCGGGGAAGAGCCGACGCCGAAGTCGTCCAGCCCAATGCCGCGGATGCTGTATATAGGTACACCTGTACGGGCGGGCTTGGCGGTAAAGCCGGGAACGACCCTCTGCAGGTCATCGCCCGAGGCGACGCCCAGCTTCGCCAGCTGATCGCCGGTCGCCGCCGTGATCGAGATCGGAACATCGATCAAGCGATCGGACCGCTTCTGAGCGGTCACGATGATCTCCTCCAGCCCTCCCGGCGAAGACCCGCCGGTCCCACCTGGCTCAGCCGTCTGCGCGAAGCCCGGATGGGCGTTCAAAGCCGCAATCGCGCATCCCAGTATCAGATGGCGGCGCAATGAGTTGACGTGTCCGAAGTCCGACATGGTTCCCCCCTCGATTTTTGTGACCGCGCTTACGTCGCGAGATATCCAGTGTAGCTATGGAAATATATCTGACGGCACACTAATATATCCGATTGGGGAGGTGCAATACCGCGGGGTCAAAAAGCCAAGATATTTCCTCTGGAGCCAGCCGCATGGCTAACATCCTCAGCGGCATTCGATGGCATCGAGTCACACACTGTTGGGCCACGCGATTGCAACGCCGGGGCGCGCAATGGGGTCGCACTGGGGGAGATTGAAGACATGGTTGTGCAAAGTGGCACGGGAACGAGGCCTTTGGCCGGCAAGACCTTGTTCATCACCGGGGGAAGTCGGGGCATCGGCCTCGCCATCGCTCTGCGCGCCGCGCGCGACGGTGCGAAGGTCGCGATCGCCGCCAAGACCATCGATCCCCATCCGAAGCTGGGCGGCACGATACATTCGGCCGCGGCGGCCATCGAGGCCGCCGGCGGTCACGCCTTGCCGCTGGCGATGGATGTGCGCGACGAGACCCAGGTGCATGCAGCGGTGGCGCAGACTGCGGCCTATTTCGGCGGTATCGATATCTGCATCAACAACGCGTCGGCCATCAATCTGGCGCGTACCGAGCAAATCGATCTCAAGCGCTTCGACTTGATCCAACAGATCAACATGCGCGGCACCTTCGTGACTTCCCGCGCTTGCATCCCGCATTTGCGTCGCAGCGGCAATCCCCACATCCTGACGCTGTCGCCGCCGCTGACACTGCGTGCCGACTGGTTTGCCCAACATTTGCCGTACACGCTGTCGAAGTATGGCATGTCAATGGTGATGTTCGGCTTGGCGGAGGAGCTCCGCGAGCACGGCATCGCGTGCAATGCGCTGTGGCCCCGCACCACCATTGCGACCTCGGCAGTGGAGTTTGCTCTCGGCGGTGACGCCATGATGAGGCAGTCGCGTCGCCCGCAGATCATGGCGGACGCGGCCCACGCGATGTTATGCCGCCCGGCGCGCAGCTACACCGGCCACTTCGCGCTCGATGACGAGGTGCTGGCAGAAGAAGGCGTCACCAGCTTCGACGAGTACCGCAGCGATGCGGCGAGTCCTTTGGTACCCGATCTGTTCGTGGACCCTCGAGCTCCCTTGCCGCCGGGTTCCAGCTACGCGCCGCAGTCCCCCGATCTGAACGCCGAGCTCAGAGGCAAAACCACGGCAAGGCCGTAATGTTGTCCGCCGGCGCGAGCGGACGCGGGCAACGGCAGGCGGCCTCGAGAATGGACTTGGTCCACTCCGGTGCGCGCTGCAACGCCTCGAGATCATCGGGGGCAGGCGAGATGACTTGGCCGTTTTCCATTTCGAGCACGAGCAGCGGGTCCGGCACTGTGCCGTCGGCGGCTGCTTCCACGCTATTGTCGTAGACCTTGATGTAGGTAGCGTGCGGCATGAGTTTGATCAGGTTCAGCTGTGCCAGCGGGTAGCGCTCGCGGATTTTCTCTTCTGGAATGGGATGGCCACCTGCCGTAACGCGCGCCCTGACCCGCGCGATGTGTAACTCGGGAGAAGACAGTCCGCAGAACCAGATCAAGACATCGTGTGTTTTTGTGGCCTGCAGAATCCTTGCCGTCACCGTCTTGCCTCCGAGCGTCGTTTCGCAGGCATGGTTCAGGCCCTTCGCCATGGCTTCGTCGAGACGACGCATCCCCTCCTGCCAGGCGTGTGCGTTCGCCGTCTCCTGATTGCAGCCTGTTGCCGCCTTGAGCTCACGAGCGAACGTATCAGGGTTGAACCAGGTTAACCCCTCGCGCTCGAGGAGGTGACCGCCGATCGAGCTCTTGCCGGCTCCATTTACGCCGGCCAGCACGTAGAGGACCGGACGCGTCATCAGTAGCCGGAGCCGGCTTTCACTTTCCCGCCCAATTTGGCACGACCGCGAATCGATGCTCGCAGGCGGCTCGCCGCGGACCGATCTTGCAGCAAAGCGAGTCGCTCATCAAAACTGCTTCGCAGCGTTGCTAGCGCTGATTGCGCCTGAGCCTCTGACTGCGCGACGATTTGCATCAGAGCGTCGTATTCCTCTACCGGAATGATGACCGCCTGCGGCTGATCATGGTTCGTGACCAGCAGCTTCCCCTTGCTGCGAAGCGCATTCATCATTCCTCGCCATCCGATCTTCTTGAGATCAGAGGCGGGGGTGCGAGGCAGTTTCGCGAGCGGCGGAAAGGTCGCTGTCTTTGCCGAAGTCGTCATGGATGGCTGACCTCCAGGTCTTTGGTTGATATTTTACCTGAAGTCCCTATTTTCCTCTATTTTCACGTAATGGCCAAATTTACCTATTTGGCAAACTCGATCCGTCAAACCCTCACATGGGGTCTGCGAATCGCCGGCATCAGCTATGGCCGATGAGGCGACGACGCCCCACCGGCTCGCGGGCAGCCAACGCCTGCCGCTGGCGAACCCGCGCGGTGTCCATCAACATCCGACCCGCCCAGCGGTAGACATTGTTCTCCTTGACGGTCCGCCGCATGAGCTGCATCCGCTCGCGCCGCTCGTCGCGCGGCATCGCCAGGGCGGTCTCGATCGCGGCCGCGGTCTCCGAAACGTCGAACGGGTTGACCAGTAACGCCTCCAGCAACTCGCGCGAGGCTCCTGCGAATGTGCTGAGGATGAGGACGCCGTCTTCGTCATCCCGGGAGGCTGCAAACTCCTTCGCGACGAGATTCATGCCATCGTGGAGACTGTTGACGATGCACAGGTCAGCCGCCCGGTAGAGCTCCCAGACGGCCTCCGGTGTTTGCTGCGTGTCAACGAGCACGATGGGCTGCCAGTCGTCCGCGCGAAACTTGGCGTTGATCCGCTCGAACTCGGCCATCGTCTGGTCGCGCAGTGCCTGATACGCAGCCAATTTGCTGCGCGACGGCGCAGCGATCTGCAGCAGCGTCATCCTGCCACGCAGGTGAGGCCTCGTGTCGAGCAGGTGCTCGATCGCCTGAAAGCGCTCGACAATACCCTTCGTGAAGTCCCATCTCTCGACCCCGAGAGCCAGGGCCGTGTCCGCGCGAATCCCGTGACGGCGGCGGACTTCGACCTTGCATTGGCCGATGGGTGGCAGACGATCCAGCAGCGGCGGCGGCCACTCGATGGAGATGGGGTAGGGAACCACCTGGCAAACATGACCCTGCAAGGTAACTGTCATGTGCTCGTGATCGATCTGGCATTCGACGAACCGGTCGGCCGTGGCAAGGAAGTTCTGGCAGTGGTATCGAGTGTGAAAGCCGAGGATGTCGGCGCTCAGCAGATGCAACAGCATCTCGTGTTTCCACGGACACACTCCGAACGTCTCCGCGTTAGGCCATGGGATGTGCCAGAAGAGCACGACGGTCGCCCCCGGTTTGTGCTGCCGGATCATTCGCGGCAATAGAGCGAAGTGATAGTCCTGTATCAACACGACGGGATTGCTCTCGCGTGCCTCGCGCGCGACTACCGCGGCGAACTTCGCATTGACATCGCGGTATGTCGTCCAGTCGCTTTCGCGGAAGCTGGGGCGTACGTAGGCAAGATGGCACAGAGGCCACAGGCCCTCGTTAGAGAAGCCGTAGTAGTAACCCTCTTCCTCGGCTTGCGTCAGCCAGACGCGCCGCAGGACATACGCCGGGTCGCTCGGCGGCACTCGTATGCGGTCATGAATATCCACCACCTGCCGATCGGCGGTACCGCTGCCGTGAGCGATCCACGTGCCCGCGCAGGCGCGCACGATCGGCTCCAGGGCGGTGACCATGCCGCTCGCCGGAAACTGAACTTGCAGTGCCCCGGTCTCGTTGCGGCTGTGAATGTAAGGCTCGCGATTGGAAACTACGAGGATCTGCGGCGAGCGCAATAGGTCGCGCACCACCTGGTGAAGCGCCTGGGCGGTCCAGTTCTCGCGATAGTCGATCTCCAGCCGCTGACTCTCCTCGATCTCGCGCATCACCTGCCGGACCTGAGACAACACTGGAATCGTCAGTGCGGAGGAATGGGCGTCGTCGAGGAAGCGCCGACTGCGGATATCGCCGATGAGGATCGCGGCCCAGCGCTTGATCAGGAACCAGGCAATCAGAACGATGAGCAGCCCGATGACGACCACGGAGACGCCGGTCAAGGCGAGCATGTAGCGGCGCACCCTCGTCTGACGCGAGGCTGCAAAACCCAGATCATGAGCCACCAGCAGCTTGAACGCGGGCTTGTTGGGGTGGGCCACCAGGAAGCCGGCGACGTGCATGGACCCCGATGCCAGGTGCACGATCTGGCTCGACCCTGAGCCCGGAGCTGCCGGTAACCTGCAGGAGATCTCGGGCGGCGTCGGCGCGGTCCGGTACAGCAGGTCGTCATCGGCATTGCAGACGAGCACTGCCGAGAGCCGTTTGTCGGTAACCAGTCGTGAAAGATATTTGCGGATGCCGTTACTATCGTGGCGGGCCACGAGATCCGTCAGTCGATCCTCGACCGAGCTCGCGACGAGGCTGGCGCGCAGCTCGACGTCGCCGCGAAACCACTCGGTCAGCATGCTGTCGATGTGCGGTGTGGCGATGTAGGCGACGACTGCAGACGCCAGTGCCAGCGGCATGACGAACCGGAGAATGATGGAGCGAATCACTCGCTGACTGCTTGCGGGGAAAGTACGGTCCTTATCGTCACTGATAGGATGTTGTTTGAAAACCGGCAACTGGGACTTGGCGAATCGGACCATCGGCGTCGCTCGGTTCTGCGCACGGCAGATGCAGCTGCAGCGTACCCGGTGGGTGGCTCCCGCGGGAGGCCAATTGCGTCTGAAATCGGTAGCGAACGCGCTGCTGCGGTCACAGCGCGGTGACAGTCGCTAGTCCATGGGCAACATGTTGTGTGAGAGGTGTCCCATCACCCAGAGCGAGCCGAATACGATGAGGCTCACGATCAGCACGCCGAAGGCGAGGGCCAGGATGTTGTTCGTGTTGTCGGGTGAGGTGGTGATGTGCAGGAAGAAGATGAGGTGGATGCCCATCTGCGCGACGGCCAGAACCAGGAGCGCCATCGCGACACCCGGTCCATAAATGAGATGAGTGCCGGCTGCCCAGAAAGAGGCCGCAGTCAGTCCGGCGGCCAGCGCGAGGCCGAGGAGATTGCTGCCGATCTCGCGTCCCAGCGACCGGCCTTCGCCGGCTGCCCCGACCTCGCGATCGGCTCCCGCGGATGACTTCGGGTCGTAGTGGTTCCCCGTGCTCATGGCAGGATTTGCGCCGGCAGCGTTCCCACGAGATACACGAGGCTGAAGATGGCGACCCAGATGATGTCGAGGGCATGCCAGAAGAGGCTGAAACACAGGAATCGGTGGGAGATATCCTCACGGAAGCCCTTGGCCCGGAACTGCGCCATCATCGTGCCCAGCCACAAGATGCCCGCGGTCACGTGAGCGCCGTGGCAACCGACCAGGGTGAAGAACGCGGACAGGAATGCGCTGCGGGTAGGACCGGCGCCTCTGGCAACGAGACCCGTGAATTCGTGCCCTTCGAGGAGGAGAAAGCCCACTCCGAGGATCCCCGTCACGAGCAGGCTGAGCTGCGTCCACTTCATGCTCCGCTCGGCGACCGCGAGGCTCGCCATCGCGCAGGTGAATGTAGAAGTGAGCAGAAGGGCGGTTTCGGCCGCGGTGTTGCGCAGGTCGAAGAGCTGCTGAGCCGTGGGACCGCCCGCTGTGCTCTTGAACAGGACGGCGTAGGCGGCGAAGAACGTCGAGAACATCACGACGTCCGATAGGAGAAATATCCAGAACCCATATGCAACGAAGATGCGTCGGGGCGCAGGACCCCCGGCGCCACGGCCGGTGGCTACGCTCGGCGCACCGGGACCCTCGCGTGGGCCAGCAGCAGCCTCGATGGGCATGGCTCGTAGTGAAGGACCGCTCATCGATTTGTCCGTGGAGGTGATCGCATTGGCATCGTCGTTCTGTCGCGATCGAGGCGCGCAACCTCATCCGCGCTCAGGACCGTTTCATACTGGTCACGCCAGGCAAACCACACGAAGATCGCATAGGCACCCACGAGTCCCACGATCACCAGCCACCAGATGTGCCAAATCAGAGAGAAACCCGTCATGACCGCAAAGAACGCCGAGACGAAGCCTGTCGCCGAGTTGCGCGGCATCTCTATTGCCTCGTAGTGTGGCTCGTCAGCCCCGCCGCTGCGGCGCTCGCGCTCCGCTTGCTTCTCGTCCCACCAGGGCTCGTCGCTGGTGACGTTCGGCATCACCGCGAAGTTGAACGCTGGGGGCGGTGAAGTCGTCGACCATTCCAGCGTTCGACCATCCCACGGGTCTCCGGTCACATCCCGGAGTTGAGCTCGGCGGCGGATGGAGACATAGAGCTGCATCGCCTGCAGGACAATGGCGCACAGGATGATCAGGGTACCCACGCCTGCGACCAGCACCCAGGGTTGCCACTCCGGCCTGTCGTAGTGTTGCATGCGTCGCGTCATGCCTTCGAGTCCGAGTACATAGAGGGGCATGAAGGCGACGTAGAAGCCGACGAGCCAGCACCAGAACGCGGCCTTGCCCAAGCCCTCGTGCAAGCGAAACCCGAACGCCTTGGGAAACCAGTACGTGTAGCCCGCGAAGGCGCCGAAGAGCACTCCGCCGATGATGACGTTGTGAAAGTGAGCGACCAGAAACAGGCTGTTATGAAGCTGGAAGTCAGCAGCCGGTGAGGCCAGCAGGACGCCGGTGAGTCCGCCGATCACGAACGTCACCATGAACCCGATGGACCACAGCATCGGGGAGGCGAAGCGGATGCGGCCACCGTACATCGTGAACAGCCAGTTGTAGATCTTCACCCCGGTCGGGACGGCGATGGTCATGCTGGCGATGCCGAAGAACCCGTTGACATCGCCACCGGCCCCCATCGTGAAAAAGTGATGCAGCCAGACCATGAACGAGAGGATGCAGATCGCCAGCGTCGCCACCACCATGGAGCGCCGACCGAAGAGCGGCTTGGCCGAAAAGGTCGAGACGACTTCCGAATAGATGCCGAACGCCGGCAGAACCAGGATGTAGACCTCGGGGTGTCCCCAGGCCCAGATCAGGTTCATGAACATCATGGCGTTGCCGCCCGCCTCGTTGGTGAAGAAATGAAAGTCGGCATACCGATCGAGCAGCAGCATGGCGAGCGTGGCCGTCAGCACCGGGAAGGCCGCGACAATGAGCAGGCTCGAGGCGAGGGACGTCCAGCAGAAGATCGGCATGCGCAGGTAATTCATGCCGGGAGCGCGCATCTTCAGAATCGTGGTCACGATATTGATGCCGCCGATGAGAGTGCCGATGCCGGAGATCTCGAGCGACCATGAGTAGTAGTCAACCCCGACGCCCGGGGAATAAGTGAGCTCGGACAAGGGCGGATAGGGCAGCCATCCGGTGCGCGCGAATTCACCGACGACGAGTGAGACGTTGACCAGGAGCGCGCCCGCGGCGGTGAGCCAGAACCCGACCGAGTTGAACGTCGGGAAGGCAACATCCCGCACTCCGAGCTGCAGGGGCACGACGAAGTTCATGAGCCCGATCACGAACGGCATGGCGACGAAGAAGATCATGATCGTGCCATGGGCCGAGAAGATCTGGTCGTAGTGCTCCGGAGGCAGGTATCCGGCCGCATGAAACGCCAGCGCCTGCTGTGAGCGCATCATCAGCGCATCCGAGAATCCGCGCAGGAGCATGACGAGCGCGAGCAGGATGTACAGGATGCCGATGTGCTTGTGATCGACGCTCGTTATCCACTCGCGCCATAGGTGAGGCAGGTGGCCTTTCACCGCGACCCAGATCAGTATCGCGGCGAGGGCGACGAGCACGAGCGCACCCGCGATCAGGGGAATCGGCTGATCGAACGGTATCGCCTGCCAGGTGAGCTTGCCAAACATGTCAGTGTCCTGCCCGAGCGGAGGCGGACGCGGCGGGCGTCGGGCCGACGCCGGGTGGAAGCCGGGCGTGAACGATCCCGTCGAACAGGCCAGGCAGCACCGACCGGAACGTGTAGGGAGCTACATTCGAGCTCTGCTGCAGAAGGCCGCGATACGCCGCCTCATCGAGCGCGGTGCCCGTGCCGCGGGTGCGCTCCACCCACTCGCCGAACTGCTTCGCCGGCACGGCCTGCACATCGAACGCCATGTCCGAGAAGCCGTCGCCGCTGAAATGCGCAGACAGGCCGAAGTACACGCCCGGCGAGTCGGCCTGCAGGTTGAGCTGACTCGTCATGCCGTACATGGAATAGATCTCGCTGCCGAGCTGCGGAACGAAGAACACGTTGAAGACGCTGGCGGAAGTCATGCGCAAGTGAAGCGGCACGCCGGCAGGCACCACCAGACGATTGACACTGGCAACCGATTGTCGCGGGTAGATGAAGAGCCATTTCCAATCGAGCGACACCACCTCCACCTCGAGGGGAGTTGCCCGCGAGCGCAGCGGCACGGCGGGGTCCAGCGTGTGGGCGCCGATCCAGGCTACGCCGCCAAGGAAGAAAACGACGAGCGCGGGGATGGACCAGACAATGAGCTCGAGGCGACCGGAGTAGTGGAAGGTCGGGAGGTATTGGGCGCGCGCATTCGAGCTCCTGTACCACCACGCGAATATCAATGTGGCCGCGATCGTGGGAATCACGATGGCCAGCATGATAGCGAGCGAATTCAGGAGAATGATGCGGTTGCCGGCTGCGATGGGTCCGGCGGGCGAGAGCACGGCGAGGTCGCAGCCGGTCAGCGAGGCGGCCAAGATCGAGGCGATGCTCGATCGCGTCAATCGAGCGATGAAGCGGTAGCTCTCCAGGCTGCGACTTCCCGTGGCGCGCCCGCGGCCCTCGCCGGGTGCCCGGGCATTATTGCACTCCTCGCCGCGCGACGCAGCGGCTTCGCGGGGCCGCGTTTGATCGTCGTAACGCTTGAAGAAATCGCTGCTTGACGACTGCATGACAGCGTCCATCCGCGCCGTTGCCGCGCCCTGGGTAGCCGCGATACGCTGGGCGACCCGGCCGCTATCGCCACCGCGGTGGGGTATGGCGACGGAGGCGGAACATGAGCGAGATTCACGAGGTGTATCCCTACCTGCGCGTGCACGACACAGCGCAAGCTATCGCGTTTTATGCGCGGGCGTTCGGAGCCGAGGAATCCTTCCGGCTCACCGAGCCCAGCGGCCGGATCGGACATGCCGAGATCAAGATGGGGCCGGCGACGGTCATGCTGTCCGATGAATATCCGGAGCACGATATCAAAGGCCCGCGCTCGCTCGGAGGCACCACCTTTTCCATCCACCTTCACGTGGAGAACGTCGATGCGGCATTCGCGCGAGCCGTGGAGGCCGGTGCCGCGGTGGTCCGGCCGCTGCAGAACCAGTTCCACGGTGAGCGCTCGGGGACGGTTCGCGATCCTTTCGGTCACGAATGGCTGCTCGGCGGTCAGATCGAAACGCTCACGCCCCAGGAGATGCAGCGGCGCTACACGGAGTTGTTTCAGAAGTAGCTCTCGCATAGGGCGACCCCGGGTCGCCCGGTGCGCAGACCCAAACGATTCCGGGAGGTCTCATGAAGCCAGAACAACAGCTGTGGACAGGCGATCGCGGCCTGACCACGGCAGCAACCTTTGGCCGCTGCACCGACGAGGACGAGCTGCTGCATCCGCGGGCCACCATACCGGGAGACACGCTCACGGAGACCTGGGCCTACCTGTGGTACATCCCTGAAGAGCGGATCTACTCGCAGATCCACATCTGGGTGCATCCCAATCTGAACGTGGTCACGGCCGGGATCGGCGTCGCGCGCGGCCACAAGAAGTCGATGTTGTCTGCCGAGCTGTTGGATGTGCCGGCGTATGTGTCGGCTTCCGGAATCGGTGACGGCCGCCACATGCGCTTTGCCAACGGGTTGCAGGTCGAGATCATCGCGCCCTTCAAGAAGATTCGCGTCACCTACGATGACCCGGCCCGCAAGAACGCCCTCGACCTCACGATCACGGATTTTTCACCGCCCGTGATGCGCGGCAGCGAGAATCACTTCGACCAGGCCACCCATAACAAGGGCTGGGTGACCCTGCGGGGCAGGACCTACCCGGTGGACAGCCACGGCATGCGGGATCGCTCCTGGGGTCAGTTGCGAACCGAAGCGCTCGTCCCGGCTCCGCCCTTCACCTGGATGACCGGCATCTTCGCTCAGGAGAGGCTCAGTTGGAATCTGGCGGCGTTCGACGATCCGGCGAAGAAACCTGACTGGCAGGGGCTATTCACGATCCGGCGCGAGGAGATGGTCCACGACGGTTGGATCTGCCGCGACGGCGAGCTTTCCCGGCTCACCCATGCATCGAAGCTCACCCGGCGCGATCCGCAGACACTGCGCCCGCTCAGCCACGAGATCGAGTTCACCGATCGCTGGGGCCGCGAGTACCGCATAACGGGCCGGATCACGGCGACCCTGCCGTGGACGGGGTGGCCCAACATGTTCGCGTGGCTGTGTCTGACCGAGTGGTCCATGGACGGCAAGGTCATGGGCTGGGGTGACACGCAAGAGGTGCAGTGGGGCGATTTCGTGCATGCATTGCGGCAGGATCAGGAGAATCCGTGACGAGGGTCAGCCGTCGCGGGTCCAGTGCTTGCTCCGCTTGATCTTCTCGCTGAGCTGCCGCATGTCATCGAGAGTCCGCTGTTTTGCGGCCTCTTTGCTCTCCTGGCTGTCCGTGCTCGCCTCCTGACCGGCGCGCGGCAGGGGGTTGCGATCGTAGGGATTCAGACTGTCGGGCGGCTTTTTATCGGTGCCGTCACTGAGCGACAGCTCGTCTCCCAACGCCTTGATGCGCGCGGTGTCGACGTCTTCTTGCCAGGCCCAGGAGTTCTTCCCGTCCTCGTCGACTATCGCACGACCTGTGGGTTTATCCGGTGGTGGCTTCGATGACACGCAGAGCATCCCCTTCCTTATCCCATTATTTTCCGCGCCGGTCCGGGAATTACCGTGAATAGAGTCTCACGGCGCATCCACCACGCCATGCGTCAGGCGCCATTGTGCGCTGCCCGCGGTACCGCCCGCGCACCGCGGGCAAGGTCAAGTTTGAAAGGCCGTTGAAAGTCCGGCACTGGCGCGTCCGGGCGCCGGTCGCTACCCTGCGCGCGTGCAGCAGCCGGCGCGCCTTTTCAGTTCACTCTTCCTGCTATTGATCGCAGTGTGCGGGTCTGCGGACGCCGCGCTCGCGGATGACTATCAGGAAGCGCGTCAGGAGTTTCAACAGGCGTACTCGCGAGCGGCCGCCGGCCAGGCGGATCCCGCGGCAGCGGATAGCGAGCGGCTGAAGAATTATCCCCTCTACCCCTACCTGGTCGCCGCGCGGATCAGACAGTCCTTCAACGGGAGTCCGGAAGCGCTGGCTGTTGCGGACGAGCGCGCCGCTGCTTTCGTCGGGACCTACGCGCAGCTGCCCGTCGGCCGGGGGCTGAGACGCGCCTGGCTCGACAGCCTCGCGAAGCGAGCTCAGTGGCGAGTGTTTCTCGATGCCTATCGCGATTCCATGGCAGCGGATTCGATGCGGTGTCAAAGCTTCGAGGCCCGCCTGGAGCTTCAGCAGACGGACGGTCTCGCGGCCGACGTGGCGAAGCAATGGCTGACCCCCCGGAGCGTGCCCGAATGCGACCGCGCCTTCGCCTGGCTGAAGGACTCAGGCGGCCTGACACCCGAACTGATCGAGCAGAGAGCCCGGATGGCTCTCGAGACGGGCAACGCCGCGTTCGCGAGTCAGCTCGTCGCCCAGCTATCCGCGGACCGGGCAGCGCCCCTGGCTCAGTGGGGCGCCCTCCTGGACAGTCCGCAACGGGCGATCGACAAATTGATCGCAGCGCCGGATACGGCGGTGGACAAGGATGCTCTGCTCGCGGGTTGGACACGGCTCGCGCGTACCAACCCGCCAGCCGCCAAAGAGCGATACGACAAGCTCGTGCGGGCACGGAGTCTGCAGCCCGAAGTCGCCAGCCGCTACGCGCTCGCTCTCGCTCTGGCGCTCGCCTGGAATCGAGACCCTGACTCGCTGGCCTATTTCAATCGGGTGGCGGCGGGCGATTTCGACGACACCGCCCGCGAGTGGCAGGCGCGTGCGGCGCTCTGGTCGAAGGACTGGCAGGCAGCGGCTCGGTCGATCGGGTCGATGTCGGCCACGAATGCGCAGACAGCGCGGTGGCGCTACTGGTCAGCTCGCATCGCGGAGCAGACGCACCGGTCGAGTGAGGCACGTCATTTATATGAATCGCTTCTTGCGGACGACAACTACTATTCAGCGCTAGCGGCCGCTCACCTGCACCGGTCGGTCGTGCCGCACCCCGCGGCGCTGTCGGTCAATTCCGAGCGGCTGACTCAGCTCGAGCGCCTTCCGGCGTTCGAGCGCGCGCGCGAGCTGTTTTTCTGCCGCCTGCGCGCTGAAGCGCTCACCGAGTGGCAGCTCGGCTACGAATCCATTCCTGCCGAGTGGCGTCAGCAGACGATTCCGATGGCCGCCGGCTGGGGCTGGTACGAGCAGGCGGTCGCCACCGCAACGCTCCTGCATGTCTTCAATGACTACGCGCTCCTGTACCCACATCCCTTCGACGCCGAGGTGAGTGCCGCAGCCCGCGCCGCGGAGCTGGCGCCGGAGACTGTTTATGGTGTCGTCCGCCAGGAGAGCCTTTATCGAACCGATGCAGTGTCGGATGCCGGCGCTCGCGGACTGATGCAGCTCCAGCCCGAGACCGCGCGCCGCACAGCGCGCTTCCTGAAGCGCCCCCAGCCCAGCGTCGCCGATCTATTCGATCCATCGACGAACATCGCTCTCGGCGCAGCCCGCCTGCGCATGTTGCTCGACCAGTTCGACGGCCAGCTCCCGGTCGCCCTCGCGGGGTACAACGCGGGTTCGACTGCCGTGACCCGCTGGCTACCCGCCACGCCCCTCGACGCCGATATCTGGATCGAGAACATTCCCTACAACGAGACCCGTGGCTACGTACAGCGGGTGCTCTGGCATAGCGTGTTGTTCCGCTGGCTCCTCGAGGACGGCAAGCCGACGCAGACGGGTGCGTGGCTGACGCCGATCAAACAGCCTCGCGCCTGATTCAGTCGGGCCCCGTCTCGACCATACCCGTGCGCGCCCGGGTCAGGGCGCGCGCAGAAACAGACCGATGGTCAGTGCGACGCCGATCGCAACTACGAGGGGGCGCAGCGCATTCTCGTTGACCTTCTGCAGCATCAGGCCGCCGGCGATGCCGCCGAGGGTAGCGCCCGAGGCCGCCGTGAGAGCGGCGAGCCACTTCACCTCTGGCGAAAACACGAAGATCGCAACCGCCGACGCGTTCATCACTGCCGCGAGAACGTTCTTGGTGGCTCCGGCCGCGCGCAGGAGCAAACCTGACGCGGTCAGGGCGGCCAGCATGAGGAAGCCAATGCCGCCGCCGAAATAGCCGCCATACACGGCGATGCAGAACTGCGAGACGGCGGCGAACGGACGATTGCCCCGGTGCGTCGCCGGGCGGCGCGGCCCGAAGCTGCCCGACGCGAAGATCAGTGTTGCGAACAACACGAGCCAGGGGACCAGGCGCGCGAAGAATGACGGCGGCGTCAAAAGCAACAGTCCGGCGCCCAGTGCTCCACCGATCAGGCTGATCGTGACGAGGCCTGTGAAAGACACTCCAGCCGCACCCGAGACGAGCTTGCGTCCTGTCCAGCCGGTCGCCACCTGTGCGGGAAACAGTGCGACGGTCGATGTGATGTTGGCCGCCCTCGCATCCATCCCTGTCAGCATCAGGGCCGGAAGGGTGATGAAGGAGCCGCCGCCGGCGAGCGCGTTTTGAATGCCTGCCCAGAGGGCGGCGAGGAACAATAGCAGATACGTCATCCGGTGATGGCGGGCTCTCGTCCGCGCCCCGAGCAAAGGCGCGATTATGTACCAGTGCGGCCCTCTAATCCTTCCAATAGCGCCGGTAGCCGCGCGCGAACTTTCGCGGCCGCTTCTTGTAGAGGCTCTTGCCCAGCGCGAAGGCCTTCTCCTGCAATCCTGCACGATGTCGCTCGATGAGCCCACGAAGACAGTCCGCACTCTCGGAGTCTTCGAAGACGCCTGGGTTTGAGACGACACGGGACCGAAGCACGGCGAGATCGTGATCGTCCCCGAGGCAATCCGACAGTTGGTGGAACCGATCGGGCGCCGGGCGGATCGCGCGAGGGCGCAGACCTTGAAACAGCCGCAATTGATGCCACAGGTATTGTGTCTGCTTGCGCCATTCGTGTAGCAGGTCATCGCGACGCTCTGCCTGCGCGGTGCGCAGGGCTGTACGACCTCCGGCATAGGCTCGACGCAGTGCCTTCCCGAGTACCGACCATCCCTTGTCGCCTGTATCCCAGCGTGTCACATCGGCGCGAACCGCTTGGAGCATCCGGCGTGAGCGCGCGATTCCCTCTGGTCGGCGCATCGTTTGGACAGCGGCGTTTCGCTCATTCTTCAGCAGCTCGCGCAACCCATCCACCCGAGGGGCCGCGGTGGCGTCGGCCACCAATGAGTCGAGTGTATGGAGGAGCGTCCTGGCATCGCGCGCGGATCCTAGCGGACGCGCTGCGTCGCGGAGGATCCGGTTCGTTTGCCGATACATTCGTTTGGAGAGTGTGGGGCGTAGCAGGCGGAGGGTGGCGCGGGCCTTCTTGACGCTCTTACGGCTGGAGTGGACGTCTTCGTCCGTCGGTTTCGCAGCGGACAGGCTCTTGTCGGCCGCATGGACCTGCCGCTCCAGGATCTGCCGGGCCTGTCGGGTCCCAGGCCGGGGCTCTTTGAGTGCTCGTGACATCGCCTGCGCAAGCTCAGCGAATTCGCCGCACCGCCGGCCGCCCGGGGTAGGACAAATTCCCATTACAAATCAGTATTTGGCGTATACGCCCATCTCCGGCGGCGCGCCACAGTCCCAGGGTACTCGCGCGGTACGGCTCTTGCCCGCGCGGTACAGCTCTTGCCCGTGCGGTACGGCTCTTGCTTCGCCGGGGCGATCGGTCCTCTATCGGGAGTCAACGAATGAAAACGCCCCTCATGTCCCTCTTGATCCTGGGTGCGTTGGCAGCGCTGGCAGGATGCCACCAGGCCGCTGCACCCGCCACGGTGCAAAATGAGGTCGATAAGGCTCGTGCTGACGCGCAAGAGACAGATGCGAAGGCAACGCAGGATCAGGTCAAGACAGACAACGAAGCCGACTCGGATGTCTCGAAAGCGGAGGAGAAGGCTCATCAGAAGAAGGCTGAACGAGCTTACGACACCGCGGTGACCGCCGCGGAAGGCAAGCACGAGATCGCGCTTGCCCGGTGCGACGGCCTGAGCGGCGATGACCGTAAGGCCTGCAAGGACCAGGCGGATGCGGATCTGGCCCTCACCAAGGCCAACGCCAAAGCGCAGAAGGCCACTTACGACTGAATCTAACGCGCCAGCTCGCTGGCGCGCTTATCCTCGTGCGATAGACCGGCGTGAGGTCCTGCGGCATGATGCCGCAGGAGCGCCGGCAATGGAACTTATGTTGAATACGCACATTCGTTTCTCGGCCGGACTGATGTGTCAACGGGCTGCCGCGGCCCTCATTCTGGCGCTGTTTGTCGTGGCGCTGCGGCCGGCTGCCGCGCACAGCCCGCGCAGGGACGGCGACGAAAATCCGGCGAAGGCCCTCATCGAGCAGGGTGCCGTGGCTATGAGGATGGACCCCGAGGCCAGCAAGCGCGACGCCGAGCGGGCTCTGCAAATCCTGCGCGCGCGGCCGGACGCCGATCTCGAGATCCGCGCCAGACTGATCCTCTGTGACTATCAGGCAGAGCGTGACAGCGCCGCCGCCAGCCGGGAGGCCGATGCCGCGGCCGCCCTCCTGCCCAAGGCGACCCGTGCGGGGCTGAGCGCCGGCATCCTCGACTGCCGGGGTGAGATTCTGGAGACGGCAGGAGAGAATACGCAGGCTCGAGCCCTGTACGAGCAAGCGGTTGCCGTGGCGATGCGCGAGCACGATGACGAAATGCTCGCTCAGAGTCTGTTTTCGCGCGGCTACCTGCTCGGATTGCAGGGCGAATATGCGCTGGGGTTGTCCGATCTGCGCCGCTCCCAGGCGCTGTTCGACACACTGGGCAAGCCGTTGCATGCGCTGACCGTCATGAACAGCATCGCGATTCTCTACAATCGCATGGGTGACTACGCGCAGGCCCGGCACATCTATTCCCGCGCCGTGGTGGAGCAACACGCCGCGGGCATGCAGCGCGAGGAGGCAGTCACGCTGCACAACCTCGGTCGTGCGCACGAGAAGCTCGGGGAGTGGGACGCCGCGCGCCAGTCGTTCAACAGTGCGCTGACTCTGAGCCGACAGCTCGGTTACTCCCGCGGCGAAGCCTACGCCCTGCGGGGCCTGGCCGCGGTTTCCAATGCGACCGGTGACCCGCGGGGAGCGCTCGTGACGCTCGATCGGGCAGACGCTCTCCAGAGATCGACGCCCGATGCCCGGCTGCGCGCCCAGATCCAATTGGCGCGCGGCGTCGCCTACCACGAGCTCGGCCGACTGACGGACAGCTCGGAGGTATTGCAGGAGGCCGAGCAGATCTTCCGGCAGGCCGACGCGCTCGCGGAGCTCAACTCGACCTACTCCGAGCAGGCGGCCGTATTCGCCGCGCTGGGCAACTGGCGCGCGGCCTATGACAGCGAGACGCGGGCGCGGGCGACCTCGGAGAAGCTGCTGAGCAACCAACTCGATCAGCGCTTCGCGGCCTTGAAGGTCGAGTTCGATACGGCCGCAAAGGACAAGGAAAATACCGCCCTGCTGCGCGAGAATGCCAGCAACGAGCGGGCCTTGGCGCAGGGTCGCGACGTCCGCCGTCTGCAGGCCACGGTGATCGTGTTGACCGTATTGCTCGTGTTGCTGCTCGCCACCCTCGCCGTGTACCAGCATCGCAACACCACACGCATGCGCACACTGGCGATGACGGACGAGCTCACCAGTGTACCCAACCGTCGCGCCGTGCTCGGCCGATTGGCCGAGACGTTGGGCAGGGCGGATGGGGCTCCGTGCTCCATCCTCATCATCGACATCGACCATTTCAAGGCCATCAACGATCATCACGGCCATCCGGCCGGCGATGAGGTGCTGAAGCAGGTTGCCGCGAGGATCCGCGCTGCCGTCCACGAGCCCGCCTTTTTCGGCCGTCTCGGCGGCGAGGAATTCCTGGTCGCGCTGCCGGATACCTCGCTCGAGCGCGCCCGTGAGCTCGCCGAGGAGTTCCGGGAGGGGATCATGTCGATCGACACGGTTCGCTGGTTTGCCGACCGCCGGCCGGTCACGGCGAGCATCGGTTGCGCCGTATCGAGACCCGGGACCGACTCGCCGGGCTCGATGTTGAAACGAGCCGATTTCGCGCTGTACGCGGCGAAGCGCGGCGGACGCAATTGCGTGCGCACCGAGCCGGAGACGCCGACGGATGTCGATACCTTGCTCGCTCAGGCTCAGTGACCCGACGGGGATGCAGCCCGGCCGCTCCGGGTAGATCGTCGAGCTGAGGCAATCGCCTGAAGCTCGATGCGATACGCAGATCGTGCTCGGGCATCAGCTTCGATAACATGACGTCTGGTCGTAGAGGGGCGCTGACACACATGGACTTTCGCATCGGAGCGCTTTGGGCGCTGCTGGTTTCCGCCGTGCTCGCAGATGTCGGGAGGGCCGCCTCGGCGCCTGCGACGATGCTGTTCGGATTCACGCCCGAGCAGAGCGCCACGCAACTGTCGCTGGAGCAGCGCTTCGACGCGGCGCTCGATCCCGCGGACCTGCGGAACTGGCTGCGGACGCTCGCCGCGGAGCCTAATCACGTCGGGTCCCCTCACGATAAATCCAACGCTGAGCTGGTTCGGGATCGGCTGCGGGAGTGGGGATGGGACGCTCAGATCGAGACATACTCCGTGCTCTATCCGACGCTCAAGCAGCATTCATTGGAGCTCATCGCACCGACGAAATTCACGGCAGCCCTGGCAGAGCCCCCGGTTTCCGGTGACGCGACCTCCGCGCGTACGGATGCGATGGCTGCATATAACGTCTATGGCGCGGACGGCGATGTCACGGGCGATCTCGTGTATGTCAACAATGGCATGCTCGACGATTACAAGGAGCTGGCCCGGCGCGGCATCGACGTCAGAGGAAAGATCGTCATCGCGCGGTACGGTGGCGGCTGGCGTGGGCTGAAGCCCAAGCTCGCTCAGGAACGCGGTGCGATAGGCTGCATCATCTATTCGGATCCGCACGAGGATGGTTACACGCAAGGGGATGTGTATCCCCAAGGGGGGTGGCGACCCGCCGAGGGACTGCAGCGCGGCTCCGTAGCGGACATGCCGGTCTACCCGGGCGATCCGCTGACACCCGGAGTCGCCTCCACGAAAGGCGCCAGGCGATTGCCTCTGGCTCAGGCGAAGTCGATCCTCAAGATTCCCGTGCTGCCCATCTCCTACGGGGATGCGCAGCCGCTCCTCGCGGCGCTGGGCGGGCCGGTCGCGCCCCCGGGCTGGCGTGGATCGTTGCCCGTGACCTATCACTTGGGTCCCGGTCGCGCGCGCGTTCATCTGATGATCGCTTCGGACTGGGGTCAGAAGACGCTGTACGATGTGATCGCGCGAATACCGGGCGCAAACACCCCGGATGAGTGGGTCATTCGCGGCAACCATCGCGACGGTTGGGTCTACGGTGCCTGGGACCCGTTGTCGGGGCAGGTCGCCATGCTGGCCGAGGCCAAGGCGATCGGCGCTCTCCTCAAGAGCGGCTGGCGGCCGAAGCGCACCCTCATCTACGCGAGCTGGGATGGGGAGGAGCCCGGACTCCTCGGGTCGACCGAGTGGGTCGAGCAACATGAGAAGGAGCTGCAGCGCAAGGCCGTTCTGTATCTGAACTCGGATCTGAATGCACGCGGATTCCTGCATGCAGGCGGCAGCCATTCGTTGCAGCGACTCGTGAACGACGTTGCGGCAGGTGTGCAGGACCCGGAAACGGGGGTGTCGGTCGCCGAGCGGTTGCGCGCCGTGATGCGCGTGGACGGATACGAGCCGGATGCATCGGAAGAGGATCGCAAGAGCGCCGCGGCTGCGGAAGCGGGCGGAGATTTGCCCATCGCCGCACTCGGCTCGGGCTCGGACTACTCGGCGTTTCTGCAACACGCGGGTATCGCCTCGCTCAGCGTCGAGTATCACGGCGAGGGGGACCAGGCGGGCGTCTATCACTCCGCTTACGACACATTCGAGCACTACGTTCGCTTCGGCGACCCGGAGTTCGTATATGGAGTCGCCGAGGCCCAGACCGCTGGCCATGTCGTGCTTCGCATGGCCGACGCAGATGTGTTGCCCATGCAATTCGGGTCGTTCGCGAGCACAGTGAGTGGCTACGTGCAGAGCCTGCATCAGCTAGCCGACAGCAAGCGCAAGGCTGCCGAGGAGCTGGGACGCCTCCTCGATGCAAAGGTATTTGCGCTGGCCGCCGACCCAACCCGGCCGCTCGAGGCGCCGGAGCGGGAGCCCGAGGTGCCGTACATCGACTTTGCCCGCCTGGACAACGTCGTCGCGCGACTGCAGAAGAGTGCGAAGCGGTACGACGACGCATATGCGCGGACGGTAGCCAAAGGCCTCCAGCTATCGGCCTCGCAGCGCACGCAGCTCAATGCTCTGCTGCAGGGCATGGAAAGTGCCTTGACGGATTCGCGAGGCCTGCCAGGACGAAGCTGGTACCGGCACTTGGTCTACGCGCCCGGCCTCTACACAGGCTACGGAGCGAAGACGATTCCGGGCGTCCGCGAGGCCATCGATCAGAACCGCTGGGAGGAAGCGAATCAGTACAGCCTCATCACGGCCTTCGTGCTGTCCGGTTACTGCGACCGCCTCGACAAAGCCGCCGCGCTGTTGGAATAGCGCTCCCGATCGCGCGAGCCGCGAAGACTTCCCAGGCGGCTCTTGTCAATCAATCGAGTTGGTCGCGCATGACGCGGCGCACGGCGACGAAGCAGACGGGAATGAGCAGTACGCCGAGTAGCGCGGCGCTCAACATTCCGCCCACCACGCCGGTGCCGATCGCGTGACGCGCGTTGGCGCCGGCGCCCGTCGAGACCACCATGGGAAATACTCCCAGTATGAACGCGAACGAGGTCATCAGAATGGGGCGGAACCGCAGCCGGGCGGCCTCGAGCACCGAGTCATGCAGGGTCTTGCCCGCCGCGCGCAAGGTAACGGCGAACTCGACGATGAGGATGGCGTTCTTGGCCGAAAGGCCGATGATGGTCAACAGCCCCACCTTGAAGAACACATCATTCGGCAGACCTCGCAGCAAGGCGGCAACCGTACTGCCGAGCAGACCGACGGGCACGGCCATCAACACCGCGACCGGGATGCTCCAACTCTCGTACAGCGCCGCGAGGCACAAATAGACCACCAGGATGGACAGGGCGAACAGCATGGGAGCTTGCGCGCCTGACAGCAGCTCTTGCAGCGACTGACCGGCCCAGTCGTATCCGAAACCATGGGGCAGGCTCTCGGCGACGATGCGCTCCATCTCGTTCATCGCTTCGCCCGAGCTGCGGCCTGGCGCGTTGGCGCCGGTGATCTCCGTGGCAGGATACCCGTTGTAGCGCACGAGGGCGGGAGCGGCCACGCTCCACTCGATCCGCACGAAGTTGGAAAGCGGGATCATCGCGCCGTTCGCCGCGGGGACATAGAAGTGCGCCAGCGCATCCTCGGACATTCTGTAAGGCGCATCTGCCTGCAGCAGCACGCGCAGCACGCGTCCCTGGTAGATGAAATCGTTGGCATAGACGGGGGCCAGCATGAGCTGAATCGCCGTGTAGACGTCGCTGACCGACAGTCCCAGCGCTTCCGCCTGAACGCGATCCACGATCAGGTTTGCGCGGGGAGCCGGCTGCAACGAATTGACACGTACCGCCGTCAGCGCGGGGTTGCTGCTCGCACGTTGCAGCACTGTGGCCTGTGCCGCCGTCAGGGCCTCGCGCCCGAGGCCGCTGCGATCCTCCAGATAGAAATCGAAGCCGCCAAAAGCCCCGAGGCCGCGGATCGTCGGCAGGTTGATGACGAAGACCCGCGCATCGCGTATCTGCGCGCGCGCAACGGCGTTGGCCCATTGAACGATCTGCGCCGCCGTGGTCTTACGCTCATCCCACAGCTTGAGGCGGACGAACGCACGGCCCGCGTTCTCCCCGGTGCCGGCCAGTCCGACTCCGGCGACCAGCAGCGCGTCCTCGATGTTGGGGTTGGTCTTGAACAGATGGTAGACCTGCTGCATCACGACGCGCGTGCGCTCGAGGGATGCTCCCGGCGGCAATTGCACGTCGAGCAGCATATAGCCCTGGTCCTCATCAGGAACGAAGCTGCCGGGAAGCTTCACGAACAGGAATCCGCCGACCACGA
>DATEJM010000064.1:0-46646 GCA_035277965.1 Steroidobacteraceae bacterium | reverse complement strand
GCTCATGACCCGCGGGTCCCAGTGCCGGATGATCTTGCGCGAAATTCTGAGCTCCCAGGGGTGATCGTAACGCTCAAACTTGTAGCGCCACGACGCGAGCGCTCGCAGAGCGGATTTGCCCCAGGAGGAAGCGCGGATGTCCATGATGGTCGGGAAGCGACACCCCAGGACGGTCGTGAAATCAACGATTCGCCGCCGCAACCGTGGTGAGAGCCAGGGTGCATCCTGGTGACACCAATAGGCCAGCCACTCGGGCTCCGCCCAGCCGTCGGCGCTGGATGGGAATACGACCTGACGGCCAGCGCAATCTCGCAGCGCGCTCTGCAGACGGGCGCCCGCGGCGTTGGGGTCGGTGCCGCGCCAAGGCAGCGGAGTGTAGATATAGATCATGACCTCCGTCGCCGGGTGGACCCGCTTGATCATGCGGATGAACTCGAACGTCTTCTCCGTCTCACCCTCAGGGTCCTGGGGCGGGGCAAGCATGAAGGACAGCTCCGGAGTCACCCCATGGCGGCGGCACGCCTCCACCGCCGCCATCGTCTGATCGCAGCGGGTACCTTTGCGGATGTCGTGTAACAGCCAGTCGCTGGGAGATTCGGCGCCAATGTAAGCCATCCGCAGCCGGCTCTTCTTCACGAGGGCCCAGGAGCGCTCGGTCAGATTGACGAGAGCATCGGAGCGCGCGAAGCACCACCATGGCAGCTCGAACTTGGCCAGCACCTCGAGCAGCGGCACCATGTCCACTTCCCGATCGAAGAAGTTGTGATCGTAGAACTGGAGCGCATCCACGCCGAGCCGACGCGTGAAGAAGCGCAGATCCTGCTCGAGCCGGGCGGCGGGCGGCAGGGCCATCTTGCCGCGAAACATCGTCGCGACCCCGCAGAAAGTGCAGCGAAAGCGGCAACCCAGCGCCGCCTGATAGCCGGCGGTACGCTCGCCCAGATATGTCCGGGTCAGATATTGCCGTGGGTTGTGCAGCCGGTCGTATGGCAACCTACGGGCGAGACTCGCGGCAGAAAACGGCCGATCCGGGTTGTGCACGATCTGCTCGCCGTGTCGCCAAGTCAGTCCGGCAATCGAGGCCAGCGCATCGCTGCGGCCGGCAGCAAGAGCATCCAGGAGCTCCGTCAACGTGGCCTCACCCTGCCCTCTCACCGCATAATCAACGTACGACGTATTCAGGGTCGCTTCCGGGCAGACCGTCGGAAAAGCGCCTCCCCAGATAATGGGCAGGGCAGGCATTTTCGCGCGGATGGCCCTGGATACGGCGATCGCCGCTCGCAGTTGCGGGCCGCCCATGACGGTCACCCCCACCGCACCAACACTACCCTCGCCGACCCTGCGAACGGCGGTCGCGACGAACTCGCGATCGACGTTGCCATCGAGGATCGTCGCGCTGTACTTGCCCTCCAGCGCGGCGGACAGACTCAGGACTGCGAGTGGAAAGCGCGCGTGGCGCCGCGCCGTGATCGTGGGATTTATGAGCAGGACGTGGGAGTTAGCGCTCATGACAGTCTCTGAGCGGGGAGAATCCAGCGTGTGAACAGCATCTCGACGGGCCACCGATAATCATCCCTGCTGCAACGATACCGCGCGAGCCGCTGCAGGAGCCGCTTGCCATGCGACAGCCGCTTCCAGGCAAGCTCGTGAAAAAACTTGAAGCGCTCGATGAGCTGGAAATTCTCGGGCGACACCCAGGGCCCCGGCGATCCCGCGACATAGTCGAACTGCGACCACGCCTGCAGCGTCTGCGGCAGACGAAAGCCGCGCGCCACGGCATCCGTAACCAACTCGCTGCCCGGATAAGGCTTGAAATAGTAGATGGGGGTCAGGAAATCCGGACTCAGCGAGCGCAGGCGCTTGGCGCAGTCGAGCGTCGCCCGGATGCTGGCGTCGCTCTCGTCGGGGAAGCCGACGATGAACGGGAAGTGACCGGCGATCTCATACTTCAGCATTCTTTCGGCGGTCTGGAACACCTGCTCGATCCGGATGTCCTTGCGGATTCGCTTCAGCATCTCGTTCGAACCGGACTCGACTCCCACCAGGAGGCGGCGCAAACCGGATTGCTTGCAACGCTCCCATGCGTGCTCGGGCAGACGGACCCCCTGATCCGCGCGCATCGTCGCGGCCCAGGTGACCTTCATGCCGGACGCGACGATGCCGTCGGCTAGGGCCTCGACACGCTCGCGCTTCGTGAAGAAGGTCTCGTCTTGGAAATTGACGTCGTCGAAATGATAGCTCTCCCACAGCTCCTTCAGACGCAGCACCATGCGAGTCGGCTCGAGCCCTACCCACTTGCGCCCATAGACGAACGGATCGGAGCAGAATGCGCAGCGGAAGTTACAGCCCTGGGAGGAGATGTAGTCGAGTTGGCGCTTGCCCTTGAGGGCGAAATAGCGCTCCATCGGGATCAGCGTATAGTCATGCGCCCGGAATTTGTCGACGGGTGCGAGCGGTCGTGCAGGATTCTCGCAGACGGTACCGTCTGCGAGTCGCACCGTGCAGCCGGCACAACCTTCCAGGGAACGGCCTTCTGCCAGCCGACGGACAATTTCCCCAAAAGTCTCTTCACCCTGCCCCCGCACCGTCACATCGACAGAGGTCTCGGCAAGACACTCTCGAGAGAACATCGACGGATGCCAACCTCCCCACACCACGGGAAGCTCGGGTCGGACCCGTTTCACGGCTCGGGATATCCGCAGCGCATCGGCGATGGGAGCGCCAGTCAGAACCGTGACCCCGAAGCATACCGCACCATTGAGCTGCGACAACACGGCACGCTCCGCGTCCGTCTCGAGCCGGCCGTCGACGATAACCACCTCATAGTTTTCGGGGTCGAGCTCGGAACCGATCGCCAGCAGTGCAAGCGGCATGGTGAAGAAGACGGCGCGCGGGTTGTACAGCACAACCTTGAGCCTGCTGCTCTTCGCAACCGCAGGCGGCCGGCCACCTCTCGCGCTGATCACGTCCGCTCCCGGACCGCGGCCGGCGTAAGCTGGAATACCGCCAACGCCTCGTTGATGAACCGGCGCTCTGCGATCATGCGGATGGCGTGGCCATGGTGGCGGAACTGCTCCAGGAAAAACTCCGCTGCGCCAAAACTCGACAACAGCACGAGCGCGCTGCCTCCCGGCTTCAGATGATCGCTCAGGGATGCTGCGAAGCGCTCGGCGATATCGCTCGATCGCCACGCGCGATCGCGATCATCGCGAGGCGCGCCCCGCAGAAACGGCGGATTGAAGAGAATCAGATCGAAGCGCTCCCCCTGCACCGGCGCGAACAGATCGCCGTGCCGTACTTCGATCTTGTCTTCCGCATGATTCAGGAGCGCATTGATGCCGGCGCACCGAACCGCAGCCGCGTTGATGTCCACGGCGACAACACGACGCGCATACTTCGCGGCGAACACCGCGCCGACGCCGCAGCCCGTCCCCATGTCCAGCACTTCCGAATGCGCCCCAGCGAGTCGCGAATCAATCTGCGCCGCAAGAAATTCACCAGTGCGCGGCACCTTGGGGTTGAAGACGCTCGGTGTCACGATGAAGGGAGCCCCCTGCACGTGCTCGACGCGGAAGTCATCGTATCGGTCCCTCCCCGTGAGCCGGTAGGCCCAGGCCATGATCTTTCCCGCGCACTTGCCGATGAGCCCACAGCCAGCGGGCATCACGCGAGAGCGAGTGGACGCGGCGACCTGCTCTCGCGTCAGCTCAAGCATTTGCCCTCCTGCGTAACAAGAAGTCAGACGGAGCGCGAGCGTCCGGCTCGCGCCACAACGAGCACACGCATCGCGTGCATTCGGGACGAGCGCCGGCGCGAATCTCCCGGCGCAACGCGAGCATTGAATGAGAATTCAGCGCGGCCTGCAGCTCATCCTCCCGTGCAGCAAGCGGGCCGGGAATAAAGAAGCATGGGCTCACGCGGCCCGTAGCGCTGATCACTGCGGAGTACTCCGGTACATTGCAACGTACCGGCGGATACGCATCTAGCGCGCACACGGCGGAAAAATATTGGTGGATCTGCCATAGCCGTCGCGGACTCTCGGCAATGAATCCTGAGTCGAAGTCCGCGACGAAATCGCGCTCCATGCTGCTCAGGATCTGTGCCAACGGCGCCAGGTCCTCGGGATGTAGCGAGAGATCCGTGCTGCAACCGTCTTGCCGTGCGAACGCGTGCGCATTGGCCACATCGACAGCCAGGAACGAGATCTGCTGTGCACCGGCGCGCCGTGCCACCTCAACGAAGTCAGGGAGCTGTCGATAGTTGGCGCGTTGCAACGTGACTCGCACACTCACTCGGGCGCCCGCGTCCGCCGCTGCTCGAATTCCCGCCAGCACCCTGTCGAACGCATCCAGTCCGCGAATGGCCGCGTAGGTCTCGCGGTTCGTGCCGTCCAAGGAGACCGTAATCGCCTGGAAGAGCTGCGCAGCGCGATCGGCGTGTTTCATCAAGGACAGTCCCGAGGTCAGGAGCCAGAGCTGCAAGCCGTCCGAGCGCAGCCGCTGCGCAATTTCCATCCAGTGCGGATTCATGAGCGGCTCGCCGCCGGAGATCAGCACCACCTGCGTCTGCAATGCGCGCAAGCTGGGCCGCAGTCGTTCGATCTGGGCGAGGTCCAAGTCCGCTCGACCGTGCCGCCAGTAGTCACACGTGATACACCTGGAGTTGCAGCGCTCCGTCAGATAGAGCGTCACCAGCGGCAGGCGCTGCAGCTCCAGATCGAATTCCGCCGACTGTCCAGGCAAAAGGCATGACTCCCGCCGCGGAGCGCGCGCCCGCGCGCCGACGCCGCCGTATCTGCACGTAGCTGTGACCGTGAGTTGCGCGAAATGTGGCAAAGGTTCAATGGTTGCAAGCCGGAGGCAAGCGGCCCAAAAAATCTGCCGCGCTTCAAAACCGACACCCTCGGTCGGGTGACTTACGGCCAGCAACCACTGCCCACGGATCGCTCGAATGTTGCCTCCCAGATACAAGCCGGTCGTGCTCGCCGTGGCCCTGGCTATCGCCGGCTGCGCCGGCAATGGTCAGGGGCTGGACCAGAACGGGCTGCCGATCGGCTCGGACGAGAGCGGCTCAACGCCGCTCACGGCCACCTTCGAGTCGATCCAGGCCAACGTCTTCACGCCCATCTGCACGAAATGTCACATCGGCGCCGGCGCTCCCGAGGGGCTGCAGCTCGACGCCGAGCACAGCTACTCGCTGCTCGTCGGTGTGCCGAGCGCGGAGCAAAGCTCCGTGTTGCGCGTATCGCCCGGCAATCCTGATGCGAGCTACGTGATTCGCAAGCTCGAAGACGCGGCGGGAATCAGCGGCGGGCAAATGCCGCTCGGGGGCCCATATCTACCGCAAGCGACGATCGACGTGATCCGCCAATGGATCACCGATGGCGCCGCCCAGACTGCGATGGCCGCACCTGGAGCGACAGCGATGTCGGCCGCCGCCCCGACCTCCAAGGCGGCGTTGACCCAAGCGTTGCAAGCCGACCAGCTCACGGTCGGGATGACATCGCCTGACGCGGGATCCATTGTCGCCATCCCACCCTCCCCGATCGTGGTCGCCTTCAACCACGACGTCGACCCCTCGGTGGTCAATGCCACTACAGTGGTGCTGGAGCGCTTGGGATCCGCCGCAGAAGCACCAGCAGCACTTGCCGCCACGACAGGGATCGCAACTGGCAATCCGGCCACTGTGGCCGTCACGACACGAATCGCAACCGGCAATCCGGCCGCCGTCCTCATACAGCCACAGACGCCTCTGTTGGACGGTGTCTACCGGGTGACTTTGCGAGGCACGGGCGGGGGCGCGCTCGCCGACATGAGCGCCCGCACCCTGAAGACGGACTACTCGTTCACGTTCACGGTGGAAGTGCCCCGATGAAATTCACATATCTGTGCGGTGCGCTGCTCGCACTGGCTTTCGCCACGTCGCTCGCCCACGCCGAGCCCTATCTCGCGATCCAGCAGGGACTCAAGTGTGCTCAGTGCCATGTCAATCCCACGGGTGGCGGTGAGCGCACGGCGTTCGGAAATGTATTCGCGCAGACGCAACTTCCCGCGAATCGCATCGACACCGGACCGGACGTGTGGACCGGGGACCTCATGAAATTCCTGTCCATCGGCGGGGATCTGCGCTTCCAGGGCACCTACACCCGAATGCCCCAGGGCCAATCCACGGATCAGTTCGATCTGGAGCAGGCGCGCGTCTATCTGAGCGCGAACGTCATCCCGAACCGGTTGATCGTCTACGTCGACGAGCAGGTTGCCCCCGGCGGCGCGCTCAATCGGGAGGCTTATGCCATGTTCTGGTCGGCCCGTCACGACTGGTATGTGAAAGCCGGCCAGATGTATCTCCCCTTCGGCTGGCGCCTGCAGGATCAAACCGCCCTGGTCCTCGAGGCCACCGGTCTCAACATGACGACGCCCGACAAAGGCGCCGAGTTCGGTTGGGAGCGGGGGAATTGGGATGCGCAGGTCGCCGTCAGCAACGGCTCCGCCGGCGGACCGGAGACCGATCACCGCAAGCAATACAGTGGCCAGCTCAGCTACGTGCGCTCGTTCTGGCGTCTGGGTGCGGCCGCCAACTACAACGATGCCGACGCCGGGAGCAAGAGCTCTTACGGCATCTTCGCCGGCCTGCGCACGGGTCCGATCGCATGGCTCGGCGAGGCCGCCCTGATCGACGATCACAGTATCACGACGGGCGGCAAGCAGCTCGCGATGCTCGGGGAAGGAAATTGGCGGATCACCCAGGGCCACAACCTCAAGATCACGGCCGAGTATCGGGATCCCAATCGGGACGTCGGCCATGACACCCAGACCCGCTACAGCCTCGTCTACGAGCTGACCCCCATCCAGTTCCTTCAGCTGCGCGGCGGCTTTCGCTATTCGGACGGTATCCCGCAGGCGCCGCAGCAGCACTTGAAGCTGCTCTTCATCGAACTGCACGGTTTCTTCTGAGAATTTGCCCTTTTTGCAGGGAGCTTTTGGATCGGCGATCGTCTAATGTTCTCCCGCCTGAAGGCAGGTAAGGGTGGGGACGATGGCTGCAGCGGGGATATTCGGGACGGAGCTTCCCATCATCCAGGCGCCGATGGCCGGTGTGCAGACGAACGCCTTGGCCGTGGCCGTCTGTCGGGCGGGCGGACTGGGTTCGCTACCCTGCGCGATGCTGACACCTGCGACTCTACGCTCCGAGCTGCAGGCTTTGAGCGCCGGAGTCAGCGGCCCATACAACGTCAACTTTTTCTGCCACGAATCCCCCGTCCCTGACGAAGGACGGGAGCAACGCTGGCGCAAGCTGCTGGCCCCCTACTACGCCGAGCTCGGTATCAGTACCCACGAGACGCCGTCCGGTCCGGCGCGCAGTCCTTTCGACGCACGGGCTCTCGAGCTGCTGCGCGAATTTCGACCACGGGTTGTCAGCTTTCACTTCGGATTGCCCGCGCCCGATCTGCTCGAGCCGCTACGCGCCTGGGGCGCCAAGATCCTCAGCTCCGCGACCACTGTCGCAGAGGCGCAGTGGCTGGAAGCTCGCGGCGTAGACGCGGTGATTGCACAGGGTATCGAAGCCGGCGGTCACCGAGGTCATTTTTTGACGCCTGACCTCACGGTCCAGCTGAGCACGCTCACGTTGGTGCCGCAAATCGCGCGGAAGGTCCGTGTGCCGGTTATAGCGTCCGGGGGAATAGCCGATGAGCGAGGCGTCGCTGCTGCGCTCGCCCTGGGCGCGTCCGCCGCACAGATTGGCACAGCATTCCTGCTCTGCCCTGAAGCAACCACCAGCGCCCCGCATCGAGCCGCGCTCGCAAGTGAAGCGAGCAGTCACACGGCTGTAACGAACCTCTTCAGCGGACGGCCCGCACGCGGCATCGTGAACCGTCTCATGCGGGAGCACGGCCCACTACGCGACGATATACCCGAATTTCCACTTGCCTCAACCGCGCTCGCGCCCCTGCGCGCAGCGGCCGAACGCCGCGGTAGCGGTGACTTCTCACCAATGTGGTCTGGCCAGAATGCCGGTGGTTGCCGCCCGATACCTGCCGGGCAACTCGTGAGACAACTCGCTGCAAGTCGTGCGGGCGACACCCTTCGCGCGTGACGAAGTCGACCACCTGAAACGTCTCCGGTGTACTCGAGAGGCATGAGTCGCGGGCGTGACGGATCAACACCAAGTCGGACACTCGTCCGTGGGGCTATACTCGCCGCTGAGTCATGATGCTGCCGAATGCGACGTCAGACAGTTGCTATTGCCTTCGGGCGCGTGCTGCGTGAAGCGCGCCGCGAAAGAGGCATCACTCAGGAAGAGCTGGCATCCCGGGGCGACTTCGATCGCACTTATCCATCCCTTCTCGAGCGCGGACTGCGGACCCCGACGCTGACCGTCCTGTTCCAACTCGCGCAGGTGCTCGAGCTGTCACCTTCGGCACTGATCGACAAGGTCGTTGCCGAATTGCACAAACACTGAAGAAGCAGCGGCCGTGCGGGTATGACGCCCGCACGGCCGGATGATCCGACAGCTCAACCGCGCTGGAACTGCTGCTCTTCCGTGCTGCCGACCAGTGCCGTGATGGACGAGGTGCCGGCCGTGACGGTCTGGGTGACGTCATCGAAGTAGCCGGCTCCGACCTCGCGCTGATGCTTGGTCGCGGTGTAGCCCACGGGCTCGGCGGCGAACTCCGCCTGCTGCAGGGCCACATACGCCGTCATCTGCTGGCTCTTATAACCGCGCGCCAGCTCGAACATGGAGAAGTTCAGCGCGTGGAAGCCTGCCAGGGTGATGAACTGGAACTTGTAGCCCATGGCACCCAGCTCACGCTGGAACTTCGCGATCGTCGCGTCATCGAGCTTGCGCTTCCAATTGAACGACGGCGAGCAGTTGTAGGCGAGGAGCTTGCCGGGGAACTTCTTGTGAATCCCCTCGGCGAAGTGTTTCGCTTCCTCGAGATCCGGCTTGCCCGTCTCGCACCAGATGAGATCGGCGTACGGCGCATACGCGAGACCCCGCGCTATCGCTTGGTCGAGGCCCGCCTTGACGTTGAAAAAGCCTTCCGAGGTACGGCCCTTCGCCTTGTCGATGAAGGGACGATCGCGCTCGTCCACGTCGGCCGTCAGGAGGTTCGCGGATTCCGCATCGGTACGCGCCACTAGAACCGTCGGCACGTTGGAAACGTCAGCCGCCAGACGCGCGGCGATCAGCTTGTTGACCGCCTCCTGGGTGGGCACCAACACCTTGCCGCCCATGTGACCGCACTTCTTGGCCGAGGACAGCTGGTCCTCGAAGTGCACACCCGCGGCACCCGCGTCGATCATCTGCTTCATGAGCTCGAACGCGTTCAGCACGCCGCCGAAACCCGCCTCGGCGTCGGCGACGATCGGCTTGAACCAGTCGACCGAGTCGTTGCCTTCGGCATGGTGCAGTTCGTCGGCGCGCTTCAACGTCGCATTGATGCGCCGGACGACCGCCGGGACCGAGTCCGCGGGATACAGGGACTGGTCGGGATACATCTCACCGGCGAGGTTCGCATCGCCGGCCACCTGCCATCCCGACAGGTAGATGGCGTCGAGGCCGGCCTTCACCTGCTGCATGGCCTGGTTGCCCGTCAACGCGCCGAGCGCGTTCACGAACGGCTTCTCGTTGATGTAGCGCCACAGCTTCTCGGAAGTCAGTCGCGCGATGGAGTGCTCTACCGCGATCGTGCCGCGCAGACGCACGACATCCTCGGCCTTGTAGCCGCGCTCGACGCCGCGCCAGCGCGGGCTGTCTCGCCAGGTCTGACGCAACTCATCGGCGGTGGGAAGAGATCGCTGCACACTCATTGTCATATTCTCCGTAAAGGGCTGAGCTGAAAATCACTGAACTGAATCCACTATCAGGCGCGGCGCGCCGCACTGCCGACGCGCCCCGGCGGGGGGCCGGGACGGTGCCACGTTCGCGCCGCCTCGGTCAACGGACGGCATCACGAAATCGCCCAGGCCCGGGCAGCCCTGTTCGGGGCAATGGACGGCTTCTCGCGGGACAGCGCTCATGGGGGCAGCATACCCCGCCCCACAGCAGAATTTGACTCCAGAAACTTCACACTGTTAATTTCACAACGAGGGCCAGAGCGAGGGCCGGCGCACCGACTTTCGGCGCCCTCGAGGCCGTGTTTCCGCATCCTTGTTACAGGTAACCGTCATGCCCACGCTGCTTCGCAAAGGCCACTTCCTCGGCGCCAAGCTGCGCTCCATCCGCAAGCGCAACGGCCTGACACTGGAAGAGCTGTCGGCGCGCTGCATTCAGCGCGACGCGCAGATCGCGCCGTCGGTGTCCTATCTGAGCATGATCGAGAGCGGCAAGCGGGCCCCCTCGCAGGAGGTCCTCGAGCTGTTGGCCGCGGTATTCCAGCGACAGGCGCAATGGTTTCTCGATGAGCGCGCCGACATCGACATCCCGCTGCCCGAGGCGCCGACGGGCGGCGCGGTGCGCATACCGCTCGAGCCGGCCTTCCTCTTTTCGAAGAACGTGCTGCAATCGGCGATCCCGGAGCTGCTGGCCCAGACCGGCACCACGGGACGTCAATTCGCGCACCTGTTGATCCGCTCACACCAGGAAATGTCCCGCAACGATTTCCCGGATCTCGAGCGTGCCGCGGAAAGCGTCGGGGAGCGTCAATTCCCGTTGTCCACCGATGACCTCCTGCGGCTGTGCAAGCGCCATGGCCTCGAGATTCGCTGGTTCGAGCGCAAGCCGGTACTCGTGCGCGACAAGGACCGGGAAGTGCGCAGCATGGTGCGCTCGTTCTTCGAGGCGCCGCGCACGGTGTATGCCAATCGCGCGCTGCAAGCGAGCCCGTCGCGACTGAAGTTCGACCTCGCGACTCATATCGCTCACAAGGTACTGCATGGCGGCGACGGCCTGAAATCGGCGCACGCGAGCGGCGGCGAGATGGGGGGCAGCCCTGAGAGCGGCTCGAGCGCGGCCGGCATGAATGCACAGGACGTCCTGCATGCGTGGCGGGACTTCGAGTGCGCGTTTTTCGCGGGAGCCCTGCTCGCACCTCGCGCTCCCTTCCGTCGTTTTCTCACGAGCGAGCGCTACCGGGTCGAGGCCGGCATCAAGCTCGAGCTGACGCCTTCGGTGATCATGAGGCGCATGACGAAGGCCTCCCCCTATCCATACTGGCACTTCTTCGACGCCTATCCGCCCGGCTATCTGCGCGAGGTGTACCGGGGCAATGGCATTCCGCTGCCCTGGGGCAATCTCACCCGCGTGACGGACCCCTGCCGCAACTGGGCGGTCTTCCGAATGATCGACGGCCAGCGTGGCGAGTCGGGGTCACAGATCTCGGTGCTGCGGGATGGGGAACGGTCGCTGTTGTATTGTTGTTACTCCTTGCGGGCGCGAGATATGGCCGGCAATCCCCATGTCTTCTCCGTGGGCGTCGACCTGGCCCCTGCCCTCGATTCCAACGGCGCGCAGACGGCAACGCTCGTGGACGCGATCTTTCGCGAGTGCCTGCAGCGACGCGGCGAGGCTCGCATCCCGAAGAGCGCCGCCCAAGTGCTGCGAGCGGTGTCCAACGTCCTCAACATCGAGTGGATCGAAACCGCGTTGCAGCATCCGGCGCGAATCATCTGCCCCCGAAGCTCCCGCTGCCCGCGGCCGGAGCCGTGCGAGGCGGCGCGACCGTCGCGCGCCCGGGAAATTGCCGATGTCCGCGACGAGATCCTCGGGCGCGGCGCCCCTGAGAACTGACCGGCACACTCCCCGCAAGGCGGTCGGCGCACCAGCTCACAACTGACCGGCGCGCTCCCCCGCAGGCGGTCGGCGCGCGCCCGCTGACACCTCATCGCTACACTTCAGCGTGCGCGTTCTCCAACATGCGCGTGAGAAAGCTCTCCAGCTGGCGAGCCTCGGACTTCGAGAAGCCCCGCAGAAAGCGATTGAGCACGCGCACGGCGACCGCTCGCATCGGCGGAAAGGCAGTGTTGCCTGCGTCGGTCAGCTCGATATGGACCAACCTGCGATCGTCAGCCGAACGGCTGCGTCGCACGAGACCCTTACTCTCCAGCCGGTCGACCATTCGGGTCATCGCACCCGCGTCGTAGGAGATCGACCTGCACAGATCGGACGCGGATCGGGCTCCATACAGGCAGAGCCAGGACAGAACGGCAAACTGGGCTGAAGTCACCTCCAGCTTCGCGAGCTCCGGGTCCGCGGCGAACTCCCGATCGAGGGCAGCGAGCATGGCCACGCGTACCTTGCCGAGAAGATGCCCTGCCCCGCTGCGCGGCTCGTAGCTCTCGATCTCGTAGATGTCGCCCACCGATTCTCACTCGAGCCGAGGCTCAGGCGATGATGACAGTTGCATATTTACTGCCTAGGCTGTATTTGTCAAGGCTTTTATTGCCTGAGCATCTATGCCGATCGGCCCACCGGTTATGATTCGAGGTCCGCCAGACTCGAGGCCCAGCATACGATGCGCCACCCCACCGAAATAGCCTCGCCGCTGTCGGCGATCCCGCACTGGATCGGTGGGGGCGAGGCTCTGTCGATGGCTGCAAACCCCGGTCTGCGATCGGGAGCCTCTGCGCCGAGATACGGGGACGTCTTCGATCCATCCCTCGGGTCCGTTGCCGCCCGTGTTCCTCTCGCCGGTCCTGACATCCTGGATGCAGCGCTCGCTGCAGCCCGTACCGCATTGCCTGCGTGGGCTGGCACCTCAGCCCCACGACGCGCTCGCGTTCTCTTTCAGTTCAAAGCCCTCCTCGAGAAAGCGGCTGACGAGGTCGCCCGCACAATCTCACGAGAGCATGGCAAAACGATCGCGGACGCCCACGGCGAAATAGCGCGCGGCCTCGAGGTGGTCGAGTTCGCATGCGCGATGCCACACCTTCTCAAGGGCGAGTTCAGCGAGAACGTGGGTGGCGGAGTTGATACCTACAATGTCCGACAGCCCTTAGGCATCGTCGCGGGCATCACGCCATTTAACTTCCCGGCGATGGTTCCTCTGTGGATGTTTCCCATCGCGATCGCATGCGGCAACACTTTCGTATTGAAGCCTTCCGAGCGCGACCCATCCGCGTCGATCCACCTTGCACGCCTGCTGAAGGAAGCGGGCCTGCCCGACGGAGTCTTCAACATCGTTCAGGGCGACAAGCAAGCCGTGGACTATCTGCTTGGCCACCCGGATGTCGCAGCGATCAGTTTCGTGGGCTCGACTCCTGTGGCGAAGCATGTCTACATCGAAGGCAGCTCGCGCGGCAAACGTGTCCAGGCCCTCGGTAGCGCGAAGAACCACCTCGTCGTCATGCCCGACGCGGACATCGAGCAGGCCTCACGAGCCCTGCTCGGCGCTGCATTCGGCTCCGCGGGCGAGCGTTGCATGGCGATCTCCGTCGCGGTTGCCATCGGCGATGAGGTAGCCGACCGATTGGTGGCCCATCTCGCGCCCAAAGTACGGGCATTACGCGTAGGCGCCCCGGACGATGAGGGAACGGACATGGGGCCGCTCGTCACGCGCGAGCACCTGGAACGCGTGCGCTCCTACATCGATATCGGGATCTCGGAAGGTGCAACGCTGGAGGTGGACGGCCGATCCCTGAAGGTCGCCTCCAGACCCGCCGGCTTCTTCCTCGGCGGGAGCCTGTTCGATCGGGTCCGTCCCGAGATGCGAATCTACCGCGAGGAGATCTTCGGACCGGTGTTGGTGATCGTGCGTGTCCCCGATCTGGACGCGGCGGTCCGACTCATCAATTCCCACCCCTACGCGAATGGCACCGCCATTTTCACTCGCAGCGGGGAGGCCTCTCGCTCGTTTACCGCGGCGATCGAGGTCGGCATGGTTGGGGTGAACGTGCCGATCCCGGTGCCAATGGCTGCCTACAGTTTTGGCGGCTGGCGCACCTCACTGTTTGGTGACCACCACATCTATGGTATGGAGGGCGTACGGTTCTACACACGCCTGAAGTGCGTGACACAGAAGTGGCCCATGAGCACGTCCGCCAACGACGCCAGCAAGGGCGCGGAATTCACCATGCCAGTGGTGCGCTAGGCACACGGGCGGCCCGCCCCGCGCAGCAGCCCCGAATGTGCCCCCCAGCAGCCCCGAGTGTGCCCCCCCAGCGGGCTCGACGTAATCGCGCCCATGGCGTGCTTCAGGCGTGAGCCGGCGGATGGCCGCCGGAATGTCCCACTGACTCCGCCTCGCGGCTGATCTCTTCCTTCTTGGCGCGGTCCTTGGCGTGATCCGCGCCCAACGCGACGTAAACTGCCGGCACGATGAACAGCGTGAATAGAGTGCCGATCGACAAGCCGGTGAACAACACAATTCCCATCGCACGACGTCCCCCGGCCCCTGCACCCGAAGCGATGACCAGCGGCATCACACCGAGAACCATCGCGGCCGTCGTCATCAGGATGGGCCGCAACCTCACCGTCGCGGCCTCCTCGATCGCCTCGAGCTTGCCGCGACCTTCGCGCTGCAACTCGTTGGCAAATTGCACGATCAGAATGCCGTGCTTGCTCACGAGGCCGAGCAATGTCACGAGACCCACCTGTGTGTAGATGTTGAGCGTTGCGAGTCCGATGTTGATGAACAGCAGCGCGCCGAACAACGCCATGGGCACAGACACCAGAATGACCGCGGGATCGCGCAAGCTCTCGAACTGGGCCGCCAGGGCGAGGTACACGATGACCAGAGCAAACAGCAGCGTCACCAGGAACCCGCTCGAGCCTCGCACGAACTGGCGCGACTGCCCCGAGTAGTCCACGTTGTATCCAGCGGGCGCCACCTCGTGCAGGGCGTTACGCAGGAACTGCAGCGCATCCATCTGCGATACCCCGGGCGAGCCCGCGATCGTCGCGGAGTTCAGCTGCTGGAAATGATTGATGGCTTCGGGCACCGTGCCGGATTCCAGATGCGCCACGGTACTCGCCGGCACGAGCGTGCCATCGCCCGCGCGCAGGTAATAATCCAGTACCTGGCTCGGGTTCAGGCGGTCTTTCTGCAGAACCTGCGGAATCACCTTGTAGGAGCGTCCGGCGATCGAGAAGTAGTTCACGTACCCGCCCCCGAGCGCCGCTCCCAGCGCCTCGCCGACACTCTCTTGTGTGAGTCCCATGTCGGCGACCAGATCTCGATCCATTCGCAAGGTCGCCTGCGGCTTGTCCAGCTTCAGATCAGAATCCACGAAGAAGAACATACCGCTGTGCTTCGCCTTGGCGAGGACCTGATTCGCGACCTCATATAGATTCTCAACGGGCTCGGTAGTCGTGATCACGAACTGCAACGGCAAGCCCTGGGCCCCCGGCAGCGATGGAAACTGGAAAGCCGCGATATTCGCCCCGGCGATCGTGTTCCATTTTTCCTGCAGCACCTTCTGTAGCTCGTCCGAGGAGCGCTTGCGCTCCGACCAAGGCTGCCAGACGAAGCCGCCGAAACCCTGATTGACGGACGGCGTGCCGGTAATCTGGAACGAGGTACTGTACTCCGGCAGCTCATGAGCCAGACTCCACATCTCCTCCGTGTAGTGATGCATCTGCTCCAACGTTGCATTCGGTGGGCCCATCACCTGCCCCAGCACCACGCCGAGATCCTCCTGCGGCGCAAGCTCCGTTTGAGCCGTCAGGAACAAGTAGATCGTTCCGGCGAACAGCAAGACGCCCAAGGTGACCAGCGCCTGCCAGGTCTCGAGCCAGCTCGCCAGTATTCGATGGTACGAGCGGCGCAGAGCCGTGAAGCACCGGTCGAGGAAGCGCGCCAACCGTGTCTCCTCCTGCTCGGACCGGAAGAAGGCGGCACACATCACAGGCGAAAGCGTGAGGGCGATGATCCCTGATACCGTTACGGCGCCAGCCAGCGTGAACGCGAACTGTGTAAACAAGGCCCCGGTGAGGCCGCCCTGAAAACCAATGGGCAGATAGGCCGCCACGAGGACGATCGTCATCGCGATGATCGGGCCGCCGAGCTCGCGTGCTCCCAGCAGTGCTGCTTTGAAGGGCGAGAGGCCCTCTTTCAAATGCCGATCCACGTTCTCGACCACGATGATGGCATCGTCAACGACCAGTCCTATGGCGAGCACGAGCGCCAGCAGTGTCAACAGATTGATCGAATAGTCGAGGAACGACATGAGCCCGAACGCGCCGACCAGCGACAGCGGCATCGCCACGAGCGGTATGATCACAGCGCGAGCGCTGCCGAGAAACAGGTATATGACGAGTGTGACGATCAACAAGGTCTCGACGAGCGTTTTGATCACCTCGCGGATCGAGGTCCGGATGAAGATCGTCGCATCGAAGCTCAGCTGCTGCGTCATGCCGGCAGGCAGTTGCGCGGCAATTTCCGGCAGGGTGTCGAGCACATGTTTGGTGACATCGAGGACGTTCGCACCAGGCGCAATTTTGACGCCGACGGAAACGGAGCGCTTGCCGTTGAGTGCGACGCTGTAGTCGTACGTCTCGGCGCCCAGCTCTACCGTGGCTACATCCTCGAGGCGTATGATCGCTCCGTTCTGGTCGCGAATGACCAAGCGCTTGAACTCGTCCACCGAGTGCAGATCGGTGGCAGCCGTCAGATCGACCGTGACCATTCGACCCTTGGTCGTGCCAACGGCAGTCAAATAATTGTTGGCCTGCAAAGCCTGGTACACGTCATTGGGCGCGACGCCGTAGGCGGCCATACGGTCCGGATCGAGCCAGGCGCGCAACGCATACTGACGCGCGCCGACAATCTCGGCCACCTGCACGCCGGCGACCGACTCGATCTTGGGCTTCACGACCCGCGACAGGTAGTCCGTGACACCATTGATCGGCAACGTGTTGCTGAAGTACCCGATGAAGATGTTGTAGGTCTGGTCAGTCGTCTCGACGTCCAACACCGGTTGCTGGGCCTGAGGCGGCAACTGATTGCGCACCGAGGCGACCTTGGTGTTGATCTCCGTCAGTGCGCGATTGGAGTCGTAGTTCAGCCGCAAGGTGGCCGTGATGACCGACAGGCCGCTGCTGCTGTTCGATGACAGGTACTCGATTCCCTGCGCTTGCGATATCGCCGCCTCGAGCGGCTGCGTGATGAACCCCGCCATGGTCGCTGCGTCCGCGCCATAGTAGGTCGTGGAGATCGTGACGACCGCATTCTGCGTCTGCGGATATTGACTGATCGGCAGCTGGAAGATCGCCCGCCCGCCGAGCACGAGGATCAGCATGCTGACGACCAGAGAGAGCACCGGCCGCTCGACGAAGACGTCCGTGAACTTCATGACGCTCAATGCTCCTGAGGCGTCGGGTTCGGCTCGTTCGTGGGCAAGAGCTGGTTGTTGATTACCAGTGGCACGCCATTTGTGAGCTTCAGCTGACCGCTGGTCACGACGAGATCGCCCTCGCTCAGTCCCTCGAGCACCGCGACTTGATCGCCGCGAGTGGCCCCCAACGTCACAAAAACCTGCCGGGCTTGCAGCGCCGGCGGCGAGCCGGGCTTCCGGTCTCCCGTCCTCTTCGAAGCCGCGCTCGGCGCTTGATGGGCAGCCTGGGCCTGCTCAGGCCGCAGTGCCAGAAAAACCGTGGTGCCATACGGGTTGTAGGATATGGCCGTCTGCGGCAACGTGAGATAGCGCTGCTGAGCGCCGACCGCGACCGAGACGCGCGCGAACATGCCAGGCATCAGCCGGTGATGGGGGTTGGGTACCGACGCCTCCACCTGGAAATTACGGGTTGCAGGATCGACCCGCGGATCGATCGCATTCACCTTGCCCGTGAACGTCGCGCCGGGATAGGCATCGCACGTCAGCGATACAGTCTGTCCGACGGCAACCTGCGCCAGTTGCAACTGCGGCATGCGGAAGTCGACGTAGACAGGATCGAGGGCCTGCAGCGTGACCACCTTGTCACCCGCATTGAGGTACTGACCCGGATTGACGGTGGTGATCCCGAGGCGGCCCGCGAAGGGCGCCGTCAATTGCTTCTTGGCCACGATGGCCGCCTGCGCGGCCACCTGCGCGCGCTTGTTCTTGAGGTCGGCCTCGTCAGCGTCGAGCTGCGCCTTGCTGATGGCCTGCGCGTCATACTGGAGCTTGTCGCGATTCAGCACCGTCCCGGCCAGCTGCGCCGCCGCTTCGAGAGAATGCATCTGCGCGACGTCGGAATCGGCATTCAACTCGACCAGCAACTGACCGGACTTGGCATCGTCCCCGGACTTGAAGCGCACCGTCCGCACGAGGCCCGCGATTTCGGTCGTGACGTCGACGCCCCGCACCGCCCGCAAGCTGCCTACGGCCCCGAGCTCCGGCTGCCATTGCGTGTATATGACCGGCTGAGCGGTCACCGTCTGGGCAGGAGCGGCATTGCTCGCCATCGCCTCCCGCATCATGTAGCCCTTGAAAAGGTTGAAGCCGACCAGCGCCGCGAGCAGCAAGCCCGCCGCCAGCAACACGATCGTCAACCGCCTCTTCATCAAGACGCTCGCCATCATTCTTCCTTCTTACGATTCCACCAGCCGCCGCCCAGCGCCTGCACGAGGGCTGCGGAGTCGGCGTAGCGGGCACCTTGCGCCTGGGCACGACTCTGCCGCGCCTGCAGGTACTGTCGCTGCGCATTCAGCACGGTGACATAGCTGATGCCGCCGGCGTGAAACTGCTTCTGAGCGATGTCGAGCGCATCCGAGGCGGCGCGCTCCGACTCGAGCTGCGCACGCAGGCTGCGCGCATCGGCCTCGAGCGCCCGCAACGTGTCAGCGACCTGCTGCAACGCCTCGAGCACGGTCTCGCGGTACGACGCCAGCGCCCTGTCGAGATCGGCGACCGCGGCCTGGCGCTTGTAGCGCAGCTCGCCACCATGGAACAGAGGCTGCAGCAACGATGCGCCTGCGTTCCATGTTCCGCTGCCGGGCCCGAAGAGGTCACCCGCTGTGACGGATTCCGAGCCGATCATGCCGGTCAGGGTAATCTGCGGAAACAGATTGGCCGTGGCCACGCCCAACGCCGCGCTCGCCTGATGCACGAGGGCCTCGGCGGCCTGGATGTCCGGGCGCTGTAGCACGAGCTTCGCTGGCACGGACAGGGGCAATTCGGTGGGCAGCGTGAGGCCGTCGAACGTAAATTCGGGCAAATCGCCCGTGTCCGGTGTCCTGCCCGTCAGTACGGCCAGACGATGCCCGCTCGCGGCGAGCACCTTCTCCAGGTCCGGGAGGACAGCTTGTGCCTGGGCAAGCTGAGCCCGCTGTGACAGGACGTCGGCTCGCGCGGCCGCACCCGCATCGAACTGCTTCTCGACGACGCGAAGCTGCTCCTGCTCGCTGCGCACGATGTCATTGACGGCGGCGATCTGCGCCCTCAGGGAGGCAGCCGCGATCGCCGTCGTGACGACATTCCCTGTCAGTGTCAGATTGGCGGCTTCGAGCTCCCAGCGCTGATAGTCGGCCTGGGCGCGCAGCGACTCGACCTGGCGCCGCGAGGCGCCAAACAGATCCAGGCGGTAACTGACCGCCACCGAAGCGTTGTAGAGCGTGAACACACTCGCGGGCACACCCGGTTGACCGAAGGCCGCTCCCGGAACGCGCTCCCGGGTCACTCCCGCCTGGGCATCGACCAGCGGCAGGAGCAGCGCCCCGCGCTCGGCAAGGTAAGTCGCCTGAGCGGAACGCAAGGACGCCTTTGCCGCATCGATGGTCGGGCTGTCCCGGAGCGATCGGCGCACCAGCTCATCGAGGGGCGCCGATTCGAACAAACTCCACCAGTCGGCCGGGATGTCCCGGCCGGTCACGAATCGCTGCGCGGCGCCGCCTCGTGTCGGGGCTTCCGCCGTCACCTGGGGCTCGGGCGCTGGCGTGTAGTGCTCGCTCGGCGGCGGCGGCGGACTGTGGAAGTTAGGACCCACGGCGCAACCGCCCAGCACCGCACAGGCGCTCACGGAGCCGACAAATAGCTGCCGCCGGCGCCTCGCACGGACCGCCGGAACCGCGATCGTAAAGAGTTTCACTACGGACCCGGCGAGGTCCTCGACGATATTCTTGATGGGAAGCAACGATTCACCGAGACGCATTCCGCGCAGATCGCAACGAGTACGAGAGCCGCGCGATCCGAATCGCCGGGCAACTCAGCCAGGGGCCGCTACTCTAGCGTCTGCCGCCGTGCGTCGCAATTGCAGTTGCGTCGAGACGACAGGCGCGAGGGACGCCTCCGGCGATTCGTCGCCGTCAGTAGCGATAGGTCGCGGTCAGACCGAACGTACGCGGCCGGAAGGTGATGTCGCGACGCAGCCGGCTGTCTGCGGTACCGGGGTCGATCGTGAAGTTGTAGTTGGTGAGCGTGTGGGAGTCGGTCAGATTGTCCACGAACGCCGCGACCTGCCAGGTCTCGAGGCTCACGCCGGCCCGCATCGTGAGAAAGCTCGTCGAGCGCAGCGTGAAATTGGCCGGATCGAACTGGGAGGTGTGCGGATCCTGCTCCGGCCCGATCCACTTCGGACGACTCTCGTACTGGTAGTCGGCCCGCACGAACGCCTGCCGGGACAGCGCGCTGAACCGATATTCGAGGCCGAGCGATCCCGTGAAGGGAGCGGGCGCGTGACCACTCTGCCCGACGATCGCATCGCCGTCCGCGGCGACGGGCTGGACACCCGGCGCGAGACTCGAGTCACGCGTGTAGCGCGCGTCCGTGTAGCCGGCCGTCAGATCCAGCGACAGATCGGGTGCAATGAGCACGTCGGCTTGAATGTCCCCACCCTTGACCTCGGCTTCACCCAGATTGGCGATGAAGCTGATCTGGCAAATCGGCGGCACGACGGTCTGCTGGATGTTCTTCCAACGGATGTAGTAGACGCTGGTTGCCAGGCGCACGCGATTGGCGAAACTGTTCTTGGCGCCGACCTCGAAGCTGTGCACCGTATCCGAGCTGTAGGTCGCAGGCGCGCCGCTCACACCGAAGTTGGCGAAGTCAGCCGAGCAGGCGGCGTACGGGACGGGATTGTTGCCGCCGCCCGGCCGAAACCCCTTCGCGTACGTGAAATAGTACAGATCGTTGGGATCGTACTGGTACGAGAGGCCCAATTTGGGGGTGAACGAGTTCTCGGCCTTCGATCCGCCCGTGGCCTGGGGCGCCAGGAACAGTTGCGGCCCCGCCGTATACGAGTTGAATGAGTACTGGGTATGCGAAATGCGGGCTCCGAGGGTCACTTTGAGCCGATCGGTGACACCGTAGGTCCCTTCCCCGTACAGCGCGAACTGCTCATCGCGGGCATGCGTCTGCAGGATGTAGGAATCGCCGTTCGCCAGCAGCGGCAAGGGCGTCAGGTCGATCGGACAGTTACCCTGGTCGTCGGTCGGCACGGAGCAGTAGGCGAAGAAGTCGGCCACGGACTGCCCGGCGGCGGCCTGGAAGAATGGGTCGGCATCCGGGTCGTAAATCTGCTCGGTGTACTGCTGTTTGTTCAGCCCGAAGAACACGCCGGTCGTCCAGACCAGCCGCGCGTTGGGCTCGTTGGACTGCACGCGCAGCTCCTGCGCAAAGTTCTGCTGATCGTTCTGCACCGAGGCCGGCGACCGATAGTTCTCCAGGCCCGGCGGGAAGTGGATGCCCGTGGCATCGACGAGCGGGAACGGCGCCCCCGCGGGCAGCAGCCTCTGGTAGAAGCCGAGGTTGTAGAGCGTTCCGTCATAGCCGGTGGTGTTGCGCCGATCGTAGTACGATGTGTTCGAGACGAGGCGCACGGGGCCCATGTCGCCCTCGATCTTCAGCGACGGCAGATAGAAGCGATCGGGCTGATCGCGACGGGTCGGGTTCGCGCTGCGATAGACATCGTCGGACGGGTTTGAATAGATGGGCCAATAGATCGTGACGTCGTTGCGCTTGCGGTTCTGATAGTAGATCGCGGTGGTCACCGTCCAGTGGTCCACCGGCGCCCAGATGCCAGCCAGGCGCAGCAACGTCGTGTCATCATGGTTGGTGTTCGAATCGACCGTCGCGAGCGTCGTCGGATCGATGCGATCGATCCAGCCCCCGTCGCGCCTGTACCAGGCGCTCAGGCGCGCACCGAATTTGCCGTCGATGAGCGGACCGCCGGCTGCCGCGCCGATCTCGTAGCTCGGAGCGCCGCCCTGCGTATACGCGACCTCGCTGCGTCCGTAGACGCTGAACTGGGTCAGACTGGGCTGCGTGGTGATGTAGCGGACCGTGCCACCCTCTGAGCCGGCTCCGAACAGGGTTCCCTGCGGGCCGCGCAGTACCTCGACGCGATCGAGGTCGAACGTCTTCGGTAGCGCGTCGTCAGGATTGAACGCGAGAGCGCGCATCTGAATCGGCGTGTCGTCGAGATAGATGCCGGTCGTACCCGCCCCCGCCGTGGAGGCAATGCCACGGATGGCGATGTTGTTCGTGCCGGTGTTGTCGATCGCCACACCCGGTGTGAAGCGCGCGATGTCCTGAAAATCCTTGATGCCCCGAACGTCGATGCTGTCCTGCGTGAGCGCCGTGATGCTGATGGGTACCTTGCTCAAGGACTCCTCATGGCGCGTGGCGGTAACGGTTACCTCGGCCATGCCGGGGTTGCCGGTATCCTCGGGTTCCGCAGCGCGCACGGCGCCGGCCACACACAGGCCGACCAGCAAAGCGCGGCGCAGGAGAATCGACGACGTACGGCTGATTGCTGGTATCACGCGATTGACCGCTTCGCCTGCACCGCACGCCGGGCGCGCAGGACCCCGTATGCGAGGAATGTGACTGCGAGCGTCAGCAAGCTCACATAGAGCTCCTGTGCCTGGCTCGGGTTAAAGGCCATCGCCGCCAGCACCGCCAACATGCCCGCTATCGCGCCGTAGCTCGCCCAAGGGAACAGCCACATCTGCAGCGCCGAAGCAGCCGCTCCGGAACGCTCTCTTTGCCGCCGCAAGCGGATCTGCGCGCACGTGATGATGATGTAGACGAAGACCATCAAGGCGCTCGAGGCATTGAGCAGGAAGGCAAAGACGGTTTCCGGCGCGAGCGTCTGGGCAACCACGCCGAGCACCCCCGCGAGGGAAGCAATCCACACGGAACGGGCCGGAACCCGTCGCGCATTCAGACGAATGAGGGCCTGCGGAGCATCAGCGTGCTCCGCAAGCACGAAGAGCACCCGGGAACAGACGTAGAAGGCGGAGTTGAGACAGGAGAGCACGGCCGTCAGGATCACGATACTCATCGCCTTGCTCGCCCATGAGACACCCATCGTCGTCAGTGCCAGGGTGAACGGGGACTCGCCCACGCGGACCTGCTCCCAGGGCACCACGCAGACGATGAGAAAGATCGAGCCGACGTAGAAGATCAGGATGCGGAAGATGACCGAGGTCGTCATCTGCGCCACCGCCCGCGCAGGCTCTTGCGACTCGGCGGCCGCGACGGTGGTGATCTCGGCGCCGGTGAGCTGGAAGAAGACCGTCACCGCCCCCGAGAGCAGCGCCGCGACCCCGTGCGGCACGAAGCCCCCATGGGAGCTGAGATTGTTGAAGCCGGGCCCCCGCACCGAAGTCCAGCCGCACGTGTACGCGGTCGCGAGCACGATGAAGACCATGATCGAGGCGACCTTGATCGACGAGAACCAGAATTCAAACTCGCCATACGAGCGGGCCGACAACAGGTTCACGCCGGTCATGATGGCCATCAGGCCGAGTCCGAGCTCCCACTCCGGCACGCCCACGACCCAGCCATGCAGCAGCTTCGCACCCGCGATCGCCTCGAAGGGCACCACGATCACCCAGAAGTACCAGTAGAGCCAGCCGGCGACGAAACCCGCCCAGGGTCCCAGGCCGGCGCGCGCAAACTCGGTGAACGAGCGCACCTGCGGCAGCGCGACGGCCATCTCGCCGAGCATGCGCATGACCAACAGGATCAACGCGCCGGTCAGCAGGTAGCTGAGAACGATGGCGGGCCCGGTCGCCGCGATCGCGGCGCTGCTGCCGACAAACAGGCCGGCGCCGATGATGCCGCCGATCGAGATCATCGCGACGTGACGCGGTCGGAGCGCGCGGCTGAGCTCGGAACTCAATATACTGACCTGGCTGCCCGGCCCTTTGCGGGTGGGCGCGGCCCTCGCTGCCGGGGCATTAGTCATATTATAATGCTCGTGGAGGCCGTGGGATGCGGCCATGATACCGACCATGCCCCGTAGTGTCGCCCGCATGAGTCGCCTTGCTGTCGAGCGGGCGATGTCCAGTCACGATCAGATCGCCGCGGTCCTCGGCACGGAAATTCTCCGTGGCGTGCATCGGCCAGGCGCCAACATGCCCCCCGAGCCCGAGCTCATCGAGCGCTTCCAGGTCTCGCGCACGGTCATGCGCGAGGTCATCAAGACGCTCGCCGCCAAGGGCTTCGTCGCGTCGAAGACGCGAGTGGGCACCCGCGTTCTCGATCCGGTGAACTGGAATTTCTTCGACGCCGATGTGCTGGCGTGGAAGGTGCGGATCGGGTTGGACGATGAGTTCCGGGCGAGTCTCACGGAAATTCGCCGTGCAGTGGAATCGACCGCCGCTGCGCTCGCGGCTCGCAGGCGCACTCCCGCCGACGTTGCGCGGCTACGCGAGCATGTCGCGCAGATGAGTCGCCCAGGGCACACCCGCCAGAGCTTCGCCGAGGTGGACCTCGAGTTTCACCTGTCCATCGGGGCTGCGACGGGCAATCCCCTCATCCGCTCCATCGCAAATGTCATCGAGGCCGCGCTCGTGGCCTCCTTCTCGGAAAGCTCGCCGGTCGACGACTGGAGCGACTACGAGATGACCGTCAACAGCCATGCGGCGATCGTCGATGCCATCGAGGCACGCGATGAGAAGGCGGCCGCGGCGGCGATGCTGGCGGTCATCGACATCGGTGTGCGGCGGATCGACAAGACCGTCAGTCGTAAACGAGCCGCGCGGCGCTGAGGGTTTGAGGCTCACTCAATGGCGGTTTCGCGCACGAGGAAGTCGACCACCGCCTGGAGGGCTTCGCGGTCGCTCGCCCCGGCGGCGCGGGCATCATCGTAGGCTTTGATCTGGCGGTGGGCGCTGGTGCCGCGGGCCAGTATCGTGCGCGCATGCTGCAGCTCGCGCGTGCAGCCGAGCGCCTCGGCGTCTTCCTTCACGAGATCCAACAGCTCCTCGAGAATCTGTGCGAAAGGCACCAGCTCGCCCCGGGCGAGATCGAGTAACTGCTCGTTGAAGCTGTAGCGGACGGCCCGCCAACGATTCTCGGCCAGCAACAGGTTGGGATAGCTGCGCCAGCTGCGGTTCGCGCAGCGCAGCCGGTACAGCATGCGCGCGAGACACACGACGAAGGCGGCCAGACAGGCGGCATCATCGAGGCTCGTGCACGAATCGAACACCCGCACATTGAGGGTCGGGTGGCGGGAGCTCGGCCGCACGTCCCACCAGAGCTTGGCCAGATCCTCTATCAATCCGTTGCGGATCAGCATATCGACGTGCCGGCGCAGCTCCGCATGGCTGGCGAAGCGCTCGGGCAGCCCGGTGCGCGGCAAAGAACTCAGCAGATTGAGGCGGAACGACATGAGCCCGGTGCGCTCGCCTTCCCAGAAGGGCGAGGAGCAGGACATCGCGAGCAGATGCGGCACGAAATACGAGAGCTGGTTCATCAGGTCGACGCGCAAATCGTCGTCGTCGATTCCGACATGCACGTGCGTGCCGCAGACCATCAGCCGCCGCACAGCGACCTGCATCTCGTTCGCCAACGCAAAGTATTGCTCGCTCGGGTTCGGCACCTGGCGGTCTGCCCTGGCGAACGGATGCGTCGCGGCCGCGATGGGCGCGAGCCCATGCTCGCGTCCAGCGTCGGCGACGATTGCGCGCAGACGCGCCAGATCGGCTCGGGCCTCGGCAACGGAGCGGCACACGCGTGTCGTGACCTCGAGCTGCGCTCGCAGGTACTCAGGACTGATACGGCCGCCGCTGCGCTCGGTGCACGCCGCCAGCACCTGCGACGGCGGACTCTGATTCACATCCCGTGAATCGAGGTCCACGAGCAAATACTCCTCTTTGACCCCCACCGTGAACGGCGGCTCGCTATGACTCACGCGCAACTCTCCGGGAAATGCTCTGGTTCTAGTCTACGCGGTGAGCTGAGCGATCGGCAGCGGAGAGGCCACGAAATAGCCCTGCGCGAAATCGACCCCGATACGCTCGAGCTCTGCGAGAACGGCCTGCGTCTCGACGCATTCGGCCACCGTCGCAATGCCCAGCGCGCGCCCGACCTTGCTGATGGCCTCGACCATGCTGCGATCGATCGGGTCCGTGGCGATGTGGCCGATGAACTGGCCGTCGATCTTGAGGAAGTCCACCGGCAGCGTCTTCAAATACATGAAGGAAGACAGGCCCGCACCGAAATCATCGAGAGCGAACTTGCAGCCGCGCCCTTTGAGCTCCCGCATGAGATAGATGGCATTCGACAGGCTGGTCACGGCGGCGGTCTCGGTGATCTCGAAGCACAGAGACGCGGCGACGGCGGATTCGCCGACGTTCTGCAGCACGAAGTCGGCGAACGCCTGCTCGTTGAGGGAGGTCCCCGACAGATTGACCGCGAGCAACGGTAAGGGCGCGCCTGCACGCCGGCGGGCCTTCAGCAGCTGCAGGGCCTGCAACACGACCCATCGGTCGATGACCGACATGACGTTGTAACGTTCCGCGGCCGGGATGAACTCGCTCGGCGGCACCAGCTCGCCGTCATCGTCGCGCAATCTGACCGTCAGCTCGTGGAACGCCGGCGTCGAGCGCTTGGCGACCGACACGATGGGCTGGTAAAACAGCTCCAGTCGATTCTCCTCGACCGCCCGGGTTACGCGCCCCACCCAGTGCATCTCGCGGTGTCGGCTGGAGACGCCGTCATCCTCGTAGATGTGGATACGATTGCGACCCTCGTCCTTGGCCGAGTAGCACGCGAAATCCGCCGCGCTCATCACGCCTGCGACGCTCTGCGTCTCGGCATTGATTTGCACGACACCGACGCTCGCGCCTACCGACAGAGTGCTGGATCCCCAGATGAAGCGATAGTCGCGGATCGCCTGCCGTACGCCTTCGGCGATCCGTGTCGCCTGCTCGAGTGTGCAGTTTTCCAGCAGGACGCCGAATTCATCGCCTCCCAGGCGCGCGAGGGTGTCCGAGGCTCGCACCCGGGTCTGGAGCAGGCCGGTCACGTCGCGAAGCAGCCGGTCGCCGGCCTGGTGACCGCAGGTGTCATTCACGACTTTGAACTGGTCGAGGTCGATGTAGAGAAGCGCGCAGACGCCGCCGCCCCTCTGTGCATTCGACACCGCGGCATGCAGCCGGTTATCGAACTCGCGCCGATTGATGAGGCCCGTGAGCGCATCGTGACTCGCCTGATAAGACAAGGCGCGCTTCAGACGCCGCTCCTTGGTGACGTCGTGAAATACCACGACGGCACCGATTGCATCGCCCCGCCGGTCGCAGATCGGCGCCGCCGACGCCTGGATCGCAACTTCCTGGCCGCCGCGGGTCAGCAGGACGACATGGTCGCCCGCCGCCGCGCCGCTCTCGGTCCGGTCCAGGGCCCCCAACAGCGGGTCCGCGAATCTCTCGCGTGTCAGCTCGTTCACGAGATTGAGCACTTCGGCGAGCGGCAGGCCGCGCGCTTCCTCGAGCGCCCAGCCCGTCAATCGCTCGGCGACTGGATTGATGTAGTCGATGCGTCCGCCGCTGTCGGTACTGATGACGGCATCGCCGATCGATTGGAGCGTGACCTGTGCGCGCTCCTTCTCCGCGAAGACCTCCTGCTCGGCGCGCTTGCGCTCGGTGATATCGGCGATCGTGCCCTCGTAGCCCACGATGCGCTTGCCGGCATCGCGCACGGCACGCGAGCTCCCGAGGATGACCACCTGCCGACCGTCGCGCCGGCGCATCAGCAGCTCGACGTTGCTGATCTCGTGCTCCGATTCGACTCGGCGCACGAACTCGGCCCGATCGCCGGGATTCCAGTACAGCGCCGCCACGCTCGGCAGCGCATAGAGCTCCGCGGCGCTGTCGTAACCGAGGATCGTCACGAACGCCGGATTGACCGACAGCAGCCGGCCATCGCGGGTGGACTGGTAGACACCTTCCGCGATGCTCTCGAAGAGACCCCGAAACTTCGCCTCGCTCGAGCGCAGAGCCTCCTCCGCGAGCCGCCGCTCGATCGCGATGCCCGCGAGCTGAGCCGCGTGCGCCATGATCTCGGCCTCTCGAGGAGTGGGCAGGCCGATCTCTCCGCGATACACGCCAAGCGCCCCCAACATTCGTCCGGTCGCGGTCTTGATGGGTGTTGACCAGGCTGCGCGTACTCCGGCGTCGATGGCCACGTCGCGGCGTTGTTGCCAGAAGGGATCTTTCGAGATGTCCGCCACGAGGACCTGACGCCCCAGATAGACACAGGCCGCGCAGGATCCGTTGCGAATATCGATGGAGGATCTTTCGAGCGCCGTGCGCAGCTCGTAGGGCAGGCGCGGTGCGACCGTATGCGAGAATGACGCGGCGTCCGCGCTCAGCATACTGATCGAGCAGGCGGTCGCGACGTTGACCGACTCGATGAGGAGGGTGATCGACACCAGCACCTCAGGCAACGGAGCGTTGCCCGTGAGCTGCTGGAAGACCACTCGCTCCGCGGCCGCAACTCGTTCCGCCCGCTTCCGCTCGGAGATGTCAGCGACGCTCCCGCGCAGCAATCTGCGGCTTCCGCTGGGCAAACGCACGAGCCGGACCTCGCATGTGATCTCTCTTGCGACAGAGTCGCAAAAGACCCACTCGTAGATCTGCGGTCGGCCTTCGAGCGCTCGCCGGATGTGCGCATGCGCCCGCTGGGATGAGGACACTCCGTCGGGTTGTAATCCGGGGCTCAGCTCGAGAAGGCCAACTTCGAGAAGAGCCGTTCGTCCCAATCCGAAGAGCCGCTCGGCGTTCTCGTTAGCATCCACGAAACGCCCGGCATCGGCGTCGAAGACAATGATCGCTTCCGGTGCGTGATCAACAAGGAGCCGGTAGCGCGCCTCACTCTCGCGCACGGCCTGCTCCGACTCGCGCCGCTCGGTCACATCCCGCAGACAAATGACAAACATGTCCCGGCTGGAGACCGGTGCCTGGCTGACCGCGATCTCCGCGGGGAAAAACTCGCCGTCCTTGCGCTGACCCCATGACTCGCGGGCGGCGAGGTCGAGATGGGTATCGCCCGAGGAGGCCGCCAGGCGCTGGAGCGCCTCGGTCAGACCTTCATGCGTTGCGATCTTCGGGATCAGCAAATCGACCCGGCGTCCCACGACCTCGTCTGCCGAATACCCGAACACGCGCTCGCCCGTCGGGTTGAATGTCTGAATCAGGCCCGCCTCATCGACGGTCAGCACGACATCCTTGATGTGGTCCAGGATGACCTGCAGGTGCTCAGAGCTTTGCGTGCGCGCCTCGTGAGCCAGCACCGCGGCCTCGTCGGCCATGAGCCGCATCGACTGCACGATTCCACGGCGCTCCTCGTCGATTGTCGCGTAGTGCGCGCTCACCAGGCGTAGCAGCATCGCAAGATCCGGCGTGGGACTGCCGGTACGCAGGCGCAGCTCGCGCAGCTGCGCTTTCAGGTGATGGTGCAGGTCAGGGCTATCCTCGCCGCAGGGTCCCTCTCCCGCCCGGACCAGCGTAGTCGTGGACCCCGGGCTCCCCTCGGCCGTTTCGACGGCCGAGCGGCTGGTCGTTGGATTTGACATAAGCCATTGCGGATCGGTCACAGCCCCTTGGACCCAGCCGGCTTCGCGGCCAGCTCGGGCAAGCCCTCGCCGGCAATCACCGGGATCGAGAAGGTGCGAGTCGACGTGCCGTCCCCGGTCTGGGTGGCGACCGTCGCGCCCATCGCGAAGATACCGTCACGTTTGGGCAGAAGCCGCAGGCGCACATGGATCGGCTTCGCCTCGGCCGGCTTCTCGAATCGGGTACCGGCGCTGTCATTCAGCAGCTCGAGCCCGTCGCCGGGCTGGAAATCGACGCTCAACCGATCGACCTCCGCGTTCGGCACGAGCGCGACATCCACATCCAGCGGCTGGCCGACCTCCGGCTTCTGCAGCAATGAGAACTTGAGCGCAACGTTCGCGCCGCTCTTGGCCATGCTGACGGCCGACACCATGGCGGTCAGAGGCATCTCTCCCGTCGTGGCGACGGCCTTCGGCGCCGGATGCTTCTTCCGGCCCAGATGCATCACGCCCCCACCCGAGTCGTCGGGCGAGCCGCCACATCCGGCGATGCCGGCGATGACTGCGATCGCCAACCAGCTCGCACGAAGCGCTGTTATGTATGTGCGCATGCCACGTGGCCCAACTCGATTAGGAAGACACTATTCTGCCGCAATGTACCGCGTCCGCACCCGCCAGGGCACGCCCGATGTGCCCATTTCGTGACACCGATTCGTGCCAAGCGGCTTACCCATCCGCCCAAGCGGCTTACCCATCCGCCCAAGCGGCTTACCCATCCGCCCAAGCGGCTTGCCCATCAGCCCAGCGGCGGGGAGTCGATCGTCTCGAGCTGCTCCCGCAGGTCGCCCACGTAGCCCTCCCAGTAGCGGTGCTCGCCGAACCAGGGGAAAGCCCTTGGAAAAGCGGGATCGAGCCAGCGGTGGGCCACCCACGCCGCGTGATGCAGCATGCGCAGCGCGCGCAATGGCTCGATGAGACCCAGCTCGCGAAAATCGAAGTCCGCGAACTGCTGGTAGCCCTCCACGAGCTCGGCCCACTGCCGCTGCTGGTCCGCGGCGGACCCGGCCAGCAACATCCACAGATCCTGCACGCGCGGACCCATTGCGCAGTCATCGAGGTCGACGAACGCCGGCCCATGCTCGTTCCAGAGCAGATTGCCGAGATGACAGTCGGCATGTATCCGTAGCTCGCGCACCGCTCCGATCGCCTCAAATGCACGCGTAATCCGCTCCAGCAGCGAGTCGCTGATCAGCGCATATCGCTCCACCAGCGGCTCCGGCAACAGCTCGCTGGTCAACACCTGATCGCGGGCCTCCACGCCGAGTCGCTGTACGGTTACGCGCGGGCGCACGCGAAAAGGGCGCAGTGCGCCGACCTGGTGAATGCGTGCGAGGGTGCGTCCGAGAATCTGCCGCGCATCGGTCGCGTCGAGCTCCGGAGGACGTCCCCGCAGCCAGGGGAAGGCCGCGAAACGGAACTCCCGATAATCGAATAGCGTTCGGCCATCGACGACGACGGGCGCCGCAACCGGCAGCTCCGCGGCGGCCAGCTCGGCGGTGAAGGAATGCTCCTCCTCGATCTGCGCGTTCGTCCAACGCCTGGGCCGATAGAATTTCAGCACCAGCGACCCGTTCGCGGTACCGAGTTGATAAACGCGATTCTCGTAGCTGTTCAGCGCGAACAGACGCCCGTCAACATCCAGACCGACCGATGCGGCCGCATCCAGCACGACGTCCGGTGTCAGTCCAGTGAAAGGTTTCACATCGGAACTGGACGTTTTGTTTATCATCGGGACTTCGAATCAGCATAGGTCGAGCACATGAGCGGCGCCTCTATATTAGTGACCGGTGGAGCAGGCTACATTGGCAGTCATACGGTGCTGCAGCTTCGGGCGCGGGGCGAGCGGGTCGTCGTGCTCGATGACCTGTCCACGGGCTTCCGCCAGGCCGTGCTCGACACGCCGCTCGTCATCGGCAAGGTCGGTGACCGCGACCAGGTGCTCGAGGTGCTGCGCCAGTATTCGGTGGACACCGTGCTGCATTTCGCCGCCCACACGATCGTGCCGGAGTCGGTGAGCGATCCGCTCAAATACTACGGCAACAACACCTGCTCGACGCGCAATCTGCTGCAGTGCTGTGTCGAGGCCGGGGTGCGCCACTTCGTGTTCTCCTCCACCGCGGCCGTGTACGGCATCCCGAGCGAGGGAATCGCCGCGGAGACGACCGCAACCTCCCCTATCAATCCCTACGGCACCTCGAAGCTGATGTCGGAATGGATGCTGCGCGACGTGGCGCTCGCCACTCCCCTGCGGTACGTGGCCCTGCGCTATTTCAACGTGGCGGGCTCGGACTCCACGGGCCGGATCGGACAGGCCACTCGCAAGGCGACGCTGCTGGTCAAAGTGGCGTGCGAAGCGGCGGTCGGTAAGCGTCCGCACGTATCGATCTACGGCACCGACTATCCAACCGCGGACGGCACCGGCATCCGTGACTACATTCACGTGGAAGACCTCGCCACCGCGCACCTCGACGCACTCGGCTACCTCCGCAAGGGCGGTGACTCGACAACCCTCAACGTCGGCTACGGGCATGGTTACAGCGTACGCGACGTGCTCGCGAGCGTGGAACGGGTTGCCGGCCAGAAGCTGGCGATTCGAGAAGAGCCGCGCCGGGCGGGAGATCCCCCGAGCCTCGTCGCGAAGGCCGATCGGGTCCGCACCCTGTTGGGCTGGAAGCCGCGGCTCGATGATCTCGACACGATCGTTCGCACTTCCCTGCAGTGGGAGCAGCGATTGGCTCGTGAGCCCTGGTGAGTTCGGCCCCGACCTCAAAACGGGGGCGCTAGAATGCCCCCCATGCATTGGGCACGACCCAAGTCCTTGAGCGGATTGATGCTGCTGGGCCTCGCGCTCATCGCGGTCCCGTTGCTCGTGGCCATTCTCACGGCGGCCTTGCAGATCCGCCAGCTCGCCGATACCGGCCAGAAAATCGTGGTGGAGGGCGTGACGGGCGCGCGCGCCAGCCAGGAGCTCTTCAGCCAGATCGCCTCTCTCGAGCGTACCGCCCGTCTGTACGACGTGCTGGACGATTCGAACCTCCTCGAGCTCTATCACCGACAGGATGCCCGACTGACCGCGACCCGGGCCCAACTCGAGACCCACGTGCGCGCCCCGGCCGCACGCAAAACGTTGGGTGAGCTCGGACAACTGCAGCAGGCGATCGGTCTCAGCGTGAAATCGATGCAGGCCGGCAAGGGCACCGCCAATGCAACCGGCCTCTCCCGCCGCTTCACCGAGCTGGGCGCGCTCGCCGACAAGGTCGCCGAGGAGAGCAACGCCCAGATCGACAAGGAAGTGGACTCGCTCGAGGCCCAAACGCAGCGCGCCCGCCGCCGTCTCCTGTGGCAGGCCGCGCTGCTGGTCCCTCTCACGATCGTGGCGATTTTTGCCCTCACGCTGGCCGTCGGCCGGCCCCTTCGGCAGCTCGACCGGGCGATCAGCGAGCTCGGCCAGGGAGCGTTCTCCAACCAGATCGCCGTTTCGGGCCCGTACGACCTCGAGCGGCTGGGCGGTCAGCTCGAATGGCTGCGACAGCGGCTCCTCGAGCTGGCCCATGAGCGGAACCGCTTCCTGCGCCACATGTCGCATGAGCTCAAGACACCGCTCGCCAACATCCGCGAGGGCACCGAGCTGCTGATGGATGGGGCCGTCGGCGAGCTCGATTCCAATCAGCGGGAGGTGACGGCGATCCTGCGGGAGAACGGCATCAAACTGCAGCGCATGATCGAGAACCTGCTGTCTTTCAGCGCCTGGCAGACCTCGAGCGTCGGCCTGGAGGCGAGCGAGTTCCGGCTGCGGCCGGTGGTCAAGCAGGTGCTCGAGAACCAGCAGCTCACCCTGCTCTCGCAACGGGTGCGGCTCGAGGTGAGTGTCGAGGATGTGACGCTATTCGCGGATCGCAGCAAGATCCGCCTGATACTAGAGAACCTGGTCTCGAACGCGGTCAAATACTCCCCCAAAGGCGGCTCGATCCATCTGCGGGCCCGCGCCTCGGGGGCGCAACTGACGCTCGACGTCGCGGACAGCGGCCCGGGTATCCCTCAGGAGGATCGGGCTCATGTCTTCGAGGCGTTCTATACGGGCCGCGCCGCCCGGACGGCGGCGGTCAAGGGGACCGGGATCGGTCTTTCGGTCGTGCTCGAATTCGTTTCGGCTCATGGCGGCACCATTCAGATCGTCGACGGGGAGTATCCGGGCGCGCACTTCCGGATCGTCATGCCGATCCGCGCGACGGACGACGACCGGCCCGAAGGCCCTGAAGATCGCCAAGACAAGGCGCACGCCCATGCCGCGTGAGGCCGTGCTCCGGCCGGCGCCCCGGCGATGCCAGAGAGCGGCCGGCCTGCTGGTGCTCGCGGCCGGATTGCTGCCGGGCTGCGCCTCTCAGCTTCCCGCGGATCGCCCCACGCACCAGCAGCCGCCCGTCGTAGATCGCACTGCCGCATCGGCCGCCGCCCTCGTCGAGCATCTGCAACTTCTGCAGAGGCTCATCCAGGGCACCACCACCGAGCAGGCGGAGATCCTGAGCACCGCTCAGCGCGACTACGACACGGCCGCGACCCCGAGCCACCAGCTTCGGCTCGCGCTGATTCTGGCCACGCCGAGGCACCCGGGCACCGATTTCGAGCGTGCGCAGCGCCTCTTCACGGAGTTGGTCGCAAGCCCCGAGACCCTCCTGCCCAGCGAGCGGGCTCTGGCCTTGGTCGAGCTGCAGCAAATTGACGACCATTTGACGGTCGAGGCGGAAAATCGCAGGCTGCAGGCTGAGGCCGCCCGCGCCGACCGTGAGCGTCAGGGCAGCGCCAACCGCCGTCTCCAGGTAGAGATGGACGAGAACACGCGCTTGCGTAAGGAGCTCGAGGAGGCACGCGCCAAGCTCGATGCGATCGCGAACATCGAGCGCTCCTTGAACGAGCGCAAACCCAGCAACGAGGGACGTCCACAGTGACCAATCCAGCGAGTCTCCTGCCAACCGAGCAGCTTCGGGCGCGGAACCTGAATCAGACCGGCAAGCGCAAGGCGCGCATTCTCGTGGTCGACGACGACCCGGGGCTTCTGCGGCTGCTCACCATTCGCCTCAGGGCCGAGAACTACGACGTCGAGGCCGTCGAGAGCGGTGTGCTCGCGCTGGCCGCGGCCAGCCGCTTCCGCCCGGACCTGGTCATCACCGATCTGCGCATGGACCAGATGGATGGCATCGGCCTCCTCAAGGAGTTGCAGAACCGCTGGCCGGGCCTGAAGGTCATCATTCTCACCGCCCACGGCACCATACCGGATGCCGTCCAGGCGACGCAGATGGGCGCGTTCGGCTTCCTCACGAAGCCGGTGGACAAACAGGAGCTGTTGGATCAGGTGCAGAAGGCACTGCGGATCTCCGGCTTCGGCGCATCCGACGAGGACTGGCGTGCCGAGATCGTCACGCGCAGCTCGCTCATGGAGGAGAAGCTGGCCCAGGCTCACATGGTCGCGGGCACCGATGCGCGCGTGCTGATCACCGGCGAGAGCGGCACGGGCAAGGAGCTGTTGGCCCGGGCCATCCATCGCGCGAGCCCCCGGCGCAACAAGCCGTTCGTCGCCATCAACTGCAGCGCGATGGCGGAGAATCTCCTCGAGTCCGAGCTGTTCGGACACGAGAAAGGCTCGTTCACCGGCGCCACTCGCGCCCATCGCGGTCTGTTCATGGCCGCGGACGGCGGCACCTTGATGCTGGATGAGATCGGCGACATGCCGATGCGGCTGCAGGTGAAGCTGCTGCGAGTCCTGCAGGAGAACGTGATCCGGCCCGTGGGCAGCACCGATGCCATCCCCGTCAACGTGCGGGTGATCTCGGCCACCCATCGCGACCTGCAGGGGTTGATGACCAGCGGCGAGTTCCGCGAAGACCTCTACTATCGCTTGAACGTCGTGCACATCGAGATGCCTGCGCTGAACCGGCGCCGCGAGGACATCCCGTTGCTCGTTGCCCACTTCCTGGCGCAGATCGCGAAGGAAAGCGGCGTACGGAAGATCTATGCTCCGGAGGCCGTGGAGCTGCTCGCGACCGCAGACTGGCCAGGCAACATCCGGCAGCTGCAGAACGTGGTACGGCAGAACGTCGCGCTCTCGCAGACGCCGATCATCCCGGTCGAGCTGGTACAGCAGTCCTTCGGAGGAGGCCCGGGGCGGCTCCCCTCCTTCGACGAAGCCCGTGACGAGTTCACGCGCAGCTACCTGTCGCAGATCCTGCAGATAACCGGCGGGAACGTCAGTCAGGCCGCGCGCCTCGCGAAGCGCAACCGCACGGACTTCTACAAGCTGCTGGCGCGCCACCAGCTCACGCCCGAGGAGTTCAAGCAGCAACGCTGAGCGTCCCGCGCCCAGCCACCGCCACGGTATCGAACTCGGCAGTCACCTGACCCGCGCCTTTGTAACAGTGAGGCTCCACGCGTTTGTCCACGATTCAGCGGGATACCGCCGCTCTCGCCAATGAGCAGTTCGACGTGTTGGTCATCGGCGGCGGCGCATGTGGCGCCGCCACGGCACGCGAGTCCGCGCTGCGTGGCTTCAAGACCGCGCTGATCGAGCGCGAGGATTTTTCCGCCGGCGCCTCGGCCCACTGTTTCAAAGTCGTTCACGGCGGCATTCGGTACATCCAGCACGCAGACATACGCCGCTTGCGAGCCTCCTGCCACGAGCGCGCGGCACTGCTCAGCATCGCCCCTCACCTGGTCGCTCCGCTGCCGTTCGTCATTCCTACGTACGGGCACGCCAAGAGCAGCCGCTGGTTCCTGGGGACCGGGATGATGCTCTACGACACACTCACCCTGGATGTAAACCGGCACATTCCGGATCCCGCGCGCCGTGTCAGCCGCACCCGTTTCCTGGGCCGCAGCGAGACGCTGGGACTGTTTCCCGACATCGAGCAGCGAGGTCTCACGGGAGCGGCGGTGTTCGAAGACGGGCAGATGCACAGCCCGCCACGGCTGGTGCTCGGATTTGCCGCGGCCGCCGCCGAGCTGGGCGCGGCAGTTTCGAACTACGTCGAGGCGGAGAGTCTGCTGTTGGACGGCGACCGTGTCATCGGAGCGAACGCCCTCGATCATCTGTCGGGGCAGCGCTTTCCGATACGGGCGCGCCTCGTCATCAACGGCGCGGGTCCCTGGTCCGAGTCCCTCCTGCAGATCTTCGGGCAACGCCACGGCCCGCCGGGCACGTACTCGCGCGATACCTGCTTTCTGATCGATCGCCGCTACGCCGCGCCGATGGCTCTGGCCGTCCAGGGTCAGGTAAAGGATTCCGATGCCCTGCTGGCGCGCAACAGCCGCCATCTCTTCATGGTGCCGTGGCGCAACTCGACGTTAGTGGGCGTATGGCATCTCGTCGTGCCTCGCGATCCCGACGCGGTCAGCTTGCCCGCGCCCCAGTTGCAGCAGTTCATCGACGAGCTCAACGCCTGTCACCCCGCTCTCGGCCTGAGTGAAGCCGACGTGCGCAGGGTCGATTTCGGGCTGGTTCCGTTCGGCGAAGCCTCGAAGCAACGAGGCGGCCTGAGCTTCGGCAAGCAGTCACGCCTGATCGATCATCGCGAGCACGGAATCTCGGGCCTCCTGTCGGTCATCAGTGTTCGATACACGGTCGCGCGCCGCGACGCCGAGGACGTGATGAACCTGGCGGCCGCCCATCTCGGTCAGCGCGGCAGGGGTGAGGATTCCAGCAAACGGCCGCTGCCGGGCGGCGACATCGCGGACTTCCCTGCGGCGCTGCGCAGCCACGAGGCGCGGCGGCCACCGTGGCTGCAACCGGAGTCGATCGACGGGCTGCTGCACAATTTCGGCACGCGCCTGCAGGACGTGCTGGCTCTCGCGGAGCAGGAACCCGCCCTGCAGCGATATTTTTCCGGTAGTCCGGTGACCTTCGCCGAGGCGGTGTACGCAGTGCGCGCGGAGATGGCCTGCCGCATGACTGACATTGTGTTCCGGCGGACGGAGCTCGGTACGGACGGTCATCCGGGTCCGACGGCGCTCGATGAGCTTCAGTCGCTGCTGATCCGCGAGCTGCATTGGTCGGAACAGCGGGCCGCCGAGGAGCGCGTTGCCGTCGAGCGCGAATTCGTCCGCTATCGGGCCAGCTCGCCGCCGATGCTGTCGCCTGCGAAGGCCGCATCCGCGCGCACCGCTTGAGAGGCGGGCGCGACGCCCGCAATACCGACGCAAACAGACAACCATGACCACGCGCGACGCTCTCCCCAAACTATTCATCACGGGCGGCTCCGGCTTCATCGGCAGCCGCCTCGCCCAACTGGCGGTGCAGCTCGGCTATCCGACCACCGTCGTCACCGCCGTGAGGAACGCGGCCGAGCGTGCCCGCTGCGACAGCCTGGAGAAGGCTGGAATCTCCGTTGCGGTGGCTCCGTTGGACGACGCGCCCGCGCTGGCGCGCGCCATCGCCGGACACGACGCCGTCATACATCTGGCCGCCGCTCAGCACGAAGCCGAGCAGCCGGAGAGCTACTTTCACGAAATCAATGTCGAGGGAACACGCCGCCTGCTGAAGCTCGCATCGCAGGCGGGTGTGCGCCGCTTCGTACATGGCAGCACCATTGGCGTATACGGGAACGCGAACGGGCGACTCGATGAAGACAGCCCGCTGGCACCCGACAACCCTTACGGCCGCACGAAGGCGGCCGCAGAGCCGGTCGTGCGCGGATTCGGCGGCGACATGGAAGTCTGCATCATCCGTATCTCGGAGACCTACGGGCCCGCAGATATGCGCCTGTTGAAGCTCTTTCGCGGCGTGAAGAGCGGCAGATATCTCACCGTCGGCAACGGCAACAACCGCCATCAGCTCATCTATGTGGACGATCTGTCGCGCGGCCTGCTCGCTGCAACGCAAGCACCCGGCGCACGCGGCGCGACCATCGTGCTCGCGGGGACGCAGGACATCACCACCAACGACATGGTCGCGGCGATCGGTAAGGCTGTCGATAACACGCGCGGCGTGTTTCACGCGCCGCTGTGGCCGTTTGTGACCGCGGCCTTTCTGATGGAAAAGACGCTGAGCCCGCTGGGCATCAAGCCGCCGCTACATCGGCGGCGCCTCGATTTCTTTCGGAAATCTTTCGGTTTCGCGAATGCCCGGGCCGAGAAGTTGCTGGGGTTTCGTCCGACGACCGACTTCGAGACGGGAGCTCGGCTGACGGCGCAGTGGTATCGAGCCAACGGCTTCCTGTGAAGGTCCGATATCCGTAGTCAATCGGCGACAGGCACGCACCCCCCAGGCGCAGCGCGCACCCCCAGGCGCAGCGCGCACCCCCAGGCGCAGCGCATCGCGGCAAGGCAGGCCGGGCGCAGGCAAGAAACCTGCTGACATCGGCTCATGTCCACTCCCTACCCGGCTCAGGACAGGAGCGCGACCTCCAGCCTCTTCCGCAGCCTGCCGGCGAGCGATCGCGCTCTCTGGCTCGCCGCGGGGGTGCTGTGCGCGATCTACATCCTCTACCTGGGACTGCTCACCTCTTTTCCACTGCAGGACTATCCGAATCACGTCGCACGCGCGGCCGTGATGGCGGATCTCATCTTCCATCACGGTGCGCGCTTCGGTCACGCGTTCGGCTTTCACTTTGCTTTCGTTCCCTACTTGTTGGGGGATCTCGTGATGGCGGGCGGTGTCGAGCTGCTGGGTCCGTCCGCCGGCGCGGCATTTTTCAGCACGCTCGTGCTGCTGTCCCTGCCGTGCGCGCTGCTGCTGTACCTGCGCGTGCACAACATTGCGCCTCGCGGTCAGCTCCTGATCTTCCTCCTCAGCCTGTATCTCTCGACGGACTATTTCTACTGGCTCGGCTTCATGGCGTACCGGCTCGCGATGGCCGCGGTCGTGGTCAATCTCGCTCTCGCCCAGGGGCTGAGGCAGAAAGGATCGTGGACTGCCGGTGTCGTGTATTGCGGGGCCATCGCCCTCGGATACTTCATTCATCTCACGGCGTTGGTGTTCTTCGCGGCTGCCCTGGGTATCACGGCGGTGCTGCGCGTGTGGCAGGGCTCGAGCACCTGGCGCCGCGAAGCGATGCTGCTCCTTCCGGCGCTGGTGCTGAGCGCCCTGCACTTCGGCGTGGTCACAGCAGAGTATGGCTCGAGCGATCCGCCGTCGTATCAGTACTACTGGGGCGAGCCGCGCGACAAGCTCACGCATGTCACCGATGAATTCTGGCGATTCGGCGGTCTGTCCGCGACGCTCATGATGCTGGCCCTCTTCGCGTGCCTGCTGTGGCCGATACGCCGCGAGCTGTGGCAAGGAGGCTTGAAGAAACCCGCCGTCGTGGAACAGCTGGTGCTCGCGCTGTTCTTCGTCGGCGTGTATCTGGTGCTGCCGAATCGGTACGCAGACTCATCCTATGTCGATATCAGGGCCCTGCCCCTGACGACACTGTTCCTACTGTTCGCGTGCCTGCACCTGGCCGCCGACAGCACACGCGCGCGCGACTTCGGACGGCCGGCGATGTTGGCGATTGCCGCCACGCTCGGGGTCGTGAATCTCGCGTACCTGGCCCGCCATGCACAGCCGAACGATCGGTGGATCATGCGCTACCGTCAGGTCGTGGCCGCGATTCCGCGCGGAGCAACCGTACTGCCGGTGTACACACAGCCGAAACAGGCGACCTTGTATCCTTTCATGCACGTGGCCTCGTTCGCGGTGCTCGACCGTGACGCCGTCATCCCTTATCTGTTTGCTGCCGATCGCGGCGATCCCATGAAGTACTTTCGCTACATCAACCGGCCCTACACCCCGGATGAGATGTGGTATCGCGCGCGTGCCAAGTGGCGCGCCTCCCCGGAGCGACACTTCGCCATCGAGGGGCAGACCTATACCTGGCGAATCTCCTACTCGCAGAAGGGGCGGCGGTGGCAGCTGCTGCCCTATATCCCCGTCGATTGGAATCAGATCACCTGCACGTATGACTATCTGCTGGTCATGCAGCCGTACGATCGAAGGGTGATCGAGGTGTCAGCGCGGATCGTGGCCGCGAACGACAGCGCGGCCCTGCTCGAGGTGGACCGCGCTCAGTGCCGGCCTGATGCCCCGCGGGATCCGGTCACCCAGACGCTCGGGCCGTAGCGCACCTGGCCGCAGGCCGGCACGGGAGGCTGGTGTCTGCGCCGCCGGAAACGAAACTGTCGTCCGCAAGGCGGCGTAGCTGGGTTTTGCGTGTCAAACGAGGGCAAGCGCAGCGATCTTCTTGCTCACCACGCGCACCTTCTTGCCGTACAGGACGAACACGATCCGCATGGCCAGCTCGAGCGCGCCGGTAACCGCGAGGCCCACGTAGTTCAGCGGGTTCTTCCAGAAGACGTACAGCTTCAGCGGGAAGCACTGCGAGCGCGAGAAGCCGCCGAGCTGCAGCAGCTGGCCGAGGCTGTGCTCGGTGACGTTATAGAAGTGATCGATGTTATGGGCGATGTTCTCGGAGCCGACGAGCGGGTTGGCGCCGTTCATCGCGTACACGATGATCCGACCGCCGGGCCGCAGAGCGCCGCGGCACAGGCGCAGGAAATCGATCGTCTCGTCCTGCGTCAGGTGGTTGAGCTCCTGCTCCGGAATGATCACGTCGAACTCGGGTGACGAATGCTGCTCGAGGAACGGGAACGCCTCGGCCGCCTCGCAGGGGAGCGAGCGGCGGCGGGCATGCTCCACCTTGCGGGGATCGGAGTCGATGCCCAGCACGTTGGAATAGCCGACCTGAGTCAACAGGCTCACGAGGTAACCGGGACCGCAGCTGATGACGAGGATACGGGCTGCGCGGTCCTGGGGCAGATGCGGCAGGTAGTTCGCCCGGTAATAGGCACTGAACGAGGCGTAGCCCTTCTCGACGTCCTCCGGGGCCTGCCAATAGGAATCGAACGGCTCGAGTCGCGCAGCCAGCCGACGCTTGCCGCTCGCGATATCCGGACGAGCGGCCTCCAAACGCGTGACGGAACCGACTGATGTTGAGCTGCCGGACATGCCAAACTCCTCGTGTCGCGCTTTTTAGTATAGTGGAAGTCGTCACGGACCCGAAAACAATCGAAATCCGACTGTCGCTCAGCGCCAGGGGACGCGTCCCAATATTGTTACATGAGCGGCACCGCAGCCGTTGCGAGGCCGTGGACTGACGCGTTACCAGCGCTACGCGCGCGCAACGATCGAAAGCTTCACAGTTTGAACATACTTTTCTGCAACTATGAGTATCCGCCCCTCGGAGGAGGCGGCGGAGTCGTGATGGCGGCCCTCGCTCGCGAGCTTGCGCGCCGTCACCAGGTCACCGTGCTCACTTCCCGCGCATTCGACCTGCCCGCCGAGAGTGACGATCACGGTGTGCGCGTCGTGCGAGTGCCGGTGTTCTTCCGGACCCAGCTCGCGACGGCAAATTTTCCGTCGATGTTGGCCTACCTGCCGACGGCGATCCTGCGCGGCCTCGGAATGAGACGCACGTCACAGTTTGACGTGATCAATACTCACTTCGTGGTTCCCTCCGGCCCGGTCGGTCAGTGGCTGGCGCGCTCCTTTCGCGTGCCGAACGTGCTCTCCGTGCACGGCGGCGATCTGTACGATCCCAGCAAGCGCAGCTCACCCCATCGCCACGCATGGCTGCGTGCGCCCATCCGCTCGATGCTGCGCGATGCGGACGCACTGGTCGGCCAGTCGCGCGACACGGTTCGCCGCGTCGAGGACCTCTACGGCGTTCGCCGGCCCACGGAGTTGATTCCGCTGGGAATCGAACGGCCGACACCGGCGCCGGAAGCGACGAGAGAGGCGTTCGGTATTCCCGCTGATGCCTTTGTCATGCTGACGATCGGCCGCATAGTGCCCCGCAAGAGCTCCGTGCAGCTCGTGAAGGCGCTCGTGGCCGCGGACCGGTCCAAGGCGCATCTCGTCCTGTGTGGCGACGGGCCCGATGCCGTCGCAGTCCGCGACGAAGCTCATCAGGCTGGCGTCGCCGATCGCGTTCATCTGCTGGGACAGGTGAGTGAGGCCCGGAAATGCGCGGCCCTCGCCGTGTCGGACATTTTCGTGTCGACCAGTCAGCATGAGGGCTTCGGGCTGGTGTTCCTCGAGGCCATGGCCTTTGGATTGCCGGTGGTCTGTTACGATCGGGGCGGTCAGACCGACTTTCTGCGCACCCCTGACACCGGCTACGTCATCGAGCTGAACGACCTCGAGGCCTTTACCCGGGCGATCGTCGATCTCCACGATCGACCCGAGATGCGCCGGGAGATCGGCCGCGCGAATCTGCAATACGTCGAGCAGTTCTTCATCGATCGCTGCGCCGAGCGTTATGAGGCGGTATTCGACAACGTCTGCGCGCGGCGGGCTTCGAAACCCAGCCTGGGAGCCGCCCGGTGAGCCTGTCATGTGTGGAATAGTCGGCATCCTGGGCCGCTTCGATGCGGCGGGCGAGGATCTCGGGCGGATGATGCACGCCCTGCGCCATCGCGGCCCGGACGGCGAGGGTACGTATGTCGCTCCGCCCGTCGCTTTTGGGCACCGCCGGCTATCCATCATCGACCTCGAAGGCGGACGGCAGCCCCTGCGCAACCTCGAGGGAACGATCTGGCTCGTCTGCAACGGCGAGATCTACAACTACCGCGAGCTGCGCAAGGACTTCGAGGCCGAGGGCTACCGCTTCGTCACCAACAGTGACTGCGAGCTGATCATTGCGCTGTACGAGAAGTATGGCGATTCTCTCCTAGCCCACCTGCGCGGGATGTTTGCATTCGCGCTCTGGGACGTGAAACGCCAGCGCTTGCTGGCGGCGCGCGACCACCTCGGGCAAAAGCCCTTCTTCTATACGGACGAGGAAGGACGATTCGCTTTCGCGTCCGAGATCAAGGGTCTGCTCGCACTGGACTCGCGGTTCAAGACGTTGGATCTCGCGGCGCTCGATCAGTATCTGGCGCTACGCCTGATCGCGCCGCCTTTGTCGATGTTCAAAGGTGTCCGCAAGCTGCCGCCGGGTCACCTGCTCACGATCGAGCGCGGGGGTCGCCCACAGATCCGGCGCTACTGGGACCTGCGCTACCAGCCGAAGATATCGGGCTCAGAAGAGGCGCTCACGGACCAGCTCGAGGAGCGAGTCGAAGAATCGCTGCGGCTGCACCTCGTCAGCGACGTGCCGGTCGGCGCGTTCCTGAGCGGCGGTCTCGATTCGAGCCTGCTCGTGGCCATGCTCGCCAAGCGCATCGGCACGCAGCACCTGCCTACTTTCACCATCGGCCTGCCCTACCAGAGATTCGATGAGGCGCCCCACGCGCGCGCCGTGGCCGAGCTGTGCCACACGGAGCATCACGAGCAGACGATCGACCCCAGCCTGACGGCGATCCTGCCTGACCTCATCTACCATCTGGACGAGCCGTCCGATCCGCTTTCGCTGTGCGCCTATCATGTGGCGCGGCTGGCAAGCCGACACGTCAAAGTCGTCATCGGCGGCGACGGCGGCGATGAGCTCTTTGGCGGCTACGACCGTTACTACGGCAATCTATACGCTGGGCACTACCGTCGTGTGCCTCGAGCGGTCCGGCGTTACCTGCTCGGTCCAGCGCTGCAATGCATCCCCTCCGCCGGCTGGTACAAGAGCGTCGGACATCAGTTGCGCTGGCTGCATCGCCTGTCCTTTCTGTCGGGCGGCGAGCGCTACGCGGCGAGTCTCAACTATTTCTACTTCGAGCCGCAGATGCGCGCGCAGTTGTTCTCATCTGCCGTGCTCGCGCAGCTTCGGGGTGTGCATTCGGAAGGCGCGATCGAGGACCCGTTCGAGTCAACCGAGGGAGAGCCGCTCGACCGCATGCTCCATGCCGACAGCCAGGTCCGGCTGCCCGACCATCCGGTCATGATCACGGATCGGATGACGATGGCCCATGGCCTCGAAGCGCGCAGCCCGTTCATGGATCATCGCCTCGCGGAGTTCGCGGCCTCCCTGCCGACCTCGGTGAAGATTAGAGGCCGCAGCCTTCGTTACATCCAGCGCAAGCTCGCGGCACGCTATCTGCCGCCCGAGATTCTTTCACGGCCGAAGCAGGGATTCTCCTCGGCCCTACCCTATGTCCTCGGGGGAGAATATCGAATTCTCTACGACGGTTTCCTGCGGCAGGCGGAGCTCGTGCGCGCCGGCATCCTCCAGCGCGAGCCGATCGAGAAGCTGCTGCGCGCGCATCTCGCCGGGCACGTGGACCATGGCAACCGGTTGTGGCTCCTGATCAACTCCGAGCTGTGGTATCGCATGATGATTCTCGGCCATTCACGCGAAGCGCTCGCGGCGGAGCTCGCCGAAGCGAGGGCGGAATCGACCGGCCACCCGCGCGCGGCCGGCAACGCGGCCTGAAGCGCGCGACGGGGGAGTCGAGAGAGAAATATGAAAATCGGGGTGATGCTGCGCCACTACGAACAGCAGGAGGGTGGCGTCAAGGTCTATACCAAACGCGTGCTGCCGCTGCTGTTCACCATGGGCAAGGAGCACGAGTACGTCCTCATCTATCAGAACCCGAAGCTGATCGGGACCTATGCCCAGTATCCCAACGTGAAGGAAGTCGCCGCAACACTGCCCGGCTCGGTCACCTGGGATCAGATCGCCGTTCCCTGGGTCGCGCGCCGCGAGCGCGTTGAGCTGATCTTCAATCCGAAGTTCACCATACCCTTCTTCACACGCGCCAAAAAAGTCTTCGTGCTGCACGGCTCGGAATGGTTCGTGATTCCGGAGCACTTCAAGAAATACGACCAGTTCTATTTCAACCGCGCTGTCCCGCTCTACTGCAAGCACTCAGATGCGTTCATCGCTGTGTCAAACGCCGTCAAAGCTGACGTCGTCAGATACATCGGCGTGGACCCCGCCAAGGTCACGCCGATTCACAACGGATTCGATCCAGGCGCATTCCAACCTGTGCGCGATCCTGCAAAATTGCAAGCGGTGCGCGAGAAGTACCGTCTGCCTGAGCGGTTCATTCTGTGGGCGGGCCAGATCGAGTCCCGCAAGAACATCGCCCGGCTGCTCGAAGCCTTCGCGCGCATCAGGAACGAGTTTCCGCATCATCTGGTGCTCGCCGGCGCACAGCGCTGGAGCACCGATTCCGAAATGAGCGTCCTCAAGAGTCTCGGCATCGAGAACCGGCTCGATATGCCGGGCTGGATCGACCATACCGATCTGCCGGCGGTGTACTGTCTGGCGGACCAGTTCGCCTTCCCGTCGCTTTATGAGGGCTTCGGCATACCGCTGCTCGAGGCGATGGCCTGCGGCTGCCCGATCGTGACGGCAACCACCTGTGCCCCACCGGAGGTTTGCGATGGCGCTGCGCGCCTCGTTGATCCTCTGGACGTGGATGACATCGCCGCGGGGATGCGTGAGGTGCTCTCGAGCGAGGCACTGCGCGCGAAGCTCTCGGCTCGCGGCCTCGAGCGCGTCAAGGACTTCGGCTGGGAAAAGTGCGTGCGCGAGATATTGGCGCTTTTCAACAGGCTCGCCCCACGGAGCTGACATGTCCGCGGCCTCTCAGCCGATTCGATGCGGTCTGTTGGCGGCGAGCACCGCGTATGAGCCCTGGGCTCGGCAATGCCTCGTCGAGCTGGCGACACGCGCCGATGTGCGCCCCTCGGTGCTCGTCATGCCGCGAGCGGCTGACGCGCTGATCGGCACAGGCACACGCACGATCCATACCGACGAGCCGGCGGGCGACCTCCCGGTCCTGACGCTCGATTCTCCCGGCGCCCTCGCGCGGATCGCCGCGCTCGAGCTCGATTTTCTGCTGACCTGGGACGATCGCGACTGGCCGGCCGAGCTGTTGACCCTGCCGAAGCTGGGCGTGTGGCGCTATCAGTTTGGCGACTGGGTAGAGTTGCGGGGTGCGGCTGCGGGCTTCTGGGAGGTCTACACCGGGCGCCCGGTCTCCGTGGCCATGCTTGCGCGGGTATTGCCGGACAGGAGCGAAGTGATTGCGCTGCGCTCGGC
>DATEJM010000063.1:0-80169 GCA_035277965.1 Steroidobacteraceae bacterium | reverse complement strand
GTCGCTCCCGTGCTGTCCGTCGGCGCCTGCGACTCGTTTCTGTTCAGCCAGTTGGTGGTCAGCCCGAGTGGCTGCGATCAGTTTCGCGTCAGCCCGGACGGACAATGGATTGCGGTCATCGCGGGCCAGGGCAGCAGTCAGACACTCTATGTGGTGAATGTCTCGACGCCCTCCTCCGTCAGCCAGATCGTGCCCGCGGGCGCGCTCTATGTGACATCGCCCCGCTTCTCGGCCGATTCGAAGACGATCTACTTTCTCGCGACCTCGTTGCCCAGCGGAGCGAACAAGACACTCTATCTCGCGGCACTCAGCACTCCCGGCACCACGGCGCAGGTATCCGCCACGAGCGCGCCGGGTGGCAGCGACGACGTGAGCGATTACGCCGTCTCGCAGGATCAGACCCGTATCCTCCTGCAGGCAAAGCGGGGCGGTGCCGATGGACTCTACTTCGTGGATGCGACCCACTTGCAGACCGAGCTCCTGATCAACCAGGTTGGCCAGACGGTGGTCGCCAGCACCATCTCCTTGCCGCCGGGCAACGGGGGCAGCCCGACGAACGCCCGCGTCGCCTACACGGATTTTTTAACCGCGAACGTCTATGTCGCCGAGGTGTCGGCAGTGCCCAATCCGCGACTGGCCGCCGCCTCCGGCCATGTCATCGGGCTGCGACCGGACGATGGAGCCGTTCTGTACTGGAGTAGCACCAACGTGTTCGAGGCGACGATCGATTCGGGTAGCCCGCAACTCGTGGGGGGTGGCGGGAATGGGTGGTACGACTCGACGGGGAATATCGTATTGCTGCACCAGTCGCTGCCCAGTGGACCGGCTCTGGCCAGTACGTACCGCGGCTCTTTCGGCAGCACGCAGCCTGTGGGCACGCCCGGCATGGCGGCAAACTACACGAACGCGAGCGGCTTCGATCGCGCCGTGGCGCTGATCGGGGAAGGACCGGGCCCTACGCCGCCGGCCAGCGTCCACCTGGCGCTCGTGAATGCGCTGGCGCCATCCAACCTGTTCTATCTGGCCGCCTTCCAGACTCCGTTGGGCCTGACATCGGACGTCGCTAGAATCGTGACTCAGTGAGGCGGTAGCCGCCGACCGACTGGACCCATTCTCACGTCTATTCGGAACCCGTCCGCGTCAGCGCGGAGGTCAACCCGGTCGCTCCATGACCCTGCTCAGCACCCTCGTCAACACTTCGGAACGCGTAGGAGCAACCTCTGCGCGCACCGGCAAGACGCAGGAACTGGCGACCTTCCTGCGCTCGCTGCCCCGGGAGGAGATCGAGATCGCTGTCGACTACCTGGCGGGCGAGCTTCCGCAAGGGAAGATCGGAATCGGCTATACGGTGTTGAAGTCGGCGACTGCACGGCCCCCGAGCACCGTGGGCACCCCGAGCACCGCGGGCACCCCGAGCACCGTGGGTACCCCGAGCACCGCGGGCACCCCGAGCACCGCGGGCACGGTCACGATCGGCGAGCTACACAGCGCACTCTCAGTGATCGCTGCTATCAAGGGAAGCGGCTCCGCGGCACGGCGGGCGAACGCTCTCGGGGAGCTTTTCGGCCGCTTGACAGCTGCCGAGCAGCAGTTCGTCGTGCGCCTTCTCGTCGGGGAGCTACGGCAGGGCGCTCTCTCTGGCGTCATGGTCGATGCGATCGCGAACGCCGCGGAGCTGCCTGTCGCGAGCGTGCGGCGGGCGGCGATGTATGCGAAGAGCCTTGGAGCGATCGCTGCTGCTGCCCTGTTGGAAGCCGACCCCCACCTGCCGCCCGAGCAGCGCGCACGCGTCCTGGATCGATTTCAGATGGAGATGTTCTCGCCGATCGCTCCCATGCTGGCCCAGACAGCGATCGATGTGGGGGAGGCGCTGTCCGAGTTGCAGGGCCATGCCGTGTTCGAATGGAAGATGGATGGCGCTCGCGTGCAGGCGCACAAGGTGGGGAGCGATGTACGCATCTATACGCGAAGCCTGAACGAGGTGACCGACGCGATTCCGGAGATCGTCGAGATCGTACAGGCGCTGCCGAATCCTCGCCTGGTGTTGGATGGTGAAGCGATCGCCTTCGACACCCGGGGCCGCCCCTACCCGTTTCAGATCACGATGCGGCGCTTCGGCCGCAAGCTCAACGTGGCGGGCCTGCGCCCGGGGCTCCCCATCAGAGCTTTCTTTTTCGACTGTCTGCACACGCAGGGCCAAAGCATCGTGGACCGCTCGACACAGGAGCGGTTCGCTGCCCTGGCCGAGGCCGTGCCGGCCGAGATGCGGGTGCCCAGAATCGTAACGACATCAGAAGAGGAGGCGCGCACGTTCTACGAGGCCGCACTGGCGGCAGGACATGAAGGCGTGATGGCCAAGGCGCTGGATGCTCCGTATGAAGCGGGCAATCGAGGCGCGAGCTGGCTCAAGATCAAGCGCGCACACACGCTCGATCTCGTAGTGCTCGCGGCAGAATGGGGACACGGGAGGCGCACCGGCCTGCTGTCCAACCTGCATCTCGGAGCACTGGACGAGGCCACCGGGCAGTACGTGATGTTAGGAAAGACGTTCAAAGGACTGACTGACGCGATGCTCGCGTGGCAGACGAAGGAGTTACTTGCACGCGAGACCCATCGCGATCAACGGACAGTATTCGTGCGTCCGGAGCTCGTGGTCGAGATCGCCTTCAATGATTTGCAAGCGAGCACGCGCTATCCCGGCGGCCTTGCGTTGCGCCTCGCGCGGGTCAAGCGATACCGGGATGACAAGCGACCTGAGGACGCGGACACGATGGCCTCAGTACGGCACGTTTACGCCGCCGCGGCTGGCGGGCCGGAGTCGCAGGCGCCCGCTTAGCGCGGGCCTTGGGCGCGGTGCGCGTCATTTTTATCCGGACCTCATCGTCAACGGCCGCAGCTTCGTCAGCGCGAGCGCTCGTCGATCTTGAGTCCAAGTTGTGGCGTGGGGCCGTCCGCCGCGGGAGCAGCGGCTTCGCCGTCCGGGCCGCCGTCCTCCATCTCCAGGAGCGGCAGATCCTGCTGCGCAAGCCCCTGGATGTCGCCTGCCACCCCCACGAGCTCCGCGATGCCGCTCTGGAGCTGCTTCTCGCGCCGCGCCCAACGCTGCAGCGTCTGGCTCTTCTCCGATTCCAACTCCTGGCGCATCCGATAGAAGGCTGCGTGGATGGCCTTGAGCTTGTGAGCGAACTGTGAGGAGGTGAGGTAGTCGTAGACGGCCTCCATCTTTTCGCCTTTTCCGGCCGAGACGAGGCGTTGCTTGTGCAGATCGAGCACGCCCGACCGCAGCACCGTCGCAAGCTGCACGGCGGTCGTCCATGAGGTAACCCAGACATCTTCATGGAGCCCGAACAGTTGACTGGGGTCCCAGTCCTTTGGGAGGGCCGTGCCGGTGATGACCAGCACGCCGATGTCAGCGCCACAGCTACGCATGTCCTCCTTCAGCTTCGTCGCCCATTGAGGGCTCCAGTCCTTTGCGCGCTTGGCCTCCCACAGGAGAATGCCGGCAACCTGGCCGCTGCGAGTCGTGATGCGATGGACGACATCACCGCCGCGCGCGCCCTTTTTCACCTCCTCGACGGTATCCAACGGAAATGCCCGTTCGAGCGCGCTCTCGAGCGTCAACTCCAGCACTTCGCCCTGAAGCTGCTGGGAGCCCTGGCTGCCCTTGCGTTGTGCTTCGACGAGCTGGGTATTGACGTCGTCGAGCCGCTTCTGCAGATCGGCCTTTTCGAGGTCGGCACGCTCGCGCTCCTGGGTACGGATTCGGGCCTCCAACTCTGCCCGACCGGCATCGAGCTTGCGGGCGACTTCGACTTCGAGCGCCTGGGCACGGTCTTCGAGGGCGGCTTTCTCCTGTCGCAGAGCGATCTCGGCGCCGCGCAGGTCGGAGATCTGGCGGGTCTTCTGCTCGAGCTGCTGCTCCAGGGACTGACGGTCCGCCGCGAACAGGTCGTGGGCTTTTGCCTTTGCCTCCTGCTGAATTCGCGCCTCGATGCTCTGCTCCCGGACCGCGAGCGCCGCTTCCCGCTGCGCTAACTCATCGAGCCGCGACTGGCTGTCCGCGAGCTGCGTACGCAGCGTCGCGACCTGAGCGGACATGGCCTTCTCTGTGAGAATGCGCACCTCTTTCATCGCCTTCGAGTGGCCTTCGGCCTGGTCCTTCAGGAGCTGTTGGAGCTGGGCGTTCTCGGAGCGGAGCGTCTTGTCCCGCTGCGAAGCCACTTGCTGTGCGTACTTCAGCGCCTCCGCCCGCTCGGCCTCTCGAACCGCTTCCAGGACTCCCTCGGTAGCCTCTTCGAGCCGGTCGAGACCTTCCTTGGCGAAGCCCTGTTGCAAGCTGAACTTCGACGCGCACTTCGGGCAGGTGACGCGCGTCTCGAGCGACAAAAACAATCGCTGGACGACTTCCGCTTCGGTCGACACGTTCGCAGCCCTCTTCGTCTGATTAGCGCCGGCCGCTATCGTAGACCTATTGGCTCACGAATGGGACGACAAGACGTCAATGCGCCCGATATCCAGGAGCGCAGGTTGAGCTGACCTGTACGCCGTCAGGCGGCTGGAATCGATCCTCAGCCGATGCGAGCGGTAGCGCGTTGAAAACGGCGCACACCCGTGCGAAGCAATCGCAACGCGCCGCGCCGGGGACGGTCGAGATACCAGCCGGGTATCTGCCACGAGCGTGAAATGTTATGGCGCCAGCGCACATAGCGAACTGACGGCGCCACGCTGAAACGCAGAAAACCGAGCATCGCTGCTCCGTCGCCACTCAAGGCCGACAAACATCGGGGCCGGGACAGAGTCGCGTGCAGCAAGCTGGCGAAGACTCCCTCGCGCGCAACCGGGTCGAGCGGGCGGCCGCGGATCTCGAGCTCCGCGATGCACGCTGCCGGGACGGGCGCCGCGAGCACCTCACGCAACCATTGCAACTGCACCGCCAGGGGCAATGCCAATCCAGCCGCGGTCGCCGTATCGAGCACGAGCCGCCAGTCGATCCGCGGATGACGCTGGAGCAGGAAGAAGACATCGCACGCCCATCGCAGGTTGAATCTGCTCCGTGAATAAGTAGCATGGCCGCACAGATGAACCAACATGTCCTCGGGACTCAGTATCCACGCCGGATGTTCGCGGATTGCGATAACGCGCGCGCGCGCATCGAGATCGCCCGTTTTGAGACGGAAGTGCGGCAGAAAGAATGGGGTCGAGTGCAGCCCCATCACGAAACCGTTCGCGTGCCACATGTCGCGGTGAGCCCCTTCTCCCGTGACGGCTGATGGGGACCTCGCCCGAGGTATCCACCCGATGCGCGTCAGGAGACTCACCGACTCCTTGAGATGATGCGGCTCGACCAGCAGATCGATAGCGTGGTTGTGCCGTCGTGAAGGCCGAGGATAGACAGCCGCTGAGACTGCGCCGCCCTTCAGCAACAATGGCGAAATCGCGCGTTCCTCGAACACCCGCAGCACCTCGCCGAGACTGTCCGTGTATTCCCGGGCTCGCAGCGCCTCCGCGGCGCCGGCTTGCTGCAGATACGCTTGAAACTGCGCATCGACATCGATCTCGTTTCGTGCCAATGACGCTGCTAGAACCGGAAGCAACTCCTTGAGTCCGGCCCGGTCCATCGCGAAGAAGGTCCTGGGATTTCCGACCGTAGCAACGAACCCGGACCACGCGCGCTCGGCGGCGACGCCGTCCGCGAGACAGGCTTGCAGCAGCAATCCATCGTGATGCGAGGGCAGCAGAGCCCGCAGAGCGAGCTCGAATACATCCGGCCCTTCCGCCGAATCGTCCGCGAAAGAATGAGCGATCGTGACCATCAGGCGCCCCCCTTATTTGTCATATGTTCTTCTTCGAGCAGCGTGCGGCGCGTGGTCTTTGTAAATCAGTCGGGCGCAGCGCGGTAACGCGTCGTCGGATCTGCGACGCGCGTCTCACTCCATGCCAGCTGAATCGCGAGTGGCACTGCGGCCCTTGTAACAGCAGCCCGACCTGAGGCTAAATCAACATGCTCACCGCCGCGCACGAATTGAACAGAACATGGCGCGGGTGGGCCAAAAAGGTCCGTAGCTTACGGCGCGTGAGCCGGACTCATTTTCTAATAATAAGAGTCACGCGCCCGCTGACTGTAGAACAAGAATTACCGGGGTAGCATTCAATGAGAGGCTCAGGACCCGCCACGATCACCTGCATCGTCTCTGTGCATCACGGCGCGCGCTTTCTGGCTGAAGCGCTCGACAGTGTATTCGCGCAGACTCTGCAGCCCACCGAAATCATACTGATCGACGATGGATCCACCGACGACACGGCGATGGTCGCGGCCGAACACGCTTCGTGCATCAGTTACATCCGTCAGGTCAACGCCGCTCCGGCCGCGGCACGCAATATCGGGCTCGCGCTCGCCACAGGCGACTTCATCTCGTTCCTCGACGCCGACGATGTCTGGGCGCCGGACAAGCTCGAGCGACAGGTTCGGGTCCTCGAGACCAACCCGGCGACGGGCATGTGTATCACCCACCTTCAGGACGCCTGGGTCGAGGAGCTCGGGGAAGAGCGTGCTCGGCTCGGTAACGCCGATCTCGCGTCGCTGGTGCCCGGGCTCGTTCAGTGTCTCGTCGCGCGTCGCGGAGTGTTCGAGCTCGTCGGCCGCTTCGATGCGACGAAGCGCCTGGCCGCCGATGACGACTGGCTAAGCCGCGCAGAGCGCGCCGGGGTGATCAGGGAAACGGTTTCACTGCCGCTCGTCAGGCGCCGCATCCATGTACACAGCGTGACGTACCAGATGTATCGCAGGGGCAAGGATCGTCGTGTCATCCCTATGGATCGCACACGCCGTCTCAACCTCACTCGCGGGTGATCCCGAACTGCGGAAGCGAAGACCGAGAAGCGGTTCACGCGCAGAAAGCTCGCGCTCACGGCACAATCGCGGCGCGCGGCTGTGGGCCGACGGCCCGCGGCGGCGCAAGCACGGCTGACCTTCAGCCGCGCACACGTGGTTGGACTCGCGCACATACGGGTGGACTTCGGCGGCAGCATGATCTGGATGTTCTGGGCGATTCTTCTTCTCGGGCATGGCGCGTTCTCCCGCTGGGCCCGGACGTCGTCGGCTCATGCCTTCGCGGCAATCTTTGGCGACGGTCTTCTGATTGCCATCGGCCTGTTCACGGTCGAGCAGCTCCAGGGAGTGGGACTAGGCGACTTCCTGCGGCTAGGGCTGTTTTTCGTTGCCTTCGGCACGGCCGGCCATCACCTGATGGACAGCGTGCTGCAACGGTATCGGCCCGGGTTGCGCAGCCGCGCCTAGAAGGCTGGCCGCTTTGACCGTGTAAGCCAACACGGTCCGGTTGGCATCAAACGCAATCGCGCCACACGCCAACCGCACCATGGGCCGTGCGGTAGCGCGCCGCACGCTAACCGGATCCTGGACCGTGCGGTATCGCGCCGGGCCGCTCATCGGCGCATCATAGATCATGGTCTCCACCGAACTGAGCGCCATCCCGGCCTGGACCGCCGAGGAACGGGAGAGCTTTTTCGCTGCCATCGAGCGCCATCGCCGGGCCGCGTGGCGGGTGACGCTGGCCAGCGCCCTGGCCAACTCGCTCGTCGCCGTCGTCGTGGCGCTGCTCATGTCGCCGATCTTCTACGCCACCGTCGCCCTGCTCCTGGACCTCGGCAACCTCATCATTCCGCTGCCGAATATCGTCGAGCCCATCGGCAAGCTCATCGGGCCGGCGTTCGACAAGCCTGAGAGCGTGTCACTGGGCCGATGGATCGATATCGGCGTGCTGGCCGCCCTGCCGGGATTCATCTGGATGGCGTGGGTGCTGTTGATGATCCGGCGCGCGGCACGCCTGTCAGGGATGTTCACTGGCGCGGATCTCCCCGCGCAACCGCCCAACCCTCAGGTCCTCGCCGAGCAGCGATTCAACAACGTGATCGGCGAGATGTCCGTGGCCGCGAACATCCCAGCGCCGCGTGTCCTGGTCGGCGACTGGGGTGGCGCCAACGCCGCGGTATTCGGCAGCGATGAGCAGCATGCGACGATCGTCGTCTCGCGCGAGCTGCTGGCCGCGCTCAACCGCGATCAAGCTCAGGGCGTCGCGGCTCATCTGATCGGCTCGATCGCCAATGGCGACATGTCGATCGGCATGCGTGTCGCGATGACGCTGGGTCTGTTCGGCCTCGTGGGGAGAATGGCGAGCGCGTTCACCGAGGGCCCCCAACTGCGCCGGCTCGCGCGCGTCTTCATGGCAATCCTCTTTCGACCAACACCGGAAGCGGGACGCGCGTTCATTGGCGAAATCGCCGACCCCTTTCCCGATTCCGGCTCGCGCGCGAGTGGCGCTCGGCCCCGCAAACCTAACGATTGGCGCACCTTTGCATGGATGCCGTTTGCCGGCCCTGTGTGTATGACAGGCTTCTTCGGCGGCGTCATCAATCTGTTCGTACTGGAGCCGCTGGTGTCACTCGCGTGGCGCAAGCGCAAGTACATGGCGGATGCCACGGCGGTCAGGCTGACTCGCGATCCTGACACCCTCGCGGGTGCCCTACGGCATCTTGCCGACAGCGGCGGCGGCCGCCTGTTCGGTGGGATGGCCGCGCACCTGTGCGTCGTGCGGCCAGGGGCACGCGCCGATGGTTTGATGCGCAGCTCAGTCGTCCCCAGCTACCCTTCAGTCGATCGGCGCCTGAGGGAGCTGGTGAAAATGGGCGCTCACGTCACGGGGAGGCCCAAAGCGCGCCTGCCCGCGCTTGCCATTGCGATTATCGTACCGCTGGCCATGCTCGTGATGGCGCTGGTGGGCGTCATGCTGTGCCTGATGGTGTGGTTATCGATGGCGTTGTCGATGCTGTTTCTGGGGCTGCCGTTCGGGATCCTGCACGTGTTTCTCAGGTGGATCGGCCACGGGTAGGAGGCGTCCTATCATGACCGAGCGTTCCTGCGAACGCCGCCGCTCGACCTCCGGGTAGTAACGGACTTCAGTCGAGCCTTCACGTGCGCGATCATGCGGTCAGCCAACGGTACGAGAACCTTTTCGGATAGCCCGCCGGCCCGCCCCCGGGCATGCGCAGCAACTAGAACCCGGCGACGACGGGAATGATCTCGCGGCCAAAGGTTTCGAGCGGCCGGATCTCGTGGGCGGTCGGAATACTGAAGAGGGTGTGCGTGATCCCCAAGCCCGCGAACACCTTGCACAGCTCGACTATTTCACGCGCACTCTTCTTGCCGGGGGACATATCCACCGATGCGAGCGCGGTCTTCTCGATGGAGTCGTAGTCGCGACGCACGGTGTCGCAATGCTTCTTCAGGATCTCCAGCTTGGACGCGACGAGCTCCGGCGGACCATACAGATTGCAGGCGTCCGCGTATTGGGCCACGAGTCGGAGTGTCTTCTTTTCACCGCCACCGGCGACCAGGATGGGCGGATACGGCCGGGAGAGCGGTTGCGGGTTGCACAGGGTCTCTTCGAGGCGGTAGTGCTTGCCGTGATAGGGGCCATTGTTGGAAGACCACATCTGCTTGGCGATCTGCAGAGTCTCCTCGAGAAGCTCGAAACGTGTACCGAGGGGAGGAAACGGCACGCCCAAGCCCTTCGCTTCCCGCTCGAACCACGCGGCACCGATTCCGAGGTAGGCTCGCCCGCCTGACAGCACGTCGAGTGTCGTGGCGGTCTTGATGAGAATGCCCGGGTATCGGTACACGACTCCCGTGACCATCGTTCCCAGCTTCACGCGCTGCGTGTGGGCCGCGAGGTAGCCGAGTGTCGTGTATCCCTCCAACATGTCGTTCTCGGGCGGCCCGACCATGGCGATCTGGAAGTGATGGTCCATCACCCACAGGCTGTAAAAGCCGACGCTGTCCGCCGTCCGGGCGATCTCGGCCAGCTTGCCGGCAATCTGTGCGGGGCCGCCCGGCCAGGTGAAGTTCGCCACTTGCAGACCTATCTTCATGAGCATCCTCCCGCAGGTCCCCCCCGCGGCTGAAGCGAATCATAGCGCCGCCATGTGCCGGCACTGTAGCGCCGTGGCGAACGGGTGCTGCACTATTGAGATCGCCTGAGATCGCCGCCGGCGCTGGTGCTGCAATATTGCGGCCGCTGCCCGCGTCTTTCATGCTGGAGCCCTACCGTGGAGACACTCATGTCAACGCTCACGTCCCCCGTCGTCAACGCCGTCATCGATCGCCTGTACGCCGATGCCGAGAAACAGGACCGCCCCTTGCGCGAGAGCTTCGAGAAAATGTCCCCCGAGGAGCGCAAGCGCATCTTCGAGTCGCAGCAGGCCGACTACCGGGCGCTGTACGAGCGCATGAGCAGCGGGTATCTGGCGATTCCGCGCGAGTTCGGCACGTTCGTCTATCTTCTGGCGCGGGCACGGAACGCGAAGACTCTGGTCGAGTTCGGCACCTCGTTCGGCCTCTCGACGATCCACCTGGCAGCGGCCCTGCGTGACAACGGCGGCGGCCGGGTCGTCACGACCGAGTTCATCGAGTCAAAAGCGGCGACGGCGCGCCAGAACCTCGAGGCGGCGGGCCTCGCCGACCTCGTCGAAATCCGTCCCGGCGATGCCTTGCAGTCGCTGGCGAAAGGCGTCGGCGCCCCGATCGATTTCGTGCTCCTCGACGGCGCCAAGAATCTCTACGTCCCCATCCTCAAACTGCTCGAGCCGCATCTGGCCGCCCGGGCCGTCATTGCCGCGGACAACACGACGGACGACTCTCCTCATGTCCTCTACGTGCGCAACCCGGCCAACGGCTATGTCTCGGTGGGTGTGCCGTACCCGTCGGGTAATGAGATGTCGGTGTGGGCAGGAAGGTGATCGGGCCGTACGCACTCAATCGGGTGTATGGCGGGGACTGCGGCGAGCTGATCGCAGCCCTCCCCGATGACAGTATCGACATCGTCGTCACCAGCCCTCCCTACTGGGGCCAGCGTACGTCCCTGGGTCACGGTGTCGAAGAAGATCCGCGCAGGTACCTCGAGAGTCTGACGAGTGTCTTCAGCGCCCTGCTGACGAAGTTGAAGCCCGCCGGCGTACTCTGGATCAATCTCGGCGATGCCTACAACACACCGGTCAACTGGCGGGCACAGGACCTGACATACAGCTCCCTCGGGCCCGATGGGGCAGGCCTGGCCGACACCAATTCGGCCTATGTGAAGCCGCGGGCCAAGCGCCGTGCGTTTGTCCGCGAGGACACGCGGTGGCTGCAATACGGGAATCTGCTGGCATTGCCGCAGCGGCTGATCGTACAGCTATGCGACGGCGGCTATCTCTTTCGAGGCGAAGTGATCTGGCGCAAGAGAAACCCCCTTCCCGAGGGTCGGTGCCGCCGCCCGCACCGTCACCACGAAGGGGTCTATCTCTTCGCGCGCGCGGAGGATCATGCGTTCCGGGTAGCGCCACCCGTGAAGTCGGTCTGGGAATTCCCGAGCGAGCGAATCGACGGTGAGGCTCATTTCTCCCGCTTCCCCGAAGCCCTTCCACAGCACTGCATCGATGCCTATGGGCGCAGCGGCGCGGACATCATCGTGTGTGATCCCTTCTCGGGCTCCGGAACCACGGGGTTGGCCGCCTTGAAGAGCGGGTGCTCGTATATCGGATTCGAGATCGATGGGGCACAGGTGACGGCCTCGAATGCCCGGCTGGCGCAGGTGGAGGCCGCCCCGGATCGGCCGGCGTCGCAGGGGCTGGCCGGGCTTACGCTTGCGGTCCCGGATCGTTAAGGGATAGCCTAGTTTTCGTGACCGAACCCGTACGCGCCCCAACGTCGAAAGAGGCTGCCCCCGAGGCAGGGAATGCGCGTGCCGGCGATCCGGGATTTCTCTGGGATTTCTGGTATCCCGCGCTGCGGAGTGACCGGATCCGCGGCAACGATCTCGTCAAGGCGCAGCTCCTCGAAGTCCCCCTGGTCCTCGGGCGAACCCGGGCAGGTCAGGTCTTCGCGATGCGAGACGCGTGCCCGCACCGCGGAATACCCCTGTCCTACGGACATTTCGATGGCGAGAAGGTCGAGTGCCGCTACCACGGCTGGCAATTCGACGCCTGCAGCGGCAGATGCGTGAGCATCCCTTCGCTGAACGCTGACAGCAAACTCAAGATAGACCGCATTTCCGCCGGGCACTTCCGCTGCGAAGAGCACGACGGTTATGTCTGGGTCTTCGTGACCTCGCCGGCGACGCGGCTCGCGCAAGAGATGCCCCCAGCACCGCGACTGCCGCTGTTCGGCCCCAAATATTCGATCACACGCCTCGAATGCGAGCTTCCCTCGCACATCGACCACGGCATCATCGGCCTGATGGACCCGGCGCACGGCCCGTTCGTGCATCAGTCATGGTGGTGGCGCAGCAAGCGCAGCATTCATGACAAGCAGAAGCAGTTCGAGCCGATACCGAACGGGTTCCGGATGAGCCCGCATTCGCCGAGCACCAACAGCGCGCCCTATCAGCTCCTGAAGCGGATCACGGGCGAGCCGGTCACGACGACGATCGATTTCGTGCTGCCCAATCAGCGGTTCGAGGAGATCCGCAGCGGCCCGTACTGGTTCTCCAGCCGCGCGACGGTCACGCCCGTGAGGCGCGATCTGTGCCGGATCGACTTCGTCGCCGCGTGGAATCTGCCGTTCCCCATCCAGATTTTCCGGCTGTTCGCCCAGATCTTCCTGCGACAGGATCAGCAGACGATGGTGCAACAGGCGCAAGGCCTGAAAGACAACCCGCGACTGCTGCTGATCGACGATGCCGACCGGCCGGCCAAGTGGTATTTCGGCCTGAAGGCGAGCCTGCTCGAATCCCGCAGGACCGGCGCACCGATGGTGCATCCGCTCGAAGGGGCGGTGACCTTGCGCTGGCGCTCCTGACGGCTCGCCCGGTGACCCGCCAGCCGGCCGACAAGGTCTTCATCTCCTCGGAATCCCTGTTGCGCGATTCCATAGAGCTCGCGATGCGCATCCTGCGCAGCGGCTTCCGTCCGACATTCCTCGTTGCCGTCTGGCGTGGGGGTGCGCCTATCGGGATCACGGTCCAGGAGGTTCTCGAGTATCACGGCGTGCAGACGGATCACATCGCGATACGCACCTCTTCCTACACCGACATCGATACGCAAGCGAAGACGGTCCGCGTTCATGCGCTCGACTATCTCGTCTCACGTCTCTCCTTCGAGGATCGACTGCTGATCATCGACGACGTGTTCGACTCCGGACGCAGTCTCGAGGCGCTGCGCGACGAGCTGCAGCGCCGCTGCAGGCGCAACCTGCCCGAGCAAATCCGGATTGCGACGGTGTATTACAAGCCGTCGCGCAACCGCAGCTCGCTGACTCCCGACTACTACATCCGGTCCACCCATCAGTGGCTGATCTTTCCGCACGAGGTCCAAGGCCTCACGCGCGAGGAGATCCTGCAATACAAATCGGTCCCGGAGAGCTTTTTCGAGCCGGGCTGAACGATGGCGCGCGAACGGCTCGCAAGCTATCCCCTGCTCGAGGTCATCGGCAGGGGGTCCATGGGGATCCTCTACAAGACGCTCGATCCCCGCTCGCGGCGCTCACTGGCCATCAAGGTGCTACCGCCCGAGTTGCTCGCACAGGAGCCTGACTTCCTCGAGCAGTTCCGCAATGAGGCACGAGTGGCCCGCAGCCTGAGCCATCCCGGCATCGTCAGCGTCTACGAATACGGTGAGGAACAGGGTTGCGCGTACATCGTGATGGAGTACGTGGAGGGGCGTAGTCTGCAGCAACATTTCGAGGACAAAGTCGCTTTTGAGGTGGCGACGGCTGTGAGCCTGACCTCCCAGTTACTGGAAGCGCTGCAATACGCCCACGAGAAAGGAATCTGGCACCGGGATGTGAAGCCGGCAAACATCCTGGTCGCGAGGAACGGTCGGACAAAAGTGACGGACTTCGGAATCGCGGAAGTCGCAGTGCACGAGTCAGGGGCCACCTCCCGGACGGTGATGGGAACGCCGGGCTACATCGCCCCGGAGACGTATCTGACCGATACATTCGACGCCCGCGTCGACCTGTTTGCCGCCGGCGCCCTCCTGTATCGGCTACTCACGGGTGAGCCCGCTTTTGAGGGCACGGCGCAGCAGATCATGGTCAAGGTGTGCTACGAGACACCCCCTCCTCCCTCGATGCGCGGTAACAGGCCCAAGCTGCGGCCGTTCGATGCGGTGGTCCTGAAGGCGCTGGCCCGCCGACCGGAGGATCGGTTCGCGAGCGCGCACGAGTTTCGAGACGCCCTCGTCGCAGCCGCGTTGCCGGGGATTGCCGCCCAGGAACCCTAGACGGGAGTTCTTCCCGCCTAGAGCGAAGCGGCCAACTCGGCGAGTTGTAAGCCCGGCACGATGCCGTGTTGAGCCGCAACCCCCGCACGGAGCTCGAGCACGGCGCGGGCGCCCCAACCGAACCGCAGGCGACCTGCGCGCACGTCCCCGCAAACGCGGCACACGCGCGCGTCCCGATCCATGAACACCACATCTATGGTGTACCGCATGCCCATCGTGTGGATGCTCGAGCAGGGCGCGATCAGCAGGCCCTCGTCGCGATCGATTGGCGCTCCGACGAGCAATCCCAGGCCACGGGATACGAAGGTGTCGGCGATTCTGACTCGCAGGCTGCCCCTCGGCGTCGAACATGTCTGGTACTGCGGCATGACAACCTCGCCGGGCGTCTGGTGGGTAGCCATCAGAGCCCCGAATGTAGCAGCTTGATGACGATCGGGAAGCCGATCACGATGAACGTGCACGGGAAGATGCAGAAGATGAGGGGTCCGAGCATCTTCACAGGGGCTTCCAGGGCCAGCTTCTCGGCACGCTGGAAACGCTCCGTGCGCCGTTGCTCCGCCTGGGCGCGCAGGATGGGGCCGATGCTGCTGCCCATGATCTCACCCTGAACCAACGCACTGACGAGGCTGCTGATGGGTGGGAAATCCAGCCGGGCCGCCATGTCGCGCAACGCGTCCGTGCGCGGCTTGCCGGCGCGGATCTCACGCAGGATCCGGTTGATCTCGGAGAGCAGCGGCCCGGCAGGCATCTTCTCGACCGACTTCTGCAGCGCCGTGGACAGGTTCATGCCCGACTCCACCGCCATCGTCACGATGTCGAGGAAAAAGGGCAGCCCCTTGAGAATCTTGATGTTGCGCGCCTTCGTCATGTCCTTGAGCCAGCGCTCGGGCAGGTAGAAGCCACCGAGCAGACCCATTGCAAAGCCGAGGAAGGCACCCATGCCGATCGTGCCGAGGGCGAAGGCGAGTCCGATCCCAAACAGCAGCGCGGCGACGATCTTGCCGGCGAAGAACTGCACGGGGGTCAGGGTGTAGTCCTGGCCCGCCTTGCGCAGCGCCTCCTGGATTCGCGCGCTCGTCTGGGGGCTCACGCTCCAATCACAGTAGAAGGCGGTCAGGCGAACCAGCGGCCAGGTGATGCGGTAGAACCGCGGCGGCGGGTCCATGTACTGGCGGTCCTCGTTCGGGACGTCCGCTGTGATCTGCCGCACGGAAATCACTGCCAGCGTCACGGCGGCGGCGATCATCATGGCTATCAGTAACTCGATCATGGTGTCATCTCCTGCTGACCGCGCGACGGGCGGGCGGTGTCGATCAAACGTCGATGGTGACGATCTTGCGGATCACGACGAAGCCGATGACTTCGAGAACCGTGATCACCGCCAGAGCACCCCATCCCATCCAGGTGTTGAACAGAGGCGCCATCGCATCGTGTTGCATGTGCGAGAGCACCATCATGAGGAAGACGGGCAGCAGTCCGACGATCAGCCCTTGCAGCTTGCCCTGCGAGGTGAGCGCACGGATCTTGCCCTCCATCGTCGCCTTCGCTCGCAGGGTCGCGGCGAGCTGATCCAGCGTCTCAGCCAGATTGCCGCCGACATCCCGCGCGATCGTCATCGCCGCCACGACCAGATCGACTTCCTCCATCCTCAGGCGCGCAGCGAGCGTGTCCAGCGCATCTTCGAGCGCCAGGCCCAGCCGCTGCTCGCGAACCACCACACCCAGCTCCTGCGACAGCGGGGCCGGCGTCTCCCGGATCGCGACGTCGAGAGCGATCTGCAAGCTCGTGCCCGCGCGCAGCGAGCTCGCGAGCATCAGCAGCGAGTCTGGAAGCTGAGCCACGATCTTCAACCGCCGCCGCTTGTTGATCAGGGTCAGCACGATGCGCGGGGCGAAGATGATCACGATCGCCGAGCCGAGAGCCAGCACCGGGTTGCCGGTCAAGAACCACAGGAACGCCGGCACCACGAGCACGCCGATGACCGTCAGCGCGAAATACTTGCCCGGATCGACGAAGAGAAAGGCCTCCTCCAGCCGGGTGCGTGCCATGTTCGTGAAGCGTCGCTGATAGGCGCCGAAGCCGGCGACGGCGGCGCGAAACAAGAGCATCCCCATCCCAAAGACGGCCAAAGCGATGATGACTGTGGTGACTGAGTCGCTCATACCAGCTCTCCCGAAGCATCGCGCTGCTTGAAGATGCCGAGGTCCAGGGGCACGCCGATCTTCTGCAACGCCCCGTAGAACTCGGGGACGAAGCCGCAGCCGGTGTAGAAGCCCTTGGTCTTGCCGTTTGCGTCGAGGCCGGTCTGCACGAACTCGAAGATCGTCTGCAGCTGGATGCGGCCGCTCTCGACGCCGGTCACTTCGCAGATGTGCGTGACTTTGCGGGTGCCGCAGCTGAAACGGGTCTGCTGCACGACGATGTCGATCGCCGAGGCGATCTGCTCGCGGATCGCGCTCACCGGCAGGTCGAGACCGGCCATGAGCACCATGGTCTCGAGCCGGGCGAGCATGTCGCGCGGGTTGTTGGCGTGTGCGGTGGTGAGCGAGCCGTCATGGCCCGTGTTCATGGCCTGCAGCATGTCCAGAGCCTCGCCGCCGCGGCATTCGCCGACGACGATCCGATCCGGCCGCATGCGCAGCGAGTTGCGCACCAGATCGCGGATCGCGATCTGGCCCTTGCCCTCGATGTTCGCGGGACGCGACTCCAGCGAGACCAGGTTGGGATGATGGAGCTGCAGCTCCGCGGCATCCTCGATCGTGACGATGCGCTCGGTGCGCGGGATGAAGTTCGACAGGATGTTGAGGAGCGTCGTCTTGCCCGAGCCGGTACCGCCGGAGATCACGACGTTCTTTTTATGCTCGACGGTGATCTTCATGAACTCGATCATCTCGGCATTCGCGGAGCCGTATTTGAGCAGGTCGTCCGATCCGAGCTTGCGCTTGGCGAATTTGCGGATGGTGATGCTCGGGCCTTTCAGGGCCAGGGGCGGAATGACTGCATTGACGCGCGACCCATCCTTCAGGCGTGCATCGACCATCGGCGAGCTCTCGTCGATGCGCCGACCGATCGGCGCCACGATGCGCTCGATGATGCCCGTGACCGCACGATCGCTCGTGAAGGCGAGCGGGTACCGCTCGAGGACGCCGCCGCGCTCCACGAATACCTCGTCGGCACGATTGACCATGATCTCGGTGACGGAGGCATCGGCCAGGAGCGGCTCGAGGAGGCCGAGTCCGATGGCCTCATCGCGAACGGCGGCGAGCAGAGCCGCGCGATCGAGGTGCTTCGGAATCTCGGGAGTGCGCTCGATGAGCTCCGCGATCAACTGCTCAGCGCGGGCGCGGAGCTCGCTGTCCGCCATGCGATGCACGTCAACACGACGCACATCGAAAGCCTCCAGCAGGCGATCGTGCAGCAACCGCCGCCAGGCGAATGACTCGTCCTGCACCGGCGGATTGACAGTGGCCTCGGGCTCGCTGGGCTTCACTGCCGCGGCCCTCGGAGGCGCCGCAACCTTCGGCTGCTCCGGCGACCGCGGCTGCGGGGCGGGAGCGGGCTTGGCTTCCGCCTTGGCGCTCACCCACTTGGCCGAGAATGAGTGCGGGCCGACCTGGATCTTGTCTTCGGCCTTCAAGGGACCGTGGGTCGTCACCGACTTGCCGTTCACCAGCGTGCCGCCAGTGGTGCCGAGGTCACGCAGAAAGGCCATGTCGTTCGAGACGAAGAGCTCGGCGTGCTTGCTACCCACTCGCCAGCCCGGGAGCTTCAGCTCACAGTCCGGGTCACGTCCGATCCGTACCTTGCTCGACGCGAACTGCGGCGCCGGCATGCCGTTGGCTTCTTGAAAATGGATGGTCCACATGGCTCGTTACTCCGCCAGCTTGCTGTTGATGACGTCGATGATCGGTTGAACTTTCGCCTGCATCTCGTCGGCGCGGCGGATCGAGGCCTCATTGGCCTGCTTCGCCACATCGACCGAGCGCGGGGTCACCATCACGACCAGCTCGGTGCGGTCGTTCTGGAACTGCTTCGACTTGAAGAGGTTGCCGAGGACCGGGATGTCCTTCGCTCCGGGGATGCCGTTCGCCGCACGCGAGCCGTTGTTCTTCAGCAGGCCGGAGATCACCAGGGTCTGGTTCTCCTTCAGGCTGACATCCGTCTCGGTGCGAGTCTTCAGGAAGGCCACGAGGCCGTTGTTGTTGACATTCGACAGCGAGGTGTCGGGCTGGCTCACTTCCGCCACGATCGAGGAGCTGACATTGCCCTGGTCGTCGGCGACCGGCTTGAACTCGAGGATCACGCCGTAGTCCTTGTAGATCACGGTCGAGGTGCCGAGACCCGCGGCCACCGGCACGGGGATCTCACCGCCCACGGTGAACTTCGCGGATCCGCCGCTCTTGCAGCTCACGGTCGGCTCGGCGAGCGTCCAGCTCTCGCCGGCCTGCTCGAGGAGGTCGAGCTGCGAGGTCAGGTTGGAGGCAATACCGAAGTAGCCGCCATTGATCGGCTTCATGAACTTCTGCGCGCCGCCGAGGTTGAGCCCGAAGCTCGGGCCGTTGGCCTGCTGTGCCCAGTTGACTCCGAGGCGGCGCAGGGTGCTCTTCAGGATCTCCACCACCCGAACGTCCATGTACACCATCTTTTCCGGCTGCAAGACCGGCGCTGCCTTGCGGACGGGAACGGTGCTGACGATCTGCGGATAGATCTTCATCAGCGCCTGCAGCCGGCTCGCGGTGCGCGCCGTCGTGTAGTCGCCCTCGATCAGCACGTGGCCGTCAACCTGGCGCGCGGAGATGTTCGGCTCGCCGGCGAGGAGGTCCTGCACATCGCGCAGGATCTGCGCCACGTCGAAGGCCCTCACGTTCACTTCGTACGTGAACTGAGTGCCGTTGCGTGTCCACACCCGCAGGGAAGTGCTGCCGGCCGCCTGGCCGATCAACACCACCTGGCTCGCGGCGACAACGTTGGCCTGGAGCACCGCGCCGTTACCGACCGCGATGCGCACGACGTTGGCGAGATCGAGAACCTGCACTTCGCCGTGATACAGGGAGAGCGGCGGGCCAGCGATGACACCGCGGGGGGAGGCGCTGGCATCCATCTGCACATGACGGTAGCGGGCGCGATCCGCTGAAGGCTCTGATGCCTGCCGCGGGGCCTCGGAGACGACCGGGGCCGGCAGGGGCTGCTCGACGGCCTGGGCAGGGTCGTCGGCACCTTGCGTTTGTACCTGATCGGCGGCGGGCTGTGCGTCGGTGGGGTCTTGCTCGGCCGCCTGGGGGGCCGCGAACGCCACTCGAGCCGCGAGGCTCAGGGCGATCAGGCATCGTTGCAGAGTCGCTTTCATGGGTTGGGTTCCTGTTGAAGTCTTCGGTCGTGGCGCGATGTTTACGATGGAGCGATCGTGCCGGGCCGGCGGCGGACGGAGTAGTGACTAACGGCATATCGGGGGCCGCTTCGCGGGGCAGAAATGACCTAGGTCATATGGCGGCGGCGGCGCAGGCGACTTTTGCCAATCGACGCAGCAAGACGCCGGCACCCTGGGGGCTGCCGGCGTCTTGGGGGGTGGGATGTCCCGGGGGGTGGGATGTTGCGAGTCGGGTGAGTGCTCAGCACACCCTCTCACTCATGAGCGGCTTCCTCCTCCGATGATGTATTGGACAGCGACGTGATGGGGCGCCTGGGGCTTCTTGGGCAGCAGGTCATGGATGTTCATCGCCGAAATCGAGCTCCCCTGCTGGTCGTCGGGGTTGCGAAGCACCGCGGTGAGGCGCCCCGAGCTCTTGGCTACCACGACCCGCTGGGCGTCTTCCGGGCTGACCGACATCGTGATGGTGGTGTACACGCGGGCCTGGTTGGTGCCATCGGCCTTGCGGGTCGTCTGGCCGGTCGCCAGCACCTCCACATTGGTCAGCAGCGGGAAGGTGATCTCCCCTGACTTCTGGTCTGGAGCCGTCGCCATGAGGTCGATATGGTCCTGCGGGCGCAGCAGGCCCGAGATCGAGTTCACCTCGTCCACTTCAGTCGTCAGTGCCCGGTTGCCGCTGGGCAGCGTGGAGGAGAAGACCGCGGTGATCGACTCGAGGTGGACCCTCAGGAGGGCCTCGCCACCCTTGATCGGGGCACCGAGCTTCTGCCCGAGGTACTGCTGCAGGATCTTGGGGGTGATCGCCGACGAGTGGACATACTCGGACGGGATCTCCCGCACGGCGAAGGCGCCCGGCACGATCCGGAAGCCCTTGGGCAGATCCTGCTTGGCGACGACCACTGCGACGAGCTTGTGGCCCGCGCGCGCCTCGGCATCGAGCTTCGCCATGTGATCGCGCTGGAGCTTCACCGCCAGACCCATCGCGACGAGGCCCAGGAAGACCGCGCCCACCAGGGTCAACCAGTTGCGGTTGAGCTGTGGCAATTTCAGGGGAAGTTTCAGGGCGAATTTCATGGGTTCTCCTCAAGGCAGGGAAAGAAAGAAGCTGACGTTGATGTAGAACTGGCGGATGGCGTTGGCGACCACCTGTCCCACGGGTGTCTGGGTGAAGAGCAGCAGGGTCAATCCCGCGCTGATCAGAGTGAACTCCAGCATCGACTGGCCCCGTTGGCGGGCTGCCGGTGCGCGTGAGTGGAGGTTGCGAGTCATGTGTGTATCCGTGGGGGCTGCTATGGGGAGACTGTGCCCCCTACCGCGCACCGCTCCCAGTGTCCTTGGTCACATAGTTGGCCACGACGTAAGAGCCGCGACCCTTGGGCACTCCGGCAATGCTCACCTGGATCTCGGTGTCCTCGCGTGAGAACACCACGAAGGCACCCTCCGGGGCGCTTGCCACGCGTGGCGTGTTGATGGCCTGTACTTGTGCCCAGCCGGCATTGGCCAGAGAACTTTGATAGAACTGGGAGACCGAAGTCGGCGGCTGCGGCGCGACCAGCGTGAGCAGACGACTGTGCTTGCCCGGATCATCCGACTCGACGACCGATATCACGTGAGCGCCGGGCATCATGGGCAGATCGCCGGGATCGCGGTTGATCGCGTGACCGAGCACCTCGGCGACCGCAATGACTCCCTTGCTGGTTCCACGCTCGCCGTCCTGTACCTTGACGGTCATGAGGTAGGGGCCATGCATCTGACCGATCACGGTTCCGTCCGGGAGCTCGTGCACCGCGGGCTTGTGCTCGTACCCACCCGACCAGTAGGAGTTGTAGTACTGGACGATCCCGGCACGACCCTCGCTCGACTGGAACTGCATGACACGCGTGGGCACACCGTTCACTCGCTCGCTCTGCGCGATCCACTGCGTATTGGACTTCGGCGGCAGGGGAACGTCAGGCCATGACTCATCGGCAGACGCCTGAGCGCAGGCGACGATGACGAGCAAGGCGGCGGTGATGATTCTCGTGAGCATCTTCATGGCAATATCCTCAGTTGTAGCAACGGTCGCTCTCGTTGCTCGGGCTTTCGGGATCGTCGAGCGGATCGTAGTGGGCACCGGGTGCCGCAGCCTTCGGCACGACGTCAGGCTTCACGCAACCAAACTCCACGCTGTGCGGAGAGTCGCTCAGAGCCAGGATCGACGGCAGGAAGGCATACTTCAACCCCGTGTAGACCGGCAGCCGTCCAAGCGCCGAGGCATCTGTCAGATGGCCGGCAACGTCAGCGGCGCTACCGCTGTTCCAGGGATCGCCGGCAATGACCGTCGTCGCGGAGACCTTGAGGCCGAGGTTTGCGAGCGGCGCGAAGTGCGTGACACTGGCGATCGGCACCTGCACGTCAGCCTCTACGGCATAACCGGGTCGCAAACCGCTGAAGAGCCTCGTCGCAATCGGGTTCAGGCTGCTGCTGGTGAGGCTTCCGTCGATCGACTTCGTGTTGACCTGGACCGAGATGTCCTCGTACTTCGTCAGGAGGGGCTTGCCATCCATCTGCTTCCAGTTGGGATTCTCGTCGTTGCCCACGGAGTCGCTCACCTTGTCCTCGAAGCCGACGTTGTGCTTGGCCTGGTCGGGGAAGAAGCGCGCGACCGTCTCGTCCTTGATGGCCTGTGTGCCCTCGTGCTCCGCAGGGTCCATTGCCCGCTCGAGCGCGGCGTAGCGGCTGGCTTGGATCGCCTGATGCTTGATGTCGCCGAACTTGCCGAGGTAGATGACGCCGAAGGCCAGCGGGATGAAGAGCGCCATGGCGGCGATGAATTCGGTCATCGCCTGGCCACGCTGTGATCCAACTCGAAGGGTGCTCATGATGGGCTCCTGGTGCGCAAGGGGTGTGACACGGGTCATTCGGTGAGGGTGCGCTGGAAGAAGTAGATGTCGCCGCGAGCGTTGCTGGCGGTTGCCAGCGCGAGGCCGAGGGTCTTGTCGATCTCGCCGAGGCGGGCCTGCCAGTACGGGCTGTAAAGGCTCGCGTACTCGTGGACCCCATCGAACCGGGCCAGGTGCCCCTGAGTGATGTCCTGCATGTTGCCGTCGGGTCTGAGGAAGAACACGCAGGCCGCGGCCACCGAGGTCAGGTGATCGTCACCCGCGAGATTGTCGGGCATCGCGGGCGACCCCTGCGGCCCGGCAACGGGAGCGTCGAGCCCGAGGCGGCTCGTCGTGAGGGTAGCCTTCCCCGGCTTCTGGACGGCCATGACATACGGGAGCGAGGGACTGTCACTGCCGTTGTCCACCGTGCACGGGTCGTTCGTCGCCAGCCCCGAAGCGAGATCGCGCACGCTGGGCAGGCCCATATAGTCGACGTTGGCCGCATTCTCCTGGGCCAGCAGGCAGTTGGGTGTCGGCACGGGAACGCCAACCCCGATCGTAATCTGGAATTCCTCGCAGAGATTCGGGTCGTTGCTGCCGTCCGAGTCCGCATCCGTACGACCCCACGCGACCGGCACCGGCTCCGGAAGAGTGATGAGACCGCAGGGGATGAAGCCGAAGCAGAAATCGATGGTCGTGTGATCCAGATCGATCGAGTCCTGGGCGGCCCAATGGTCATAGTCCTTGAGTACCGTGGTCTTCGAGGTTTTGTCGAGCTGGTAGTATTCCGTCCCGAGTGAGGCGAGCCCCGCGAGCTTCAGCGCCGTGTTGATCGTGTTGACAATGAATCCATTCTCCCGCTTGGTCGAGAAGGGATCGCGCGAATTCAGCACCGCATCCTTCAGCGTTGCACGGCCGTCACCCGAGTTCAGTTGCGTGAAACCCGCCCATACATACTCGTTGAGGCCCAAAGCAACCCCGGAACCCGATGTCTCGGCGGGCTCGTCCGTGAGCGTTCCGTTGAAGGTCGTCGCATTCGCCTTCGCAATCTCGCTCGACACCTGGTCGGCGGCGAGCGCTCCGACGAGCGTCACGGCGTTCTCGGTGAGCCCGAGACCGTTATCGAAAGCGCTGATCACCGGCACCGAATACAACGCGTAGTCGGCGGCGTCCTGTAGATATGAGGCGCCATCGGCCAGCGCCTGAGTGACATCGTCCAGATACGGTACGATGATCGTGTAGTCCGCAATTACCTGCGTGAGCGTGCTCTGGAAGCGCGCGAAGGAATCGAGGCTCACCAGCTGGGCGATAGTGACCTCGTTGGCGACGATCGCGCGGTTCGTATAAGCATCGAAGTTTAGGATGCGCGCCTCGACGATCGCACCGCTGAGAGCGGCGGCGTCCGCTGCGTTGGTTGTCTCCTCCTTCTTGTTCGCTATCTGGCCCACGTTGTAGACCAGCGCGAATGCGCAGATGCAGGCGACCATGGTCGCGAGAAACCAGATGATCGCCTGTCCACGCTGCCTGTTCTGCGGCGGACGGTTGACTCGGAATTTCACTTTCGTCTCCTTCGGGAAGAGCGCTGCGAATTGCGTTGGGCCGATCCTGCGCCCGGGCGGCAGCCGCGCCTATTTACTAAAGTCACGCGCAAGCTCCCGTCCCGTCTCGACGCGCAACCGCCCGGCCTCGTAAATCGCGCACCGCCAAAAAGAAGCGGCGACCCCGTGGCCGCCGCTGCCTTCGCTCGTAAGCGGACCGCTTACTGGTTCGTGACGTTCTGCGCGTAGTTGTCGAGACCCTGGACCTTGTTGGCGTCCGTGTCGGCCTGGTTCGCCTCGGTGCCCGCGCTGTTGATGTCGGTCGTCGCCTGGTTGCCCTGGCCGGCCAGGCCGTTCGTCACCGCAGCCATCTGGAACTGCACGGTGCGGCCGAAGGCGCTGTACACGCCGATGGCGCCGATCGCCACCAGAGCCACGATGATGATGTACTCGGTCATGCCCTGGCCCAGCTGTTTCCTGCTGCCGATGACCCGCTTGCCACTGTTGAAACGCTTCATGATCAGATCCTCCAAAAAGTAGTTTAGGTTGCTAGTTTGCTCGTGCCCGGTTGACTAGGCCGTGCTTCAAAACTCGTCGGGGGCCATCCTCTCGAATCCGCGCCCCGCTGCCTATTGACTAAAGTCCTGTCGACCGATGCCCCTCTCGCAGTAATCTTTAGAAGAGTCGATTTTCCATCACAGGAGCGAGAGCAATGTACGAGCGGACATCTCATATGAAGAGAGCGAGCTGGCGCCTGCTGGCGGCGGGCTTTCTCGCAGCCTCTATTGCTATATGTGCCGTGAGCAACATCGCGCGCGCGGACGAGCCCGTGCTGCGCTCACAGCAGCCGGACAACGATCAGCGCAACAGACAATTCCAGCGCGCCGAGGCGCTCTACCTGAGTGGCCGTTACAAGGAAGCCGCCGCTTCATTCGAGCAGTTGACACGCGCGTATCCGCGCGATGAGCGCATTTGGCTGAAGTACGGCAACACGCTTACGAAGCAAGGGAACTATGACGAGGCGGCGAATGCTTTCCAGACCGCGGCGTCGCTCGATTCGGAGCAAGGCGGGCCTGCTCTGAATCTCGCGCTGGTGCGACTCGCGCAAGCTCAGGCGGCGCTCGATGTGGCGCTGGCCCGATTCGCGGCCGATGCGCCCGAACACGCGCAGGCAGATTCACTGCAGCGGCAGATCAGAGCATTACTCGGCACGCCCGAGCGCAACGTGCCGCCACACTAACCATTCTTCACTTCAACTTCACAGGAGCAAGCAAACATGAAAAGCATGACTGATCGAGGGACCGCGCGTCGGTCCCGACTACAGAAAGGCGCCACCATGGTCGAGTTCGCCCTGGTGATGCCGGTGGCCATCCTGCTGGTCCTTGGCATCATCCAGATGGGCTTGATGTACTCAGCGAAGGAGATGCTGAACGAGGCAACTTTCCAGGGAGCACGCGCCGGCTCCCTGCATCACGCCGACGTCGATTCGATCAAGAAGGCGATGGCCCGCGCCATGGTGCCTTTCTATCAGGACAACACGACCAGCGACGACCTGGAGCGCGTCGCGGTGGCCACCATCAAGGCGCTGGCGGACTTCCAGTGCGACGATCCCACGAAGCCCTGCTCACTCAAGATCGAGATTCTGAATCCGACTCCGGAGGTCTTCGCGGACTTCGGTGTCACGAGCAACCAATCCCAGGGTCACACCTACATTCCGAACGACAATCTCGAGATCCGGCCGCACGACGTCAAAGGGCCCACCTCGGGAGTCTCGATCCAGGACGCGAACACCCTGAAGATCAGGGTCACCTACGGCTACCCTCTCGCGGTGCCGCTGATGCGCCAGATGTTCGGCGCCATCATGTGCGGTGCCAAGAGCGGGATCGACGCCTTCGGCGTGCAAAGCCTGACGCCGGCGACGAGTGATGATTGCCGGGACTTCTATAGCCAGGGGCGTGTCCCGCTGGTGGCTTACGCGACCGTGCAAATGCAGACTCCCGCGTGGAAGCCGGATTGAGAAGCGTCGCAGGGCCTGTGCACCGTATGAGCGCGGAAGGCGGCGTCATGCTCGGCGCGCCGGCGGCGTCTGGATATGCGCTGGGTGGGCGGTGTCTGCATGTGCGCTGAGCGGGCGGCAGGCCGCGGCGGCGCGCTGGACACGCTCGGTGCCAGGGCGCTAGCCTCGGCCCGTACATGGGGAGTGCTTATGGATACGAATAAGAAGGTTCTCCTGGTCGACGACCATGATCTCGTACGCTTCGGCACCGGCATGCTGCTCGAGTCGCTGGAGGAGGTGCGGTGTGAGATCACGCCCTGTCGCTCGCTCGACGACGCCCGCACGGCGCTGCGTGAGAAAGGACCCTTCGATCTCGTGCTCCTCGATCTGAATCTTCCGGATGCGAAAGGGCTGCAGGGTCTGCGCACCCTCCTCGATGAGTTCCCGAAGGCCTCCTTCGCCATGCTGACCGGCACACAGGACGAGTTTGTCGTGCGGCAGGCGCAAGCGATGGGGGCGATCGGCTATCTGCTGAAGTCCTGGACACCCGATCGGCTGAAGGAGGCGCTGAAGTCGCTGCTCAAGCCGGCTCCGGGTCCCGCGGCCGCACGCGTCGCGGAACGTTTCCCCAAGCTCGCGGGCTCATCCCATTACGACCGAGTCGCGGAGCTCGGCACCCGACACCTGCAGATCCTCGAGTTGATACTCGAGGGTTGCAGCAATCAGGAGATCGCCAAGGCCACCGAGCTCTCGCTCGGCACGGTGAAGAACTACGTATCGGCCATTCTCCTGGCGCTCGATGTTGAATCGCGGTCGCATCTGATCAGCCTGTTCCATTGAGTGTCGACGCCACAATCCCCCGCGGGGATGCGCCCGAAGCTCTCGTAGCGCGCGCCGACACGCGGATTGCGGACGTGCTGTACGAAACGGCGCTGGCAGGCGACCGTAGAGCCGTGGTGATCACACTTCTAGGGTCGCTGGTCGTCGCTTCCCTCGTACGCCAGCAGAGTCACTCGCGGGTGACCTGGCTCTGGTGCGCGGCATGTATCCTTCTCGGCGCCATACGCTTCCTCGTGAATCGCCCTCATGCAGGAAGCGCCGCGGCAACCGCATCGCCTCGGAGTCGGCAACTGTGGTTGACGCTGCTTTTCCTGACATCGGCGGCGTGGGGGTTGGGTCCGCCGCTGTTTTTGCTCGACAATCCGTCCGCGGATACCCTGCTGACCGGCATCTTTCTGGCCACAGCCGGGCTGTCCGCGCCCCTGGTGTCAGCGTGGCGCCCCGCCGTTTATGTCTCGTTGATGCCTGCCATCGTCCCACTGCTGGTGACGCTCGCCGTACGGTCGCTCGCGGGGTTCCCCGCGATCTCGATTCTTTCGCTGCTGCTGGCCTGCATCGTCGCGGCGTTCCTATTGGTCCTGGAGCGCCTGTCGATGGCGCAGAACGACTCGCTGGCGCTGTTGCTCGCAGCACGGTTCAGCAATGAGGACCTGGTTCGCCGCCTGCGCTCACAGGTCGATGTCGCGGCGCGCGCGAATCAGGAGAAGACCCGTTTCGTCGCATCGGCGGCCCACGATCTGCGCCAGCCCTTGCATGCGCTGGGAATGTTCTGCGCAACTCTCGAGCAGCGCCTGCTGAACACTCCCGAGAAGCCCCTCGTCCGCAACATGATGAGCGCGATCGAATCTCTGGAGGAGTCGTTCGGCGCGATGCTCGATATCTCGCGGCTGGATGCGGGTGTCGTGCAGACGGCGCCGCAGACTTTTCCCATCCGGGATATTTTCCGCCGGCTCTATCAGCATTTCGGTGGCGACGCGGAGGCGCGCGGACTGGCACTCCGATTCCGGGCGACCCGCCGCATCGTGCGCAGCGATCCGCTGCTGCTCGAGCGAATTCTCTCGAACCTCGTGCAGAACGCGATGCGCTACACGAAAAAGGGCGGCCTGCTGGTTGCGGCGCGACGCGATCCACGCGGCATCGCTCTCGAGGTCTGGGACACTGGACTCGGCATTCCGGCTGACAAGCTGGAAATGATCTTTCGGGAGTTCTACCAGATCGACAATCCGGAGAGGGACCGAGGCCGTGGCCTCGGTATGGGTCTCGCGATCGTGCGCAGGCTGTGCCAGCTACTCGAACATCCGCTGGAAGTGCGGTCGCGGGTGGGTCGTGGAAGTGTGTTCCGGGTTGTCGTGCCGGTCGGAGATCCCAATGCAGTCGGCAGTCCGGCTACGGAGGCCGAGACATTGCCGCCGCGGCGGACCGGCACGATCACTGTGCTGCTCATCGACGACGAGCGAGCCATTCGCGAAGCCACCCGCGAGCTCCTCAGGCCGATGCAGGTGAACGTCATCACTGCGGCGACCATTGCCGACGCAGTTGCGGCCGCACGGCAGTCCGCCGAGCAGATCGACATGGTCCTCTCGGACTGGCGCCTGCGAGGGCAGGAGAATGGCATCGACGCCGTTCGAGCGGTCCGCTCAGTGTCCGGCGAGTCCACGCCTGCTGTGCTGATCACCGGCGATACCTCGCCCGACCTCCTGAAACTGGCTCACGAAGGGGGCCTGGTCGTTCTCCACAAGCCCTTGCAGCCTCGACAATTAATAAGATTAATCAAGCACTTGAGAAGGTAGCGAGCGGCCGATGTGACTTTAGTGATTTGCGGCGGGAACGTCCGCTGCGGTCTCCTATGCACACGGACCGAGGCCCAAAAGGCTTACCGGACAACCCAACCGTACGTAACGAGAGTGTGATTGACATGGCCCTTGTCCTACGCGGCGTGACGCTGAACGAAGAGCCGATCAGTCAGCCTTTGATTGGCCGTTTCGATTCCCGCGGCGGCACCGTTGGGCGCTCCGACGACGCCACCCTGACCCTGCCCGATCCCGAGCGGATGATTTCCCGCACCCAGGCTCGTGTCCTCTACGGGGATGAGCACTACTGGATCGAGAATGTCAGCCCCGCCAGCGCCTTGCTGCACAATGGCCGGCCTCTGAGCCAAAGCATGCGCGTGGTTCTTGGCGCGGGCGACGAGATCCGTATCGGCGGCTACGCCCTCGAGGTGAGCTTCGAGGATGACGAGGACAGCGCCACGATTTTGCGAGGTCGTACGGCGGTACCCCGGCCGCAGGACCCACAAGCGACGCGGCGAATCGCCTCCCCCAGCTCCCGATCTGCGCCCAACCAGCCAATGCCCGAACGGGCTGCGGCTGCCAGGCCAGTCCCCGAGCGCACTGCACTCGGACCCACCGACACACACGGCACACTGGCGGAGCCTCTACGCGGCTCTCCGTTATCCCAACGAGCCACAGCCACGCCTAGCGAAGAGCCATTGTGGCCTGCGTTCCTCCGCGGCGCGCGTGTCAATTTGCCACTGGCGGACGGACCGACGCCGGAGCTCCTCGCCTCGATAGGCGAGATGCTGCGGATCGCGGTCGACGGCATTCAGCGCCTGGTCACGATGAGGGCGCGCGCGAAGAGTGAGATGCAGGCCGAGATGACGATGATCCAGGTCCGCGACAACAACCCGTTGAAGTTCTCGCCGGACGCTTCACTTGCTCTGCAGATGTTGTTGCAGCCACCAGCGCGCGGCTTCCTTCCGGGTCCGGAGGCGCTGCGGACGGCGGTGACCGACCTGCAGTCGCATCAGATCGGCATGACGGCCGGAATGCGCTCGGTACTGGAAGCCGTGCTCGACCGACTGGATCCGAAGAAGCTCGAGGCGCAGTCGCCGCAGCGATCGATCCTGGACATACTCAGCCCTGCGCGCCGCCGGGCGCGTCTGTGGGATGCCTATCTGAAGAAATACGCGGCCCTTCGCGAGGAGGCCCAGGACAACTTCCAACGCTTTTTCGGCGAGGTGTTCCGGGACGCCTACGAGGCCCAGGTCCGCAACCTGCAGGCGGCGGCCGATGCAACCGGATCCCGACCCGGCGGGGCCGCCAGATGAGACCGGGCGCTCGCCTGCATCACGGGTGGCTCGCTCGTGTGGCTTTGAGCGTTGCACTGCTGATGCTCGCAGGAGGTGCCGCCCTGGCTGACCCCTCGGCGGCCCTCGGAGCGACGACCGTCGAGCTGACCATCGTGGGAGGCCCCGCACTGAATCCAAACTATCAGGGCCGACCCTCCCCAGTGGTGGTGCGGGTGTTCGACCTCGCTGCCGCTCCCGCATTCGAGTCGGCGGACTACTCAGCCTTGTTCGAGACACCCGGCGACGCGCTCAAGAGCGCGATCGCCACCCAGGAGGAATTCATACTCCGCCCCGGCGACATCGAAGAGCGCAACCGCACACTGCAGCCGCGCGTCACGATGTTGGGAGTCGCCGCGGCTTTCCGTGATCTCGACCATGCCGTTTGGCATCTCACGATCCCGGTAAAGGCCGGCCAGCGTAACTTTCTTCTCGTCCAGATCGACCAGGATCGCATCCGTCTGGAGCCGGTCGATTCGGGGAAGAAATAGTGGCGGCGCCCGCACGCCTGCTCTGGCCGGCCGAGCCCCTGCTGACTCTCGCGACTCAGTTGCGCGCGACCGGCACCGTGGCCGACATCGGACTGCTGCGCACGAATGTCGTCGCGATGCTGCGCAATTTCCAAGAGAGTCTGCGTCACGCAGGCTGCGAGGCCGCGCGCGCAGGAGCAGCGACGGAAGTACTGGCCGCGCTCATCGACCACATTGTGAGCTCCATGCCGTGGGGCGTGGATTCCGGTTGGCAGCCTTTGGCAGCGCGTAGCCAGGGCAAGCGTCCGGCGGAGCGCGTGTTGGATGTGGCTCGCTCCTCGGCATCGGACGCCGACATGAAGGAGCTGATCGCGGTCGTGTTGGAGTTGGGATTTGACAGGCGCAGCCGCGGCCCGGACGATCAGCAGATCGAACGGCTCCTCCAGCAGCTCACGACACGGGAGCCATCCGCCGCGCCCGATCCCCGCCTCTCGCCGGACACGCAGTCGAAGATTGCGCGGCAACGAGGCTTCACGAGCTGGCTGCCCCTATGGGTCAGCGGGCTCGCGGTCGCTGCGTTGCTCGCGGCACTCTTCTTCGGGCTCGAGCTGTCGCTTGCCGCGAAGTCCGATCGGGCCTATGCGCGCCTGGCGACACTCGATGTGCCAAAGACCCGTGTCCGGCATCCGCGGCCCGCCGCAAGCCCGCGCCTCGCCGGTGCCCTCGCGGACCAGGCTGCGGCTCACGATGTGTTCGTTCAGGATGAGATCGACCGCAGCGTCGTCGTGATTTCCGACGGAAAGCTGTTCGAGCCTGGCAGTCCAACTCTGCGAGCGGACAGTGCCCGGGTTCTGGGTCCGATCGCCGCCGCGCTGAAGAGAGTCCCGGGCCGCACCCGCATTGTGGATCACACGGACGGCACCGCGGCCCACTCAGCCCGCTATCCGTCTGACTGGGAACTGTCTGTTGACCGCGCCATCGCGATACGCGATGCGCTCACGAATCTCGGGATGGATGGCTCGCGCCTCGCCTATGACGGTCGCGCCAGCATCGAGCCGCTGGGCGCGGATGATCGCGCACGCGCCGTCAGCGGCAACGGCCGGGTCGAGCTCACACTGCTGGTGGGCCGCTGATGGTCCGGTCATGGGCTTTCGCGACCGCCGGCCTGATCGCCTTTGGCGTGCTCGTGTGGTTCGCCGGACCGCTGTTCGTCATGGGCGGGCAGGCGCCGCTCATGTCACCTTCAGCGCGCTTGACCGTGATAGCGCTCTTCGCGGTGCAATACCTGGCACAGAAGCTCTGGAATGCCCGACGTGCCCGGGCTAACAACGATCGCGTGGTCGAGGGACTCGCGCCCGCGGCGGAGCCGGCAGCGTCGTCGCCCGAGCTCGGACAACTTCGCGAGCGCTTCGCGACCGCTCTCGCCGACCTGCGCCGGATGCGATTCGCGGCCGGTACTCCGTGGCAATTCGGACGCTCCTATCTGTATCAGCTTCCCTGGTATGTGATCATCGGCGCCCCTGGAGCGGGCAAGACCACGGCGCTGTTGAATTCGGGGCTCGACTTTCCGCTGGCGGAGAAGTTGGGTCGCGGCGCCGTGGGCGGCTTTGGTGGCACGCGCAACTGCGACTGGTGGTTCACGGATCGGGCGGTGCTCATCGACACCGCCGGTCGCTACACGACGCATGAGAGCGACCGCACGGCCGACCGCCAGGGATGGGAGGCGTTCCTGCAGCTCCTACTGCGAACCCGACCGCGTTGCCCTTTGAACGGAGTGCTGGTCGCCATATCGGTCAGCGACCTGCTCGGGGCCTCCGCAGAGGAGGTGGTGGAGCATGGGCGAGTGCTGAAGGCGCGGCTGGATGAGCTCCAAACGGCATTGCGCGTGCGGCTTCCCGTTTATGTTCTGCTGACCAAGTGTGATCTCCTGCCCGGCTTCGTGGACTGGTTCGGCGCGCTTTCCCGCGAAGAGCGCGACCAGGTTTGGGGGGTCACTTTCGACCCCCGGAACCGCGAGCCGGATGCCGTCGCCGCCGGTTTCGCGAGCTCTTTCGATCGTCTCGTCGATCATTTGACGGATCTGCTGCTTGGCCGCCTGCACGCGGAGCGCGACCCGTTGCGCCGAGCCAGGATCGCCGCTCTCCCCAATCAACTTCGCTCTCTGCGCGGCTCATTGGAAGCCGTGATTCGGGGCGCCTTCGGCGCGCCCGACTCCTCTTTGGACGAGCCCACGACGCTCTTGCGCGGCGTCTATCTCACCAGCGGCACCCAGAGTGGTACGCCCATCGACCGCATGCTGTCGGCGTTCGGCCGCGAAATGGGCCTGGAGCGGCAGATTCTGCCGCCGAACCAGAACACGGGGAAGAGCTTCTTCCTCGCTGGCCTGTTGAATGACGTCGTGCTGGCCGAGACCCAGCTCGGTGGCCATCGGCCAGCGGGGAGGAGCTGGCTGCAGCCGCTGCTGATCGTTTCGCTGGTGATGATGCTCGGCGCCGCGGCCGCTCTCGGAACGTGGTGGGTCGCGGGCTATGCAGCCGGCGGACAACAGGTTGCGCGATTCGACGGCGATATCGCTCATCTGCACGCCCTCGTCAGTGCGATACCGTCGTCCGCGAGCACGATATCGACGTCACCCGACTCGGACCCGCGACCGCTGCTTGCTTCGCTCGATGCAGCGCGGCACCTTGCGGACATTCAGGTGCAACCCGTAGGAAAAGCGGGCGTCTTCGACATCGAAGCCCGCTCACGCGCGAAGACCGCGGCCGCCGCCCGGGCTGCATACGACCGTCTACTGCTTGGGCCCTTCCAGGAACGGATCGCGCTGGCAATCGACACGACCATGCGCAGCGGCGCCGATGTCAACGTCCAATACGAGGCATTGAAGGCGTACCAACTCCTGACAGACCCGGCGCACTTCGACGCGGCAGGCATCAAGGTGTTCGTGTTGTCCTACTGGGATTCGGGGCTGACACCTGCGATCACTTCCGCTGAGCGGGCAGCGTTGAGTGGACACCTGGACGCCTTGCTCGACGCGGGTGCGGTGGGGTCCGGTGTCAGGCTCGAGCCAGCCCTGGTCGAATCCGTACGTGCGCGCCTGGCTTCGCAGTCCGTTGCTCAACGGATCGAGCTGCGGGTGACCACCGCTCTGAACTCACGGGCTTTCCCCGACTTCGCGGTCGCATCTCTCGGGCCCGCGGCCGCCGCACTCTTCGCAGGTCCGGACCGGGTTGCGGAGCCCACGCGCGTTCCTGCACGGTACACCCTCGATGCCTATGGCCAAGTCGTGAGCAAACAGGTCCCGATGCTGGCCAGGCAGCTGTCGTCTGAGGCGCAATGGGTTCTGGGCGCTCCGCACCCCACCGCGGCAGCGGACGTCGCGGAGGTCATGGCCACCTACCGAGTGGAATATGCACTCGCGTGGGTACGGTTCGTGGACGATCTGCGGCTGAAACCCGCGGCCAACAATCGCGATGCGCTCCAGCAGGCCCAGTCCCTCGCTCAATCTGACGGGCCGCTGGCCCTGTTAGTGGAATCGATCGTGCGGGAGACTCCGGTCCGCATGCAGGATGGCAGCGAGGGCCCGATCGATGGGGCAGATCCGCTGGCCGATCGCTTTCTGGCATGGGCCCGATACGCTTCCCGCTCAGGCAGCAACCCGTCCGCCCTGGAGGACGCCCTGCAATCCTTCAAGGAGATTCAAACACTGCGCACGCCCGGGATGAAGGCGGCCACAGGAAGCGGCACACCCACCGAGCGCATGGCGCGCGTGAGCGCCGGGGCACAGAGCAACCCGGAGCCGGTGCGCGGCATGTTGCTGGCCCTGGCGGTCCTTCCCCCGGATCTCGACGTGGAGCAGGGACCACCGGGCAGTGAGGCCGGGTTTACCCGGCAGATCGCGGCGAAACTCGGCGCTGCCTGCATACGGACCGTCGCGGGCCACTTCCCGTTCGATCGCCGCGCCGCGGGCGACGCAACCTTCGACGACTTTGCGCACCTCTTCGGACCGAAAGGCTCCTTCGATCAGGTCTTTCAGCAACTGCTTGGCTCTCGCGTGGAGACGTCCCTCGATTCCTGGGAGTGGATTGGAAAGGGCGCCGGTCCGTCCGCCGAAGATCTCGAGCGCTTCCGCTCGGCCGCCCGAATCCGCGATGTATTCTTCCCACACGCAGATCCGCGACCTGCCCTGCAGCTCACGTTCAGACCCGTGGACATGGACGACAGCATCGACCGATTTCAGCTCACGGTCGACGGGCAGACGGTGAAATATGCCCACGGGCCGATCGTGCCCACGGTCATCAGATGGCCGGGCACGCAGGGTGGCGGGAAAGCGAGCGTGGAGCTGACTCCGACGAGTGAGGGAGCCCTGCTCGAGTACAACGGCCCCTGGGCATTGTTGAGACTGATGGATCACGCTGCCATTCAGGACAGCGGCTCGCCCGGACACTTCCGCGTGGTTTTCACTGTCGGCGGCCGCCGTGCCACGTTCGATGTCGAGAGCGACAGCGGAGCCAATCCGTTCCGATTACGAGAGCTGGAGCAATTCGCGTGTCCGATACCGGGACGATGAAGCCGGACGATGCCACCGTCCCGGTCGCCGAGCCGCTCGGCTGGTTCGGGAAAATCCCCGCGTTGGGAGATTTCGCCACGCGCCATCTGCCGCGTAGCTTCGTTGATCGGTGGGATGAATGGCTGTGCGGGGAGCTGGGGCAGTCGCAGCGTGCGCTCGGTGACGATTGGGCTCCGGTCTACCGGCAATCGCCCGTCTGGTGCTTCTCTCTCGGGGCCGGTGTCGTAGATGAGCGCGCCTGGCAGGGAATCCTCCTTCCGAGCTTCGATCGCGTCGGGCGCGAGTTTCCGCTGACGATTGCTCAACGATGGCCGGGACGGCTATTGCTCGGGATGCCCGACAGCGGGTGGGCGGAGTTGGTTGCGATCGGGCAAGGCGCCTTGGATCGCAGATTGAGTGCGGATGCTCTGGATGCGGCGCTCGCGTCGTTTGCGAGCCCGCGGGGGGCCTTCCCGGCTACGAGTGCCGGAGGTGTTCCAGGAGGGGCGGCATCCGAGCGCACAGCAGTGGGTGTTGGCACGAGCTCGTGGTGGCCATGGCGCGCCGATATCGCGCCGGCTGCCCCGCCCCTCAGCTTCAGCGGTTTACCCCGGGGGTCGCAGTTCCGGCCTCTGTTGGGAAGCTGAGCCGGTTGGGAAGCTGAGCCCGACATATTTCGGCTCGCTTCGGAGCGTACGGCCCAGCTTCCGCGCTACAGGAGCCCCGGCGCTGGCCCCTTTTGTCAGACAGTTCTTACAGACGGAGCCGTGATCGGAGCCTACTTAAGCGCCGCTCGGCGGCGTAACCTTTCCCGTGACGCTTCAGCATGTCGTCTACAAACGGGAGAATTCAACATGAAAGTAGCGTTTACGTGCGCATCCGCCCTGGTCGCCAGCCTCTTGCTGGGACTGACGGCGTGCAACCAGGCGGAGTCGCCGGACAAAGTTCAAGCTGACATCGCCAAAGCCACCAGCGACGCAGCCGATGCGAATGCGAAGGCCGCGGACAAGCAGAAGGACGAGGAGGCTCAGGCTGCCAAGGACCGTGCCGACGCCGAAGCCAAGGCGGCTGACCAGAGCATCGCGGCCGTTGCGGACTCGGCAGTCACCCAAGCTGAAGGCGAGACCCGGATCGCGCTCGCCAAGTGCGAAGCGCTGGCGGGCGATGCTCAGAAGGATTGCCGCGACAAGGCCAATGCCCATCTGGCGGCCGTGAAAGACAAGGCGAAGGCTTACACCAGCTCCGAGTGAGCTCGAGACACTGAGCCGGAGCTATGGCCGGTAGCCGTCGGTCAGCGTGTTGAGAAAGGCCACGATCGCCTTGATCTCGCCTTCGGACAGCACCGGAGCATCGCCCGGCCGCTGCCCGAATGGCGCGCCGGCTTCGATGTTGGATGCGTAGCGGGCGGGAAGATCATCGAATTTCCGCACGGTCCCATCGGCCGCGCGTGGATACCAGCTCTCGGGTGAAGTGTCGCGCGTTGCGTAGAAGCGCACTGCATCCTCGAGGCGATGCATCACGCCATTGTGGAAGAAAACCTTCCGAAGCGCGACATTCCGCAGGGAGGGCGTACGAAAGAGACCGCAGGTCTCAGGCTTGTCCTTCAGATCCACCCGCAGCGGGCCGCACAACCCCAGGTCGTAGAAGCCCGGATCCTTGTTGGCCGCGATGGACTCGTTGCGCGGCACGCCGAGAGCGATGAATCCGTAGTCCGTGAATTGGGGAAAGGCGCCATCCTTGATCCCGCTGGGATGGCAACGCGCGCAGTTGCCTTTGCGGGGATCGTTGAAGAGAGCCAGGCCTCGCTCTTCTTCAGGCGTGAGTGCCGCTTGCCTCCGGAGCCAGGCGTCATATTTACTATCGTAGGGATAGAATTCCGGCGCACTCTGTTGGAAGGTCTCGAGAGCCATCAGCAGCGCCTTGAGCGCCTGCTGCGGATCTTCAAACACATCCTTGCCATACGTCGCGCGCATCCGGTCTGCGTATTGAGCGCGCCGCAGCTTCTCCACTACGCTTCCCACGTCCTCATTTGCCATCTCGAGCGCAGAGAACAGCGGCAGGCGCGCCTGATCATGCGCCGACTGCGCTCGTCCGTCCCAAGTGCGGCCGCCGGTAGGGCCCTGGTCCTCACTGTCGTTGCCGTCATCTTCGAAGAAGTGCTCGGTGAAGGCGGGTATGTCCTGCGTGTAGCGTAGGGACGGCGCCGCGCGCAAGCCCGACTCTTTGTTTCCGAGACCGCCCGGCTGCACCGGCAAATCATTCGCGGGCCCAAAGGCATGTCCCGGATCATGGCAGGTTGCGCACGACATCCTTCCTGAGGCCGAAAGAGAGGGGTCGAAGAACATCTGCCGTCCGAGCGCGGTCAGGTCTGGCACCGAGGGCCGCTTCTCGAATGTGTTGGCGTAAAAGGATCGCGAGGCTGCGGTGCCGGTTTCCGCCAAGGACCCGGCCGTGGCACCGGGAGCCTGCACAGAGCCCGCGACCACGAAGGCGAGCAGGTACTTACGAATGGAAATCCGTCCGCTCATCGGAACGACACTTTCACGATCGCACATTGCAGTTCCATGACAGCCCCGGCAGGGCGCAAACCAAACACCCTCCACCGATGGGAGACGGATCTCCGTCTCGCTACGGCCAGCGGTGACACGTGGTTGTCACGGGCGGCCGCCAGCATTCACGTAGCTATCAATAAAACGGATGGAGGGAGCGTCCCATGGGGAACGTCAAACTCGGTGCGGTCGCGTGCGCGGTCGCCTGTGGCATCGTAACGGCCAGCGTCACCGCCGGCGAAGACTTTCAGGATTCGGGAACGACGCGCGCCCTGCGGGACAAGGTGCAGAACATCGTCGTGATCTACGCGGAAAACCGTACTTTCGACAACCTCTTCGGCAACTTCCCCGGAGCCCATGGGCTCAGCGAAGTTGTGGATTCCAGCGGCAACCCCCTGCCCTCCTATGTGCTTCAGAAGGATCGCGACGGAAGTGTTCTGCCGGAGCTGCCGCGAACCTGGGGTGGCGTGACCGCGAAGGGCTGGACTCCGGCGGTCTCGGAGGCCGCGAGCCAGGGTCTGCCGAATGCCCCGTTCTCCATCGAGACGGCATTCACGCCCGCGACAGCCCTGAACCTGTCCACGTTCACAGTGACTCGAGATCTCTATCACCGCTTCTACGAGCATCAGATGGAGATCAACGGCGGTCATAACGATGGATTCGCGGCTTGGGCCGACGCAGGTGGCCTCACCATGGGTCACTTCGACTACAGCGGCTCCCGCCTGTACAAACTCGCGCAGCAGTACACGCTTGCCGATGAGTTCTTCGAAGGTGCGTTCGGTGGCTCGTTCCTCAACCACCAATACCTCATCTGTGCGTGTGCTCCTGAGTATCCGCACGCCGATGCGCCCCCCACGGGCGCGAAGCCAACCATCGCTGTCCTCGATACGGATGCGAGGGGACACTATCTGCCTCGCCTCACGCTGGCAGCGAGCTCCCCGCCTTCCGCGCTGACGGGCCCTCCGGTCTTTGTGCTGAGCGGCAGCATCGCGCCGAAGAATTACTTCGGCGACGGCAAGTTCTACGCCGTCAACACGATGCAGCCGGCGTATCAGCCGAGCGGCAACCAGCCGGTCGCAGGCGCAACGGGCAATGACCTCCTGTACTCCAATCCTGCAGGGGCAACGACGCTGCCTCCGCAAACACAGACGACGATCGGTGATCTCCTGAGCCGACGGGGCGTGTCATGGGCCTGGTATGCAGGCTCGTGGAAAGCAGCGACCGCGGATGGCACGCAAGCGAACGGCGCTACGCGAAACGTCATCTACACCCCCTCGACGCCACGCGGCAGCCCGGACTTCCAGGCGCACCACCATCCGTTCAACTACTACGCCGCCTTTGATCCGGTCGCGCACGCCGCCGCCCGCGCGGCACACCTGAGGGACTACGACCAGCTCGTGGCCGATGCAGCGGCCGGGAATCTGCCTGCCGTGACTTTCTACAAGCCGCAGGGCAACTTCAACCAGCACGAAGGCTATGCCAACCTGGATGACGGCGACAACCACGTGGCTGACCTGATCGGCAAGCTGCAGCAGAGCCCGCAGTGGCAACACATGGTGATCGTCGTGACCTACGACGAGTTCGGCGGAGTGTGGGATCACGTGCCCGCGCCCAAGGGCGATCTGCTGGGGCCCGGAACCCGTATCCCGGCTTTGATCATCTCGCCCTACGCGAAGCACGGCTATGTCGATCACACTCAGTACGACACCGCGTCGATCCTGCGTCTGATCACACGCCGTTACGCGCTGCCTCCTCTGCCGGGCCTGGTCATTCGCGACCTGTCGCTGTTGGCCCACGGACGCCGGCCGATGGGTGATCTGACCAACGCCCTCGATCTGAATCGCGGCCGCAGGTAAGCGGCGTTGCCGGCGGTCCTGCGCCACCAGGAAGGTGGCGCGGGACCGCGGGACTTGCCATAAGCCGCTCGCTGGGCGGCGCCGCCTATTGCCGCTGTTTCGCGGACCCGGTAGGCTCGCGGTATAAGTAGAACAAGAAAGGACTCTGAATGCGGACCCGCATCGTTCCATGGCTCGGGCTCTTGTGCGCCACCGCGGCGCACGCGGCAGGACCCGATACCGCGTTCGGCACCAATGGGCAGGTCGTCCTGCAACTTCCTGGCGATGCGAGCAGCCAGGCAGCCGGCGCCCTTATCCAGAGCGATGGCAAGATCGTCGTGGTTGGAGCTTCGCCGGCCGTTGATGAGATCTACTCGGTCTACGCGACGCTCGACCCCACGCGGGATTTTCTGGTCGCGCGCTTCAATCCCGATGGCTCCCTGGACTCGGGTTTCGGATCGGGCGGTATCGTGCGTATCGATTTCGGCAACGGCGATGATCGCGCGGCTGCGGTCATTCAGCAGTCCGATGGCAAATTGCTGGTGATCGGACAGGCGTTATCGGCACACGGATTCGATTTCGACGTGGCGCTGGCAAGGCTGGACAGTCAGGGCAATCTGGACACTACGTTCAACGGCACGGGCAAGCTGACACTCAACAGCGCCGCGATTTTCTCGAATGCGACGTCCACGATAACCAACTTCTATGGTGACAACGAGCCAAGTGCGGCGATTCAGCAGGCGGACGGGAAACTGCTGATCGCCGCGACATCGTTGGGCGATCTGCGCGACCCCTCGGGCTACCGATATGCCAGCTCGCAATTACTGCGATTGCTGCCCGACGGGAGCCTCGATACCAGCTTCGGGGCGGACAGCTCCGGGATCGTCAACCTCGGCACGGGACAGCCCACCACGGTGGTGATGGAGCCAAACGGTAAGATCCTCGTCGTTGCGGGGGAGCTGTACGAGGTGGATCCGAACGGTCAAACCTTCACTCAGAACCTCTGGGAATCAGCGAACCAGACCCTGTTGCTGGCCGCTTCGTGTGTCTTTCAGCCCGATGGACAATTTCTCCTGGGCGGTATCGCTGTCAACAACGCCGGGGGGCTCAGCGGGATCGCGCGCGCCACATCGTTGCTCGACGCTGATTCGTCATTCGGCACCGGTGGCCTGACAACGAATGTGGGCGACGTGACCCCGGGCACACTCAGCGTCGTGACGGGACTTCTGCTGGAGCCCGGCGGGAACGTCATCGCCACAGCCTACGAGCGCGACGCGAGTCATCTCAACTCGACAGTGACCCGTCTGTCGCCCAATGGCAGCCCTGACCCGAATTTCGGCCAGAATGGCGTATTGAGCGTCAGCGCGGGGCCAAGCAGCACGACGCCGGCATTCCGTGCAGTCGTGACGCTACGCAGTGCCAGCGGCAAGCTGCTCGTGGTCGGCAATGGGGGCGAGCTCAATTCAACCGGCCCGGCCATTGATCTCGAGGGCTATATAGACGCAGCGTCGAAGCGAATCACGATCGCGAGGTTGACCTCCACTCCTGAGTACTCCTTCGCCCGGGCTGCATTCGACGTGTCCGAGAGCGGTGGCTCGATCAACATACAGGTCACGCGCACGGGCACAACCAGCGATGCGGTGAAGGTGAGTTACACGACCATGGACGGATCCGCGGTGGCCGGTACCGATTACACGGCGACATCCGGCACGCTCGTCTGGCAGCCAGGCGACGCAGACACGAAGACCATTACGGTCCCGGTCAGCGATCGGTCGATCCATGACGGGTCCAAGCGGCAGTTCGCGCTGCAGCTGTCGGCTCCAAGCGAGGGATCGCTGGCGGCCGACACGGCTACCGTATCGATAGCTGAGGATGACCCCGCTCCGGCGCCCAAGAGCGGTGGCGGCTCGATGGACTGGGTGACCCTCGCGGCGCTGCTCGGCAGCGGGGCCGGAATGCTCCGATGCCGCCAGCGCAGACTCAGTCCGGGAGCGTAGCTCCGGAGCCTCCCATTTCCTTCGGCATGTCCTTCATCTTGGTCACGCCGTCGTGGATGTGCAGGACGGTCTCCTGATAGTTCACGTGTACGCCCGGCTGAAACCGCAACGTCGGCAGGACGACGGCGTACACATCCACCAGGCCCATGGTGGGGTGGTGGGTAAACAGGTGACCGCCGCACTTGGTGCACCATTTGCGGTAGCTGATGAGTGTCTTGTTGAACGTCCCGATGCTCTTCGCGCCCTTTTTGACCTTCAGAGCGTCTGTCTTCCAGAGGCTGAAGGCGTTGACCGGGCCCGCCGACCAGTGGCGACAGGACTCGCAGTGGCAGTAGCCCATTGCGGCCGGCTCGCCGGCGACCTCGAACTGAACCTCCCCACAGAAGCATTTACCCGAGTGCACCATGGCGAAGTCTCCGAGTAGGATGGCGAGCAGGCGCAATAGGGGCCCATCGTAGGCGCCTCGCCCGGCCGACTGAATGACTGAGCGGCCTGATCACTTGCTCGTTCGTCCACGGAGTCCAGATGGATGCCCTGTCAGACGTACTGCGCGCTGTTCGTCTCTCGGGCGCATTCTTCTTCGACGTGCAGGCGAGCGACCCCTGGGTTGCGGAGACCCCCCGCGGTGAGTCCATCGTCGAAGCCATGTTTCCGGGGTCGGAACACCTGATTTCCTATCATCTGATCGTCAGCGGATCCGCCTGGGTCCGGGTGGCGGGCGAGCCTGACATGCTGCTCGGCGCCGGTGACATCGTCGTGCTGCCGCACGGGGATACCCACGTGCTCTCGAGCACTCCCGGCCTGCGCAGGGCACCCGAAATGACGATGTATCGCCGGCCGGAAGATGGCCAGTTGCCGGTCACCATCGCCATGGGCGGGTCGGACAACAGCCCGGGCACCCGCTTCGTCTGCGGCTTCCTCGGGTGCGATGCGCGTCCCTACAACCCGCTGCTATCGGCGCTACCGCGCATCTTCTGCCTGAACGATCACGTCAGCGGGGCCCTCGGCGCATATTTTACGTTCGCGCTCGCAGAGGCCAGCAACTCGCGGCTGGGCCGGGCAGGCGTGCTCAATCGCATCAGCGAGCTGATGTTTGTCGATGCCGTACGTCGTTATCTCGAGGGACTGCCTACGGAGCGCTCGAACTGGCTGGCGGGACTGCGCGATCCCTTCGTGGGCCGTGCGCTTGCGGCGATGCACCGTGATCCGGCGCGCGAATGGACGTTGCCATCGCTCGCGAGCGAGGCCGCGCTGTCCCGCTCCGCGCTGGTGGAGCGCTTCACACAGTTTGTCGGTCGGCCGCCGATGCAGTATCTCGCGGATTGGCGGATGCAGCTGGCAGCCAACCATCTGCGGACGACCACGGACAGCGTGTTGGCGGTCGCCCATCGCGTGGGCTATCAGTCGGAGGCGGCCTTCAGCCGGGCATTCAAGAAGGCTGTTGGATCGCCGCCGGGGGAGTGGCGCGCAGCTTCGCGACAATCGCCGGGAGCTCGCTCAGGCGCGTGATCGTGAAGTCTGGATCGGGTGTCTCGCGGCCGACGTGCATGGGCGCCGGCTGGTCGAGCTCCGTGATCAACGCCGTTTTCATTCCGACGGCATGCGCACCCTGGATGTCCTGCTCGCGCGAATCTCCCACGAACAGCACCTGGCCGGCCGTCAGCCCGGCCTTGCCGAGAGCGATTTCGAAGAACTGCCGATCGGGCTTGCAGGAGCCGGCGGCCTCCGAGCTGGTCCAGTGATCGAGCCAGCGATGCAGCCCGCCTCGCTCGATCAGGGGTATCAGATGGTTCTCGTCTGCGTTCGAGACGGCGGACAGAGACACCCCCATCTCCTTCAGGCGAGCGAGCGTGGCAAGACAGTCGGGCTGCAGATCGAGGGCGCCCATCAATCTCTCACGTTGTACCCGCTCGAACCATTCGAAGTGCTCGTGCTGGTGCTCACGGTCGATGCGGCTGAGAAATGCCCTGAAGGTCGCCTCGAAATAGTCGCGGAAGAGATAGAACGACTTCTGCGCAAAGAGCTTGTCAACATCCCGGTTGGCGGCCTGATAGTGACGCGCGACGTCGGCGAACTCATGCCGCAGCTTCAGCCGCTCCGCCAGCTCGCGCAGGATGCCCATCATCGCCGGCTGCATGTTCTTGTAGCTGTAAAGTGTGCCGCCCACGTCGAAGAAAACGCCCTGGATCACGCTCCGCGCCTCATCTGAGCTCTGCCGCGGTGGAGTGTCGCAAATCTTTGCGCGCCGGAAAATCTTCCGCCCCGGGAGTGAGCCATGCTGCGAGGCACGGTCGGCGAGCATCGGATAGACTGCCCGAAGCTGGGACAATCAAGAACCAATAGACCGGCGAAACCATGACTCCTGGGAGGGAAGCGGCCACGCGCCTGCTCATGGAGCAGGTCGGCCAGACGGTGCGAGCGGCTCTGAGGCGCAAGTCCGGCCTGACATTGGCCGACGACGACGCGCGCGCGGAGAACCTGGACGCTCTCGATGTCTACCAGGACACGCTCACTCGCGTTTGGGAACGCCTTGCGAACACGCCTCCTGGCGAGGCCAGTATCGCCGATCTGAAGGCCTACGCCACCACGGTGGCGAACAATCTCTGGTCCGACTACCTGCGTCAGCGCCACCCGCGGCGGGCCAGCCTGAAGAACCGTCTGCGCTACTTTCTATCGCATGCGCCGGACTACGCCATCTGGGAGGGGTCGGACTCATCGCTGCAGTGTGGCCGCCGCGCCTGGCAATACGGAACGAGTCCCGCCGACCCGGCGCGCATTCAGAAGCTGCGCGCGCCGCACTCGGGCCTGCGGGTACCGCCGAAGTCGATGGAACGGTTCTCGGTCGAGGACTGGAACAGACTGCTGTCCGGGATGATGGATCGACTGGGCGGCCCGGTCTCACTCGATGTGCTCGTCGCGCTCGTTGCACACCTCCTGGCGGTCAAGGAAGACCGCGTCGAATCCCTCGATGCCGAAGAGAACGGAGAGCCCGCGTTCCGCGAGCTGCCGGACACGGAAGCTCGCACTCCCGAGCAGGACACGGCGCTACGTGACTCGGTGGCCGAGCTGTGGGCAGCCGTCACGGCGCTTCGTCCGGATTACCGTTGTGCGTACCTGCTGAACATCCCGGGGCCCGGCAAGTCCCGTGGGGACATCGAGGTATTTGTCGATCTCGGGGTGGTCCGGATGCTCGACATGGCCGCGGTGCTGGACCTCAACGATGCTCAGTATGCCCTCGCTTGGGAGGCACTGGAGCTGTCGCCGGCGGAGCGGGCCGAAATCGGATCCCTGTCGAGCCGCGAGGACAAATTCTGCTTTCTGTGGAAGCACTTACCGCTTCCGGACGCGCTGATCGCCCGGCTGCTCGGCATTCAGCAGCAGCAAGTCATCAATCGGCGCACGCTGGCCCTGCGGGCGCTGGCGCGAGCACTGTCGCGCGGTGAAGCCTAGGAGCGCTCACGGGATGCGGGTGGCCAGAGCATTCACGCCAGGGCATTCACGCCAGAGCATTCGCATTGGGGCATTCGCATTGGGGCATTCGCACCAGGGACAGCAATATAGGGTGGGCGTTTCCGTCCATCTCGGCTAATGGAAACTCCCCATACTCCCCGCAGCGATGCGGACCTGGCTCGCCGTGCAGGCGCCCTTCTGCGCGCCGTGACAGGGGACGACGATCCACACCTGACCTATGAGCAGATCGAAGCCGTGGCCGAGGACAAGCTCGAGCTTCGCGGGGCGCTCGAGATGCACGCCGGGGAATGCCCGGTGTGCAAGAACGAGCTGCGCGATATGCGCGAGTTCGTCGCCGCCTTCAAAGCCGCGAAGCTCCGACCCGCCGCGGCGACCGCAAACTCGAGCGAATCGTGGCTCGATGCCATCCGTTACTGGTTCGAGAGTCCGAGGCAGGCGTCAGCCGCGGTGGCGGTCGTTGCGACCGTTGCGGTAGGCAGTCTGTTGGCCTCACATGCGGGCTTCAAGGGGTCCCGCGACGGATCGGCGGCGGACAGCACAACGGCGTCGCACGCCGTTGTGACAGATTCGCCGCGGCAGGTGTCGCGGGCATTCGAGGACTGCGTGACGAAGGAACTCGCAGCCCATTCGCCGCAGTGGGCCGCGATGTACCGCGGCGGCGACTACTCGAAGTTGGTCGGTGTGCTGCGGGAGTCGGCGGATCGCGGCAGCGCTCTCGCGCAGACTGCTCTTGGGCTGTTGACCGCCAAGGGCTTGGGGACCGAGCCGGATCCCAGCGGCGGCCGTGCATGGCTGCAGCGCGCGGCGTCGCAGGGCGATGTTTGCGCGCGCAGCGGATTGACCGGGGTCAGATAGGCCAGCCAGCCCGGCAGTCCTGGGCCGCCAGGAAAGCGGCGAGCGTCGTCAGCTCCCGCTGCGAGTCGTCAGCTCTCGATGTGACTGGTCGCGCTCGCGACCTTCTTCCCGCTGCAACTCAACTCGACGGCGGCCTTGGCATCGGCCGCCTGCAGGGCCTTGCGCTCCTTCGGATCCTTCGGCAGCGCGATCGTCGCGGCCTCGACCTGCAGTGTGCGTTTGTCGGAGGCCGAGGAGAAATCGAGCGACTTCGACGCGGAGCCGAGGTTGGGGAAGCCGGGCGCGGAGAGCGATTCGCGGACGGTGCATTGCGTGTCCGTGGGCTCGCCGAGTGTCACGGTTGCAGTGATCTTCACCGCGTCCGCGGCGTGCTTCGCGGAGATCGACAGGACCGCGGAAGGAATCGACTCCGAGCCGATGTCGGATACCTCGCCCGGCTTGGGCTTCAAGGGAGCGAGCTTGGGCATCGATGCTCCGGAAGGCTTCGCCGCCAGGGCGGCAATCTGCGCCCTGAAAGTCCACGCCAGAGCCACCAGCGCGACGACCCCCACGGCGATGAGCGCGGTTCTGAATCCGCGCAGCTGCCGCCTCAGGGTGGCCAACTCCGCGCGCAGCTCGCTGGGACGAACCGACCCGGCAGCCGTGCCCACCGGGTGATCGGCCTCGCCCAGGTGCACCAGTCCGACGGTGATGTCATCTCCGCTTCCGTTCGAGGAAGCGTGCTCGAGAATCTGCGGCATCTGGTTCTCGACGGCGGCCGCGCCATCGGTTCGCACCATCTGCAACACGTCGGTGCCGACACGCAGAAAATCCTCATCGGTGCGGAACGAGTTGGAATAGCCGTCCGTGGAGAGCATCACCAGAGACACCGGCGACGCTCCGAAACGCACGATCGAGTTGCGGAAATCGGCCTGCGCACCGGCGCGGCAGATGGAGGTCGTGAATTCACCCGTCAGCCGCTCGTCGTCCGGAATCGGCCGCCAGGCCTTCCCATCAGGCCCCACGAGAATGGCATCCCCGTCTCCGATCTGGAGCAACAGCACTGCGGTGGAAGTCACCAGCGCCGCGAGTAGCGTCGCCCCATATGCGAGTGCCGGCTCCGCCTGCACCTGCTCCCGGGCCTCCGGGCCCGAGGAAGCCTCGAGTGCCCGCCATTCGGCTTCCGTGATCGGAGTGCTCTGCAAGTGCAGCTGAACTTTCTGAGTCCAGTCCGCGACGATGGCCTCCGGAAGCACTGCCGAGGCGATTTGCGACTGGCGCGCACAGTCCCCGGATTCCCATTCGGACGCGATCCGGCGCATGGCCTGCACGGCGGCATTCACGGCAAAGTTGGAACCATTGGCGCTGCGGAAATGGCGTGCGCCTCCGTGGCCGTCTGCTACGGCAACGACGATGCAACGGCGCTCGCTGCCCTCCGCCTGCCATACAGCGAATGCATCCTGATTGGGCAGTCCGTCGCGAACATGTGCGACACCACGGACAGAGGCGCCGACCGCCTGCGCTCCGCGGGGCAATGCCGCAGGGGTAACCGGCGAGCTCACCATTCCACCACCGGCTCGGTGGTCGCGAAGCCACCCTCGATGATCTGCGATGCGGCATCGACGCCGACACGGGAAGTCCAGCGGATCGCCTGGATCAGCCGGCTGGAATCCTCCACCTGGAGGGGCTCGGCATCGTCCCCCTGGAATCGCTTGAGGGCGGGGATGTCGACATCACGACCGATGGCGATGGCTTTTCTCACGGCCTGGCGGCCCCAGCGCTCATTCATGAGGGCCGTCATGCCCTCTTCGAAATCCGTCTCGTTGGTATGGTAGCCGTCGGTGACGAGGATGAGCGCCGGTGACACAGCCCGCTCCGGCATCGGCGGGCTCTTCATCGCCTCGGCCACGAGCTTCAATGCCAGGCCGAGATCGGTATGCCCGGCGGCCGTGACATCGTTCCACCGCAGGTCGGCCACCGGGGTGGGCTGCTCGATGTGCCACCGGGCACCGCTCGAGAATGCGATCGCTCGAACCAACACCTCGACATTGGGATTGGCGAGCGCCGCCGATCGCAGGTGCGGGATGGTCTCGTGGATCGCAACGTTGAGCGACTGGATCTTGCCGTCGGCGTTCATGGAGCCGGACGTGTCGAGCAACCAGATCACGTGCAGCTCTCGTCGGGCAATCGTGCCGCCAGGACGCTTTTGCATGATGGTGAGTCCGCTTGAGGGAACGCCGTGGCGTTACTTGATGGTGGCGACCCATTCGCCCGCGTTTATCCGCACGCCGCGCTCGATACGGATGCTGCGCCCGGTGCTCAGCTCGCGACTGCCGCGGCCCACCGTCTCGATGTGCCAGGTCGCCGTCGAGAGGTTCTTGAGACCGATCATGCGAACGTCGTCGGGATTGGCCGCAACGATGGCGACGACACCGTCACCGGCGCTGGACTTCAATTGCGGAACCTGACTTTCGGTGATGCGCACACCGACGGTCAGCGGAATGTTGACTCCGCCGGCCTCGAGCGCAGGCTCCTTCGGGGCATCCTCCCACGTCTCCGAGCGCTGACCCCAGGTCTGCGAGCGGGCCGCCCCAGCAGTAGCCGCCATCGAGCCGCCGGGCGTGGGGCGCGGGGCCGTTTGCGACTTCACGGTGCTGCCCGCAGTCTGGGACACACCAACCACCTGCGAACGGACCAGCTGCGAACGGTTGGGCGAGAGCTCCCGCGCCTTCATGATCGCCCCGGCGAGCATCGCGAACGAACCCACCGCGACGATCAGCTCGATGATGGACGACTCTCCCGAACCGTCCCAGAACCCATGCAGGAATGCCGCAAGGCCCAAACCGATCGGCACCAGCCGCGTGGCGCTCGCGGGCCGCAGCGCAGCGAGGCCAATGTAGTAGCCGAAGATGCCTGCCCAACATGCGTGACCGGCAATGTTCTGCAGAACGCGGGGAATCAGCAGGCCACCGGCCATGCTGTCGCTCACCAGGTGCTGGGAGGCAAACACGATCTGCTGCGGGACGTACTGAGTCAGCGTCTCGAACAACGTGAAGCCCAGGCCGGACGCGACGCCGAGCAGGATACCGTCGAGCGGCTCAACGACGCGGAAGGGCCACATGAAGTGGTTCCGGTCCTTGATCTTGTGGGCCAGCCACACGCCGATCCCTATGGGGATGGCCTTCAACGCCTCCTCGGGCAGACCGGCCGCGAAGAACCCCTGTATGACGGCCACGGGCGAGAAGGTGTTGGACAGATCCTTGACCCCGAAATCGAGCACATGCGCGATATCGAGCAGGCGGCTGCCCGTGGTCAGATAGGTAAACCCGGCGACCGCCGGAATGACGTACCAGGCGGTGACCTTGCCGACGACGCGATAGGCTGCGAACGCCAACGCCGCGGAGATGTAGAGCGCCAGCACGATGAGATACATCGGCACCGGCACCTGCAGCATGCCCTGCATGAGCTGGCCATTGACGACCGCCTTACAGGGGCAGTCGACCGTGTAGGTCGCACTCGAGTCGAGGAAACCGAACAGCAGGACGGAAGCGACTGCCGTCGCGATGCCGGGCCAGAAGTAGCCCTTGCTCATGACCGCGCGCCAGTTGGTCTGGATCGGCAGGAGCTGGGAGCGGGTGGCGGAATCCCCGACCGGTTGCTTCAGTGTGCCGCCGGGCCGTTTGTTTTCCATCTTGTGCCTACCTGAGTGGTCGATGCCCGATATGAGCGGATCTTGTAGCCCAAATGGGACGCGGGGTCGATGCCGATATTGCTGGCGGCGCCAGATAAAATTCTGCCGGGCAGGCAGGCCGCCCATGAGCCTGACCGTCTCACTCCTGGGGGCCGGGCTGCCGACTTGACGACCCGGCGCGCGGCTTGAATCATGGGGCCGGAAACGCGCCCAGACGCGATGCCCCACGGGTTGGTCTCATCGAGTATGTCGTCGTCCCTAAGTGCTGGCCAGACGCTGCGAGTGCTCTCGACGGGGGGGCATTGCACGGTTGAGACACTGCTCGGCGAGGGGGGCCAGGGCGCTGTCTACAAGGTCGCGTTCGGCGGCCGGTCCTTCGCCCTGAAGTGGTACAACGACCGGGTCCTGCACTATGACAAACGGCTGCGGCTGCGGCTGCAGACTGCCATCGACCGCGGCCCTCCCTCGCCGCGGTTCCTGTGGCCCTTCTCGCTGGTCACCCTGCGGGATGGGTCGCGCCTCGGCTACCTGATGCCGTTGCGGGACGGCGGCCTGAAGGAGATGTATGACATCCTCAATCAGAGTAGCGCGCCGAGTTTCCGGGTGCTGGCGACGATGTGCTGCCTGCTCGCCCACGAGCTCCATGCCCTGCACGCCAAGGGCTTCGCCTACCAGGATCTCAACGCCGGCAACCTCTTCTATGACTCGGAGACCGGCCAGATCGCGATCTGCGACAACGATAATGTCGATATCGACGGAGCGCCGAGCGTGATGGGCGGGGTCTGGGAGTATCAGGCGCCGGAGATCGTGCTGCGGCAGACGGGGCCTACACGGGCGACGGACCTGCATTCGCTGGCGGTGATGCTGTTCCGCATCCTGCATATCGGTCATCCCCTCGTGGGAATGCGCTCGCGGCAGTTCAGCAACCTGGCGGAGCCGGCCGCTATCAACAGCCTGTACGGCACCGATCCCCGGTTCGTCTTCGACCCCCACGACACCTCCAACCGCCCGATACCGGACGAGCAGAGTCTTCTCAGCGCCTACTGGAAGATCTATCCGGCCTTCGTGCGGGATCTGTTCACCCGCGCCTTCACGGAAGGACTGAGGGAGCCGCAGCACGGCCGAGTGCAGGAGACCGAGTGGCGCCTCGCCATGGGCCGCCTGCGCGACAGCGTCGTGACCTGCTCCTGCGGAGCTGAGAATTTCTATGACCGTCAGCGGCTTGCAGGCGGTGCGGCGAGGACGTTCCCGTGCTGGTACTGCGGCGCCGAGCTCGCGGGTATCCCGGCCCGCATTGGCATCCACTCTATTAACGATCCCCCGCAACGGCCGCCCCAGCATGTAGTGGTGCTCGAGCCGGGAGCGCGACTGCTCGCTCACCAGTGCCAGGGAGGCCCCTACAACTTCGAGGCGGTCACGGCCGAAGTGCAGGGACCGCCGGCGTCGCTCAGCAACACCTCGAAGACACAATGGACCTGCAAATATAACGGGGAGGTCAGTCTCGTGGCCCCGGGGAGCCGGGTGGTCCTGAAGGACGGTATGCAGATCCATTTCGGGGCGACGCGGGGGGAAGTCAGGATGTGAGTGCACCCGCGGGGGAGTTTGCGCGGCCGCGAACCGATTGCAGCGCGACCGGCAATATCGGTCACCCTTTCGCGTCCTGACATCGCCATGAACGGTGTTATTGGAGTGTTCGAATCATGAATAACGATGTCGCCAGCGCCCTGCGCGGGCTCTACGCCAAATTCGGCGATCAGCTGCTGACGCAGCCGCCGCGGCTCGCCAGTCTTCTGCGCGACGAGTGCCCGACCCACCGCCCGGAGATATCGGCCGTCGTGAAGGCGCTCGAGGAGCAGGTCCCGCAGGATCTGCTCAACAGCCGGTCGGGCGAGCCGCCGCGCAGCCTCGCGGCCCGCCTCGCGAAGCGCCTCTCGGAGGAGCATCTGCTGGCTCGAGAGGCTTCCAACTGGGCGGTCTGGGCCTGGGCCCATGGCCTCGGCCTGGGCGACGAGTATCGGAACGAGGAGCCGGCGCAGGAACCGCCGCGCAGCATAGTCGTCGAGCCACGGCCGCTCGGGGGAAGTGGTGCGCTCGGGGGAGGTGGTGCGCTCGAGGCAGCCGAAGTGCCCCCACAGCCCGCGCCGCGTCGTCCCCAGTGGGTCGTCTGGGCAGGCGTGGCAGCAATCGCGGTCGCGGCATTGGGATACGGTGGGGCGGAGGCGTACCGCAAGATGACTCCGCCGCCGCACATCGCGACGATCGACGTCCCGAACCGCATCCGCGTCGGCCAGCCCTACACGTTCGCGATCCACTTCGACAAAGCGAAGGGCGGCGTCGTCGCCATCGAGCGGCATGTCGTGGAGAGCAGCATTCAGTGGGCACAGGAGGGGAACGATCTGAAGGTCTCCGGGATGGAGAACCAGACCCAGGGCACGATCCAGTACGCGTTCGATCCGGAATCGAAGCCTTCGAAGAACACATTGCAATTCGTACTGATCGACCGCAATGGCCATCGGAGTGAGCCGCAAACGGTGTCCTACGAAGTGACGCCGATGCCGGTTGTCTGCAACAACTGCGGCACCATCGCGGACATTCAGCGGATCGACGAGAAGCGCAAGCCGAAGGGTGCGGGTGCAGCCGTAGGAGCCGTCATCGGTGGGATCGTGGGTAGCCTCTTCGGACATGGCGGCGGCAAGGTCGCCGCGACGACCGCGGGAGCGGTAGGTGGCGGAGTGGCGGGCAACGCCATCGAGGGACGCATGACGGCGAGCCACTGGAATGTGACGGTGAAGCTCAACAGCGGCAGGCGGCAGACCATCGAGCTCGCCAGCGAGCCGGACTGGCACGTCGGCCAGAAGGTGAAGCTGGTGAACGGCGAGATCGTCGCGCTCTGATCCTGTATCGTCGACGGATTCTCAGGCTGCTCGAGGAGTCTCATGGCGAAGGCGTACAAAGTGATCGTGTTTGGGCCGGGTGGCCTGGGCTCGGTCGCCATCTGGGAGATCCTGCAATCCAAGGCGTTCAAGCTGGTCGGGGTGAGAGCCTACAGCGAATCGAAGCATGGCAAGGACGTCGGCACGCTGTTCGGACTCCCGGACATGGGCGTCAAGATGACGACGGATGTCGCGAAGCTGCTCAAGAAGGACTGCGACGTGGTCCTGCACACCGGCCGCGACCTGGGCACGTTCAACACCGACGAGGAGATCTGTCAGATTCTCGCGGCCGGCCACAATGTGGTCACGCCGTTGCCCTATCAGAACGCGCATCTGTTCCGGGACAGGAAGTTCCTCAGCAAGCTGACAGCGGCGTGCAAGAAGGGTAAATCGGTCTTCCACGCTTCGGGTATCGACCCGGACGTCATCAGCGAGCGTGTGGTGCCGGCCCTCACCAGCATGTGCACCGACATCGAGTCGGTGAAGCTGCAGGAGAACTGGGACTCCACGCTCACGCCGGCCGAGACGCTGGCGATCGTCGGCTTCGGCAAACCGCCCGCAGAGGCGGCGAAAAGCCCGGCGGCCGCCATGATCTCGACCAACTTCCTGCATGCGATCGCGCGCTCCATGGAAGAGGTGCTGGGGGTGAAATACAGCAAGGTGGAGGAGACGCATGACTTCATTGCCGCGAAGAAAGAGGTCAGGAGCATCTACATCACCATCCCGGCCGGTGGCACGGGGCGGGTCACTCATCGCGTGAAAGGGTTCGTCGAGGGCAAAGGCCCCGGCCCGTTCTTCACCATCGAGTACAACTGGGTCATCGGCGATGAGATGCTCCCCGATGGCGTCGCTCCCGGCGAGAAGTGGATCGCCACCGTGGAAGGCCGTCCTTCGATGCGCATGGTGGTCAACCTGCGCGCCTCTCACAAGAATGAGGATCGCAGCTACCAGATCGGCAATCTCGCGACGGAGCCCGGGTACCACGGGACGATTGCGCCGTGCCTGTTGGCGATTCCGCTGGTTTGCAAGGCGAAGCCCGGCCTACTGCCGTCCTTCGGCCCCGGGCTGCACTGGATGAAAGACCCGCGGGACAGCCTCAAGCTGCACAAGTAGCGCGTACTCCAGCTCGCCACGCGGCCCGGCGCGCTGTCCGCCGCGTGGCGCGCCTTAGAACGGCGCGCGGTTACTTCAAGTGCACGCCGCCCTGATCGCCGTTGCGCAATGAAGCTGCGTAACCGGGAGGCACTTCGTTCCAGTTGTCGAGGTTCACGATCACCCGCTCATCCTTGTCGAGGACGAGCTTCGAGACACCCTCGAACTGCACGTACTGGTTGTGAGTGTATTCATTCTTCATGCCGAACACCCAGTTCATATAGATCGTGCGGCCGCTGCAGGCCCAGTCGAGGATCTTATAGTAGAGCTGATCGGCCTTCTCGAACTGCTCATAGCCCTTGCGATACTCGGGCCAGCCCTTCGTGGAGGAGACAGGATCCTTGAAGACGACGTCCGGTGAAACGTGCTTGCCAAACTCGTCCAGGGTCTCGTTGGACGTTTTCACGACCGCGTTATAGATGAGCGTGACAATCTGACGTGGCGTGTCCTTCTTCAACTCGCACACGCCGTGATCGCCCGATGGTAGAGGCCCGGCCACGACCTTGGCTTCGGCTGGAATCGTTGCTCCCGCCAGGGCGAGCGCCGTCGCAAAAGCTGCAGCCGCAGTGACCGCCGTGTGTCGCTTGGCTCGGTCGCGATAGATCGTGCTCATGAGCGCTCCCCCCTTCGTTAGCGGTCACCAACCTCGAGCCTATCCTGTTCGCTGCCCGGCTGAAAGACGCGGAATCGGACCTCCGGCGGCGCGCCGGTCAGTAACTCAGCTTGGGATACCAGTGCGGATCGCGGCCCGCGGGCGTGAGATCGAGGATGTTCCACAAGGGCGCAATATCGGGTGCGCCCCGCGGATCCTGGCCGGGATCGGCCATCTCACCCGAGATCTCGCCAGCCCAGAACAGGCGGACCCGGTCACCGTCGCGACGGTAAACAATGAGTGCCGGATATTCGTCGCCGTTGGGCGTGAGGACACCCAGGTCCTTCGCGTAGTCGTCGCCGACAGTCTGCAGGAAATCGAGATGGGTCCAGCCGCGCTCCCTGGCAAATGCAAGCTGACGCTCGACCGGCGAGCGACCCAGCACCTTCAACGCCGTCTTCTGCTGAATGTCGGCGGCGTTCCCGTTCAACGGCCCGAGGAAGTTAGTGCACATGGGGCAAGGCCGCTCCCGCTGCGGTCCGAACATCCAGAAGTACGTCACAAGAGTGTCGCGGGACCCGAAGAGCCCGAGCAGACTCAGATTCACTCCCCGCTCGTCGAGAAAGCGATAGTCCTTTTCAATGATCGGCCCGGGCGGCAATGCCTGCCGCTGCTCCGCGACCCGCGTCAGATGACGGCGAAGCTCGATCTCCTCGGTGAGGAGCGCCTGCCGCGCCTTGGCATAGGCCGCGGCCTCGCCTGGAAAGGGGGCGCGGCGCCTGGCAGCCAACTCGGCGGCGGAAATTAGAGGTTTCATCATCATCCTCCTGTGGTCGAGCGGGTGGCGAATGCTGACACGCATCGGGGGCAATGCTGACACGTCAGAGAGAGAAATCTGCGCGCTAAGCGCACATCCTGTGCCGACGCTGAAGTTTGAGTGTACCCGCGGCCGTTGGCGATCGGCGACATATCGAGATCGAAACACGGCTGTGTGAGTATCCGCGCCCGGGCGCCACGCTCGCGACGACGCGTCGCGTGGGCAGCTGCATCGAAGGGCGCACCTTAATGTAGTACCGGCGATGACGTGGACTTGCGGGTCCGCGTCACCTCTGGCTCGGAGCTCGTTGGGCCTTCCCGGCACTGCGGCAGTGCTGGATGAAGCGCGTCAGGTTAGGCGTGAGCACTTTCGCTTCGTGATGTATCAGGTAGAGCTGCCTGGTCAGGCGGGGCAACCGTGTCCGCAGGGGCACCAGACGCCCGAGGGCGATCTGATCTTCAGCCGCGTAGAATGACAGGCACGTCAGTCCAAGTCCCTCGGCTGCGGCTCGTTTGATGGCCTCGGTGCTGCCAAACTGGGTGCCCTCACGCAGTGGATGCAGCATCGGAATGAGGGTCTGCTCGACGATTTCCCGCGTGCCCGAGCCTGGCTCTCGTAGCAGCCAGGTTTCACGCCGGAGATCGTCAATGCTGGCGACTCGCTTCTTCCGGCCGCGCAGGAGCGGGTGGTGAGCGGCGCACAGGATCACGAGCGGATCTTGCATCCAGGCCTCGGCCAGAACCCCACTCTCCCGGCACGGCCCCTCGATCAGACCGACGTCGACCTCGAAGCGCCCGACCAGAGCACTGACCTCACTCGTGTTGCCGATCCGTACGTCCAGCTGCGTGGCAGGCGAGCTCAGCCGATAACGGGCGATCAGGGTCGGCAGCAAATAGTTGCCGATGGTCGTGCTCGCGCCGACGCGTAGCCTCGCCGGTCCTCCACTGCCAACTCCTGCCGCCTCCGCGTCGAACTCACGCTCGATGGCGGTCGCGCCATCCAACAGGGCGCGAGCCTGAGGCAGCAGCGCCCGGCCAGTCTCATTCAGCCGCAGGCGGCGCCCCACCCGATCGAATAGCGGGGAGCCCAGCAGTTGCTCGAGCTCTTTCAGCGCGGCGCTGGTGGCGGATTGAGAGAGCGAAACCCGGTCCGCTGCCGCGACAGTGCTGCCCGCATCGGCCACGGCGGTAAAGATCAGCAGCTGACGCAGGTTGAGGCGCGGCATGGGCGTTTTCCGGGTCTCGAGGCTTACCTGATTATCAGGTCATATATAGATAAATTATTCGTTTTACGGGTCGATGGGAAGCCGGCAGGATCGACTGCAGCGTAGCCGCCGAGGCGAGCTGGATATGTTGAAAGGGCTGATTCTCACGGGTCTGGTGGCCGGCATCGCCATCGAGTCTTCACGGCTGCCGTGGCTGCAGACGAACGGCATCAGCGCGCTCACCGTAGCGATCGTCGTCGGTATGGCGATCGGGAACACCGTCTACTTCCGGATCGCCCCGCAGGCTGCGCAGGGAGTGGGATTCTCGAAGCAAAGGCTGTTGCGACTCGGAATCGTTCTGTATGGCCTGCGCCTGACGTTCCAGGATGTCGGTCGCGTGGGGGTGGCCGGCGTGCTCACCGATGCAATCATGCTATGCAGCACGTTCCTGCTCGCATGGGGACTGGGCACCCGCGTGTGCGGGTTGGACCGGCGCACCGCCATGCTGATCGGCGCGGGCAGCTCCATTTGCGGCGCTGCCGCCGTCATGGCGGCTGAGCCTGTCGTGCGCGGACGCGCCGAAGAAGTGACGGTAGCGGTGTCGACCGTGGTGGTGTTCGGGACACTCGCGATCTTTGTTTACCCCGCTCTTTATCATCTGAGCAGCCTGTCACCCAGCGCCTATGGGCTGTTCGCGGGCTCGACGGTCCATGAGGTGGCGCAGGTCATCGCCGCCGGGCGGGCCGTCAGCGAGCAGGCAGCCAACGTCGCGGTCATCGCCAAAATGGTGCGTGTCATGATGCTCGCGCCGTTCCTCGTCGCTCTGTCGGCCTATCTATCCCGCGAAGCGTCATCCCACGGCAATGATTCGAGCGGCCAGCCGGCTCACATCACCATTCCGTGGTTCGCGCTGGGCTTCGTCGCGGTCGCTGGCCTGAACTCTCTGGCGCGGCTTCCCCAGGGCCTGGTCGCTGCGATCACGGATATCGACACGGTGATTCTCGCCATGGCGATGGCGGCGCTGGGCCTGACCACGCATCTGTCGGCGATCCGCACGGCCGGCCTCAGGCCACTGGGGCTTGCCGCTCTATTGTTCTGTTGGCTGGTCGGCGGCGGCCTCCTCATCAACGAAGCAGTGGCCAGGCTAGCCTGAATCCCGTGACGTACACTGCCGAGGGGCCAATCCGGCGGGCGGAAGATGAACGGTGGTGGCATGCCTCAGGCGGCACGGGGAGCTCTGGGTGTAGCCACTCTGCTGCTGGTTGCCTGGCTCTTCAGCGAGCGCCGTCGCCTCGTGCCGTGGCGATTCGTCGGCCTCGGCCTCGTGGTCCAGGTGGCTCTCGCGGTGGTATTCCTCAAGCTGCCGTTCGCAGCGGGTCTGCTTGCCGGAATCAATCAGGCGGTCGTCGCGGTCCAGGGGGCTACGGAGGCCGGCAGTGCGTTTGTGTTTGGTTTTCTCGGGGGTGGGCCGGCGCCTTACGAAGCGACGGGCTCGGGCTCGGACGTCGTACTGGCATTTCGGATCCTGCCCTTGATCATCGTGATCAGCGCTCTGGCGGCCCTCTTCACGTACTGGGGCATTCTGCCGGCCGTGGTGCGGGTGCTGGCCAGGCTGGTCGAGCGCGTGATGGGTATCGGCGGCGCGGTTGCGTTGTGTGCGGTCGCCAACCCTTTTCTGGGAATGATCGAATCGACGATCCTGGTGCGGCCCTATATAGAGCGGCTCACGCGGAGCGAGCTCTGCATGATCATGTGTACAGGCCTCGCCACCATCGCCGGCACAGTCCTGGCTCTCTATGCGGTCATGCTCGCGTCGATCATCGCGGACTCGGGCGGCCACCTGCTGATGGCGTCGATCATTTCATTACCGGCCGCGATGGTCGTCGCCCGCATCCTGATTCCCGAGGAGGCCGAACCCACTCCGGGCAAGCTCGCGTTGCCGGGCGATGTTCACGGGACATTCGACGCGATCACGCAGGGCACCCGGCAGGGACTGGAGCTGTTCCTGAACATCGTGGCCGTGTTACTCGTGTTCGTGGCGCTCGTGCATCTGCTCGATGACTTGCTGGGCTTGTTACCGGCTTTCGATGGCAGTCCGCTGACGCTGGAACGCGTCATGGGCTGGGTGTTCGCGCCGGTCGCATGGCTGATCGGCATCCCGTGGCAGGAGGCGCCGGTGGTCGGGACGCTGCTGGGGACCAAGATAGTTCTGAATGAGTTGCTCGCTTATAGGCAGCTCGCGGGCTTGGGTGACGGCGCGCTCAGCGAGCATAGCCGGCTGGTGGCCACCTATGCGCTGTGCGGATTTGCCAACTTCGGCAGCGTGGGAATTCTCGTGACGGGTCTTGCCACGATGGCGCCCTCGCGACGCGCCGAGGTCGCCGGGTTAGGCATGCGCGCGCTCGTTGGCGGCACCCTGGCCAATTGCATCACGGCGACGGTGGTTGGCGTTCTGTTATGACTATCCGGCGGACATTCGTGATCACAACCGGCTGAGGCAGGCAGGCTTCATGACACGCACACTCTTTGACTCGGGATCGAAATTCGAAGCCGAGATCGGCTACAGCCGGGCAGTGGCCCAGGGAGACTGGGTGTTCGTGTCCGGAACGACCGGTTTTGACTATGCAGCGATGACGATCCCGAGCGGCGTGCCGGAGCAGACCGAGCAATGTCTGAAAAACATCGAGCTCGCGCTGGAGCGAGCCGGCGCGAGCCTCCGGGACGTGGTCCGCGTCACATACGTGCTGCCGGACGGCAACGACTTCCCCCAGTGCTGGCCGATCTTGCGTAAGTACTTCGGCGAAATACGCCCCGCGGCGACGATGATATCGGCCGGTCTTGCTGACCCGAGGATGCGAATCGAGATCGAGGTCACCGCACTGAAATCACGGCGGAGCCACATCCCGGCCAAGGGCCCGAGGCCGGGCCGCTCAGGCCGGCAGAGCACCTGAGATTCGCGGCTGGAGGCTCCATACTTCCGCCCCACCCGCGACCTCTTATATCAATTTTATCAAAGACTTATAACGCCGCGAGCCTCGCCGGCCATGCGGATCGCATACAATGCGGCCGGTCCTCAAGGAGATGACGATGCCCCTACCCGTATCCCGCTCTGGCAACCCCGTCCTGAACGAGAAGACCTTTTCCGGACAGGCCGGGACCGCAACGCGCGACGAGCGCATGACGCTCCAGGGCACGATCAACAAGTCGTTTCTGCTGCTCGTGGTTCTGCTCGCCAGCGCCCTCTGGCCCTGGTCTCAGTACCTGGCAACGGGCGATGCCGCCACGGTCGGCGCGCCTATCCTGATTGGCATCGTGGGTGGACTGGTGTTGGGTGTCATCATCAGCTTCAAGGCGACTACCGCGCCCTACCTCGCCATCCCTTATGCCGCCCTCGAGGGACTCGCGATGGGCGGGTTTTCCGCGCTGCTGGAGCGCCGCTATCCGGGCATCGCGATCCAGGCCGTGGGGCTGACATTCGGCGTGCTGGCCGTGCTGCTGGCCGCCTACTCGATGCGGTTGATCCGGGCCACGCAGCAGTTCCGCAGCATCGTGATCGGCGCCACGGGCGCAATTGCTCTGCTGTACCTCGTGACGATGGTGCTGGGCTTCTTCCATGTCAGCGTGCCAGTGCTGAACGACTCCAGCCCTCTGGGGATCATCGTGTCGCTCGTGATCTGTGGAGTGGCGGCCCTGAATCTCGTGCTCGACTTCGACCTGGTCGAATCGGGAGTGGCCCAGGGCGCTCCGCGCTACATGGAGTGGTATTGCTCTTTCGGTCTGCTGGTCACTCTCGTGTGGCTGTACATGGAGATTCTGCGCCTGCTGAGCAAAGCCAGACGTTCGTAGCACTCTCCGGCCGGCCGACTCACGTGACGTTGGGTACGTCGGGTAGGTGTCGTTACGTGGAGAAGTAGCGTACGACGGACATGCCGGCGAACAGGGCCCCTACTGCGCATACAACAGACCCGATTGCATAGATCGCGGCGGCGCCGAGCTGGCCACGCTCGTACAGCAGCCCGATTTCCAGGGCGAACGTTGAGAAAGTGGTGAAGCCGCCTATGACGCCCGTAATCAGGAAGAGACGCAGGGGAGCGGGCAGTTGGGTCCGCAGGGCGAACCATTCCGCCAGCAAGCCGATAACGAGGGAGCCCACGACGTTTATCGCGAAGGTGCCCACGGGATAGCGCACGCCAACGAATTGGGCCGAAAGAAGATTGACCCCGTGGCGCGCGGCCGATCCGAAACCGCCACCGAGAAATACCAGCAGGAAGCCATTCATCCAATACCCTCCGCATGACAACAGGTTCAGGAGGGCACGGCGAGAACTGATTGGGGTGGGGGGGCAATCCCCTACCGCAAGCAGACGCGCAGCGTCCTCGCAGGTAGGAGCTATCAGCCCTTATCACGGGCGGTTGTCGGGAAGCCCCATTCCCGTCTGTTCGACACGGGACATTCTACGCGAGGATTCCTCCGCCAGCCAAGCGCGCCTCGTCCAGGCGGACCTTGCGACGGCGGCGGACAGACTCGAGCCGCTCTGCAGGTGGTTCGGAGCCGGGAGCGGGTGGTGCGCTCCGTATTGACTGTGTTGGCGCGGCATGTGGACAGGTTCTCGTTCGAGCCAACATCCGTAACCGGCGCGCGTTCACCGTCACAGCAGAGCGGCCAGTACCTGGATCAGCCCCCAGAACGAGACCGCCCAGACGAGGGTGCGCAGATACGGGATTCCGATGATATAGACGGGCAAATAGACCACGCGTGCCCAGAAATACAGCTCCGCGCCGAGCGCCGTCTGAGGCGTATTCAGCCTCGCCGCCATGACTGCGAGGACAGCGGCAGCGAAGAACGCGAAAGTCTCCAGAAAATTGCGGCTGGCACGGTCGGCGCGCGCGGCGGCCCCAGCCAGAGGTTGCGACTCCCCGTCGCGGTTGCCGGCATTCCACTTGAGACCACGCTGCTGGGTGGCGAGAGTGGCTGCTATCAGCACATAGGCCAGACCCAGGCAGACCGACCAGGCCAGCATCTTGAGCTCGATCGTCATCGGGCACCCCTCAGTAGTGTTGTTCTTCGCGAGAGTTTTCGGTGACGGCAACCGCCGTGGCCGGGATCATGCGCGCGGTACCGATCGCTCGCAAGGGCGGCCGCCACTTCCTAGCCGTCGAAGAGCGGTCGCATCCTCGAGTCCCGTCCCAGTCCTTCGTAGAGGTCGAATCCCCTGTCGAGCCAGCCACGCAGAATGTTGTCGTCGTGAGCCAACAGCGGCAGGGTGCTGACACTCACGACCCATTGAAACATACCCAACGCGATGTAGTCCGCGTAGCCGGGAGCGCTGCCGCCCAGGAAGGGGAATCGCGCAAGGTGCTCCCGCAGCGGCTGCAGTGCTTCCCGTACTTTCGGCAAGCGGGTGGCGCGATCGGAAGTGAAGGCTTCGAGAGTGATGCCCTCGAGGAATCCCTCGCGACTATGGCGAAAATAACTGCGATCCTCGCGACGCGCGGCGTCGTGGGCGTCCAGGGCGTAGATGCCAAACACCCCGAGCGTGACCGTCTGGGTGAACCAACTATCGAACAGGCGAGCCGCGGCGTTCTCGCCGGGGCTCGCGAAGAGCTTCGGTCGATCGGGGAAGGCGCGATCCAGGTACTCGGCGATATCCCAGCTCTCCCCCAGCATCATCTCGCCCTCCTGTATGACGGGGACCGTTTCGAAGCGGCCGCCGAATACCCGCGGAATGTCGGTGAAGCCGACTGGGACGGATTCGAAGCAGATGCCCTTGTGGGCCAGCGCGTACCGGCTGCGCCATACGAATGGGCTGGCAGAACGGCCGTTTTCGAGCACGAGCTCGTACAAACGGATGCTCGATCGGGTGTTTGCGTTCACAGGATTGGCCTTGCTGAGCAGTTCCATGCCCATTGTGGGCCTGCCGTCGCACGGAAGTAAATCGCCGGACCTAACCCGCCGGTTCCCGACATAACCTTCACACGAGAGCGTATACCTTCGCCTCCCGGGCAAATGGGCTCGCGCCCCGCGCGCGCGTCGTCCACGTCGCGGTCCTGCGCGACCTCACGCCAATGCTGGCGCGACAGGCGCCCTCATGGCTCCTTTACACCGTATCGGCAAGGACTCCAGGGCTCTCAGGTTTGCCGACGGCATGTAGCGGAGCTCACTCTCCGGCACCGCCAGCTCGATGGATTGGTAGCGCTGCAGGAACGCATTGAAAGCGATGCCGGTCGTTGTCCGCGCCAAGCGGTTGCCGACGCAGAAATGCGGACCCGCGCCAAATCCGTAGTGCTCGGTGCCCCGCTCACGCGGGCATTCGAAAGAGTCCGGATTCGGAAACGCCCGCGGGTCGCGGTTCGCCGCTCCCCAGCATAAGAAGACAGTCGCACCTTTCGGTATCGTGACCCCGCCGAGCTCCGTATCCGCCGCTGCGATGCGCGGGGTCAAATTGGCAGGCGAGTACATCCGGATGACTTCCTCGGTGAACGAGCCGATCTGCTCGGGATTCGAGCGCAACTGCAGGCACAACGCCGGATTGGTGGCCAGTAGCCGCATGCCGCTCGCCAGTGCCTGCCGGGTCGTGTCGTGCCCGGCCAGCATCAGCACGTGAAACATCGATATCAGCTCCTCCAGCGTCAGCGGCTCGTCGCCGGTCTTCTCATGCGCGTGCAGAAGATCGTCGATCAAGGTTCCGTCGCGCTTTTTCCTGACCGCCTCGATGCGAGCGGCAATGTAGTTGAACAGCTCGCAGATCGCGTCGACCGTTCTCAAGTATTCCTCGCGCGATGTCTGGCCCAGTTGCGTGCTGAAGAACTGGTGCGTCCAGCGGTTGATCAGCTCCCGATCCGCTTCGGGCGCGCCTACGAATCGCTGCACCGTCGCAATCGGAACACGTTCCGTGAACGCCGACACGAAATCGACGGCCTCCCCCGAATCGAACGGTGGCATGAAACGTTGGACCTGTTGCTCTATGAAGGGAATGAGTTTCTTGACCGCCTTCGGCGACAACGCCTCGACAGCGAGCCGACGGTAGCGCGCGTGAATGGGTGGATCGCTGAACAGGAGGGTATGAGGCACCAACCAGGCCTTCTCACGGAGCCGAGCGGCGACTTCCGGGTCCTTCTCTTCCAGAGAAAGACCCTGACAGACCCGGAAGACCGTGGGGTCGATGATGTTCGAGAACAGTTCAGGATGCTCGGCGACGTAGCGAACCTCCTTGGCCCGGGTCACGAGATAGACGCCGGTCTGCGGTTCACGATACACCGGCGCCTGCTCGCGCAGCACCGCGAAAAACGGTAGTGGATCCCGCTGTACGTCGAGATCGAGGAAGTTGAAACTGGCCGGGGTTTTCAAGACATGGTGCTCACGTATGCTGTGTCTAGCGAAGTACGGACGATGCTGCCTCGCCTCAGGGCCATGCGAGCGCGAATCATCCTCCCGGTCCAGACATTACCGCAAGCGCCCGGGAGCGCGGACGGCGAAATTGGCGCCGCGATCAAGCAGGTCACGGCGCGTGCGCGAGACACGGCGCTGGCGGCAAGCCGCGCAGGGTCTCAAGATCGCACGCGCCGACATCATCGTGTCATCGTGACGTAAGAGTCTGAGTCCGCGGTCCGGCTCAACGGGCTGCCGTCCGTTGGCGCCGGGAGATCCCCGTGAAAAATGCACCCTGCTTCGAAATGGCATCGCCGACCTTGACCTGAACAGCACAGACATTATCGCCGGAATTGCGATCGATCCTCATGTTATATGGATCTATCCCTGCGAAGCGAGGCGCGCGGTCCACTCTCAGGGTAATCTTCTGCAGACCGGAACGTATCCGTTGTCGCGCCATCATGATAACGTCGTTGGAAGTGAACCTGCCTTCTCCCGGCTCTGCTGCGAATACGCCGATCTCAAACGCCTCATCCAATGGAGCCTCGGCTTCTGCACCCTTACCGTCAGCGTAGCGTTTGTGAGCTTCGACCAACATCGTCACATCCCATCGGCCCTCCTCCGACCGTACCGCCGACGCCTCCAGCACGCGAGCGTCGTACAGGGTAATGCGCTCGAAGAGATCCGTGACGAGCGCGTCGTGCTCAGGACCCGCTTCTTCACGTAGAATACGCAGGAAATCTGTCGATCGCGGGTACGGTGCGCCGCGGAACGCAAACTCACGGAGCAAACGCGCGAGGGATCGATTGACGACTTCCTCCCCCAGCTCGTTGCGCAAGAAATACATCACCACGCCGCCCTTGTTGTAGTGGATGTACGGCTGGTTTTCGACCCGCGCCAGCGGCAGCTCTTCTACGACCTCGGCGTTGCGCCCGCGTAGATAGGTGTCGAGCTCAAAACGCAGGAATCGCCGCACCTGGTCGCGCCCATAGATTTCTTCCATCACCAGCAGAGCGGAGTACTGCGCAAACGTCTCCGACAGCATGGTCGCGCCCTGTTGATCGCTGCCAATCACCTGGTGCCCCCACCACTGGTGGCTTATCTCGTGTGCGGTCGCATAGGTAGTGATGTCAATACGGTCCGCCTCGCGGGCTCCCTCGACATCATTGAAACGAGTCGTGAAGCCGAGGCTCTCTGCAAACGGCACCGTGTTGGCGAACGACTGCGCGCCGGGCCAATATGCGGGAAATTCTATGATACGCAGCTGATGAAATTGGAAGGCCGAGAACTTGCGTGAGCAGAGCTCCAGAGACGCCCTCATCGCGCGCAGCATGCGCTCGATGTTATAAGTGTGACGATGGTCGTAATAGATCGTGAGATCGACGTTACCCCAGCGCTCGCGGGCCGTAGCGTAGACCGCCGATTGGATCGAGAAGAACTGCAGGATTGGCGCGTCCGACCGATAGCGCACCGTGCGGCGCCCGGATGAGGTTGTATCGGAGACGACATAGCCCGGGGCGATCGGCGTCTGGTCTGCCACGGTGGAGACTGTGATGTCCGCGTTCACCCAATCGGAATCGTGACGGAGGTAGTTCACGGCCTGAGCGTCTTCGTCCTCGAGACGAGGGATCCGGAGGTCGGCCGGGAGCCCCTGTCGACGACGGATATTTCGGTCTCGCAGCAGGCCACTGCGATCGAAACCGATCAGGGGCGTGAGGTCGCGATCGTTGACAAACGTGCCGTTGTCATTGATTGGCGTCAGCACGTCGTTGTTGCGGAACCCGGGATATTCGAGCCGCGTGACGAACTGGATGCGGCGCCGCTCGCCGGGCTGCATCGGCCGCGACAGGCGCCAAATCTGAAACGGAAACGCCGGCGTCTCGCGGGCAAAGTCGCGCTCCAGAACGCCGCCGTCAATCTCGGCCCGGTCGATGATCGCGCGCTGAGGCCAAAACAGGTAAATCTCGTGAAGCGGCTCGCTCGTGCGGTTTTCCATCTGATAGGTGCCGACCGTGATCGCCCGGTGCTGGTGCGGATAGAGATCGACGGTTAGCGAGACATCCGAGATCTTGGGCATCGGCGCATGCTCATAGCGCAGTAGCGTGCGCTCCATGTCCGCTTGCCAGCGCTGCATTGCGACACTCGAACGATAGGTGTTGAGGATATTGGTGTTGTAGAAGATCCAGGCGCCACAGCTGACGAAACCGAGCACGAGCAACGCGGTTATTGCGCGGGTAACGCCAGCCAACCGTTGCGGCAGCGCCCGCAGCCGAGGCCAAACTCGCGGGTCCGCGCCCCGGCGCCAGAGCGCGCAGGCGAGTGTGATGAGCAGGAGCGCGCCGAGCGCCCAATAGAGCTGAAACCAGGCAGCGCCGATCCAATAGTGCCCTTGGCCGTTCATTTCCGAGATCGGCACGCTCGGATAGTGTCCGTAAAGATAGAGATGATGATCGAACCCCATCTGACCGGACACCAGGATCGCGAGCAAATAGACGATCATCATGGCCCAACCGACGAACTTGTTGGGGGAGATGGCTTGGAAGAGTACCGCGAGAGCGACGCTACAGAAGCTGGTGAAGAAGGCCGGGAGCGCGTACCAAAGTAGATAGCCTGGTACATTGTAATCGTGGAAGCCCTTCAACGTTTGGACCACGATCCCCGCTACGACGCTGACGGCGATGCTCGCGGCGAGCACGAGCAAGAGCGCCGCGACCTTGGGAATGACGAACGTCCAGTTCGCCGCGGGCGTTGAATCCATGATTTCGTGGATACGCTTCTCGCGATCTCGCCAGGCGAGCTCGCCCGAGTAGTAGGTCGCAATGATGATGGGGATGAACGTGAACGAGTCGATCAGCGTTTTGGCCATGAGACTCGTGATCGGAAAAGCGGTCGAGTGACCAGGACCCTCGTCCGCCAGCCAAAGCGAGCCTCCCGCATTGAAAAGTCCGAAGCCCATCAGCACGATGAACGCCGGACTGAAGAACACGTGGACCGCTTCGAACCGAATGCGCGCCAGCATCTGGGTGAACGCCGCACCTGATCCGAATTCTTTCTTGGCAGGCGTGACCTGCCATTGCGCGCTACCAGGCGCTTCCCGCTGGGCGCCCAGCCGCAGCTTCTTGTCGGCCCTTCCGACACCTCGTGAGAAGCTGAAGGTCAGATATGCCGTAAGGAGCGCTGACAGCGCCAAGGCGCTCCAGAGCGCGCGGTTCGCAAGGTACGTCTGCGACAGAGGGATGAGCTGTACGTTGCGATCCGAGGCCGTCCAGTATCGGGTCTCCTGCATCAGCGCCCCGATGCCGTAGGGCTCGAGCAGGGCGCTGAGCTCCCGGTATTGAGGCCGACCGAGGATGCCGTTCAGCACCACATAGAAAATGAGAAAGGCAACGAGGCCGAGATAGCTGCCCATCATCGAGCGCGTGGCGGTCGCCAAAGAAAAGAACAGCGCGGCGCACAAAAACAACGTGGGCAGTCCTGCCACCATGAAAGCGTGGATGTAGTGCCACAGAACGAACGGCCCGAAGCGCTCCGAATCCAGCCACGGCATCGCCGCGCCGATCATCATCCCCAACGGTGAAGCGAGGAGGACGATGACGCTGGCGGCGAACGCACCCACGAAGCGGCCGATCAGGTAGTCGAATTTCCGGATGCGGGTGGTGTACAGGATCGAGCCAAAGCCCGTATCCCAGTCGCGGATCACGGCATTGGACACAAACGCCACGACGGCGAACTGAGCAAGGATCGCCATGTTGCCGGTGAGCAGCGTGAGCGCGAACGGCCCGTTCTTGTAGGCATTGCCTGCGGCGCCGATCTGCAGCGTTTCATCGGCCATGACGATGAAGCCGGCCAGGAAGAACGCACTGAACGTAACCCAGAGAACCGGGTTCTTGAGCTGATAGCGGAGCTCAAACCACGCGACTTGTCCGAACATGCGCTGTCCTGGTTTCAGCTGCGCGTGGAGGCGAGCGTCGAGAAGTAGACGTCTTCGAGGCTTCCTTCGACGGAAGTGAACTCGGCGCCAGGCGGATCGCTCGCGAGGACGTGGACGACTGTTTTGCCTCCGAGGAGGCGCTCCGAAATCACTGTATAGCGATTGCGCGTCACTTCCAGCGCGTCCTGTGCAATCGTTGCGCTCCACACGCGTCCGTGCAGCTCCCGGCGTAGGGCGTCCGGCGCTCCCTGGTGCACGACCCTCCCGCCGGAAAGAATCGCCATGCTGCGGCACAGTTGAGCGACGTCCTCAACAATGTGAGTCGAAAGGATGACTACGACGCCATACCCGATTGCCGCCAGCAAGTTCAAAAACCGGTTTCGTTCTTCCGGATCGAGTCCGGCCGTAGGCTCGTCGACGATGATGAGTTGAGGGTCGCCGATCAGAGCTTGCGCGATGCCGAATCGTTGGCGCATGCCGCCGGAAAATCCCGCGATAGCTTTCTTGCGAACCTCCCACAGATTGACCTTGTTGAGCAGGCCATGAACGACCTCACGCCGTTCGCGTGCGTTTGTGATGCCCTTCAGCACCGCAAGGTGATCGAGCATGCTCTCCGCGGTGACACGAGGATAGACGCCAAAGTCCTGCGGGAGGTAGCCCAGTGTCCGACGAAGAGCTTCGGGTCGCTTGAGCACATCGATACCGGAAAACTCGATGGATCCCGCTGATGGCGCTTGCAGCGTCGCGATCGTGCGCATGAGCGATGACTTTCCCGCGCCGTTGGGGCCAAGAAGTCCGAACATTCCCGGGGAGATGTCGATAGTAATGTTGTCCAGCGCGCGCGTCCCGTTGGGATAGGTGTGCGTGAGCCCCCGGATTCTAAGCGTCATTGCATCCCTCTCCCATCGTACGCTTCAACCCAGCACTCCGACTCGATGGCTGCATTTCACCGACCACGGCGCGCATCCGGCGGGCAGGCAGGCTGCCCAAAGCGTTGTGCGATCACTTCTACTCAATAGCGGTAGTCGAGAGTCAACCCGACGGTCCGCGGCCGAACGAGGTAGCGCTCGAGCGGCGCTCCGAGGGGATATTGCACATTGCTCACGCCGTTTCGGTCGGCGATGTTATTGACGAACACACTCGCCTGAAGAGCCTTGAAATACGCGCTGAAGCGGGCATCGAGCAGGTTGTAGTTGCCCTGCGTCTGCGGCTGGGTGAATCCAAATCCGCCCGGGGCGCTCGAGATGAAGCGATCCGACACCAGAACCGACGGTTGTAACGGCAGCCCCATCCACTGGTAGCTCACGGTTCCGGAGACATTCCACTTCGAAGCGCCGGGCAGCACAGCGCCCGCCGGCTCGAGGTTGGCGCCGGACTTGAACGGCTCTCTCAATGTTGCGTTCAGGTACGTGACACTGCCCTGCAGGCTGAGTGCCGGCACTGGGCGGTAGCCTGCCGTGCTCTCCAGTCCGTAGTTCCGGGCTTTGCCGAAATTGGTGGTGTAGGCGAGCCCGCTCGCGGTTCCCAGGCGCACCTGGATGTTGCTCCAGTCGATGTAGAAGGCGGTGGCATCCAGTTGCAGGCGGCGCTCGAGCCAGTTGGTGCGCGTGCCGATCTCATAATTCCAGAGCGTGTCCGGCGAGTAGGTAGGCGGAAACGGATTGGTCGCCGAGGGCGGAATCACGTTGGGGCCGCCGAACCGGAACCCCTTGTCCGCCAGCGCGTACACCATGAAATCCGGAGTAATCGTCCATGTCAGCGAGACCTTGGGTGTGAACCCGCGTGAGCGCTGCGGACTCGCGTACGAGAAAGTCAACGTGCTCGGGTTGGTTGTCAGGAATTCCAGCAGCCCGGAGGAGGCGGTGGTCCCCTCCAGCTGCGTATCGAAGAGCCGACCGCCGACAGTCGCGGCCCAACGATCGGTGAAGTGGAACGTTCCCTCGCCGAATAAGGCGCGCTCCTCTGCCTTGGCGCCCAGGGTAGAGGTGAGAAAGATATCGTTTGGCACGGCACTGGCCCCAAATCCGGCGCCCAAAATCGGATCAAAGACCGCGGTCGCATACTGTTGCGCGCCGGGAGCTCCATAGAGATCCAAGATGGACTCCCGCGTCAGATCTCGCATCACACCGACGAGATAGGTGAACCGCCGGTCGGCCGGGGATGCCAATCGCACTTCGAAGGTCGTGCCGTTGGAAGTCGCGCCCTGCCGTACCGCAATGGGCATGAGCAGGTTTGCGAACAGCGGTCCCAACGCCAGGGTCCCATCAATGACCGAGCTCTGTGCCTTCTGGTGATAGGTCGCTGTCGCCGTGAGCGTCGCAAAGCCGAAGTCCTGATCCAGGCGCAGATTATTGAGCGTCGTCTTGAATCCAAGCTCTTCGGGGAACAGTGTCCGCTTTCTCCGAGGACCGGCCAGATCGGGCTCCTCGTAGCCGTTGTCCGCAGTGTCCTCGGCCTGCTTGAGGAACATGTAGAAGATCCTGGTGCCCTCCATCGGGGTCCACAGCACCTCCGCCCGTCCGCCGCGAACCAGGGTACGGCTAGCGTCCTTCGTCCCCGTTCCGAGATTGTCGATGTAACCCCCATCTTTCCGGTACAGGTACACGAGGCGCACGGCCAGCTGGTCGGTCACGAGGGGAATGTTGACCATCCCCTTCCCCGACCCGCTGTCGGATCCGTGGGCGGTGCCGGCGAATGTCCCCTGTAGGCGGGCCTGGAAGCGAGTCGGATCCGGCAGCGCGGCCTGGTAGTTGATCGCGCCGCCCAGGGAAGCGGAGCCGAACAGCGTCCCCTGGGGTCCTCGCATCACCGCGACATTGTCGACATCGAAGGTGTCAATATCCGGAATCGCGACCGTGAAGTTCGGGTCCGTCAGCGGGACCTCGTTGATGTAATAGCCTGTCGTACCCTGGCCTTGATCGGGCGTGGTCGCAGTGGACACACCGCGGACGGTCACTGTCGACAGTCCTGGGATCGAGGCGTTGAAGATCACACCCGGCACCCGCGTCAGATAATCCGCAAAGCTCTGGGCGCCGATTTCATCGATCTGTGAACCGGTCGTGACGGCGGCCGAGCCAGCGACTTTGCGAGCGGGCTGCGCGAGCTTGGTCGCAGTGACCACCACTTGCTCGAGCTTCACGAATCCGTTGTCGGAAGTCCCCGAGGGAGCCTGCGAGCTCACCGGGGATGACGATGGCGAGTTGGAAGAAGCCTTTCCCTGATCCAGTTGAGCCACGCGAAATCCATTGGAAGAATCCTTCTTCCCCTCCTTTGCGCCGGTTTCCGCGCCCGCTCGATCTTTATCCGCTGCCGGGGCCCCCACCGGCATCACCATCACAGTCTTCTCATCCAAGTACTTGTACGTCAGTCCCGTCCCACTCAACACCTTCTGAAGCGCTTCTTGGGCCGTCACCGACCCCGATACCCCCTCCGTCCGTCGCTTTCCAACGACCTCCGTCTTGTAAAGGACCTGGAAATCGAACTCCTTGGCGAGGGTCGTGAGCGCGGCTCCCAGTTCCTGAGCCGGTATATCTGTAGGCTTTCGGATCGCTGCCCCCGCGTCGGCAGCACTTGCCAAGCCGACAATCGATAGACCGATTGCCGTTGCGACCACCCCTGCGCGCATACATAGATCCCCGCCCCTGAAGAGGCTGTTCATCACCGCTGCCTGACTTGGCAACGGTTTCGTGGGAGCTATAGAGCGGTTCGGAACAAAAAATGGATACGATTTGACGGGAATATTTCTGAGCCGCTTCACTGCCGGGTAATGCGGACGTCCCGGTCCGTCTCAATGACTCGCACGCCCGGCTGCTCACGCAGAAAACGAATGAGAGAGGCGGGATCCGTGGAGGAGTAGACGCCACTCACGTGAAAATCCTGTAATTGCAAATCCTCGATCACGATCTGACGCGTGTTGTAGCGATTGAATCCATCGACCACGTCACTCAACGGCGCCGTGTCAAAGACGAGTTGGTGCTGCGTCCAGGCAGTCGCTCCTGCAACATTGATCCGTTTGGGCGCCGCTATGGTCCGTTCGGTTACCGTGACCTGCTCGCCGGCGGATACCAACGTGGGCTCCGGCTGGGCTGCCCGGGAGCCGGTGGACTCAGCTGAAAGCGTCGGGACAGCCGTTCCGGCGCCTTCATGCGTGACGCTGACTCGGCCTTCGACTACCGTAACAGTAGTGCCGCTGCTCTTGCGGTAAACGTCGAACTCCGTACCCACCGCCCGCACGACAGCCGATCCCGTATGCACGAGGAACGGTCGGTCGGCATCCTTGGCGACCCGGAACAGCGCCTGCCCATCGACCAGCTCAACCTGCCGCTCGCCTTTCGAGAATCGAATGCTGACTCTCGACTTAGCATTCAGATCGATCGTTGATCCGTCGGACAGAGTGACCGTGCGCCGCTCGCCGATGTCCGTCGCGTACGTCGGTAGACGATGCAGAACAACCCAGGACAGCACCCCAGTCGATACGGCGAGCACGGCCATCGAGGCCGCAATCAGCCCGCTGAACCACGGACCGCGGCGGTCTGCGGAACTCGAGACCCCAGACGCGCGTGCGGGCTGACTCGGGGTCGGTTGGTCAAATGGTACGATGTTGTCGTCCGAGCGCGCATACGCAATGAGGTCCTGCACAGCGATCTTGCGATTCGGCGTCAGGGCCGGCAGCACCACATAGGTCTTGGCGATCTCCATGTAGGCGCGAATGTGCTCCGGCGAGCGCCGCAGCCACTCGTCGAATCGCTCGCGCGCCCGCTCGTCAACATCGCCGACGCGGAAATCCACGAACCAGTCAGATGCTTCTTCCAGAATTTGGCGGTTGAGCTTTGTCGTCTGGGTCTTCATGGCACTTCGCGACTCTCGCCTTCCTCCAGCACATCCCGGCATCGCATCAGTGCGCGCGCAAGATACTTCTTCGCCGCGGGCCGCGAGACCCCCAGCTCGCGCGCAATCTCTTCGAGAGAGAGCCCTCCGAGTCGATGCAACAGCAAAGTGCTTGAAATTCGGGGCGGGAGGCTCTTCAGCGCAAGCTCGATCTCCTGCAAGACCTGCTGTCCGTCCGCGCGGGCAAGCGGATCGTCATCTGACATCAACTGGAGAGAAGCAAACACGTCGGAAATATCGACCGAGGCGGGCGTGGCCGCCTGGCGCAGCGTGTGCTGGTGCAGAACGTGACTGGCGACCGTGAAGAGATAGGCCTCCGGACTCCTGATGGTTTCGTGATGCTCGACTCGCATGAGCCTCAAGAAAACCTCTTGCGCCAGATCGGAGGCGTCCTCCCGATTGCGCAGTCGCTGGGTAAAGAACCGCCGCAGCCGCTGGCCGTAACGGCTAGCGATCTCGGATACGAAGGTATGGCGAGTTTCTCGCTGCAATGCCCTTCCCGAATGCGATGGTGATAGTAGAAGAGCGCTCGGGGAGTGGAAGTGGCTACGGCCCGGAGCGAATTTTTACCATCAGGCTTCGCGGATTCGGGGAAGGTAGCCGGCAGGCCGACGCCAAGCCGTTGATTTCTCTAGGAGTGGCCCGCGCCCGCCGCCAACGTCTGCCGGTCTCGATCGTTCTGCGCGCAGGGCACCGTCAGTCGCACCGCTGTGCGGAGGCAGACCTCATCGATGATCGGCTGCGCCAGCGTCGCAGCGATAGCTGTCCGCTGCCGCAGGATCTTTCCCAACGTACTTTAGCTTCGCGGGGTAGACGCACAGGGGCCGAGACGCGGTCCCACTGCTGTTACTCACGACGATTTCCCCGGGAGGCCGCCCCTTTTCGACCCAATCCACCAAATGCTGGAACATCTCGCCGCGTATCACGAGCGGCTTGCCATTGACGTTAAGAGGCGGATCAGGCGGAGGACTGACCCCCGCTTTACCTGCGACATTTCCGGGCAAGTAGATGTGTCCGAGTCCGGGGAGCAAGTAGAAGCGGAAATACTTCTGCACTTCCGCGACGCCCCCCATCTTTTCGGCTACCTGATTGTAGTAATAGGGTCCGCCGGCGGAGGGAACCACTTCGTCCGACATCGCCCACAGCAGGATGAGCTTTGTCTTGCTGTCCCGAAGCCTGCTCAGGTCCGGGTCTTCTGAATTCATGTCAGCAAATGCTTTCTGGAGCCGCAGTCCTTCGCGGTAGACACGCGCAAGCTCCGCGTAGCTGAGCGCTTTCCAGCCGTCCGCTCCGTTCGATTTTCCGTTTCTGTAGCCAGGTGTGGCGATCTTCGGATCCTGAAGCACCAGCGCCACGGTGTCCGTCGCCACCGTGAATGCTACCGGTGTTCCATCAGGAAGCGACGTGGCCAAAGCCGATGGATAGGCCGTGGTGTGAAGAGAAGCTCCTCGCGGCAGCCCGAACCACAGCTGTTTGTGAGCCCTGTCCAGGTCCGGACCTTTCCCGACTGACACCGCGGGGTCGGGCGCGCTACCGTCTTCGGTCAGTCCAAACCAGATCTTGTTGACTGCTGACGCAATCTTGCGAGTTACACAGGCCGGCGTCGCATTGTCTCCGCCGTCGCTGGCGCAAAGAACCGAGCGGTCCTTGGTCGGATCATAACGACAAGCGGTGGGATCGCTGATCCAGCCCTCGTGCCGCCCATTCAGGCCCGCATCACATGCGCTGACCGCCGCAGACGAGACGAGATCCAGTTGGGCACGCGTCGGCAGTTTACCGTCGAGATCGCGCTGAAACACGATTTGAGGGTAAAGCTGGTAGGTAGCCATTCGCGTCCAGAACATTCCCGGGTTCATCGCAAGGATCCCATCCCAGTCATCCGGATGGGCTTGGGCCGCCTTCATACCTTGGCGACCGCCTCCAGAGGTCCCCGTAAAGTAGGCACGCGCAGCGGGACGCCCGTAATAAAGTTCCACGAGGGCCTTGGTCTTCAACGCCATCTCATGGTCGGCACGGACGGAAAAATCCTGTAGCAACCTCGTGTTGATGGAGCCATCGGGGTTCAGTGCGAAAGCGCCGCTCGCGCCCGACGTATCACCCGCTTCCATGACGTGGCCACCGTCGTTGATCGCTGCAACCGATCCCTCGATCGCTGCCTGGTCTGCACCGCCAGCGGGATAGTGGGCAAACGCGAATAGCCCTTCTGGCGGCAGGGCGAAGACACTCAGCGAGCTTACCTGCCAGGGCCCCGAGAACCCCCCTGTCCCCCAAGCGTGAATGCGGTTGTTCCACTTGCCGGGTGACGGAAGCCATATTTCGATGCCGATTCCGGCAGATGTGGATGGAGCGCCGACCGGACCGGGGTTGCCGGGGCCGACGATCATCTTCACCAGGCAAACATCATCGGGCGCCGCGTGGCCGGACGGTTTTCCGTCCAAGTTGAGATCTTCTCCCTTGCGGAACGCTCTGACGAGCGTCACGGCAGTGTTGGCATCGGGCCGGAATCTCGCCTTGATCTGACTGCACGGTATACCCTGCGACGTTGCGGAGCGCGCAGGCGCGGTGTAGCCGAGAGGCAGGACCGTTTCGACTGGCTCCGCACTCGCAGCCGGAGCGCTCGGGGTGACTGCCGGCACGGCAAGCAAAGCCAACCACAGCGCTGACAAAATACTCCGCCTCGAGGATCTCACTACTGATTGCCTCCGGAAAATGCAGACACCGTGTGGGCGTGCCTCACGGAAGGAGTCGCGCCTTGCTCAAGTATGCTAACCGAAACCGCTAAAAAGCGTAGGACAGTCTTGCGCCATACTCACGTGGCGGACCGGGGACGTACCACCCTCCGGCAAACAACGGCGCGACGTGGGTAGCATACCGCTTGCTGGCCAGATTGGTGCCGTAAGCGTGCACTCCAAAGTGGCCGTCCTCCGAGGTCCAGCCGATGGTCGCGTTGAGCAGTCCCTTGCCGGGCTGTCGATACACGTTGTCCGGAGTGAAGAAAAAGGAGCTGCTGTAGGCCTCGGTGGCGGTTAGATTCAACATACCCGTGGCGCCCGGAAGACTCCGGCTGTAACTCAAGTGGACGTTACCGCTCCACTTGGGCGAGAGCGGCAGGCGATTTCCGGCGAGATTCGCGACTACGTTGCCGACACCCACGATATTACCGTTACATCCGGGAGCGGCTGGATCCTGAACGCAAGGAGTACTGATCTGGCCGCCGGGAAAGTCGTCGAACTTCGCGTCCAGGTAGCCGATCGCCGCGCCAACCGTCAGCGGGGGAGCGACCGCCACCTCGAGCAGAGTCTCGGCGCCGTTCGTGGTGGCAGCGGCCGCGTTGCGGGCTGCTATGATGCCGGAGTTGATATCTGTGACCTGGACTTGGAGATTATTCGCCTTGTAGTGGAAGTACGCACCGTTGAACCGGACCGACCCGAGCTCCATCTTCCACCCAAACTCGATGGCCTTCAGGACCTCATCCTGCACCTCATTCGGAGGAGTGGGTGAGGGCTGCGGCAGATTGAATCCGCCGCTCTTATAACCCTTGCTGTAGGTCGCATAGAGCATCACGCCCTTCAAGGGCCGCCAGGTAATCCCCACCTTCGGCGCCAGCGTGCTGGAGTTAAATTCTGCCCGCGGTGCATCCGCCGTGAAAAGATAGGGCCGCGCCGGATCCCAACCCAGCGGTGTCGTTGTCGTAGTGATGAAAAACTGATTACCCTTCAACTCCTTGTGCTGCACAGAGTAGCGCGCCCCGAACAGCACTTCCCACTCCGGGGTGATTTTGTAGGTGAGCTGCCCGTAGGGAGCGAGTGCGTCGATTCCCACCTGACCATCTCCGCCGAAGAACCCGTTCGGAGTGGAGGTGGCGAGCTGTCCAAACAGCCCACCGCCTCCGGAATCGTCACGGCCGAATTCGTGGTACCAGTAGAGCCCGCCGATCCAGCTCAGCGGACCCTCGCCGGTGGAGATCGCCTGGAGTTCCTGGCTCCAATCCTTGCTCATCTCTTGCAGGGTATGTGCGTTGAAAAACGGAATCGAGGTCGTGTCCAGATCCGCATATCCTTGAAACGCCGTGTAACGCCACCCGGTAATCGATGAGAGCCTGAAGGCGTCCAAGTCGTAATCTGTCCGGAGCTCGACGCCTCCTAGTTGGAGACGGTTTTTCTGTCCATTCGCGAGGTCGCTCGAAGCCGTATAGAAGCCCGTGCTAGGCGTACCACCCAGCACAGCCGCCGTCACCTCCGGAGCTCCAGGATACAGGGATAGGAAACTCTGACCTTCGTGGTCCAATTTCCTCTGATAGTCGGCCATCAGCTTGACGGTCAACCTATCGCTGAGGTTCCAGAAGAGCTTGCCGCGCACCATGGCGAGGTCCCGACTTTCCAGCTCCAGGCCACCGGGCACGGAGTTTTTCACGAAACCGCTGTTGCGGTCGTATTGGAACGCGAGGCGCCCTTGGATCGCATCTGTGATGGGACCGCTCACATAGCCGTCGCCGCCGTACGTCTGGTAGTTGCCTGCCGTGACACCGAAGCCCGCTCGGAAGTCCTTGGTGGGGTCCTTGGTGATGATGCGGATCGCACCGCCGGTGGTGTTCATGCCGTAGAGGGTCCCCTGGGGGCCTTCCAGCACCTCGACCCGCTCCACGTCGCTGAATGACAGCAACCCGCCCGACGCTCTGGAGATATAGAGGTCATCCATATAGGTCGCAACGGACGGCTCCAATCCTGGGTCGGCGTATTGCGTTCCGACACCCCGGATGTACGGCGCGACGAAATTGACATTGGCATCGATAACGACATTCGGCGTGAGTTGCCCGAGCGCTTTTCCCATACTCACGCCAGCGTTTTCCAGCTCGGTGGCCTGGAGCGCGGTGACCGCTAACGGAACATCCTGCAGATTCTCAGCGCGCTTGGTCGCGGTGACGATGATCTCTTGAAGAGCGGGTGGTGTCTTGAGGGACGCTTGCTCCCCCTTTGTCTCGACGGAATCACTGCCTTGAACCATCCCCTGGTCTGCTTGAGCAAGGCGAAGTCTCTCCCAGAGGCTCGAGCTTCGTGCCTGCGGCGGGTCTACCCCGTCCTGAGATTTTTGCGCTTGCGTGGAGGATTTTGCCGGGGGCCTGTCCCGCGGGACGATGGTGATGGTTTTTTCGTCGAGATATTTGTAGGTGAGTCCCGTGCCGCTCAAAAGTTGCTTCAGAGCTTCTTCGGGTGTGTATATGCCAACAGCGCCTGCGGTGCGCCGATCGCCTATGTCCTCGGATACATAAACGATTTGGAAGTTTCGGTCCTTCGCGAGGCTCTGAAGTGCCGGCGCGAGCAATTGAGGCGGTATATTGGTAGGTTGCTTTATGGCTGCGTGGACGTCTTCGGCGATAGACAGGCTAACGATGGTCATGCAGATAGCGATGGCCGTCACTGTGACGCGCATGAGACCCCCTCCCCTTCTTACCAGGTTGTATAGACCCGCCGTTTTGATTTTCGGTGGGTACATGCTTAAGAAGAGCGTTTGGTGAGCAAATGGTTACCGTCTGGTGGAAAAATTACTTCAAGGCTCCTTGGAGACTCGAATTTCCGTGGACGTCTCGGTCACCCGCAGGCCAGGCCGGTCGCGCAGGAAACGGATGAGGGATGCTGGATCGGTGGAGGAGAAGACGCCGCTCACGTGTAGGGCATCGAGAGCGGATGAGGCTATGATCAGCTTGCGTTCATTGTAGCGGTTGAATTCCGCCGCGACGTCCGCAATGGGGGCGGAGTCGAAGATGAGTTGCCGTTCGGTCCAGGCGATGGCGCCGGCCATGTTAGGGTGGGGGGTCCTACGGGCGGCTCCGGGCGTGACCGTGATCTGTTCGCCAGCGGCGAGGAAGATCGTGCCGGCAGAGGGGCTCCCAGGGGCGGAATTTCCACTCTCGGATTCGCCTCCACCGGCGCTCGACGCGCTCTTCCAGCGTGGACTGCCCGCCTCTCCCGCACCCTCGCGCTGAAATGCCGCGCCGGGAGCGGCATTCGCGCGCGACGTGAAATTCCTCTCCCCGGACTCTCCCCTGTGCGCTCGCGAGCGCAGAGTCGAGTTGAAATCAGGGTCCGGCGACGGATTCTCCCTGTCGAGCGCCGAAAGAGGCGGGATAACGGCTACGCGGCCTTCGACGACCGTAACAACGGTATCCTTCACTCTGCGGTACACATCGAATTGAGTGCCAACGGCTCTGACCCGGGTTTGGTCGCTGTAGACGACGAAGGGTCGGGCGGAGTCTTTGGCGACATGAAAAAGAGCCTGGCCTTGCACGAGATCCACGGCGCGCTCGTGTTCCGAAAACCGGACTCGGATCTTTGAAAGGGAATTGAGTTGGATGGTCGAGCCGTCGTTCAGTACGAGTGAGCGCTGCTCGCCGAGGGCCGATGCGTAGACACCGCTCGGCATGAAGAGGTAGACACCGAGTAATGCGGCGACCAATAGGATCGAGGCAGCCACGGCGACAAATCCCACCCTCCGACCGGCTTTACCTGCTGGCTGAAGCACCAAGGCGTTAGTCCGTAGGGTCGTCTCGGGCTCTTCGGTAATAGCCCGTGGTGCAGGCAGGACGGGCCGGCAGATGCGCTCCAGGGCAATGATGTTCCCTCGGTCCTCGGCGGCCTGGGCAATGAGCGCGTCGAGATCCCATGTGTTTGTGGGATCGAGAGTGGGGCCCTCGTTCCAGATGGCGGCAATTTCGAGGTAAGCGCTCTGGTGTTCGGGAGACTTCCGTAACCAGCGATCAAGCTCGCTACGCGCCGCGTCGTCGAGGTCGCCGGCGCGGCATTCAATGAACCATTCGCAGGCTTCCTCGTAGATCTGGGTGTTGAGTCTCGCTCGCACCGGGCGTTCCATGGCGCGCTCCTATTGAAGCTGTTCGAGTCGTTGACGAAAGTGCAACAGCGCTGTCATGAGATTTTTCTTGACCATGGGGCGTGAGATTCCGAGCCGGATCCCGATCTCGTCGAGAGACAAGCCGTCACGCCGATGAAGTAAGAATGTGGCCCGCACCTTGGGAGAAAGCTCGTCCATTGCCCCCTGGAGCTGTTCGACGCACTGAGCCGCATCCGTGGCCAGGACGGGGTCCACGTCGGGCGTGACGGAGGGTATGTCGAGTAGCTGCGAGAGCTCAATCGATGGAGGTGTCGCGGTTGCGCGCAGGATATGTTGCTGCACGACGTGCTGCGCCACGGTAAAAAGATACGCCTCGGGCGATCGAATCGACTCGATGTTCGGGATGCGAAGCATGCGTAAGTACACTTCTTGCACTATATCCGGCACCTCGGCCACATTGCGGACGCGCGCCACCAGGAACCGTCGCAGGTGGGCCCCCTGCGTTGCCGCGAGATCTGCCAGCAGGACTCGAGGATCTTTGATTCGCAACACCGCCCCCAATAAAAATCGGTGCCCTAGAGTAGAAGAGCGTTTTATAGGCGACTGGTTACCGCATGCAAAAAATAGTTCAGGCTGGGGTGGTCGCCGCGTCCGGAACGGATTTAGAATCAACCCCAGCAGGCCGGAGACTCCGCTGCCCAACATACAGCCCTGGGAGTACACCGGCAACGTCGCGCATCCGACCGAGAAGACCGTCAGCGTTCTACGGCCGCTGGTGGAATCGTTCGCCCCGGCCGGAGGCGTCGTGCTCGACCCATTCGCGGGATCGGGCAGCACGTTAGTCGCTGCTGCGCTCGCCGGTCGCGGCTATGTCGGGATCGAGCTGGAGGAGAAATACTGCTACCTCGCCGCCGCAGGCTCGCAGGCGTCGAGAGCTTCAGGAGGGCCGCCGCTTGAGGCGGCCCTTTATCGTTGATCCTATGCCGATACCGGCTTGTGTTTCTCCCACACCGCCGGTTCAGGAGGCGACGCGAGCTTTTCT
>DATEJM010000062.1:0-21440 GCA_035277965.1 Steroidobacteraceae bacterium | reverse complement strand
GGAGCCGGTCGATTATCCGAGCGATGCGGTCAGGAAAGTGCTCGAGCGCACCCTCGGCGTGCCGATCTTCCAGGAGCAGGTGATGCAGATCGCAATCGTCGCCGCGGGCTTCACTCCCGGTGAGGCCGATCAGCTGCGGCGCGCGATGGGGGCCTGGAAGAGAAGCGGCGGCATCGAGCATTTCCGGGACAAATTGTTGAGCGGAATGAAGGCGAACAACTACGAGGCCGGGTTCGCCGAGCGGCTGTACAAGCAGATGTTGGGCTTTGGGGAATACGGCTTTCCGGAAAGCCATGCCGCGAGTTTCGCGCTGCTCGTCTACGACTCCGCCTGGCTCAAGTGTCACGAGCCGGCGGCTTTCACGTGCGCGTTGCTGAACAGTCAGCCCATGGGCTTCTACGCCCCCGCCCAGCTCGTGCGCGATGCCCGGGCGCATGGCGTCGAGGTGCGACCCGTGGACGTGCAACACAGCCGGTATGACTGCACCCTGGAGCGTCGCGAGGACGGGGAGCCTGCCTTGCGGCTCGGTCTGCGAAGGGTGAAGTCCTTGTCGGAAGGGGGCGCACATCGGATCGAGGCGGCACGCTCGCAACGACCCTTCGAGAGCGTTCAGGACCTCGCGAGAGCGGCAAACCTGGATCGGGGCGACCTGGAGGCCCTGGCGGCTGCCGGCGCTCTGGCGGCCTTGAGCGGCAATCGTCATCTGGCCTATTGGGAAGTCGCTGGAACCGAGCGCTCGCTGCCCTTGGCTCCGGCAGGCGATCGCCTGGGGAGTGCCGAGGAAGGGCGACCGCTTCTGGAAGCGCCTACGGAGGGCGAGCGCATCGTGGCCGACTATGCGTCCGTGGGGTTGACGCTGGGGCGTCATCCACTTGCTTTGCTGCGCGAGGTCCTCGAGAGAGGGAAGTTGCTCACCGCGCAGGATCTGCGCAACGTCGCTCATGGGGCTGCCGTGAGAACGGCTGGTATCGTCCTGATGCGACAACGGCCGCAGAGCGCAAGTGGAGTGACTTTCCTGACGCTCGAGGACGAGAGCGGTCAGGTCAACATCATCGTGTGGGAGCGCATCGCCGATGAGCAACGACGCCCATTGCTCGAATCGCGGCTGCTCGAGGTGCACGGGGAGCTGCAACATCAGGAAGGTGTCATGCACGTCGTGGCACGACAGCTCATCGACCGGACGGCGCTCCTCGGAAATCTCCTGACCCGGTCACGGGATTTTCACTAGCCGCGTTTTCCGGGCCGGGCATCCTGTCACAATCCTCGCTACCTGTGGCGGCGCGGGCACGTCCGCGCGCCCGCCGCGTTTGCGTTTACGCGTGCGGCTTGTCGCGGCGCCTGGACGGCGGCGACTCTCCATCGCCGATGTCATAATCCTCGAAGTCACTGGTCAGCTCCGCGGTGCGCTTGTCCTCGAGCAGCCGTTCGAGACGCCGCCACGGCGGATCCCCAGCCTTCTGACCCCGGCGCTTGGCCAGATCCAGGTCCTTGATCACCTGGTCCAGGTCCACGTCGGCGTCACCCGCCACGGGCTCGTCGCTTTCCTCGTCTTCGAATTCTTCGGATTCGGGTTTCTCGCTCATGCGGGACACCATGCCGGCGTGCGGTACCGGCTCGAGACGGCGCGAACTTAAAACAGATTCCGTGACGACTGCAACGGCGCCGATCACTTTATGAGCTGATTCATCTCGAAGATCGGCAGCAGCATTGCAAAAACGATGCCCATCACGAACAGGCCCATCATGACGATGAGCAGCGGGCCCAGCAGTCCGACCATGCCCGCCAGAAGGCTGTCGAGCTCCCGTTCCTGGCTGATCGCTGCTCGCTCGAGCATGCTGTCCAGCTCGCCGCTCGACTCGCCGCTCGAAATGAGATGAATGGTCATCGGGGGAAACATCTTGCTCGATCCGAGAGATCGGCCGATGGGCGCACCTTCACGGACGCGCGCCGCCGCATCTCCGACTGCATCGCGCATCGGAAGGTTGGTCACAACCTCCCCGGAAATACGCAGTGCTTCCAGCACGGGCACGGAGGCGGCAGACAGAATGCTGAAAGTTCGCGTGAAGCGCGCCGTGTTGAATCCGCGCGTGAGCTTGCCGACCAGCGGCAGACGGAGCTGGACCCGGTGGTAGTGACGGCGATTCTGGGGGTTGCGCAACCAACGATTGAACAGGAACCCGGCGATGACACCGCCGACGAGTATCCAGATCCCATAAGCCCGGATGAAATCACTGGTGGCTATCAGCGCCTGGGTAATGAAGGGAAGCTTACCCTTGGCCGTCTCGAATACGCCGACGACCTTCGGAACCACGTAGACCATCAGTCCCGCGACGATGGCAAAGCACATGACCGTCAGTACGATTGGATAGAGCATCGCGGCGAGGATCTTCTGGCGGATCTCCTCACGCCCCTCGGTGTAGTCGGCCAGGCGCTCGAGGACGCTGTCGAGATGCCCCGAATGCTCGCCTGCGGCCACCGTGGATCGATAGATTTCCGGGAAGACGCGCGGGAACTCCGAGAAACCGTCGGCCAGCGTGTGGCCTTCCATCACCCGCGATCGCACGCCGAGCACGATGCTCTGGACGCGGGGCTTTTCGGTCTGCTGCGAGACAGCCAGCAAGGACTCTTCCAGCGGGAGACCGGCGCGCACGAGAGTCGCAAGCTGGCGAGTGAACAAAGAGAGGTCGCTCGTCGATACGCGTGTAAACGAGAAGGAGCGCTGGCGCTTGGCCTCCTTCTGCGCGACCTCGCTGACCGTGACGGGAAGGAGCTGCCTCTCCCGCAGAAGCTGGCGGATGTGGCGCGGGGTGTCGCCTTCGAGAATGCCCTTGCGCTCCCGACCACCCGTGTCGAGAGCGGTGTATTCAAAAGCGCCCATGAAGGCAGTCAGTCTTCGCGAGTGACGCGGAGCACTTCCTCGAGAGTCGTTTCCCCTCTGAGTACTTTAGCGCGACCATCGTCCCTGATCGAGGGCGTTGCGTGGCGTGCATAGCGCTCGAGGTCGTGTTCGCTGGCGCCGTCGTGAATCATGGTGCGCATCTGGTCATCGACCACGATGAGCTCGTAGATGCCGGAGCGGCCGCGGTAGCCCGCTTCCTTCCCGGGTCGATACAGGACGGGCGAGGGCTCTTCCGGCCGCAGGTTCAGCAGCCGTCGCTCGTAGTCTGCGGCCTGGAATGGCTGCTTCGTCTCCGGATTCAACACGCGTACGAGGCGTTGAGCCAGCACGCCGATCAGACTCGACGACAGCAGGAAGGGCTCGATACCCATGTCGCGCAAGCGAGTCAGAGCGCCTGCCGCGGTATTCGTATGCAGCGTTGACAGAACCAGGTGACCCGTCAAGCTCGCCTGCACGGCGATCTGGGCGGTCTCCAGGTCGCGGATCTCACCGACCATCACGACATCGGGGTCCTGGCGCAGGATAGCTCGCAGCCCGCGAGCGAAGGTCATCTCCACCTTCGTGTTGACTTGTGTCTGGCCGATCCCGTCGATGTAATACTCGATCGGATCCTCGACCGTCATGATGTTCTGCGTATTGTCGTTCAGCCGCTCGAGGGCGGCATACAGCGTCGTGGTCTTGCCCGAGCCGGTCGGTCCCGTCACGAGCAGAATGCCGTGCGGCTTGTGGATCAGCTCGTCGATGAGCCGCTCGAGCTGCGTGCCCATGCCGAGCGCGTTCAGGTCGAGCCGGCCCGCCTGCTTGTCGAGAATACGCAGCACGACGCGTTCGCCGTGCCCGGAGGGGATCGTTGAGACACGGACGTCTACCGATCGGCCCGCGATCTTGAGACCGATGCGTCCGTCCTGAGGCAGACGCTTCTCGGCGATGTCGAGCTTCGACATCACCTTCAAGCGGGACACGACGAGCGGGGCCACGGCACGCTTCGACTGCAGCACTTCGCGCAAGACACCATCCACGCGGAAGCGGATCACCAGTCGGTTCTCGAACGTCTCGACGTGAATATCGGAGGCGTTCTCTTTTACAGCCTGCGTCAGGACTGCGTTGATGAGCCGGATGATCGGCGCATCGTCATCGCTGTCGAGCAGATCCGCCTGCTCTGGAAGATCCTGCGCGAGGTGAGCGAGGTCCGTGTCATCGTCCAGCCCCTCCACAGCCTGCATGGCGTCAGAGCCGGCCTCGTAAGTCTGACGCAGCAACCTGTCGAACTCGTCGTCGCTGACTCTTTCGAGCTTCACCGGCACACGCAGGTAGCGCCGCACCTCTGCGATGGCGAGCGGCGAGATGTTCTGCCGGCACGCGCAGTGGGCGGTACCGTCCGTGAATGCCCTGACCAGGACTCCATGCCGCTTCGCGAAGGCGAAGGAGGGGCGGCGGTCCAGTGAGGCTGGAGCCGCGGGGGCGCTCGGGGAGACCGCAGTATCCGCCAGCGCGAGCTCGCTCATGGATTCCCTCCCGGCGGGGGTGTAGGCGCCTGAGGCGTTGGCGCATCCTGTGCCTGCGGATCAGGCGCCGGCTGCGACACGGGCGGTGCACTGGACGGCGCGGGTGCGGCGTTGGGCGGGGCTGGCTTGCTCGAGGGTGCGGCCTGCAACTTCCTCGCCGCTGCCGCATCAGCGTCAGCCTGCTCCTTGGCCTGCTTCGCCTTTTCCTCGGGAGAGGTGGCGGCCGTGGGTGTCGAGCCCGGCGGCGGGGGCGGCGGGGCCGGTTGCAGCTTCGGTTTCGGGACACCGGGCAGAAGGGGGAGGATCTCCCGCTGGTTGTAGCTCTTCTGCTGGTCCTGCATGTAGTTGTACTTCGAGTCCGTCTCGAAGGCCGCCTGCGTCTCATCGCGCAGGATCTTCGGCCGGATGAACATCATCAGATTGTTCTTCGTGGCGTTCGCCTGACGCGTCTTGAAGGCCAGTCCGATCAAAGGAATGCTGCCGAGGAACGGCACGCGCTGGTTCGCCTTCGACGCTTCGTCCTGGATGAGCCCGCCCAGCACCACCACGCCGCCGTCGTCGATCAGCACATTCGTGCTGATCGTGCGCTTGCTGACCGTGATATCCACTGACGAGAGCGACGTTGGCAGGACGCTGGAGCTCTCGATCGAGATCTTCAGCACGACGGAGTTGCCCTCCGCGGCGATCTGCGGGGTCACTTTGAGGATGGTGCCGACTTCTTCGCGCTGCACCGTCTGGAAGGGGCTTACCGCCCCGCCGGCCGCGCCGGTGTTTGTATAGGAGCCGGTGATGTAAGGCACTTCCTGTGCGACCTTGATCTCCGCTTCCTGGTTATCGAGGGTGACCGTCGATGGCGTGGCAATGACGTTCGTATCGGTGTCATTGCGGATCGCCCGCAGCATCGCCGCGAAGTTGAGTCCTCCGGCCGCGAGGCGGCCGATCGCCAGCGTCGTGCCCTGCGGGATGGTCGCACTCGTTGTCCCGGTGGTCGAGCCGGTCCTGCCGTTGATGACGCCACTCACGCTGTTCGCGAGATCTACGATGGAAGTGCCGCCAACCGGGCTGACGAAGGCACCGGCGGGCACGTTCGTGTTGCTGTCCTTCGAGAAGGCGGCCCAGTTGACGCCGAGCTCGGCCGACTTGTCCGCGGTGACTTCGACGATGACCGCCTCGACCAGCACCTGCGGCCGACGGATGTCGAGCTTGTCGATGATGTTCATCACTGCGCGCATGATCTTCGGGGGCGCGGTAATCACCAGGGCATTGTTCTGCTTGTCTGCCCAGATCATGGCGCTCTTCTCGGCTTGCGCCTGAGGAGAAGCGCCGGCGTTCTGGCCGCTGCCTGCGGCGGCTTGCGCGACGCCCGTGATCTGCTCTTTGAGCTTCGGTGCGATCTTCTCCGCATCGGCGTAATGGAGATAGCGCACTTGCGTATCCCCGCCGGCCTCGAGCGGCGTGTCGAGGTGAGCGACGAGCGCCCGGATGCGCAACCGTTGCGACTGGTCACCGCTGATCAGCACGCTGTTGGAGCGCTCATCCGCGACGACCTTCGCCGCGAGAGCGCCCTCGGCGCCTTGCTGGCCGGCACCTTGATAGAGCGAGTTGATGACCCGCACGATCTCGGCCGAGGAGGCATTCTGCAGCGGCACGATCTCGACGTCGGTGTCGCCCACTTGATCGATGCGGCGCAGGATGCGGATGATGCGGTTCACGTTGGCCGCACGGTCCGAGATGATCAGGATGTTGGAGGCCGGATAGGCGGCGAGCTGTCCGTACTGCGGGATCAGGGGGCGCAGGATCGGCACCAGCTGCGCGGCGCTCACGTTCTTTACGTCCACGACCTGCGTGACGATCTCGTCGGAAGTTGCGCTTACGTGATCAGGAAGATCCACGGAGGGGATCTGGCGGGCGTTGGCGTCGGGCAGGATCTTCACGATGTTGCCCGCCGGCACGGCGATGAAGCCATGCACCTGCAGGATGGCGAGGAACGCCTCGTAGAAGGCCGCCGGCGTCATCGGCGTGGACGAAAGCATCGTGACCTGCGCACGCACGCGCGGATCGATGATGAAGTTCTTGCCCGTCGCCGCGCTTACCGCCTCGATGATCTGGGTGATGTCCGCGTCCTTGAAATTGGGCGTGATGCGCTGGACCTGCTGTGCGGACGCGAGCGACGTGACAGCGATGAATGCTGTCATGCAGCGTACGAGGAGCGTGCGCAGGTCAGACCGGTGTGCGGGCTGGCATGGCCGCGCGCGACCTTCAGCGATGGATGATCTCGAACCTTTCACTACTGAGCTCCCCCGAGAAACGGCTGTCGCACTACTGAGAGTCCGGCGGGTTGGACGGATCCGGCTGCTCACCCGGGGATCCGCTCTGCGAGCCGACGAGTGCTTCCGCTTCCTGCGCCACTTGGGCCATGTTCAGGGTGAGATCCTGCGTCTGACCGTTTCTGATGACTGTGATGTGTGCCTCACTGGATGATCCAATGGTGCGGAAGATTTCCTGTCCGTGGGATGGATCATCCAGAGGGGTCCCGTTGATTGCGGTCACGAGGTCTCCGGGCCGCAGGCCGAGGTGCACGAATGCCTGGCGATTCCGGCCGGGATACACGCGAAAGCCACGCTGTTTGCCCTGCGCAAATACCGGCTGCGGCCGCATGATGTCGGCCACGATGCCCGGATCGTCCGCCACGAGCTTGCGCATGCGGTCCACGACCGGGCTGGTCGTCTGCAGGGCCGATGTGGAGGGCGGGGGGGCGGTTCCAGCCTGGAGCTGCCGGGGCAGGACCAACGATTCGAGGGTGCCGTTGCGGTCGATGACGACCCGGTCGCCGAACACCGAATGGACCTTGGCGCCGCCGGGCAGGTTGTCGCCGACCGCATACACTTTCACGGCGGTAGCGCTCTCGCCGATGATGGCCAGGCCGTTCTCAGGATCATCGGCGGCAATGATGCCTGTCAGCACCAGCGGCATGCTCGTGCGGGGCGCGTTCGCCGCATCCTGGCCGGTGGCCGCGGCGACGGGCGCCGTGCCAAATACATGAGCATTCGTAATCGCGGCGACGTTCACGCTATGGGTCTGAGGAGGCGGTTGGGGCGGCCCTGCCGGGCCCTTGGGGCCCCGACCGGCACCTGCGAGGTCCGTGACGATGACTGCGGCCTGCACGCTCAGGGCGACCGCCAGCACCCAGGTAGCCATGCGAGGCCCATGCGACAACACGAGCGTGCGCCACTTGTCAGGCGTCGGGAAACTTTCGAGCCAGGAGGCTGCATTCATCTGCCGGCAATTCCTCTCGAGCCGTGCGAGGCTCAAACTACTGTGCGAGCGGCGATCTCAATCGGCAAGAAACGGCGGCGCGCCGGTAAGCTTGAGGCTTGCGCGGGCGTAATCATACGGGGCGCTTGCATAGGCTCTCAAGCAATTGTTTCTGCTGGTTAAACTACGGCTCATCATCCCCCACTTGTGTTGCCGTTTGGCGACCCCTATAAAGACGCAATGCCGGATCCGCATACCGCCCGCCCCGACAATGGCACTGGCGTCGTCGTCGAAGAGGCGCGGCCGCAAGTCAAACAGCCGCCGCTCTACCAGGTGGTCTTGCTCAATGACGATTACACCCCCATGGAGTTTGTGGTCGATGTGCTGGAAAAGTTCTTCAGCCTGAATCGCCCGACGGCGACCCGCATCATGCTGGAGGTCCACACGAAGGGTAAGGGCGTATGTGGGGTCTTCACATACGAGATTGCGGAAACTAAGGTGGCGCAGGTGACCACGTACGCGCGCGATCATCAGCACCCGCTGATGTGCACATTGGAAGAAGCGTAATGAGGATGGAGGAGGCGAGCGGCGCCCCCCGGCTACCGACGCATAGCGAGAGGTTCGACGAAAGTGCTGTCCAACGAGCTTGAATACTGCCTCAACGATGCCTTCCATCAGGCTCGTGAGGCACGCCACGAATACCTGACCGTCGAGCACCTGTTGCTCGCGATCCTGGACACTCCCAAGGTGCGCGAGATCCTGCGCGCCTGCGGCGCGGACCTGGCAAAGCTGAAGCAGGAGCTGAAAGAGCACATCGATCAGTCCACCCCTCGGCTCGAGGAAGGCGAGGAGCGCGAGGTGCAACCGACGCTCGGCTTCCAACGTGTTCTGCAGCGAGCCGTGTTCCATGTGCAGTCGAGCGGGAAGAAGGAGGTTGGTGTCGCCAATGTCCTCGTGGCGATCTTCAGCGAGAAGCAGAGTCACGCCGTGTTCCTGCTCAATCGCCAGCACGTGACCCGTCTCGACATCGTCAACTACATCTCCCACGGTCTGTCGAAGATCGCGGAAGAGAAGACCACCTCGGACAAGGAAGACTCGCAGCCCGAGTCGGAGCGCGATCCGGAAGGCGGCAGCGCGCTCGAGAAGTACACGAGCAATCTCAACCGGCTCGCCCAGGATGGACGCATCGATCCGCTCATCGGCCGCAAGCTCGAAGTCGAGCGCACGATCGAGATCCTGTGCCGTCGCCGCAAGAACAACCCGCTGTACGTGGGTGAGGCGGGCGTCGGCAAGACCGCCATCGCGGAGGGCCTGGCGCGCCTGATCGTCGAGGGCAAGGTGCCCGAAGTGCTGTCCGACTGCACGATCTACGCGCTCGACATGGGCTCGCTGATCGCGGGCACGAAGTATCGGGGTGATTTCGAGAAGCGCCTGAAGGGCGTCATCACCGAGCTCAAGAAACAACCCGGCGCGATCCTCTTCATCGATGAGATCCACACGGTGATCGGGGCCGGCGCGGCCTCGGGCGGGGTCATGGATGCGTCGAATCTGATCAAGCCCGTGCTGACGAACGGCGAGATTCGTTGCATCGGCTCGACCACCTATCAGGAATATCGCGGCATCTTCGAGAAGGATCATGCGCTTGCGCGCCGCTTCCAGAAGATCGACGTGGTCGAGCCGTCCGTCGCCGAGACCATCGAGATCCTGTTGGGACTGAAGCCGCGCTTCGAGGAGCATCACGGCATCACCTACGCCGTCGATGCTCTCAAGGCGGCCGCCGAGCTCGCCGCTCGTCACATCAATGAGCGACATCTGCCCGACAAGGCCATCGACGTCGTGGATGAGGCCGGCGCGCGCCAGCGCCTGAAGCCCATCGCGGAACGCGAACCCGTGGTGGAAGTGCGTCACATCGAGGATGTCGTCGCACGCATGGCGCGCATTCCCGCGAAGAGTGTCTCGACATCCGATCGCGAGGTGCTGCGCAATCTCGAGCGCAATTTGAAGCTGGTCATCTTCGGCCAGGACAAGGCCATCGAGGCGCTGGCCGCCTCCATCAAGATGGCGCGCTCGGGCCTCGGCGATCAGAGGAAGCCGGTGGGCAGCTTCCTGTTCGCGGGTCCGACCGGTGTCGGCAAGACGGAGGTCACCCGGCAGCTCGCGATTGCGATGGGCGTGGAGTTCCTGCGCTTCGACATGTCGGAGTACATGGAGCGGCACACGGTCTCGCGCCTGATCGGCGCGCCTCCGGGCTATGTTGGATTCGATCAGGGAGGCCTGCTGACCGAGGCCATTACCAAGCATCCGCATTGCGTGCTGCTGCTCGATGAGATCGAGAAGGCGCATCCGGATGTCTTCAACCTGCTGTTGCAGGTGATGGATCACGGCACGCTCACGGACAACAACGGCCGCAAGGCCGACTTCCGCCACGTCATCATCGTGATGACCACCAACGCCGGAGCCCAGGAGATGAGTCGTCCCGCGATCGGCTTCACGCACGCGGACAACACGAGCGACGGCATGGAGGCGATCCGCAGGCTGTTCACGCCGGAATTCCGCAATCGCCTCGATGCGGTCATCCAGTTCGCCGCCCTCGATCCGCTCACCATCGAGCGCGTGGTGGACAAGCTGATCGTGGAAGTCGAGTCGCAACTGGAGCAGAAGGGCGTGGCGATCACACTCGACGACGCGGCCCGCCGCTGGGTGGCGGAGAAGGGCTACGACCCCAAGATGGGCGCCCGACCGATGGCGCGTCTCATCCAGGAGCACATCAAGCGTCCGTTGGCAGAGGAGCTGCTGTTCGGCAAGCTGGTCGGAGGCGGCCAGGTGACCGTCTCGGTGTCGGAGGATGGCTCGAAGTTGAAGCTGGACTGCGTGCCGAGCCAGCTTCCGGAAGTGACTGTTTAGAGCGTGAGCATTGCGCTGCTGCACAGGCGGCAAAAACCACGCTTTTTGCCGCCGGCAACGCAGCCGACGTCTGCAAAACGGCCGCAGGCGAATGTGCCAATGGATTAGCGGCCGCGGTAAATGATGCGGCCCTTCGTCAGATCGTAGGGAGTCATCTCTACGGTCACGGCATCGCCGGTGAGAATGCGGATGTAGTTCTTGCGCATCTTGCCGGAGATGTGCGCGGTCACGACGTGACCGTTCTTGAGCTTCACGCGGAACGTGGTGTTGGGCAGGGTTTCAACCACCTCGCCCTCCATCTGAATGGCATCTTCCTTAGACATAAGGCCCTTAGTCATCGCGGGGGCGCGATTGCAGCACAAAGGCCCTGGCGAATGCAATTTGGAGCGCCAGCGGCGAGCGCCGCCGGCGACAGTTGCCACTAGATCAGCGAGCGCGGCTCGACGCTGACGTGGACCCGCAACAGGGCCTGGAACTGTGGGCGGCTGATCGCGCGGCTGCCCAGGCTCTCCAGGTGGCGCGAGGCGAGCTGGCAGTCGATGACGCGGATGCCGTTGCGCTCGCTCGAGACGACGAGGTGGGCGAGCGCTACCTTCGAGGCGTCCCGTTCGCGGCTGAACATGGACTCGCCAAAGAACACACCGCCCAGGCACACCCCATAGAGGCCGCCGACGAGCCGGCCTCCCCGGTAGGTCTCGAGGCTGTGGGCGAAATTGAGCCGATGCAGGCGCAGATAGGCGCTGCGCATGTCGGACGTGATCCAGGTTCCGGGGCTCTGCGGCCGGGGAGCAGCACAGCTATCGACTACGGCGGCGAAGTCCCTGTCGATCTCAACGCTGAAGCCGCCGTTGCGCAGGGTCTTCTGGAGGCTGCGTGAACAGCGGAATTCCTCCGGAAACAGAACTGCGCGAGGATCGGGTGACCACCACAGCACGGGTTGCCCCGGGGAATACCAGGGAAAGATGCCGCGCTGATACGCGGCGAGCAGCCGTTGAGGCGAGAGGTCGCCTCCGGCGGCAAGCAATCCCGCGGGGTCATCGAGCGCCTGCTCGGCGGGTGGAAACCAATCGGGCGCATCCTGAGGGGACAGCCACGTAATGCTCTTCACACCGAGTCCTCGTCGGAAGGCGCACGCCTGTCCCGGTAGGGGACGTGAGCCTGAACCTCCTGCGCGTAGGCGTCTACGGATTCGCCTTCGCGCCGCAAGTAGTCCTCGATCGCCTCCCGGAAGCGTCGGTCGGCAATGAAATGCGCTGACCAGGTCAGAGTCGGCTCGAAGCCGCGGCTGACTTTGTGCTCGCCCTGGGTGCCGGGCTCGAAGCGCTTCAGGCCCCGCTCGATGCAGAACTCGATGCCTTGGTGGTAACACGCCTCGAAATGCAGGCTGTGGTGCTGCGCCGCGGCCCCCCAGTAACGGCCGAAAAGCGCCTCCCGATTGCAGAAGAAGATCGCCGCCGCCACCGGCTCGCCCGATGCGATAGCGACCTTGACCATCAGTGAGTCGCCCAGCGTACGGGTCGCCTCGGTGAAGAACGCGCGCGTCAGATACGGCTCATGGCCATGGCGATGAAAGGTGTCGCGATGGAACGTGTACACCTCGTCCATGAGGGCCTTGTCCAGCTCGTGCCCCATGCGCGTCTCGAATCGAATGCCTGCCTCGGCCACGCGCCGCCGCTCCCGACGAGCCTTCTTCCGTTTCTCGGCCGTGAAGGTATCCAGATACGAATCGAAGCTGGCGTAGCCGTGATTGGTCCAGTGGAACTGGCAGTCCCGGCGCAGCAGCCAGCCTGCGCGCTGGCACGCCGCACGAGCCGGCTCATCCAGGAAGAGAGCGTGTACAGAGGAAAGAGAGTGGGATGAGCTGTACGCTTCGATCTCGTTCAGCAGCAGAGCGGCGATCCGTGTGCGGTCGAGACCGGCGCGCACGAGCAACCGTGGGCCGGTCGCCGGTGTAAACGGCACGCCGATCGTCAGTTTCGGGTAGTACCGTCGCCCGATGCGCGCGTAGGCCTGCGCCCATGCAAAATCGAATACGAACTCACCGTACGAGTGACCTTTGCGGTATGCGGGCACGGCACCTGCCAATCCCTGCTCGTCGCTCAGTGTGAGATAGGTCGGCTCCCAGCCGGTCGGCGCGCCAATGCATCCGGTATGCTCCAAAGCCGCGAGAAACTCATGGCGCAGGAACGGATTGTCACCGGCCAGGGCGTTCCATTGCGACGCATCGAGCTCATCGATGCTCTTGTGAGCCGCCGCTCGCACTACGCCTTCTTGGCATCGAGGCCTTCGAGGTACTTATCCGCATCGAGGGCAGCCATGCAGCCGGCGCCCGCAGAGGTGATGGCCTGCCTGTAGACATGGTCGGCGACGTCGCCGGCGGCAAACACGCCGGGCACGCTCGTGGCGGTCGCGTTGCCGTCGAGGCCGCTCTTGATCGTGATATAGCCGTCCCTCATGTCCAGCTGACCCGCGAAGATGCCGGTGTTCGGCGTGTGGCCGATGGCGACGAACAGTCCGGTTACCTCGAGGGACGTTGGTTTCCCGCTGCCCACGGCATGCAGACGCACGCCGGTCACGCCGTGCTGGTCGCCCAGCACCTCCTCGACGGTGTGGTTCCAGACGACGCTCAGCTTTCCCGCCTCGACCTCGCGGAACAGCCGATCCTGCAGGATCTTCTCCGCTCGCAGGCGGTCGCGGCGATGGATCAGGGTGACATGCTTTGCGATATGAGATAGATAGAGCGCTTCCTCGACCGCCGTATTGCCGCCGCCCGCGACGGCCACCGGGTGGCCTCGGAAAAAGAAACCATCGCAGGTCGCACAGGCCGAAACGCCTCGCCCGCGGTATTTGTCCTCCGACGGCAGCCCCAGGTATTTTGCGGCCGCGCCGGTGGCGATGATCAGTGCGTCGCAGGTGTACTCACCGCAGTCGCCGCGCAATCGGAACGGCCGCGTGCCGAGATCGACCGACTGCAGGTGGTCGTTCACGATCTGCGTGGCGAAGCGCTCAGCGTGCTTGCGCATCCGCTCCATCAGCGCCGGCCCCTGCAGCCCCTCGACGTCGCCCGGCCAATTGTCGACCTCGGTGGTGGTCATCAACTGACCGCCTTGCTCGACACCCGTGATCAGCAGGGGTGCGCGGTTGGCCCGGGCGGCATAGACCGCGGCGCTGTAGCCGGCAGGACCGGAGCCGACGATGATCAGGCGATGATGGCGAGCGGACATACCAGTCTTCTCATTGAGGATCACCCATGGTAGCAACTATGGCCAAGCCAGCACGTACTGCGGAAGGGGGAGCGGGCACGCACTATACTGGGGGCTGGTCGGCCGATTGAGCCCCTCGGCAGGGCTCTGCGGAGCAGCGGCCTTCTTGGCTTCGTCATAGGAGCGGCAAAGTTTGGCCGAGACACAGGCGCAGGTACGTAATTCCTTTCGCTTCACATCGACGGTCGCGCGCGGCCTGCGCGAGAGCGCGATCATCGCGCTCGCCGTGCTTGCCCTCGTCATGTTCGTCGCGCTTGCGAGCTACAACGCCGAGGATCCGGGCTTTTCGTATACCGGCAATTCTTTGGTCGTCCATAACCGGATCGGCCCGGTCGGCGCTTACCTGGCGGACGTGCTGTTCTTCGTGTTCGGTCGCCCGGCCTTCCTGTTTCCCATCGTGCTCGGCTCCGCCTGCTGGGTTCTGCATCGCAGGCGCGAGAGCGAATCGAGCTCGCGCGCCAACACCGTGGTGCGCATCGGCGGGTTCCTGCTGGTGCTCATCGCCAGCTGCGGACTGACGACCCTGCACTGGGATCCCGGGTCGCTACGGCAGACGGCGGGGGGGGTGGTCGGCAGCATGGTGGGCAAAGGTCTCGCGGCCGGCCTCGATTTTCTCGGGGCGACGCTGCTCCTGATGGCCGCATGGATGGCCGGCCTGTCGCTCGCCTTCGGCGTGTCATGGCTCACGATCATGGATCGGCTGGGGGCTTGGACCTGGGAGGGCATCTCCTGGACGCGCACCCGATGGACGACCGCCAAGGACGTCGCGGCGGGCCGTGAGCGTCGCCAGGCTCGAAAGGAGGCGGTGAAGACAGAGCAGCAGAAGGCTCCGAAGCGCGCGCCGCCGCGCATCGAAGCACCGGCTCCCATACTGGAGAAGAGCGAGCGTGTGGAGAAGGAGCGGCAGGTGCCGCTCTTCGAGCCTCCCGGTCCGAACGAGCTGCCGCCGTTGCAGTTGCTCGATGATCCGCCGGCACGCGAGCCGCTCTATTCCGCCGAGGCTCTGGAGGCTCTTTCCCGGCTCGTCGAGATGAAGCTGAAGGACTTCGGCATCGACGCCGAGGTCGTTGCCGTGCAACCCGGACCCGTCGTGACCCGGTTCGAGCTGCGTCCCGCTCCCGGTGTCAAAGCGAGCCAGATCACGGGTCTCGCGAAAGACCTGGCTCGGGCGCTGTCGGTGCTCAGCGTGCGCGTCGTCGAGGTCATTCCCGGCAAAAGTGTCATGGGGCTCGAGATCGCGAATGAGAAGCGCGAGACCGTGACGCTGGGGGAGATCGTGCGTTCCAAAGCGTACGAGGACGTCCACTCGCCGCTCGCCCTGGCGCTTGGGAAGGATATCGGCGGCCAGCCGATGGTCGCGGACCTCGCTCGCATGCCGCACCTGCTGATCGCGGGAACCACCGGCTCAGGCAAGTCAGTGGGGATCAATGCAATGGTCCTCTCGCTGCTCTACAAGTCCACGGCCGAGCACGTGCGCTTGATCATGATCGACCCGAAGATGCTGGAGCTGTCCGTCTACGAAGGCATTCCGCATCTGCTCGCTCCGGTCGTCACGGATATGAAGCAGGCCGCCAACGCGCTGCGCTGGTGCGTCGCTGAGATGGAGCGTCGCTATCAACTCATGGCGGCGCTCGGGGTGCGCAACATCGCGGGCTTCAACCGGCGCGTAAAGGAGGCGATCGACGAGGGCAAGCCGATCCGCGATCCGGTGATGACCCTGAAGGCTTCGAACGATCCCACGATCGATCAGAGGCAGATCCCGGATCTCACGCCGCTGCCTTACATCGTCGTCGTGATCGACGAGCTCGCCGATCTCATGATGATCGTCGGCAAGAAAGTCGAGGAGCTGATCGCGCGACTCGCGCAGAAGGCGCGTGCCTCCGGCATCCATCTCGTGCTCGCGACACAGCGGCCGTCGGTGGATGTCATCACAGGGCTCATCAAGGCCAACATTCCGTGCCGCATCGCGTTCCAGGTGTCGGCCAAGGTGGACTCGCGCACGATTCTCGATCAGATGGGCGCCGAGACGCTGCTGGGCCACGGCGACATGTTGTATCTCCCGTCCGGAACCTCCATGCCGACGCGGGTGCACGGCGCATTCGTATCGGATCAAGAGGTCCATCGCGTGGTCGATGCGCTGAAGACACCGAACCCGCCGAACTACATCGAGGAAGTTCTTTCGGGACCGCGAACGCCGATTCCGGGGTTCCCCGCGGAGGAGGGCGACGGTGGGGGTGCGGTGGAAGACCCCGAGCAGGATGCCCTGTATGACGAGGCGGTGAAGATCGTCACGACTGAGCGCAAGCCCTCCATTTCTTACGTCCAGCGGCGTTTGAAGATCGGCTACAACCGGGCCGCGCGCCTTCTCGAGGCCATGGAGATCGCGGGCCTGGTAGGCCCTCTGCAAGCGAATGGCTCGCGCGAAGTGCTCGCGCCGCCGCCACCCGGAGAGTGATCTTGCAGCGGCTGAAGTGGCGGCGGGCCCGGTTGGGCCTCTGGGCGATCGTCGCTGCGTGTGGAGCCTGGACCGCCGGCGCGGCATCGCCCTCCAACACCGCCCCGGATGCCAATCAGGCGACCGGGGCCAATGCTCCGGCGGTCGGCAAGCCGACTCCGCTCGATCGTTATCTCGACGATATGAGGACGCTGCGGGCGACGTTCCAGCAGACGCTCACCGACGCGCACGGTCGGGAGATCGATCGCGCTCGTGGGACATTGATCGTGGTGCGTCCCGGCAAATTCAGCTGGGAGATTCACCCCCAGGGAAGCGGTACCGGCCAGCTCATGGTCGCCGACGGGCGTAACCTCTGGTTCCTGGATCGCGACCTGCAACAGGTGACGGTGAAGCCGATCGATGCGGCATTGTCCGCAACGCCCGCGATGTTGCTGTCGGGCACCATCGATGTCCGCAGGAGCTTCAAGATGACTCCGGCGGGCGAGCGGGACGGGCTCGACTGGGTCCTCGTCGAGCCACAAGGGGCCGAAGCGGACTTCCGGCGCGCCTTGCTCGGGTTCGACGGGGATGAGCTCAAGCGCATGATCCTCGAAGACAAGCTCGGGCAGACGGCCTCCGTGATCTTCGATCACGTGGAGCGCAACGGCCACGTCGCGCCGGAGGAAGTTGCGTTTGTGCCGCCTCCGGGTGTGGACGTCATCGGGACGCCGCGCAAGTGAAGGGAGGTCCGAGGTCAGCGCCACAGACATCGCGAGCTGCCGCGCAGAGGTCGCGAATGGTTTCCGCCTGTTGGATCATCGGCTGGGTGTTGTTGGCGACGGTCATCTATACAGGTCTCGAGCCGGCCCGGTACGTGCCCAACCTGCACGTGAGCGACAAGGTCGAGCACGCGACGGCCTATTTCGCGATGTGTTTCTGGTTCGGCGGCCTATTGGAGCGGCGGCGTTATCCGCTCCTCACGGTCGGGCTGTTGGCCCTCGGCGCCGCGATCGAGGTCGCCCAGGGATGGATGGGGTGGGGTCGAACGGCGGACTTCCGGGATTTCATCGCCGATGCCGCCGGAGTCGCCGTCGGCCTCGGGTTCCTGTGGGCCGGTTTCGGCGGCTGGGCCTATCGCCTCGAGCGGCGCTTCAGGTTGTCACGTGAGCCCTCGTGAGCCGGCGCGTCGGGAGCTGCGGCCGCTCGCCGATCGCATGCGTCCGCGGTCGCTCGATGAGTTCGTGGGTCAGCAGCACGTGCTCGGACGCGGCAAGCCGCTGCGGCAAGCCATCGATGCAGGCCAGCTCCATTCGTTGATCCTCTGGGGGCCGCCCGGCACCGGCAAGACGACTCTTGCCCGACTCATCGCGCAACGGGCGGATGCCGAGTTCATCGCTCTGTCGGCCGTGATGGCCGGGGTCAAGGACATTCGCGCCGCCGTGGAGATCGCGCGCCAGTCGCGCGCCGCGAGCGGCAAGCCGACTGTGCTGTTCCTCGACGAGGTGCATCGTTTCAACAAGGCGCAGCAGGACACCTTTCTGCCCTTCCTGGAGGACGGCACGTTGATCTTCGTGGGCGCCACGACCGAGAACCCCTCGTTCGAGGTCGTGAGCGCGTTGCTGTCGCGCGCTCGCGTGTATGTCCTGCGGTCTCTCTCCAGCGAGGACATCCTGACACTTCTGCAGACGGCGCTGATCGATGCGGAGCGCGGACTGGGAGCCGAGCCTCTGGTCGCCGACCCGCAGGCACTGAAGCTCATCGCCGGCGCGGGCGATGGCGACGCCCGGCGGGCGCTCAACATGCTGGAGCTGGCTGCGAGCCTGGCGGAAGCTGCCGCGACCGGCGCCGAAACTTCCGGCGCCATCTCGGCACCGCGTACCCTCACCCTGAGCATCGCGAAGGACGTTGCGACTGGCAGCCGGCGTCGCTTCGACAAGGGCGGCGATCAGTTCTACGACCAGATCTCGGCGCTCCACAAGGCTGTGCGCGGTTCGGACCCCGATGCGGCGCTGTATTGGTTGTGTCGAATGCTCGATGGAGGATGCGATCCCCTTTATATTGCGCGCCGAGCTGTGCGCATGGCGACGGAGGATGTGGGTCTTGCGGACCCGCGTGCTTTTGCGATCACGCTGGACGCGTGGGAGGCTTTCGATCGTCTCGGCAGCCCGGAAGGAGAGTTGGCCATCGCGAATGCGATCGTCTATCTGGCCTGTGTGCCGAAGAGCAACGCGGTGTACGTGGCAATGAGTGAGGCAAGGGAGGACGTCGAGCGCTTCGGCACACTGGATGTGCCTGTGCACTTGCGCAATGCGCCGACTCGGTTGATGAAGAGCCTCGGGTACGGTCGCGACTATCGGTACGCGCACGACGAGCCCGATGCTTACGCGGCGGGAGAGCGGTACTTGCCGGACGGGATGCCCGACAGGCGCTACTACCGTCCCGTCCCGCGAGGACTGGAGTTGAAGATTGGCGAGGCCTTGGCGCGGCTGCGCACGAAGAAACGCCCCGCGCCTGGAGAGAGTGAATGATCGATCCGAAGTTGTTGCGCTCCGATCCCGAGGCCGTTGCGCGCAATCTGGCGCGGCGCGGATACGTGCTCGACGTGCAGGCTCTCAAATCCCTCGAGGAGCGGCGCAAGCCCTGGCAAGTCGAGTCGGACCGGCTGCGCGCCGAGCGCAATGCCAACGCGAAGGCGGTCGGCATGGCGAAGGGCAAGGGAGAGGACGTCACGGCTCTCATCGCCAAAGGCGAGAATCTGACCGGCGATCTCGCGAAGGCCGAGCAGGAGCTGGCGGCAGTGCAAGAGGCGCTGGAGCAATGGCAGCTCGGCCTGCCCAATCTGCTGCACGAGTCCGTTCCGGAGGGTCGCGACGAGAGCGCCAACGTGGAGGTACGCCGGTGGGGAGAGCCTCGCAAGCTGGCCTTCAAGGCGCAGGATCACATGGAGATCGGCGAGCGGCTGGGGGGGCTCGACTTCGACGCGGCCGCCCGTATGTCAGGCGCGCGGTTCGTGGTCATCCGCTCCCAAGTCGCACGCCTGCACCGGGCGCTCGCGCAATTCATGCTCGATCTGCACACGGGCGAGCATGGCTACACCGAAGCGTACGTGCCGTATCTCGTGCAGAGGCATGCCCTCGTTGGCACCGGCCAGTTGCCCAAATTCGAGCAGGATCTGTTCAGTGTGCGCGGCGAGCAGGGCTTTTTCCTGATTCCGACCGCCGAAGTGCCGGTCACCAACCTCGTGCGCGAGCAGATTCTGGCCGCCGAGTCGCTTCCCCTGAAATTCGTTTGTCATACGCCATGCTTTCGCTCGGAAGCGGGGGCGGCGGGCAAGGATACGCGCGGAATGATTCGTAACCATCAGTTCGACAAGGTGGAGCTCGTGCATATCGTGCGGCCGGCGGACTCGTACGCGGCGCTCGAGGAGCTGACGGCCAACGCCGAGCAGGTGCTGCAACGTCTCGAGATCCCCTACAGGACGGTTGCCTTGTGCGCGGGGGACGTCGGTGCGGGTAGCGCCAAAACGTACGACCTCGAGGCATGGCTGCCCGGCCAGGACCGCTATCGGGAGATTTCTTCCTGCAGCAACTTCGAGGCTTTCCAAGCCCGTCGCATGCAGGCGCGCTGGCGCAATCCTCAGACCGGCAAGCCCGAGCCCGTGCATACGTTGAATGGCTCGGGGGTCGCGGTCGGCCGGGCGTTGGTCGCGGTGCTGGAGAATTATCAGAATGAGGACGGCTCGGTCACTGTGCCCGAGGTTCTGAGGCCCTACATGGGCGGGCTCGCCACTTTGACCCCGCGCTAATGTGCGAGCGTCGGCCCCGCGATAATGTGCAGGAATGCGTAGCACACGCTGCGGAGCTACCCCTTTGCCCCTGCGCGCCCGCCGGTTTGCCGTACCACCCATACCCGGATGTATTACTGGCTATATGCACGGCCGGAGCGTCGGGATGAGCACCGCGAATTGATCCGGTCGCTTGCCCGAGCGCTGAGTGAAGACGATGCGAAGGCGGACGATGTGCGCGAGGCCCTGCAGCGCATCGCGGGCAAGCCGACGTCGAAGGGAGGCATTCTGGCTGCACTTCGCCGCTCGCCCCTGGTCGGTACCGAGCTCGAGCTCCATCGGCCAGTCGTGGCCGGGCGTGAAGTCGAGCTGTGACGCGTTATCTCCTGGATACGAACATCATCAGCAACGCGACGAAGCCGCACCCGTCCGCAGCTCTCACCGCGTGGCTGGGTGAGCAGGCGGACGGCGATCTGTTCATTGCATCGCTCACCCTCGTCGAGATTCAGCGCGGCATTCTCGAGCAGCCTTCCGGCAAGAAGCGGCGTGAGTTGGAACGTTGGTTTTCCGGGAGCGACGGCCCGGGGCAATTATTCGATGGTCGCATACTCCCTTTCGATGCGAGGGCGGGGCTCATATGGGCCCAGCTCATGGCGGACGGAACAGCAGAAGGTCGGCCGCGAAGTGCGTTGGACATGATCATCGCATCCGTTGCACAGGCCAACCTCTGCACGATTGTTACCGATAACACCCGGCATTTTCCCGGCGTGCAGACTCTCAATCCGATGGATGCGTGATTGGCGGAAGGGGTGGGATTCGAACCCACGGTCCCCTTGCGAGGACGCCGGTTTTCCATGCCTCGATGGCTTTCGCCACCAGACGAAGCCTCGTCTGTTCGGGGTCTGGACTTTGTCTTCACCCTGGCCCGCAGGCTGTAGGTGGGAGCCGTCAAGTCTCTACACGTTCCCTTTCGGGCTTCGCTCGGCGTTACCTCGCTCGCGCAGGGGCTCCGCCGAATTTGACTCCTTCATCTACCGCGTTTCCGCGGCAGCGCTCGATTTAGAACCAAGACCGGTGCATTCAACCGCTCTGCCACCCTTCCGAAGGGGGCCCATTTTGGGAACCGAATCCGCCGCTGTCCAGAAGAGAGTGCGCTGAGTGGGAGCCGGCGTGCATAGCGCGCCGCCTTGCACGCCAGCCGCTGCCGATTCCGCTCGCGTTGATGCGAGCTTCGTCCGGTTCGCGCTCCCCGCGGCTAGACTCCGAGGAACAAAAAATCGAGCGCCGCGATGATGTCGCTGCGATGGCCACCCATCTCATCGCAATGTTCTTTGAGATCCGTCGTCGCCATCGCGCTCATGCTGGGCACCAGCAATACGTGCTCCACACCCAACAC
>DATEJM010000061.1:0-2635 GCA_035277965.1 Steroidobacteraceae bacterium | reverse complement strand
CTATCGGCGCTCTGCGGCGGTAGCGATTCTGTAGAGCTCCACCACGATCACGCCGACGATCGACACGCCGAGCCACTGTCCGAACTGCCATGTCTTACCCAGGGAGAGGATATCGGCGCGGCCGTAGGCGACGATGGGGATGGCCATCAGGATGCCCATCAGCGCCTCGCCGGTGATCAGGCCGGCTGAGAACAACAGACCTTTTCTATTGAGGCGCTCTATCTCCTCGGTGCTGTGCGTCGTCGTGCCGCTGCGACGTAACAAGGTCCGCTCGGCGAACCATGCGAGCAGCCCGCCGAGAAAGATTGGCATGGTGACGTCGAGCGGCAAATAGATCCCGATTGCCGCGGCCAGCACCGGTATCCGGAAGCCGGATCCGCGGATCCGCAGGATCTCATCCGCCGCGATGTTGGCCACCGCGATGAGTGCGCCAATGGCGACCATGCCCCAGGGCAGCGCCCCGCCGAAGAACCCCTTGGCAACGGATGCGATCAACGTTGCCTGAGGAGCGAGCAGCGGATGGGGATGCTCGGGTGTCGGGACACCGATGCCATAGGCCTTGGCAAGCAGATTCAGTACCGGGGCCATGATGAGCGCACAGGAGGTCGAGCCGATTCCCAGCATGACCTGCTGTTTCCAGGGTGTCGCTCCGACGATATGGCCGGCTTTCAAGTCCTGCAAATTGTCGCCGGCTATACAGGCTGCGCAGCAAACCACCGCGCCGATCATCACCGTCGCGACCGGTCCCAACGGTGCCGCACGCCCCATCAACACCACGAGCAACACCGCGGCGAACAGGATGGTGGAGATCGTCATGCCGGACACGGGGTTGTTGGAGGTGCCCACCAACCCGGCCATGTATGCGGATACCGAACAGAAGAGAAAGCCCGCGACGATCATCACGATCGTCATAGTGACGCTGACGCTCAAGTTACCGACGATGCTCTGGTACAGGGCACCCAAAGGGATCGTGAACAACACCAGGCCCACCAGGATCCACTTCATCGGCAGATCCTGCTCGTGGACCGGGACGGGGCCGCTGCCCCCGCTGCGCGCCACCGCCAGTCCACTACGTATCCCGGACAATAGCGACGATCGCAAACGAATGAGCGTCCAGACGCCCCCGACCAGCATTGCGCCGACACCCAGGAATCGAATCTGTTTCGACCACAGGAGGCCGGCAGCATCGGTGGCGCTCATGCCGGTCATGGCGTGCGCCAGCATCGGGTTGTCCTGCAGGAAATATGTGCTGTAGATCGGGATCACGACGTCCCAGGACAGGAGACTCCCGGAGACCACCACGATGCCGATGTTGAGGCCCACGATGTACCCAACGCCAAGCAACGCCGGCGACAGGTTCGTGCCTAGATACACGATGCCTTTGCCGAGGTAGCCGGACCACGCCGCGGTATCGGGAATCAGGCGTAGGCCGCTGCCGGCCGCGAGCTTCGTGAGACCTCCGGCGACTCCACCCATGCTCAGAATCCTCACGCCCTGGCCCGGATTCTCGCCGGCCCGCAGCACTTCGGCCGCGGCTTTCCCTTCGGGAAATGCGAGCTGTTGATCAACGATCAGGGACCGCCGCAGCGGCACGGAGAAGAGCACGCCGAGCAGCCCCCCGAGCCCCGTGATGGCGAATACCCAGCCAAAATGGAAGTCCTGCCAGAAGCCGAGAATGACCAGCGCCGGCAGGGTAAAAATCGCGCCGGAGGCGAGCGACGTCCCCGCAGACCCGCCGGTCTGTACGATGTTGTTCTCGAGAATGCCACCGCCCCCGAGCGCACGCAGCACGGCCATCGATACCACCGCGGATGGGATCGCCGATGCGATGGTCATGCCCGCGAAGAGGCCCAGATAGGAGTTTGCCGCGGCAAGCACCACCGCGAGCACGACGGAGAGGACGATCGCGCGTACCGTTAGTTGCGGTACGGGAGGCGCGTTATGACTCATGTCGAACCCCGAGTGTTTTGCTGCGATGCAGATGGCCGCGAATGGTACCTTAGTCGTACACGGCGCCCGGGCGGGCGTTACGGCCTTCCAGCCACGCGAATCGGCCTGAAAAACAGCGTTTTTCGCGTTGCCACGGGGGCCTTTTCTGTCATGATCTCATGGCAAGCCAGAACTAGAACCCGAACCTGTTAACGATAAGGCTGGGGACCGCTAACCTGCTCACGGAAGAAGGCAAGGACGAAGGGTGGCGCAACCGTTGGTTACGACGCGCAGCGGCCGCGCTCGGCGCCATGATTTTGAGCCTCGCTGCCCGCGGCGCATCGCCCGCAGACGCGCGCCACCATTTTGATCTCAGGGCCGGCGACGCCGCGGAAATGCTGAACGAGTTCAGCCGGCAGTCGAACCTGCAGGTGCTGTTCGACTTCAATCTGCTGCGCGGCATCCGCACTCATGAGGTGCACGGCGTCCTGGAGCCTTCGGCCGCTCTTGCCACGATGCTGGCCGACACCAAGCTCGTCGTCGAGTTCGTCAACGAGCGTACGGTCACCGTCAGCGCGCAGCCGGAGGAGCACGCGAAGCCGCTGATCCCGCACCGCCGGCAGGCGCAAGCGCGTGCGACCGAGGCGGTCGAGTACGGTCCACCCAGGCCCGAGGCGCTCGCCCAGGTGTTGATTTCGAGCGCGAC
>DATEJM010000060.1:0-12752 GCA_035277965.1 Steroidobacteraceae bacterium | reverse complement strand
CGCAACGCATTCAGGCGCCCGCTGACATTCGCGAACTGACCTTGCGACACCTGTGTGGCCAGCTCGCCGCGCGTGGAAACCTCCTCGCCGGAAATCTGCTGCAGAGCGCCCAGGAGCTGGGTGGAGTTGAGTCCCAGACTGCGACCGTTCGAGGCGAAGCCCCCGTTGGGGTTCAACGCGATAGCGGTCTGGATCAGCTCATTGCAACGCCGAAAGAGGTCACCCTGGGGGGTCGGCGAGCTCAACGCCAGACCGCTGTTGCGCAGGTCCGTGCACATCCCCTGGGTGGCGAGGGCGGCTCCCCGCTGTAGCACCGTCGCATTCGGATCGGCGAGCGCAAAGTTCGTGAGAGCGCCTTGCTGATTCTTGTTCTGCGCCTGAGCGCCCGTGGTGAGAAAACAGCCGAGCAAAGCGAGGACAGCCGCCGGCAGGGGTCGTGCAAAAATCATTGTGCTCCCTAGTCGAATCCCGTGTGGTTCTTATGATGTCGCGGCGCCCCGCGATCCCCTCAAGGTTCAGATCGGTTCAGTTCAGATCGGCGGCGGCCACGAGCACGGGACGGGGCGTGAAGAAAAAATCCCCGAAATCGTGGTTGGCGTCGCTCAGATGAGCATAGGTCGGCGCCTGCGAGATGTGCAGCCGGGCCGTCTCGGGCTTCATCTGCTCATAGACCTCGTGAGCCAGCATCTCGCCACTCATCACGGTCCTATTCTGCCGCAATGTCCGGATGAAGTATGTCGCAAAGAGCGAATGGTCCGCCTCCCCACCGACATCCACCACGGGGGTGTTGCCGCCGGAGGTGAGCACCATGCGGGCCCGATGACTCAGCTCGTGCTTCAGGCGGCTCTCGTTGATGCCGCGGCCGATCGTGGCGCTGGTGCCGTGAGCGATCGCGCCGGAGAAGCAGGAATCGGCCACGAGCAGGATGTGCTGGGCCTTCATCTGTTTGATCTTCGCCTGGATGTTCTCGACCTCGACGTACCCGTCCTGGGTCTTCGGGTTGGCATCGATCCCGAGCCAGTAGGCACGCTCCGCCGAGCTGTCGTCCCGGTCGCCGTGGCCGGCGAAGTAGATCACCAGGCGGTCGTTCTCCGTCAGGCTGTTCACGTAGGAATCGAGGCTGATCATGATGTCGCGCGCTGTCGCATCCTCGCGTGTCATGACCATGAAGCCGTACTGCTGCTCGAGAACCTGTCCCAACTCGCGAACGTCGTTCTGGGGGGTCTTCAAGACGCTCATGTAGCGGTAGTTGCTGTTTCCGATCAGCAGGGCATAGCTACGGCCGGGGTGCTGTGCGTCAAACGCACGCGCCAGCTGCATGAACGAGGACGTATCGGGCACTGAGGCGGTATCAGCAACTCGAGCCACCGTCGTCACCGGAGTCGAACGGGGAGGAGCCGTGCGCATGGCCATCAGGGTCTGTTGACTGAGCGTTGCGATCCGCTCGTCCTTCGCCTTGATGATGGCCTCCTTCTCCTTCACATCCGCATTCAGGCGCGCGATGACCTGGGCATTCTGCTGACCGAGGGAGCGCTGCTGGTCGAGTTGGGTCTGAGCGTCCACGAGCTCGCGGCGCTCGCGGGCTGCGTCCGTACGGGCCTTATCCAGCTCGTCCTGCAGGTCCAGGGCCTGCTGGTGCTCGCGATCGAGGGCCAGCTTGTGAGCGTTGCCCTCCTCTTCCATGCTGCGCAGATTGGTCTTGAGCTGGGAGGTCTCGTACTCCAGCGACTCGAGGTGCCTCTGGGTCGCGGCGAGCTGGGTGTCGCGCGCCGCGAGCTGCTGCCGCATCTGCTGCTTCATCTGCTCGACCAGCGCATCGCGCTGCGACGAGGAGCCGGTCTGCGCGGCGGCGAGCTGCTGCCGTTGTGTCGCGAGCGCCTTCGCCGACTGATCGTAACGGGCCCGCATGTCAGCGAGCTGCTGAGAAAGCGCCGAGTTGACTGCGGCCACCTGCGCGGCGCGCGCGTCGGATTGGGTCGCCCGTGCATCTGACTGCGCGGCACGTGCGTCGGATTGTGCGGCTCGCGCATCGGACTGTGCGACGCGTGCGTCCGACTGCTGCGTACGGGCAGCCGTTGCGCCGCTGGCCTTCGTCGCATCCTGCTTCGCCGCGGACAGCGCCGCCTCGAGCGACTGGATCTGCATCTGCTGCCGGTCGAGCTCACGCTGCTTGGCCGCCAGCAGCGCCGCGCCGCCGTCGGTCGCCTTGCTGGCGGCCCGCTGATACTCATCCCGCTGCTCGACGAGCTGCTGCACCTCGTGCTGATACTGCCGGCGAGAGTCGCTGAGCTCCTGCTGCGAGCGAATCAAGCGATCTTCGGTCTGAGCCAGCTTCGCGCGCAGGTCATCGACCTTCGCCTCGCTGGAGGTGTTGTCCGCCTTGCGCGCGGAGGTCAGCTCGTTCAGGGCAAGGCTGGTTGCCTGGGATTTCGCGAGGCTCGCGGCGAGCTGCGCCTGTTGCGCGGACAGGTCGGCGGACAGCTCACCGATCTTCTGCTGCGCCTGCTGCAGCTCTCCCTGGCGGGCTGCGAGCTTGCCCTCGAGGTCCTTGACGTGCGCGGCATCCTCGCCGCTACCGCCCTGGCGGGCTGCCTCGAGACTGGTCTTCAGGTTCAGGACCAGGTCCGCTTGCCGGCGGTACTCGGCCCGGCTGCGGGACAGGGTATCCTGCTTGGCCATCAGCTCGGTTCGCGTGGCCTCGAGATCCCGGTTGGAGGCTTCCAGCCGGGCGCTCAGCTCCTCGACCTGCTTGGCGGCCGATTCCTGGGCTGCGGTGATCTTCCAGGCGTAGTCGAGATCCGCGCCGAGGCCCGAGGCCTTGCGCTGGAGATTGAGGGCGAGCTGCAGGTCCACGGGGACACCCAGGCCCTTCTCATAGAGATAGCCGAGCTCCTGCATCGCGGGGTTGTAGCCCTGCTTCGCCGCGAGCTCATACCAGTGGGCCGCCTGAGCGTAGTCCACCGGGACACCGCTCATCCCGTTGGCATAGATCCGGGCGACGTAATACTGCGCCTCGGCATCGCCATTCTCGGCCACGGGCAGCCAGCGCTTCAGAGACAGTGTGCCCCCGGAGAGGTCACCGAGCGTGTACTCACCACCGCGCATCCGGCAGTTGAGAGTGGTGTCGCGGACGAGCCGGCCGGGAGTCAGATAGGTCTGCTGCCCACCCAGCTTCTGCAGCTTGCCGGGCAGCTGGCAGTCCACGACCACGGTGTCTTCCAGGTTGGTTGCGGCAATCTGGACGCGGGAGGCCGTTTCGGCGGTTGAGTTGGCGTCCGGAAGCGTCGAGCCCGACGAGGTGCACCCGACAACGACGAGGCACGCTCCGATCGAGCACAGAAGACGATTCATCAGCGTGGTCCGCGCGGCCATCGCGGCCTCTCTCCGTTATTTTGCGGGTACGTATAACGCTGATGATACGCGGAAAGCAAGCTTCCGGATGCACGGTCACTGTTCCGGAAATCCTTTACTTGACGCCCGCTTGTCACGACTACGCGATATAGAGGAGTATCCCCTTCATAAGAGCCGCGCGCGTGGTGCCGCGACGATTCAATGACGCTCAGGGTGCATCCAACCAGGCCGGCGCGATCGTATGGTGAGCGGGCCCGTTGCGTCGAATTGACAATAACGATTCAGTGACCGATCTCTATCGAATCGCCATCGTGGGCGCCGGCCCCGCCGGGCTGTCAGCCGCCGGCCGGGCCGCGCAGCTGGACCGGGCCGCCGGGCGTCAGACACCCAGCTACATCCTGCTCGAGGGCTTCGAGGCGCCGGCCAAGACCATCCAGCGTTACCAGAAGCGTAAGCACGTGATGGACGAGCCGGGGTTCCTCGATCTGCGCAGCGATGTGCGGTTCGCGGCCGGGGCGCGCGAGACCATTCTCGATGCCTGGTCACAGGACATCAGCCGCCTCGGAATCCATGTCCGCTACGGGACGGAGGTCGCTCAGGTCCAGGGACAGAAAGGGGCCTTTGTCATACGTCTGTCCGACGGGACGACGCTCCGGAGCGAGCACGTGGTGCTCGCCATCGGGCTCGAGGGCAACCCCCGAAAGCTCGGCGCTCCCGGGGAACAGCTGCCCGGCATCCAGTACCAACTGGATGACCCGCGGGAATATTCGGGGGAGACCATCCTGGTCGTCGGCGCCGGCGATTCGGCGATCGAGAACGCCCTGGCGCTCGCCGAGCAGAACACGGTCTGGATCATCAATCGCGGCAAGGAGTTCAGCCGCGCGAAGGACGCCAACCTGAATGCGATCATCGCCGCTATCAACGACAAGCGGCGGCGGGTGACCTGCGCGTACGAGAGCCGCATCGTGCGGATCGTGGCGAACCCGAGCGGGCCGCCCCTCGGGGTGAGCCTGCAGACTCCCGCTGGCGAGCAAGCCGTGAACTGCCACCGGGTGATCGCGCGGCTCGGCTCCGAGCCGCCGCGCAAGTTCGTCGAGTCCGTCGGTATCCGTTTCCCGAATCAGCGCAGCGATGCGATCCCGGAGCTCTCGCAACTCTACGAGAGCAACGTGCCGGGCATCTACATCATCGGCTCGCTCGCCGGCTACCCGCTGATCAAGCAGGCGATGAACCAGGGCCACGATGTCGTCGAATACATCCATGGCAACCCGATCAAGCCGGCCGACTACGGACTGCTCGAGCTGCAGTTCAAAGGGCTCGCGGACGAGCGCGATCCCGAGGAGCACCTCGAGCGTTTCCGCTCGCTGACACCGATGTTCCGCGAGTTGAATGCGCTCGCGTTTCGCGAGCTCATCGTAGAGAGTGAGATCAGCGTCGCCTACGCCGACGGCCCCGCCTACCTCGAAGCTCGCCGCACGATGGAAGCCGTTCGGGCCGCTCTCGCGAGCCGAGCGCGCCCCCCGCGCAATACGCGGGTCATTCGCGAAGGCGATGTTATCTACGAGCCGGGCGACTTCGGCACCTCGTTCTTCACGATCGTGAACGGTGAGGTGAGGTTGGAGTCGGCGGGTACCCCCCGCATCACGACACGGCTGTCTCGCGGTGAGTTCTTCGGCGAGCTGAGTCTGCTGTCGGGCCGGCCGCGCACCGAGCGCGCGATCGCGGGCCCCGGCTGCGTCCTCGTCGAGACACCGCGCCGCACGATGATCAAGCTCATGAGCTCCAACGAGGAGCTGCGCAGGGGCATCGACTGGATCTTCGTCGTCAGGGAGCTGCAACGGCACTTTGCGCCGTATGCGACCCCTCGTGAGCTTCGCGGACTGGCAGCCAAAGTTGGAGTGCGGCAGTTCAAGGCAGGCGACACGTTGTTCCGCGAAGGCGAGACCGCAGACAGCCTGTTCGTGCTCCGCTCGGGTAACGTGGCGCTGTCGCGCGGTCAGGAGCCTGGTTCGATTGTCGTCGCACAGATTCCAGCCGGGCAGTTGATCGGCGAGATGGCCCTCATGGGCGATCCGCAGCGCCGTGAGACGGCGCGCGCGACGGTTGCCTCCGAGGCCCTGGAGGTGAAGCGCAGTGAGTTCCTCGCCCTTACCGGGCGAGAGGACGCAAGCCGCGAATCACTGCAGCGCGGCGCGAGCCGCCGGGCGATCGACAACGCTCGCATGGCGGTGCGCCCCGAGGCCGGCGCGGTCATGAACTTTCTGATGAATGAGGGCCTCGGTGAGGCCACCAACGTCCTCGTGATCGATGAAGCGCTCTGCGTCGGCTGCGACAACTGCGAGAAGGCCTGCGCGGAGACTCACGGCGGTGTGTCGCGGCTCGATCGCGAGGCCGGAGCGACGTTCGCCCGCATCCACATTCCAATCTCGTGCCGGCACTGCGAGCAGCCGCACTGCATGAAGGACTGTCCGCCGAATGCGATCCGGCGCTCCGAGTCGGGCGAGGTGTACATCGACGACACCTGCATCGGCTGCGGTAACTGCCAGACCAACTGTCCCTACGATGTGATCCGCATGGAGTACGCAGCCCCGCCCAAACCAGGGCTCCTGAGCTGGCTGCTGCTCGGCCGGGGCTCGGGGCCGGGCGAAGAGCCCGATCCGCGCCCGGCCGAGTCGGCCAAGGCAAAGGGCAAGAAGGCAATGAAGTGCGACGCCTGCCTCGGCGTCAAGAGCGGCCCGGCATGCGTGACGGCCTGTCCCACCGGCGCGGCGATCCGCATCGGGCCTGAGCGATACGTCGATCTCGTCGAAGAGCGCCGGACTTGATCCACCAGAGCCTTCTTCGCTATCGAGGTGGCCGCTACCTTTGGTGGGCGGTGGGACTGTCGCTCGGGTCGGTTGCGCTGTATGCCACTCAGGGCGGCCTGCAGCGTCATAACGGCGGGACGTGGCAGGGCTACACGCTCGGGACCGTCGGGGCATTGCTCATCGCGTGGCTCGCCCTGCTCGGAATCCGCAAGCGCTCCTACTCGTCCACGCTTGGGACGGTGCAGGGTTGGGCGTCGGCTCACGTTTATCTGGGCACGGCGTTGCTCGTGGTGGCGACGTTGCATTGTTCCGCGGAGTTCGGTTGGAACGTGCACACGTTGGCTTACGTGCTCATGGCCGCCGTCATCGTGAGCGGTTTCGTCGGGCTGTATGTCTACTTCTCCAATCCGTCGGTGATCTCCGAGAATCGCTCGGGAGGATCGCGCGGAGCCCTGTTCGCGGAGCTGTTCGATCTCGATGCGCGCGCCAGGGAGCTGGCCGATCGCTGCGATCCCGACACGGGACTCGCGGTGAAGAGCAGCATCGAGCGCACCGTCCTGGGAGGCGGCGTGCTCAAGCAGTTGTTTGCGCTCGATGACTCGCGCCTCATGCTGGCGGAGGCTGCCGCGGGCCAGGGCACGCGGCTCGTCTCCAACACAGATCAACAGACGGCCATCGATTGGGTGGCCAAGCGCCTGCCACGCGCGGAGAAGCGCGCCGAGGCCGAGTTGCTTCAAGCTCTCGTCGGCGTGCTGTGTCGCAGGCAGATGATCCTGCGGCGTCTGCGGCGCGACATCCGGCTGAACGGGTGGCTACGCGCGTGGCTATACATTCACGTGCCGCTCACGATCGCCCTGCTTGCCGCGCTGCTCGTGCACATCGTCGTCACTTTCATCTACTGGTAGCCCAGCCCATGCGAGCGCTGCTGCGCCAGCTTCGTCAGACGGCCAACCGCGTGGCCGAGTACGCCGACACGCAGATCGTGGCGGACGCGATTACGATCGGCAGCGCGCCGGACTGCCACATTCAGCTGCTGGGGCACGCCGTCGCTCCCGAGCACGCGGTGATCCGCCGCTCCGGGTCCGGACTGAATGTCTCCGCGCGCGGCGGTGCGCGGATCACGGTCAACGGTGCGGCGACTTCGAGCTCCAGGCTGGCCCCGGGCGATGTCGTGGAAATCGCCGGCAACCGCCTGTCGGTGCTCGAGCAGCCGCCCGGCTTCGACGCAGCCTTTGCCGTTCAGCAGCGCGCCGATGTCAGCAAGAGCGAGTTCGAATCGGGTTTTCGCACCGAGCTGGAACAGACGTGGCTCTCCAAGCGGCGGACCGCCTGGACGCTGCTGCTTCTGGTCCCGCTGCTCGCTTTTGCGATTCCGCTCGCGACCGCTCTCCTGCATCGCAGCGGCACGGTGACTCCTTCCTGGGTGGCGGACGACACCTTCTGGTCGGCTGGCCCGCTGACTGCGGCTCACGCTCAGGCGGTTGGCCGCAAGTGCGAAGCGTGTCATCAGCAGTTCTTCGTACACGCACGGGACCAGGACTGCCGCAAATGTCACGACCAGGTGCGGGATCACGTGAGCCCCGCTCATCTGGCCCTGACGAAGCTCGGACCCCCGGGGCGCTGCGGGCAATGCCACGAAGAGCACCACGCTCCGGGAGGCTCCCTCATTATTCGTGACGACCGGCTGTGCGTCGCGTGCCACGCCGACGCACACGGCCGATTCGGCAGTCTCGAGGTGCAGCCGGTCACCGGCTTTGCGCCCGGCGAGCACCCGGGCTTCATGGCAACGGTCCTCGAGCCGCCGGGGTCCCACGAGATTGAGCGCTTGGGCTCCATTTCGCGGGGTGGCGGCGGCGATCCCGAGCCACAGGACTGGCGTCCGGTCCGAGTTCCGGTACTCTCGGGCCACGAGCACTCGAATCTCAAGTTCTCCCACGCTCAACATCTCGACGGCAGCCGCGTCCAGCGGACGAGCGACAGCAAGCCGCTCGGGTGCGCGGATTGTCACACGCTGGCGGCCGACGGCGAGCACTTCGCTCCCATCAAGATGGCGACCGCCTGCTCGCGTTGCCACGAGCTGACGTTCGATGAGCGCTCGCCGGAGCGACAGCTCCCGCACGGCAAGCCACGCGACGCGATGCTGATGATCGAGGACTACTATGCGCGGCGCTTCAGCGACCCCACGATGGCGAACGCTGGGCCCGTGCGCCGGCGTCTGCCCGACAGCCCGGTGGTTGACGAGACGTGCCGAGACGCCCCGATTACATGTGCCACGCGCCGTGCGGTATTCGAGATCACCAATCAGTTCACCCGACGCGGGTGCGTGAGCTGCCACGTCGTGCGCGACAACGGATCAGCCGACATCCATCAGCGCTACGAAGTGCAGCCCGTGCGCCTCATCGGCGACTACTTCACCGACACGCACTTCAATCATCGCCTGCATGCGGTGCAGAAGGATCTGACCGGAGACGAGGCCTGCCTGTCCTGCCACAAGGCCCGCACGACCAGCGAAAGTAGCGTTCTGATGCTGCCGGACATCGGCAAGTGCCTGGAGTGTCACGGCGACGCGCGGGCGCGCAATCGCGTGACGCTCCAATGTGCCAGTTGTCATGCTTACCACTCACAATCATAATCCTGGGAAAAATCCGAACAAGAACAAGGGAGCGGCGCGGGCGATGAACTCTCGCGGACATTTGATCGCGGGTCTCGCGGCTGTGTGGCTCGTATCCTGCTCCGGCTCCGGGGGCAATCCGACCGGTACGGATCAGACCGGCGGCTGCTCGAGCTCGTGCGTCCCGACTGCGCTCACCCAGGCAGACGTCGAGCAGGTGATCGCGCAGGGCGTTGCCGAGGCCCAGGCCTACAACGCGCAGGCGACGATTGCCGTGGTGGATCGAGTCGGCAACGTGCTCGCCGTCTACCGGATGGGCACGCCGGCCGAGCATCAGGTCGTCATCGCAACTGCGCTGGACAGCTCCGGCAAGCCCGTCATCACGGCCGGTCTCGAAGGGATTCGGTTGCCGGTGCAGTCCGCGGCAGCGCCCGCGCTTGCGGGACTCAACATCGATGACCAGGCTGCGATCGCCAAAGCGGTGACCGGGGCGTACCTGTCCTCGGAGGGCAATGCCTTCTCGACCCGCACCGCGAGTCAGATCGTGCAGCAGCACTTCAACCCGGGTGAGCTCTCGCAGCCTTCGGGTCCACTGTTTGGCGTGCAGTTCAGTCAGTTCGCCTGCTCGGACTTCATCGGCAAGTTCAACGGCACCGCGCCGGACGCGGGGCCGAAACGTTCTCCTCTTGGGTTGTCCGCCGATCCGGGTGGATTCCCTCTGTATAAGAATGGCACGGTGGTCGGCGGTGTCGGCGTGCTGGCCGACGGCCAGTACGGCATCGACGCGGACATCTCCAATACTGACGCCAATCTCGACGAGGAGATCGCCTACGGGGCCACCTATGGCTACGCCGCCCCGCTCAACCGACGGGCGGATCAGATCACGGCGGGCGGCAGGCTGCTGCGCTTCAGTGACGTCGATTTCCCGAATCTCGCCGCAGATCCCGCCAAGGCGCCTCCATACGCCGCGATTCCGGCCGGGACCGGCGCGCTGATCCAGGTAACGGGGTACTCCGACGGGACCGTACATGCGGGCACCGCCTTCGGAGATCCGGCATCAGGCATCACGGCCGATACGAGTGGCGATTTCACAGGTGAGAACGCGTTCATCTTCGTCGACAATACGAATACCAACCGCTTTCCCGCCAAAGACGCGAGCGATGGCGCGGGTGCGCTGACCCAGGCCGAAGTCCTGCAACTGCTGAAGTCCGCGCTGGATGTGGCCAATCGGGCCCGCGGCCAGATCCGACTGCCCGTGGGAGACACCGCCCGTGTGACGATTGCCGTCGTGGACAGGCAGGGAGCGACGCTGGGCATGGTGCGAAGCGCGGACGCGCCTGTGTTCGGTTCGGATGTCTCGCTGCAAAAGGCCCGTGCCGCGGCTTTCTTTTCGTCCGACACCGCCGCCTCGTATCTCAGCGCTCTACCGGACGCGAAGTACCTGACGACGGACACCGCCGGCATCCATTTCCAATCCGTCCCACTCGGCAACTACGTCACGGCTTTCCAGTCCTTCGGCGGCAATCCCACTGCCCTGGCGGATGGGGCCATCGCGTATTCCGATCGGGCCATCGGCAACCTGGCACGACCGTTCTTTCCGGACGGCATCGATGGCTCCGTATTCGGTCCGCTGAGCAAGCCTCAGGGGCAGTGGAGCGTCTTCTCGACCGGGCTGCAACTCGATCTGTCCATCAACGCAGTGCTGCAGCACGTCCTGTACGTGGCGAATGCAGGCGTGCCTGACGTGACTGCGGGCTGCACCGGCATCGATCTCGCAGCCGACCTGACGCCGACTCGTGTCAATACCGATGTCAGGTTGGGCAACGGCCTGCAAATCTTCCCGGGCAGCGTGCCGATCTATCGCGGTAACACGCTGGTGGGAGCGATCGGTGTCTCCGGTGATGGTGTCGATCAGGATGACATGGTGGCCTTCCTCGGCCTCGCCAACGCCTCGCGGGCGCTCGGGGGCAGCATCAGCAATGCGCCCTCGGCCCGGCGCGCGGATACGCTGACACCGCAAGGGACGCGACTCAAGTACGTGCAATGTCCTCAGTCGCCCTTCGTGAACAGTAACGCGGAGAACGTCTGTGCGGGGCTCTAACCCCCGCCACCCAGGGCGGCGGGGCACATCCGCGTGCCTGCGATACGCGCTCGTGCTGGTGGGCTCGCTAGGGCTGTCCGTAAGTGCGCTCGCGGACACCTGCTACAAGGACGACACGGGTCGCATCGTGAGGCGTCGGCAACCGGGCTTTCAGCCGGTGCCGTGTCCGCCTGCGGGAAGCGCCGCTCCGGCCCCCGGAAGCGCATCGCAAGGGGGGCCTGGAGGAACCGTACAGGGCCCCGAGGCAGCGACGTTTCCTGGCGGCCGCCGCGCACCGGAAAGCGTGTCGCCTTTGCCGCGCCCCCAGCTCACCGACTACGCAGCGGCGATACCGCTTCCCGACCGCTGGCGCATCATGGATTCGCTCGGCTATCGCAACAATCTGCTGGATCCCTACAACCGCAACGTCCTGAAGGCCGACAAGCCGGTCTTCGGCGACGACGGGTTCTTCAACCTCGGGCTCATCTCGGACAGCCGTTTCGAGAGCCGGGAGCTGCCCACGGCCGTGGGCGGCAGCTCGACGCGCTTCCCCGGCGAGAATGACATCTTCGGCCGCAGCCGCCAGGAAGTGTTCTCGCAGAGCCTCGCGACGGAATTCGTGCTCTTCAAGGGCGACACGGTCTTTCGTCCGCCGGACTACGAGCTGCGGTTCACGCCGGTGTTCAATTTCAATCACGCCTCGATCGGCGAGGTCATGGGCCTCAACGTGGACCCGCGCACGGGCCGTACCCGCTCCGATCACCACATCGGTATCCAGGAAGCGTTCGTCGATGCGCACATCCGCAACGTCTCGGACCGCTTCGACTTCGACAGCGTGCGCTTTGGCATTCAGCCGTTCTCGTCGGACTTCCGCGGCTTCCTGTTCCAGGACGATCAGCTCGGCGCACGCCTCTTCGGCACGCGCGACAACAACCGGATGCAGTACAACATCGCCTGGTTCCGCCTGCTCGAGAAGGACACCAACAGCGGCCTGAACGATCTGGGGCAGCGGTTGCGGGACGACGATGTGTTCGTATTCAACCTGTATCGCCAGGATCTGCCGGTCACGGGTTTCACCTCCCAGGTCACCGTTCTCTACAACAGAGACCGCGAGGCCGGCGACGTCCACTACGACAGCAACGGCTTCCTCGTGCGGCCCGCGCCGCTCGGGCTGGAGAAGGGTCGCAACTTCGACGTGGTATATCTGGGCTACAACGGGGATGGGCACTTCGGCAGGCTGAACCTGACCGCATCCGCTTATTACGCGGTCGGTACCGAGAATCGCAGCACATTCGAGGACCGGCACACCCGGATCAGCGCCTTCTTTGCCGCGAGCGAGCTGTCCGCCGACTTCAACTGGGTGCGCACCCGCCTGTCATTCCTGTATGCGAGCGGCGACAGGAACCCGTACGACGACAAGGACACGGGATTCGACGCCGTATTCGACAACCCGCAGTTCGCGGGCTCGGACACCAGTTATTTCGTTCACGAAGCCGTGCCCCTCGTGGGCGGAGGCGGCGTCGCGCTGTCGGGCGTCAACTCCCTGCTGAACTCGCTGCGATCGTCGAAGGACGAAGGCCAGTCGAACTTCACCAATCCCGGCACCGTGCTGGCGGGCGTGGGAGCGGATTTCGACGTGCTGCCGACACTGCGTGTGACGCTCAACGCGAACGATGTGTACTTCGCGAACACGGCGGTCGTCGAGGCCGCACGCAACCAGGGCAGCATCAGCAAGCACGTCGGCGAGGACCTGTCCGCTTCGCTGATCTATCGCCCTCTCGATTCCCAGAACATCGTGATCCGGGCCTCGTACGCGAGAATGATCGCCGGGGACGCGTTGAAGGCCCTCTTCCCGCGACAGGATCCCGATTACGTCCTGTTCAATCTCCTGTTGGCTTACTAG
>DATEJM010000059.1:0-2700 GCA_035277965.1 Steroidobacteraceae bacterium | reverse complement strand
GCCTTGAGAGACACGCCAGTCTGACCTTCCTTGGGTCCCTTCGAGTACGTGAAGATATCGGTCCAGAGATCACCGAGCCGAAAGCCGATCAGGACCTTCTTCTCGTCTTTCACGGCCTGCTCGCATCGGCGGATCAAGTGTTGCGCATCGGTTCCCGATACGCGCACGTCGAACCGCCGATACTCGACGGCATCGGTGGGACCTACGAGCGCTGCTACTTCGCAGGCCAGAAAGGCGGCGCCGCGCTTCGGCGTCACTTCCCGGATTCGATTGACATAGCCCACACCCTCGATGTGCAGGTCAAAGTAGGATTTCTTGGGACGAGTCTGAGTTGAAGCGGTAGTCGTCATGGCGAGTCTCCAGACGGATAATCGGTGAGTGGTCGCGAAGAAGCGCTGCCTCCCGTGAAGGGAGGGCAGCGCCGCTTCGGGTGAGTCGAGAAGGAAAGCGTGAGAACTAGTGGGCATCCATCATCAGGGGTACTGATGAGCGTTCGCCCGGGGGATGCTTGAAGCGAACTGGACGGATCAGCGCGGTTCACGCCGCGCCGTAGCCTTCTGGATCCTGGCTACCTCGGCATGTGCTGACATCAAGTCAGCGAACACGGCGCCAAGGATGAGCGGCGGTGAGTTTCAGGTCTCGCGCCAATCCGCGCTCCGTCAGCTCCCGCTTTTCCCTGTTGTCCGTGTCAAGATCTGCGGCCTGTTGGTTTCACGTGGAACTGCGCGCGCCGGTACCAGACGCCATGGCGAGCACGACCCGGCGGTTGAACTTAGGCAATCAGATAGCCGTGCCCGAGGTAGGCATCGCGGAGCTTTTCGGGGTTCAGCCGGCGAGCGGCAGTCTCGGCGCGACTCAGCCGCTTCTTCCAGCCGTAGCTGTGCCAAAAGCCATTCGGGTTGAAGGAGTCCGGCTTGAATTTCACGTCGAGTTTGGTGAGAACGGAACCATCGGAACGGATGGAGACGGTGATGCGCTCCTCCGCGGTCAGGTCCGATCGGCTGCTTGATTTCGACTTCACGAGACGGAAGCGCTCCGTCCCATGTGCGGAAAGCTTTGCCATGGGAATTCTCCTGTGAAGGGTAAGGATTTGTGCCCGAGGGCGGCTCGCGATGCGGGCACTGCCCTCATCGTGTTAATGAGGAGCCGTGCTCCTCGACTCGGTCGCTACGAACAGTAGGGCGTCACAAAGATCGCGTATGTGCGTCCGTCGATCATCACGGTGCTGAACGGGCCGTAGGCGCCGGTCGCCTCGATGTAGCTCGTCAGGATTTCATCGCAGAAGGGGCAAACGGCTGATTGGGTGGAAGTGCCCCCATGCCACGCCACTTCAATGGCTTCGAGATGATGGCAAATGCCGTTGAACTGCAAGGTGGAGAGCAATCGACTTCGAGGCCTTTCCTCGTCTATCGAGGCGTCTTCCCAGGCGATTTGAGAGAGGTCAAGATTCGGTGTGGACATCTGTCGCTCCTTAAGGTGCAAAGAAGGACAGACATCCGGAGGGATGCATGTCCCTCCGGGGATGAAGGTGTCGTCGGTGTGATGAGTATGGCTACCAGCCGGTGTAGTTGAGGATGAGCGCGGCAATGACGGCGCGGCGCTCGAGATCGAGGCCGCCGAGATCGGCGAGTCCCTGCACGTGGACGCGCTTCAAGAGCGCACCGCCATCGTGGGCGTTGTAGAAGCTTGTGAGGGCCGCCAAGAACACTTTCTCGCCAGAGCTCATGACGCCAATGGCTCGGTCGATCAGATCCATCTTCGGGCAGAGGTCCCAGATACTCTCGGCCTGATCGAGGTCGGCATGGGGGTTCCCCATACCAAAGAATTGCGGTCCAGCGAGGCGCACGCCGCGCTTCCAGGCGGCAAGAAAGCGGGCAGGTGCGGATGAGAAGTGCTCGAGTTCCTGGGCGATGCTCTTTCGTGTCGTCTTATCCGGGGAGACGGCTTGGTTGGAAATTGACATGGGTGTTCCTCCGACCAAAGTGGGTGTGAGAAGAGGGCATCCTCGAGAGGGGCTCTCTCGATCGTCCGCGGGGGTGGATGCTTCAAGCGGACGGGGTTTGCCGAGCTGTCGAAGTTCGACACACCGGCACAGGGTCGATGCGAGCCTGCAGCGGGCCGCACAATCGGACGAGCAACAATGGAACGGTGCTCGGTACCGGATTTCATCTCGGAAGGATGGAAGCCCTGTCCGCGCGATCGGTCTCTCAATGGATTTCGATCGGCGCAAAGAGGGCGCCGAAGGCTTTCGCCTTCGGCGTGGGACCGCATCGCCACCCGTGAGCTGCGTGCCTCCGGTCGGCCGCCGTAAGAGCCTGCCGAAGCGTCAGCGGCTGCACCCGACCCGTGTCGTGGCTCAAGTCGGAACGTGCTGGCGCGCATCCGCGCACAAAGGGAGCCCATTGTTTCCCCGGCGGGCACCGGGACTGATTACGGTCGACCCCGAAGGGCCTCTCGATCCGCCGCGGGCGGGCGGGCGTCGCAGCGCCCGGGACGCCACGCATGCCGCGGATCACGCCAGGTGCGCGTGCAGCGGATCGAGAGACCCTTCGAGAGCGACCCGAGGGGGTGTCAGGGAGAGCGGCCGGTCAGCCGCTTACGGAGGAACGCTCCTTCGGATCGCTCGAGCGGGGTTCGCCAGAGCGTGCGCACCGGTGGGAAGGATGGGTGCGCAAGCGGGAAATTCTTCGTGCCGAGTCT